>NZ_JBIWNS010000001.1:0-1073180 GCF_044767325.1 Herbaspirillum sp. NPDC101397
TACGGCTACGTCCTGGAAAACGGCAAGATTTCCGTGCACGGCCCGGCCGACAAGCTACAGAACGACCCGGCGGTGCAAGCAGCATATCTCGGCGGCGGCGCCCATCACTAATTATTAAAACGCCAAGCCGGCAACCGGATACTCAGGCGTCCAGCACGCTGGACGCAGGGTATATTAAGGAGGAGACATACCTCTGAGACCTGACTAGGGTGCGCCGCGGCGCACCTTTTCTTTTTTGAGGACCGGAAAGAGTCCATGTTGGTACGCGGGCATGCCGATCCTGCCTCAACGTCGCGGCGATTCTCTTCTCCGCCGCGGTACTTCTTCTCCGTCCTGGCCGGCGCCATGCGCCTGTCTGCAAACAAGCGTATTCTAAGTGCCTGACGCCGACATCCGCCGCCTGAACGCTGGCGATTTTCGGGTGTTCCCGAATCCGATCCGACCGACTGAAGAAGCGAGATTTTGCGAAATATCGATCCATTTTCCGTTCGATTGTTTTTGGCAATTCTGGAAGAAGGCAGCATTGCCAAGGCCGCCGCGCGCGAATGCATTGTCGCCTCCGCGGTCAGCAAGCGCATCGGCGAGTTGGAAGCCTTGTTCCGTGTTCCCTTGCTCGAACGCAGCGTCAAAGGCGTGACGCCGACGCCCGCCGGTGAGGCTTTGCAGCATCATGCGCGCATGCTGTTGCAGACCATGGAGCGCATGTACGGCGAAATGTCGGAATACGTCGAAGGCGTGCGCGGTCGCGTCAAAGTGCAGGCCAGTGTGTCGTCGTTGTCGTCGCGCCTGCCGGGCGACATTCAGGATTTCGTCGGGGTCCATCACGGCATCAAGATCGAACTGGAAGAATCGTCCACGCCGGTCATTTTCCGTGCCGTGGTCGAAGGCAATGCCGACGTCGGCATTGCCCCGGAGATTTCCAGCCTCGAAGGATTACAGACCTTTCCGTATCGCACGCTGAGTCTTGCTGTCGTGATGCCGATCGGCCATCCTCTCGCAGCACACAAGCAGATCGCCTATGTCGATACGCTGGAATATGAGCAGGTCGAGTTGTCCCGCGCCAGCGCCATGGCCTCGCTTCTCGATCACGCAGCGCTCAATTTCAACCAGCCCAAGCACACGCATATCCGGGTGATCTCGTATGAAACCATCTGCCGCATGGTGGCATGCGGCATGGGCATCGGCGTGGTGCCGCTGTTCTTTGCTCATTCTCACGGCCAGACCTTCGGCCTCAAATTCATTCCGCTCAGCGATTCGTGGGCGCGTCCCATGATCTGCATCGCCGTGCGCGAAGGGGCGCAACTGACACCCGCCGCCAAGGCATTTGTCGAGCACATGAAGCAGCGCGGCGTCGAGGAGCGCTTCCAGCACAGCCTGTTCGACGTCATGAATCTCCATCGCACATAACAAGCAGACAAGCAGATCCTTGTTCGTCCGAGGGCAGTTTTTCAGACCATCCCTTTCCGTCACCGTCCGGTGTGCAACTCCTCATTTCAGTTTCCGAGCCATCTCGTTTCGAGATGGGGGGATTTCTGAATGATTGCTTGTTGCTCCGAAGGCCAAGCCACAGAATCCCTCCATGCCTGCTGTTCCGACAGCCGGCTGTGAAATCCATAAAGAGCGGCGGGCAGCGAAATGCTGCACTGCCAATCACACATTATTTCGAGACAATTTCACTGTGAGGAGTCCCCATGCTGACCCTGACGCCAGACGACGTCGAATTCATCGGCAACGATATCGAACGAGGAGAATGCGTACTTGCCACCAAATCCGGCGATCTGTTTTTGCCGGATCGCCGCGGCGGCATCAACATCATCCATCCCGACGGCACTACTGAGCGCACGATGGCGCGCGGTGCGCCGGAAGGGTTCTTGCCCAACGGCATCGCCTTGCTCCCGAACAGGGACTTCCTGATGGCCGATCTCGGGCCGGGCGGGGGTGTCTGGCACATGTCGCGCACCGGTGAAATGTCGCCGCTGCTGTTGGAGCTGAACGGCCGTAAACTGGAGCCGACCAACTTCGTCGGCATCGATCGCCTCGGGCGGACCTGGGTCACGGTCAGTACACGCCTGGTGCCGCGCGAGCAATCGATGAAGAAGGGACATGCCGACGGCTACATCGTGCTGATCGACGATCGTGGCGCACGGGTGGTCGCCGAAGGCATCGGCTTCACCAACGAAGCCATCGTCGACCCGAGCGGCAAATGGCTGTATGTCAACGAAACCATTGCGCGCTGCACCAGTCGTTTTCCGATCCGCGACGACGGCAGCCTGGGCCGCAAGGAAGTCTTCGCACAGTACGGCGCCGGCACCTTCCCCGACGGATTCACGTTCGATGAAGAAGGCGGCATCTGGATCGTCAGCGTGGTCAGCAACCGCGTCATCCGCGCCACCCCCGACGGCAAGCAGCATGTGGTGCTTGAAGACGTCGACCGCACCTGGCTGGAAGAAGTGGAGCAGGCATTCCAGAACGGCACCTATACGCGCAAGCATCTGGATTCCGGCGGCCAGCGCAAGATGGCCAATCTGTCCGGCATCAGCTTCGGCGGCCCCGACCTGAAAACCGTTTATCTGGCGTCGCTGTTCGGCCAGCGCGTCGCCAGTTTCCGCTCGCCGGTCGCCGGCGCGGCGCCGGTGCACTGGGAGTTCTGAACACCACTTGCGCCAGCCGCCGGCACAGGCGGCGACGCAAGGTTTTTCCTACCCGCATTCCATAAGCGGGACTATAGACCAGCAAGGAGACAAAAATGCGAAACAAATTGTTCGTAGGCTTATTTGCAGCCTTCATCGGCGTGTCGGGTTTATCCGCCTTGAGCGGCCAGGCCGTGGCGCAGACTCAGCCCAAGACCATCAAGATGGCGACCATCGCCATCACCAACAGCCCCTGGCATAAAGCGCTGCAGCACTTCAAGGAACTGGTCGACAAGGAAAGCAAAGGACGCTATTCGGTCAGCCTCTATACCGACGGCCAGCTCGGCGACATTCCTCAATTGCTGTCAGCCATGCAGGTCGGCACCGTCGACATGGGCTACTTCGGCTTGTCGTCGATCAGCTTCGTGCGCGGCGGCGAACCGCTCAACATCATTTACGTTCCTTACCTGTTCAAGAACGGCGAGTGGGCGGAAAAGATCCTGAACAACGCCGAATTCAACGGCATCTATGAAAAGGTCGCCGCTTCTTCTGGCGTGCGCGTCTTCGGCGCCTGGGGCCAGCGTTCCGCGCGCGCCATCCAGACCACCAAGGGACCGATCCGCAAGCCGGAAGACCTGCGCGGCATGCGTTTGCGGATTCCGACCATTCCGATCCTGAAAGCGTCGTTCGAGCGCATCGGCGTGCAGGTAACGCCGATGGGCATGATGGAAATCTACAGCGCGCTCTCGCGCGGCATGATCGACGGCCAGGACAACGGCTTCGATCTGTCCATTCCGGCCAAATACCATGAGACCGCGAAGTTCTGGTCGGCCACCGATCACGTCTATGAAATCGTCGGCTTCTTCGTTTCCGAACGACTGTGGAAGACACTCTCCGACGCCGACAAGGCCATGTTCAAAAAAGCCGCGCAGGAAGCCGGCGCGGTGACCACCGACCTGACCAAGAAGTTTGAAAAGGAAAGTATCGACACCCTCAAGGCCGCCGGCGCCACCTATGTCGTACCCGACAAGGCCGCCTTCCGCGCAGCATTTGCCGGCGTGGAAAAGAGCCAGGACGGCAAGCTGTGGCCGGCCGGTCTGGTTGATCGCGTCCACAAAGAGCAGGGTGATTGATCATGAACATCACCGATCCCCTGGAGGCGGTCATGGTCAAGCAGCCGCTCAGGACGCACGATGGCGATGAACGGGAAGAAGCCGCACGCCGCGATCGTGAGGACAATCGCGATGACAGGCAAACCGCGCCGCTGCCGGTCAGAGTGCTCGACATGGCCACGCGCGTGGTCCTGGTGGCGGCGCTGGCGGCGGTGCTGATATTCACCGTGGGCCAGGTGATCGACCGCTACGTCGTCAAGTCGACCTTCGATGCCTATGACCAATATGCCCGCGTCGGCCTGATGTGGCTGACCTTCATCGGCATCGCAGCGGGCGTGCGCGATCGCGTCAACATCCGCATCGAGTTGCTGAGTCACTTTGCGCCGCCGCGTTTCCGCAACGCGATCGCGATTGTGCTCGACCTCGCGATGCTGGCGGTGTCGGTCATCATCCTGATGGTGGGCCTGCCTTTGCTGGAAGTGGGCGGCTATCAGGTCATCATGGGCACGTCGATGACCTACGAGATGATGTATACCGCCTTGCTCAGCGGCATGGGCCTGATGATCGTGTTCCTGCTGCTGCGCCTGGCCGATCGTTGCACCGGCGGCCGCTTCCGTTTTTCCCCGAAGGAGGACGACGATGATCATCATCATTAGCGTATTGATGTTCTTCCTGTTGCTGATGATCGGGCTCGACGTCGGCTATTCGATGATCGTCGCGGCGCTGGCGGGCATGTTCTTCCATGCCGGCAGCCCGGTCGATCCGGTGATGGCGCCGATGACGCTGATGTCCAACGTCGACAGCGCTGCGCTGGTGGCGGTGCCGCTGTTCGTGCTGGCCGGCGAGATCATGAACCAGGGCGGCCTCACGCGCCGGCTGGTGGAATGGGCTACCGCCATGGTCGGCCATTTCCGCGGCAGCCTGTCGCAAGTCGCGATGACCACCAACCTGGTCATGGCCGGCATCTCCGGTTCCGCCGTGGCCGACGCCACCGCGACCGGCGCGATGCTGATCCCGGCCATGAAGAAGGAAGGCTACAAGCCCGGCTACGCCGCCGCCGTCATCGCCGCCGGCGCCTTGCTGGGGCCGATCCTGCCGCCGTCGATCCCGATGGTGATCTACGCCGTGATCGCGAACATTTCTGTCGCCAAGCTGTTCCTCGGGGGCATCGTGCCGGCCATGATGTTGTTCGGCGGTTTCGTGACGATCTGTTCCTATACCGCCAAGCGCCATCACTACCTGGCCAAGCCGCGCGTGCAATGGCGCGAGCAGGTGCGCAGTACGCGCATCGCGATCTGGGCGCTGATGGTGCCGCTGTTGGTGATCGTCGGCATCCGTTCCGGCTGGATCACCGAGACCGAAGCCGGCGGCGCGATCTGCATCTACGCCATCGTGGTGGGTGTGCTGATCTACCGCGACCTGCGTTTCCGCGATCTGGCCAAGGTGTTCTTTTCGGCGGGCAAGACGTCGGCGGTGATCATGTTCCTGCTGGCGGCGGCGGGGCCGTTCTCGTGGCTGATGAGCGAGGCGCACATCGCGACCACGATCGCCCATGCCGTACTCGGTATTTCCAAGGATCCGCTGGTGGTGCTGCTGGTGGTCAATGTCATGTTGCTGGTGGTGGGCATGGTGTTCGAACCCTTGCCGGCTCTGGTGATGTTCGTGCCGACGCTGCTGCCGATCCAGGCGGCGCTGGGCATCGACCCGATCCATTTCGCCACGGTGGTGATCGTCAATCTGATGATCGGCATGCTGCATCCGCCGGTGGGATTGCTGATCCTGATTACCTCTGCCATTGGCAAGGTGCGGATCTGGTCGGTGGCGGTCGAGACCTTGCCGTTCCTTGGCTGGTCGCTGGTGGTGCTGTTCCTGATTTCCGTGTTCCCGCATCTGGTGACGTGGTTGCCGACGCTGTTGGTCAAGTAAATGAAACGTTCTGATTTCAGCGCACTTTTTTTGAATGAATTTTGAGTAAAGGAAAGACCATGAAAAACCCTTCCGCAACGTCCTCCGGCAAGCCCGCCAACTGGGTCGACATCATTGAGGTCGGCACGCGCGACGGCCTGCAGATCGAGGCGAAGATCATTCCCGCCGCCAAGAAGGTCGAGATCATCAACGCCATGATAGACAGCGGCTTGCGGCAGTTCGAAGTGACCTCGTTCGTCTCGCCCAAGGCGGTGCCGCAACTGGCCGATGCGGTGGAAGTGATGGCCGGCGTCAAACGCCGCGCCGACACTTGCCTGATGGCGCTGGTGCCCAACGTCAAGGGCGCCGAACGTGCCGCCGCCACCGGTCTCGATGCGGCGGTGCTGTTCTGCTCGGCATCCGAAACCCATAACTTCAAGAACCTGAACCGCCGCATCCAGGACAGCATCGACGGCTTCGCTCCCATCATGGAAACCTTGCAGAAAGCCGGCATCGGCGCGGTCGGTGCGGTGGCGACGGCGTTCGGATGTCCGTTCGAAGGCGAGATCGAAGCCGTCAACGTGTTGCGCATCGTGCGCGCCTACGTCGCGCTCGGCATCGATCACCTGACGCTGGGCGATACCACCGGCATGGCCACGCCGAATAACGTGCGCTCTACCGTACGCATGCTGCAAGACCAGTTCCCGCAGCTCAAGATCAGCCTGCATCTGCACAACACGCGCGGCGTCGGTCTCGCCAATGTCGTGGTCGGGCTGGAAGAGGGCATACGCCGTTTCGACTCCTCTGTCGGCGGCCTTGGCGGTTGTCCGTTCGCGGCCGGTGCGACCGGCAACATCTGCACCGAAGACCTGGTCTACCTGCTGGCCGAGAGCGGCTACGAGACCGGCGTCGATCTGCGCAAATCCATCGATGTCGCACTCATGATGGAAGCGGCGCTGGAGAAGCCATTGCCGGGCCAGGTAATGAGAGCCGGCGAACGGCTCAAGCTGCATCCGAGCAGCGCCGTACCGACTGCGGCAGGTTAGGAGGACGACGATGGAACAACCTCTTTCCGGCATCCGGGTCGTTGATCTCACTCGTATCCTTTCAGGTCCGTTCTGCACGATGCTGCTGGGCGACATGGGCGCGGACGTCATCAAGATCGAAGGAACGAAAGAAGGCGATCCGATCCGCAAGGCCGGCGCCGGCGTCAACGGTTTCAGCTGGTATTTCGCCTCGTTCAATCGCAACAAGCGTTCGATGGCCCTGGATCTGCGCTCCGACGCCGGCAAGGAGGTACTACTGAAGTTGCTGCAAAGCGCCGACGTGCTGGTGGAGAATTTTCGCCCCGGGGTGCTGGCCGAAATGGGATTCGGTGAAGAGCGCCTGAAGCAGATCAATCCGCGGCTGGTGGTCGCCAGCATCACCGGCTACGGTTCCAGCGGGCCGTATGCAGAGCGACCGGCATTCGATTTCGTGATCCAAGCCATGAGCGGTTTCATGAGCACCAACGGCGCCGAAGACCAGTCGCCGTTGCGCTGCGGTCCGCCTATCACCGATCTGGTGGCCGGCTTGTACGCCGCCTATGGCGTGGTCAATGCATTGCGTGCGCGCGACCAGAGCGGGCAGGGACAGCATGTGGATTCAGCCATGATGAATGGCATGCTCAGCATGTTTGCCTACCTGACATCCGACTATCTCGCCACCGGGGAGCTGCCGGTGCGCACCGGCAACGATCATCCCATCACTTCACCGTATGGCTTGTTCAATACCAGCGACGGCGAAATTGCCGTCGCGCCGAGCACCGATGACATCTTGCGGCGCTTGCTGGGTTTGTTGGGTCTCGGGCATCTGATGTCGGACGCGCGTTTCAATACGAACAAGCTGCGTATGTCGAACCGGCGGGAACTGAATATCTTGCTTGATGTGCGATTCAGCACCGACACCCAGGCCAACTGGATTCAGCGCCTGAACGACGGCGGCGTTCCTTGCGGCAAAGTGCAGAACGTCGGTGAAGCGTTGAGCGATCCCCAGATACGGCATCAGCAAATGGTGCTGGAGGTGGAGCATCCGGGGCGCGGGGCGGTCAGGATGGTCGGTTTTCCGGTCAAATTGTCGGGGTCGCCTTGCATTGTCAGATATCCGGCGCCGGAACACGGCGTGCATACCCAGGAGATACTGGCCGAACTGGGATTGACCTCAGCTAGCGATGCCGGTGTACCGGAAAAGATGGAATAGAGCATCGCGCTCACGGCAATGGCATGCCGGCAGTTCCTTGCATCCGGTCCGGTCGATCAAATATCGAAACTCTCCGGACATGGATGGCAAGGAGCATTTTCTTTTTTAAAAAACAGGCTTATCTTGCTTGCGTCAGATAACGTTTGCGCCAAGGCTTCAACACCAGCAACGCCAACACCGCAGCCAGAATATCCAGCGTAATCGCCGTCCCAAACACCGGATGCCAGCTACCGGTCTTCTCATGCATCAGCGCCGCCAACGGCCCACCGAGAATCGATCCAATCCCTTGCGAAATATACAGCCAGCCATAGTTGGCCGTCGCGTTGCGCGTGCCGAAGGTGTCGGTCAGCGTCGATGGGAACAGTGAAAAGATCTCGCCCCAGCCGAAGAACACCACGCCCGACAACAGCACGAACAAGACCGCGTTGTCACGCGTCATGAGCCACAGCGCCATGGCGACGCCTTCCAGTGCGAAGGCGAAGAACATGGTGTTTTCGCGGCCGAAATGGTCTGATACCCAGCCGAAGAACGGGCGCGTCAGGCCATTGGTCAGGCGGTCGATGGTCAGCGCCAGCGGCAGGGCGGCCAGGCCGAACACCATCACATTGGTGATGCCGAAGTCGCGTGCGAAGCTGGCCATTTGCGAGGTCACCATCAGGCCGGACGTCGACATCATGGTCATCATGCAGAACATCAGCCAGAACAGCGGCGTGCGCAGCATCTGGCGCGGCGCCAGGTCGTTGCCGGTGGATTGCGCCACGCGCGTTGCCGGCAGCGCCGTCAGCGGGTCGGGCGAGCGCAGCGCTTGCGAGGCGATCACGCCGATCACGGCGAAGATGATGCCGAACTGCCACAGCGTGCTTTCCAGTCCCTGGCCGGCCAGCGCTGACGAGATCGGGAAGGTGGTCAGGATTGCGCCCATGCCGTAGCCGGCGGCCACCATGCCGACCGCGAAGCCGCGGCGATCAGGGAACCAGCGCACCATCTGGCCGACCACGCCGACATACACGATGCCGGTGCCGAGTCCGCCGACCAGGCCGTAGCTCAGGTACAGCATGCCGATGCTCGACGCCTGCGACGCCAGCACCCAGCTCAGGCCCGACATCAGCGTGCCGATCGAGATCAGCCGGCGCGCGCCGAAGCGTTCGATCAGGCCGCCCTGGAACGGCGAGAAGAAAGTCTGCAGCACGATCAGCATTGAGAACGTGATCTGCAGCTCCGACAGGGGCACGCCGAGCTTGGCCGAGAGCGGCTTGGTGAACAGCGTCCAGACGTACTGCGGGCTGGAAATCGCCATCATGCAAATCAGGCTGATCAGCAACTGGAACCAGCGATTCTGCAGCAATCCTGTGGCGCCGAGGGGCGCTGAGGTGTTGGTCAGGGTGGTCATGTTTTTCTCCTGGAATAAGTGGGAGCCGCAGGGGAATAGCGGGAAATGGCGCTTTGCAGGCCGTTGTCAATTTATGTATGCATAAATTTCAAGGGCAAAACGAATGCAGGAAGCGTGCCATTGGGCAGGCATTGCTTCAGGGCGATGGAAGAGTGCTGCGCATGCCGGAGAAAACCGGCGGTGTCAGGATAAAAGCGGCAGATGATCGGCCGGAAGTGCTGACTGGGCGGGACTTTCAGCGCCCGGTAAGCTGCACTAAATGCGTGCTTCAGCCGAAGCGTTTGCGCCGTGCGGGTGCCGGCGAGGGGTGTTGGGCCATCTCGGTGCGGACTTGTTCAAGCCGGTCGATGGTGATTTGCTGGACCACCGCGTGGCTGTCCTGGATGTGCCGTTCGGCCAGTGCACCCGCATGTGCGGCGTCGCCGGCGGCAATGGCGTCAAGGATGGCGATGTGTTCGTCGTAGGTGTCGCCGATGCAGTCGCCATAGGCGAAGTCGAGGCGGCGCATGATGCGGATGTGGTCGGTGACCTGGCGATAGACGGCGTCGGTTTCGGGATTGCCGGCGGCGGCTACCAGCGCCAGGTGGAAACGTTCGTCAAGTGCCGCCACCGCGAGGCCGTCGCTCAGGCGTTCGGCCGGGGCCACGCGCCAGACGGCGCCGGCTTCTTCCAGCAAGGCGGCGCGCGCCGGATTGGCTGAGGCCGCGCAGATGCGCCGCACCGCATGCAGCTCGATCATCTCGCGCAAGTCGTACAGCGCGGCGAAGCGCGAGAAATCGATCGGCACCACTTCCCAGCCGTTGCGGAAGTAGCCGCGGACCAGGCCTTCGCTCTGCAGCCGCATCAGTGCTTCGCGCACCGGCGTGCGTGAGACCTGCAGGCGTTCGGCGACGTCGTTCTCGGCAAAGCGGTCGCCCGGCAGCAAGCGGAACGCGAAGATGTCGTCGCGCAGCTTTTCATAGACGGCCTCGGCCAGTCGCAGGGCGGGGCGCCGGGGCGGCTCGTCGGCAGGTGGCGGTGAGGCTTTCGATGTCATGCGTTGGCGTGTACGTGTGCGGAATGGAACGTGGCGTCAATGGTAGCGCATGCGATTTGCGTGCGTCGCTTTATCTGCGCCGCCATTGACTCCATTTGTGCCGGTTGTACCGGTTGCACCGGTTGCAGCGTTTGCGCTATGCAGCCGTCGCCGCCGTTGCCGCGGTCCGCCGCATGATGTTGCGGTTGAGCCGCCACACCAGCGTCAGCGCCACCAGCGAGGTGCCGACGATGATGTAGCCCACGGTATCGAAATGCTGCAGCTTGCCGTCCACGCCGAACGAGACGATGTGCCCGGCGATGACCGAGGCGACGCCGCCGGACAATTGCTGGATCGACGCGCTGATGGCGTTGAAGGAGCCGCGCTGCGTGGCTGCCGGCACCGACGACACCAACGCCTGGAACGGGATCATGCGCGAGAAGATTCCCAGGAACAGGATCACGTTGACCACGATGATCACCGGCATGGTGATGCGGCCGAGGTGGGTGTAGACCAGCACCATGATCATCGACAGGCAAGTGCCGAACAGGAACACGCGGAACTTGCCGACGCGGTCGGCGGCGCGGCCGATCAGCGGGCCGAACACGATGGTGCACAGGCCGGTGATCAGGTAGACCGTCGGCAGGTGTTCGATGTCGATGCCCAGGTTGGCCACCAGGTAGGCGCTGCTGAACGGCATCAGCATGAAGCCGCCGGTCATCAGCAGGGCCGTCGTGGCGAAGGCGATCAGGTAGCTCGGCTCGGTCACGGTGTGGAACAGATGCATCCACGCGGTGTGTTCCTGCTTGAGCTTCAGATGCTCGGCCACCGGCTGCAATTTCCAGAATACGATGAGGCCGCCGACCAGCCCCATGCCGGCCATGGCGATGAAGGGGATGTGCCAGTTCCAGCGGCTCGACAGGTACAGGCCGATCGGGATGCCGAGCACCTGGCTCGCTGCGAATGCGGTCTGGATCATGCCCATGACGCGGCCGCGCATCTGCAGCGGGAACAGGTCGGTCGAGATCGCCAGCACGATGGAGCCGATCACGCCGCCGAACAGGCCGGTGACGATGCGCGCGATCAACAGGCTTTCAAAGGTCTGCGCCAGGCCGCACCACAGCGTGCCGATGATGAAGCCGGTATAGAAAAACAGCAGCAGTTTCTTGCGGTCGAAGCGGTCGGCGAAGCCGGCGGTCAGCAGGCCGGAGACGCCGGCGCTGAAGGCGTAGGCCGACACCACCAGGCCGAATTGCTGCGGCGTGATCTGCATGGCCGGCATGATCAGCGCGCCCAGCGGCGACATCAGCATGAAGTCGAGGATCACGGCGAATTGCAGGAAGGCCAGCACGCCGACGACGAACTTTTGGTAAGGAGAAAACTGTAAAGGAGCAGCAGGAGTTGCCGGGGTTGCAGAAGTCATGTTCTTTTCTTTCTTGGTGGAGCGGGCGTGCATGCGCTCGCCGTATTTATGTGTGCCGGTCGACCGGAGCGGGAGCGACGTTCAATCGGCAAGTCGACGGCAGCCGCGGTGGGAGCGCGGGGCCGAAGCCGGGGTTGGGGATTGATGGACAGGATGAAGACGGATCATGAGGGAAAATATTGTAGCCGAGACGAGAAATATTTCGCAGCGCCATCGTGGACGGCGTATGCGCGCCGCAACAGCGGTGACGCGATTACAATGGCGGCCTCCCTGACGGAAGGCAAGAACCGCCCATGACTGCACTGAACGACATCCACGCCGCAATATGGAAAGCACTCGCCGCAGGCGCCGGTCCGCAACGCACGCCGTTGACGATGTGGCAAGCCGCCACCAATGGCATCGGCGCGGCTGCCGGCATGCCGCAGGTGCGCACCGTGGTCTTGCGCGATGCGGACCAGCAGGGCGGTTCGATCTCCTTCCACACCGACATGCGTTCGGCCAAGGTCGCCGAGCTGCGCGCCGATCCGCGCATTGCCATGACCGGACTCGATCTCGACAACTTCGTGCAGATCCGCCTCGAAGGCCGCGCGCAGATCTGCGCCGACGAGGCCGAACGGCGCGCCATCTGGAGCGCCGCACGACCGCATACGCTGATCCTGTACCGCACGCCGTTTGCACCGGGCACGCCGCTTGATGCGCCCGAAGCCGGTCATGTTCGGGAACCGGGCAGCGGCGACGGCTATGCGAATTTCTGCCCGGTGCGCGTGGTGCTGGACAAGCTCGAGTATCTCGACATCTCTCCCGACGGCCACCGGCGCGCAGTGTTCCGCCGCAATGGCGATCAGTGGCCCGGCACGTGGGTGGCTCCATGAAGTTGGCATGATTTCTTTCCGGCAACGCCGATATTGACGAATCGCGCATCTCAGGTTGACTAAGCGGAGCTGGCAATATACTGTATATAAACACAGTATTCAATGCCTTATGCCTCCGCCATCTCTTGACATTATTGACAGTCCTCAAAGCATTCACAGCTCCCTCTGGCGCGCATCGCAGTTGGCGCGGGGCGGCGCGCGCTGTCTCGACACCGGCTTTGCGGAGCTGTCGGCGGAGTTGCCGGGGCATGGCTGGCCGACCGGGGCGCTGATCGACTTGCTGTTGCGGCAACCGGGAGCGGGAGAGTTGCGTTTGCTTGGCCCTGCCTTGAAAGCCTTGGCGCCGCGCCGTATTGCGCTGGTGCAGACGCCGCACGCGCCGCAAGCGATCGGCTGGCGCCAGCTGGGCGTTGATGCTGCACGCCTGCTGTCGGTGCGCGCCGCCACCAGCGCCGACGCCGCCTGGGCCGCCGAGCAGATACTGAAATCGGACAGTTGCGCCGTGCTGCTGTTCTGGCAGCGCAATCTGCGCAAGGAGAGCGTGCGCCGGCTGCATCTGGCGGCGCAGGGAGGCAATACCTTGTTCGTCATGCTGCGGCCGCTCAGTTGCGCCCAGGATGCCTCGCCGGCGCCGTTGCGGCTGTCGCTGACGGCCGCCGCGGGCGGCGTCGATATCGGCTTCGTCAAGCGGCGCGGTCCGCAACGCGACACCCCCTTGTTTGTTTCACTGCCTTCTCTGAATCTTTTGCATCATGCGTCTGTGGATCGCCGTACACCTGCCCCTGTTACCGCTGGAAGTGTTTTATCCGAACTGGTCGGATGAGGCTGACGCGGTCGTGCTGGAGCACACCCGCGTCATGGCGGCGTCGCAGCCGGCCTGCGACGCCGGCGTGCGTTACGGCATGCGCCGCGGCGGTGTGCTGGCCTTGCTGCCGCGCGCCCACATGCACGAGCGCGCCATCGAGCGCGAAGCGCAGGCGCTGTCCGGCGCCGCCACCGCGCTGCTGCAATACACGCCGCAAGCCGCCTTCAGCGACGACGCCACCATCGTGCTCGACATCGGCGCCAGCCTGCGTTTGTTCGGCGGCATTCGCGCCTTGTGCCGGCGCGTGCGCGCCACCGTGCGCCAGCTCGGTCTGACCGCCGCCGTCAGCTGCGCCCCGACCGCAGCCGGCGCCGCCTTGCTGGCGCGCCATTGCCATCTGCCGGGTCATCATCATCCGCGCACGCTGAGTAGGCCGCGCCTGCAGCGCCGCCTTGATCGCTTGCCGGTAAGCGCCTTGCCGGCCGCGCTGCCTTATCTCGACTGGCTCAAGGGAATCGGCTGCCGCAATCTCGCCGACCTGCGTGGTTTGCCGCGCGCCGGTCTGCAGCGGCGCGGCGACACCCGCATGCTGGATGCGCTCGATTGCGCCTACGGCGAAGCGACGGAACTGCATGCCTGGATAGAGACGCCGCCGAGCTTCCGCCAGCGCATCGAACTGACCGAGCGCATCGAACATGCCGAGGCTGCGCAGCACACCGTGCAAGCCTTGCTGGCGCAACTGTGCGGCTGGCTCACGGCGCGCCAGCTGGCGGTCACGCAGGTGTGCGTGCAACTGGAGCACGAACGCGGCCGCCAGGCCGTCGCGCCGACCGTGATCGAACTCGCCCTGGCCGAGCCGACCTGGCAGGACGCGCACCTGATCCGCTTGCTGAAAGAGCGCTTGGCGCAGCTCGAGATCAGTGCCCCCGTCATCGCCGTGGTGCTGGAAGCGGCGCGCACCGAAGCCATGGCGCCGGCCAGCGAGAGCCTGTTTCCCGAGCCGGGCGGCACACCGGAAGACTACAAGCGTCTGGTCGAATTGCTGGTGGCGCGGCTGGGCGCCGAACACGTGTTGCAGCCGTCGCCGCTGGCCGACTACCGGCCGGAGCAGGCCAACCGCTGGGTGTCCGTGATGGAGCCGGCCGCGCCGCTCGACGCGCGCCCGTTGCCGCCGCGTCCGGGCTGGCTGCTGGAAAAGCCGGTGGCGCTGGTCATGCGCCAGCACCGGCCGTATTACGGCTCGCGCCTGCGCCCGGTGTCGCCACCCGAACGCATCGAAGCCGGCTGGTGGAACGGGCTGCTGGTCACGCGCGACTACTACATCGCGGCAGGCGCCGATCATTGCCACTACTGGATCTATCGCGAGCGCATCGGCGATGTCGACGGTGTCGAACCGCATTGGTATCTGCACGGCGTGTTCGGCTGAGGGAGGTGCTCCATGCCTGAGAAGCCCACGTCGATGCCGGTGCGGATCCCCGATTACGCAGAACTGTTTTGCCTGTCCAACTTCACCTTCCTCGAAGGCGCTTCGCATGCCGAAGAGCTCGCCGCGCGCGCGGTGCAGCTGGGGTACACGGCGCTGGCCGTGACCGACGAATGTTCGCTGGCGGGCGTGGTGCGCGCGCATGTGGAAAGCAAAAACGCCGGCATGAAGCTGATCATCGGATCCTGTTTTCGCATTGAATGGGAAGCAGGGCAGCCGCCGCTCACGCTGATCGCATTGGCGCAGAATCGCGAAGGTTACGGCAACCTGTCGGAGCTGATTACGCTTGGTCGCACGCGTGCCGAGAAGGGAAGTTATCGCATCGGCATTGAGGATTTTTCCGCGCCGCAGGCCTCGCATGCGCACTTGCGCGGTTTGCCCGATTGCCTGCTGGTATTGGCGCCGCATTATCCGGCCGACGCCACGTTGCTGGCGCAGCAGGCCGACTGGTTGGCGCGCACCTTTCCGCAGCGCGCCTGGCTAGGCCTGACCCAGCTGTACCGGCCGCTCGACGACCTGCATCGCGGCGTGGTCCAGGAGGCTGCCGAGTCCAGTCGATTGCCGGTGGTCGCAGTCGGCCATGTCAACATGCACGTGCGTTCGCGCAAGCCCTTGCAGGACACGCTGACCGCCATCCGGCTCGGCAAGGCGGTCGGCGACTGCGGCTACGACCTGGCGCCGAACGCCGAGCAGCACCTGCGCTCGCGGTTGCGGCTGGCGAATATTTTTCCGGCGGCGGCGCTGGAAGAAAGCTTGCGCATCGCGTCCCTGTGCAACTTCAAGCTCAATGAACTGCGTTACGAATATCCCGAAGAACTGGTGCCTGAAGGCCAGACGCCCGCCGCGTATTTGCGGCAGGAAGCCTATCTCGGCGCCCACCTGCGCTATCCCGCCGGCATCCCGGAGTCAGTGTCCACACAGCTCGAACATGAGCTGACGCTGATCAACGACCTGGCTTACGAGCCGTACTTTTTGACCGTCTACGACATCGTGCGTTTCGCCAAGGACAACGGCATTCTGCGCCAGGGTCGCGGCTCGGCGGCCAACTCGGTGGTGTGCTATTGCCTTGGCGTGACCGAAGTCGATCCGACCTGTTCGACCATGCTGTTCGAACGCTTCATCAGCAAGGAGCGCGGCGAGCCGCCCGACATCGACGTCGACTTCGAGCACCAGCGGCGCGAAGAGGTGATCCAGTACATCTACCGCAAATACGGCCGCATGCGCGCCGCCATCGCCGCCGCCGTGCACACCTACCGGCCGCGCGGCGTGCTGCGCGACGTCGGCAAGGCGCTTGGCGTGGACGAGTCCATCGTCGACAAGGTGGCCAAGTCGCAGCAGTGGTTCGACCACCGCGACAACCTGCTGGACCGCTTCGCCGAATGCGGCCTCGATCCGCAGTCGCCGATCGCACATCAGTGGGCCATCCTGGCGCGGCAATTGCTCAACTTCCCGCGGCATCTGTCGCAGCACAGCGGCGGCTTCGTGATTGCGCGCGACAAGCTGTCGCGATTGGTGCCGATAGAAAACGCCGCCATGCCGGATCGCTCGGTGATTCAGTGGGACAAGGACGATCTCGAATCGCTCGGCCTGCTCAAGGTTGATGTGCTGGCGCTGGGCATGCTGTCGGCCTTGCGGCGCGCGTTGGAGCTGGTCGGCAAGCGGCGCGGCATATCGTTCGGGTTGCAGGACATTCCGCGCGAAGATCCGGTCACCTACGACATGATCTGCCAGGCCGATACCATCGGCGTCTTCCAGATCGAAAGCCGCGCCCAGATGAGCATGCTGCCGCGCCTGAAACCGCGTCGCTTCTACGACCTCGTGGTGCAGGTGGCGATCGTGCGGCCGGGGCCGATCCAGGGCGGCATGGTCCATCCTTTTTTACGGCGGCGCGAAGGTCTGGAGCCGGAAACCTATCCCAAGGAAATATTGAAGCAGGCATTGGAACGCACACGCGGCGTGCCGATCTTCCAGGAGCAGGTAATGCAGATCGCCGTGCTGGCGGCCGGCTTCACGCCCGGCGAGGCCGACGGCCTGCGGCGCGCGATGGCGGCGTGGAAGCGCAAGGGCGGCATGGACAAGTACCAGAAGAAACTGATCGACGGCATGCTCGAGCGCGGTTACACGCAAGAGTTTGCCGACGCCATCTTCCGCCAGATCCAGGGCTTCGGCGACTACGGTTTCCCCGAGAGTCACGCCGCCAGTTTCGCCAACCTGGCGTACTTCAGCAGCTGGATCAAATGCCATGAACCGGAAGCTTTCCTGTGCTCGCTGCTCAACAGCCAGCCCATGGGTTTTTACTCGCCGTCGCAACTGATCCAGGATGCGCGACGCCATGGCGTGCGCGTGCTGCCGGCGGATGTGACGCGCAGCAATTGGGAAAGCGCGCTGGAAGAAGTCGGCGCCGAACGACCCGCCGTGCGCCTGGGCCTGTCGCTGATCGGCAGCCTCAAGGAAGAACCGTCCTTGCGCATCGAGCGGGCGCGCCTGGAACAAGCCTTCAGCGACTTGCAAGACCTGGCGCGGCGGGCCAACCTGCACAAGCGCGACCTGCAGGCGCTGGCTGCCGGCAATGCGCTGGCCACGCTCAGCGGCCACCGCCGCGAAGCCTTGTGGCAGGCGCTCGACGCCGCGCCCGCCAAAGACCTGCTGCGCGGCGCGCCGTCACGCGAAGAGACTTTGCAGTTGCCGGCGCCGTCCGAGGCCGAAGACATCGTCGCCGATTACCGCAGCGCCGGCATGACGCTGCGCCGCCATCCGCTGGCCTTGCTGCGCACCATCCTGACCAAACAGAAATTCCTGCCGCACGACGTGATGGCGACGTTCCAGGACGGCCAGTTCGCGCGCGGCTGCGGCATCGTCACGGTGCGCCAACGGCCGGGAACCGCCAAGGGCGTGCTGTTCCTCACCATCGAAGACGAGACCGGATCAACCAACGTCATCATCTGGCCCTCGCTGGTCGAGAAGCAGCGCAACGAAGTCCTCAACGCCTCCTTGCTGGGTGTCTACGGCATCTGGCAGACCCACGCCGGCGTCAAGCATCTGGTCGCCAAGCGGCTGGTCGATCTGTCGCACCTGCTGGGCGAGATCAACGTCCACAGCCGGGATTTTTGCTGAGTCATCTTTTGTGGCGGTTGCCATGAAATGCGTTTGAAGAAAGACGGTTGAGCAAGCAAAAATACCGCTGAAAAAAATAGCGTTCCTTGATAGAGTTGCGGGCAACAAAATACCGTCCATATCCATCAGCCCGCCAACTACCTTGGGGTCGCCATGCCGCCAGTACTCAACACCATCCTCATCTACGCAAAAAATCCACCCGCCACGGCCGCCTTCTACAGTCAGTTCTTCGGCTTCGAAACTTCAGGGGAAATGGTGGAGGGGCTGATCGAGCTGACCGCACCCGCCAGCGGCGCCAGCATCCTGATCCACCAGGCCGCCAAAAGCGTCAAGCTCGGCCAGGCTGGCGTGAAGCTCATGTTCAGCGTCGAGGATGTGGAGGTCTTCAAAACGCAGAGCGCACAACGCGGTCTGGTCTTCGGCAGCACGCACCAGGCCAACGGCTATGCGTTTGCCAACGTCAAGGATCCCGATGGCAATTCGGTGGGCGTGTCGAGCAGGGCGTATCGGCTTGGATAAGCACATCTCCAAAAAGCGCAAACCGGGGCTGATCCTGACGTAAAAATATCGCAATGAAATTCCATTTTTCTTGTTCTCACTGCCATGACCACAATCAGAATCGCAGCAGCACAATCGCCGTCCGTACCCATGGATATCGAAGCGAACGTTCAGCTACATCTGAAATTCATCGCGTCCGCCCGCCAGGCCAACGTCGACATCCTGGCTTTTCCTGAGCTCTCCGTGTGCGGATACGAGCTGCCGCACCTCAGCGCATGCGTGGTCGCACCGGATGACGTGTTGCTTGCTCCGATTCAGGCAATGGCCGTCGAGGCGGGAATGACGATCATTGTCGGCGCGGCAGTCGCTGGAGAAAAAGCCGGATTGCCGTCCATAGGATCCATCGTGTATTCGCCGGGCGGCGCGACATCCATCTACCGCAAGCGCTACCTGCATCCCGGGGAAGAACAGTTTGTGCAGGCTGGCACGATTGACGCATTCCGTCTGCATGAAAATGGGCACGCATTCTCGCTGGCAATTTGCGCCGATACGACGCACCGGGCCCACGCCGTTGCGGCAGCCGCCGAAGGCGCCTCGCTATATCTTGCAAGTGTCCTGATTTCCGAAAACGGGTACGCATTGGACTCGTCCCTGCTACGGCAATACTCCGTGGATTTCAAGATGGGTGTTCTGCTCGCGAATCATGCAGCGCCTTCGGGTGGATTTGCGAGTGCAGGCCGCAGCGCGTTCTGGGATTCGGACGGCGAACTGGTCGTTGCGGCAGATGGACCTGGCAATTGCCTCGTCGTTATCGACAACGAAGCAGGGCGTTGGGAGGGTGGCATTGTAGAGGTTGATATATGATTCAATGCGACATCCACCCATCGGGATTCGTTTGGAAAAAATAAAAATGACATCCATAAAATTACGCCCGTCGTTATCACGTCTCGCATCCCAAGCTGCTGCAATCTGCGTCCTGGCGCTCTCGGCAGCACCCGTGTCCGCCATGGACCTGGCAAAGTTCGGTAACACCATCATCCTGTCCGGCCCGGTCAACGGTGCCGAGTGGGCGATGGTCAAGGATGCGTTTGCCGCCAATCCCCATATCGATCTGGTCATCCTGCGCAACTCGCATGGCGGCGAAGCCGGGACCGGTTACGAGATCGGCGAGTTCTTCCGCAAGGCGGGCGTGACCACGGCCGTATCGGGATATTGCGTGTCTTCGTGTTCGCGCATGTTCCTGGGCGGCAAACAGCGGCTGTTCACCGATGACTATCCGCTCGACCAGACCCGCGTCGGTTTCCATGGACACTATGACGCGCAGGGTAATCTGAACGGCGCTTCCGTCATTCGCGGCGGCCTGTACGACTGGATCATCCGCTACTCGGACGGCAAAGCGGATCCGGAACTGGTCAAGCGCTGGATCGCGATTAAAAAGAACAAGGGCGCGGCGAGTTTCTACCATCCCGATCTTGCTGCCACATTGGGCAACAGCGTATTCTTCTGCGACGGACAGGAACGCAAGAAGATCACCAGCTGCGAAGCAATACCGACCGATGCCTTGCAGCGCGGCGTGATTACGGATACTCGCCGCATTGCGAGTCCGGACCAGGACACGCTGCCCGACCGGCTGCGCGCACGGCAATTCCCGGCAAGCGGCTTTGCCGCCGTTGATGACCTGAACAAACTGCCGCTGGACAGCGACGAGGGCCGGGAGCAATACCAGCGTTATCTTGCGGCGCCGACGCCCAAGGCGTTTGCGGTGGCGCCGACGCGCAAGCACTGGGGCTGGAATGCCGGGACGAAGGAAGACGTCAACGCGCAGGCGTTGAAGCGATGCGAAGAGCGGGCCGGGAAGGCTTGTGTTTTATACGGGGTGGATGACAACGTCGTGTACAAGGAATAAGCACAAAGATTGCCGGCCGATTTGAAAAACGATTTCTTGAAATCTGATCACTTTTAACAGGATGCCGAATGAAGGAATTAATTCTTCGATTAACGAGGAGCATGCCGCGATCATGCGCAGGCACACTCTTTTTATTCAGCTTCTTGCTGTCGGGATGCGCCTTGCGTCAGCCAAACATCGGTGCAAACGAACTGGGTATCAAGAACATCGTTTTCATTGAGCCGCGTATCGAAAAAACAAAGGAGCTGAAGCTGATCCGGCCGGATTGGGCCGGCTTCATTTCTGCGGATGAATTAATCGCAGAACAGTTCGAGATCAATGGCGTCCTGCCTTCCTGGGCGGATAAAGTTACCGTCGGCTTTTCGGATAGTTTCATCAATCTGTTGAAAACCAATGGCTACATGGTGACCAGATTGACCGATGAAGAATACGTCAGCCGGGCTTCTCCTGCGGAAACTGCGATTGTCGTACGTAGCTTTATTCAACCAGGTTTCGTCTACAAGACAATCACGTCCAAGGTCTACAAACCGTATGTGCTGGTGTCAATGAGCGCGGCAGTGGATGATCGACGGTTCCTCCGGAAACAGGTATTTGTGGCGACCGATCGGTCATTCAATTTTTTCATGACCAATTTGCCGGCTTCCACTCCTTATGATTTTCCCAGCATAGGGTCGTTGCGCGCCGCGCCACAGCCCGCGCTGGAAGCGCTTGCAACACTTTCCAGGCAATTGGGAAAGACGCTGGCCAGCGACTTGCTTGACCGAAATCCGTGAACCTCTTATTCCGCCATGAAGAAATACATCTTTCTCGCGTTGCTGTCTTTATCGTTTGATCACGCATGCGCCGACACACTGACGACACCCTCATTCGTCATCGACATCCAGGGCTGTGAAGAGGGGGTGGTGAGTTGCGACAATGTCGTGTATATCGGCACCAGCAGGAAGACCGGCAAGAGCATCAGACTGCGCGGCAAGACGCTGCATACCTTGTGCGCCGACGGCGTGACGCCATGCCGCTTCCTCGGCTATGAATTCAGGAAGGGCGACGTCTACTACCGTGTTCTGGAAGACGGACGTCTCCTGGTCATGCAAGGCAAGAAAGTCCTCGTCGAAGAAGCCGGCGAGTGGGATTGATCGCGGTTTTTTTCTCTGATCGTATCAATATGCGCCGACGTCATCATGACACCGGCGCATTTTTTTTAAACGCTGAAGTAATTCATCCGCTCGAGATCGGCAAGCAGTTCCGGACCGGTCGGACGCCATCCCAGCACTTCCTGCGTCTGTGTGCTCGACGCCGGCAGGTCGCGGCCGACGAAGCCTGCCAACCAGCCGAAGTGTGCGGCTGTCTCCTCAGGAGAAACACTGACCGTCGGAATCTTCAGGCCCTGTCCGATGACTTCGACGATGCGGCGCATCGTGATGCCTTCTTCCGCCACGGCGTGGTAACGGCTGCCGGGTTGCGCGCGTTCCACCGCCAATCGATAGAGGCGGGCGGCATCGCTGACATGCACTGCCGGCCAGCGATTGCCGCCGTCGCCGACGTACGCCGCGACGCCTTTGGCGCGGGCCAGCTCGATCAAGGGGCTGATGAGGCCTTGCTTGACCGTGTCATGGACCTGCGGCAGGCGCACCACCGAGACGTTGACGCCGCGATTCGCCACGACCGCGCCGGCCAGTTCCGAAGCCTTGCGCGGATTCGGGTGGTTGGCATCGAAGTTGTCTTCGACGGCTGGCTGGCCTGGTGCTGCTGCACCCATGCCGGTGCCGGAGGTGATGATCAGAGGACGATCAGAACCTTCCAGTGCGGAGCCCAGTGCCTCAATGGCCAGGCGGTCGGCTTCGCAATTGGCGACGAACTGTGAGAAGTCATGATTGAACGCCGTGTGGATGACGCCGTCCGCAGCAGCCGCGCCGCGACGCAGACTGTCGAGGTCCTGCAGGTCGCCGCGGAACACTTCCGCGCCGGCTGCAATCAGCGACCGGGCGCCGACGTCGGAGCGGGTCATGCCGAGCACCTGATGGCCCGCCTGGAGCAGTTCGGCAACGATGGTGGAGCCGATGAAACCGGTCGCGCCGGTAATGAAAATACGCATGAAGAATACCCTTGTGTTGAGTTGAAGGGCTGCGGAAGCGCAACCCGATGAACGCAATATAGGCGCTTGCAGCAGTACTATCCATGCTATAAAGTCCGTTTTATTGGTTCAATCGTCCGGAGGCATATGGATCCGCTCTCAGAAGTCTTATCGCTGTTCAAGCCGCGCAGCTATGTCGCCGGCGGATTCGAAATTCCCGGCGAGATGGCCATCCAATGGCCTCGGCATGAAGGCATCAAGTGCTATGCCGTGGTGTCTGGACAATGCTGGCTTTCCGTCGAGGGGATCGCAGACAAGGTGTTGCTCACGGCTGGCGATTGCTATCTGCTGCCGCCGGGAGCGCCATTTCGTCTGGCCACCGATCTGACCGTGCCGCCGGTGGAGTTCCTGACGCTGCGTGCAAAATGGCGCTCTGAAGACGGGCGCGCCGAGAAGAAAGAAACCAGTTGCTATCTGGTCGGCGGCCACTTCGTGCTGACCGGCAGCCATGCTGATTTCCTGCTGAGCTCGCTGGCGCCGATCGTGCATATCCGCAAGGAGTCCGACAAGGCGGCCATGCGCTGGTCGCTCGAACGCATGGCGCAAGAGGTGCGCGAGTCGCAACCGGGCGGATCGCTGATCACGCAGCAACTCGCCTACATGATGCTGGTGCAGGCGCTGCGGCTGCATCTGGCGGAAGGCGCGAAGGAGGGCGGGGGCTGGCTGTTTGCGCTGGCGGACAAGCAGATGGGAGCAGCCATCCGCTGCATGCACGACGATCCGGCGCATGACTGGACGCTGCAGAAGCTGGCGCAACGCGTAGGCATGTCGCGCTCGGTGTTTGCCTTGCGCTTCAAGCAGACGGTCGGCTCCACGCCGATGGAATACCTGACGCGCTGGCGTATGCTGCTGGCCGGCGACAGGCTGAAGAATTCGCGCGAATCGACTACCGCCATTGCGCTCTCGCTCGGTTACGAATCCGACAGCGCTTTCGGCAAGGCATTCAAACGCGTGATGGGCTGTTCGCCACGCGAGCATGGCCGCGTATCCACTCCTGGAAATCTGCAGCTTGCCGGTGCGGTGCTGTCAGTCCCTGTTTCGGTCTCGTAATGAGCAATTGCCGCACGATTCGTTTTGATCACTGACAACACAAAGGCATTCAATCGCATGAATTCAGGCATCCGCACGCTGCACATCTCCGATCCCGAACGAGGCACAAGCGCGCCCTGCGTGGTCCAATATCCCACCCTGGCCGATGCTGCGCAGACGACCATCGGCCCCTACGTGTTCGACGCCGCGTCGGACGCTCCTATCGCATCGGGGCGGTTTCCCGTGTGCGTGGTGTCGCACGGCGGCGGCGGATCGCATCTGCTGTACCGAAGCATCGCCGGTCACCTCGCCGCACACGGCTACATCGTCGTCAGTCCGGAGCATGCCGGCGACAATCGCAACGACCGCTCGCTGTCCAACACCGATGCCGCCGCGATAGCGCGTCCAGGGCAGACGTCGCGCGCACTCGACGCCGTGCTCGCGGATGCTTTCTTCCGCGCAGCGGCGGATGCGGATCGCATTGCCATGCTGGGTCATTCGATGGGCGGCTATACCGCGCTGGCGCTGGTCGGCGGGCATCCCTGGTCGCGGTCGGGGACTGCGTTGCCGGTCGCCGCGGATGTGCGCATCCGTGCCGCCGTCTTGCTGGCGCCGGCGACCGACTGGTTCATGGCGCCCGGCGCGCTCGATGACGTGCATGCGCCTCTGCTGGCGCTGGCGGGAGAGCATGACCCGATCACGCCTGCGGAAAACATCCGGAAAGTCTTGTCGCAGCTGCCGTCAAGCACGCCACTGGAATTTTCGGTGGTGGCGGGCGCCGGACATTTTTCTTTCCTGACGCCTTTTCCGGCAGCGCTGCAGCGGCCGAATTTTCCGCCGTCACAGGATCCGCCCGGTTTCGACCGGGCGCAGTTCCATCGCGCATTGCCGGAAACGATCCTCGACTTCCTGCAACGGTCGCTTGCCTGATCTTGTCCGCGGCAGGTATCTCGGCTAAACGTGGAACACTACATTCTCTTCCAGCGGTGCGCGGCCAAGGCTGAAGCCGTGGCCGGGATGCTGTTCGTCGGCATAGCCGAACGAGATGCCGAAGAATAATTTCAACTCTTCGGGAACGTCGAGGATCCTCCGGGTCGTCGCGGCAAAGTAGCTGAGCGAAGCCTGAGGGATGCCAGCCAGTCCACGCGATGTCAGCGACAGTAGAAAATTTTGCGCGAACATACCGATGTCGCCGGCGATGCGGACGTCATACGGCGCCGGCATGAACAGCAGGGCCGCATGCGGTGCACCGAAGAACTCGAAATTGCGCAGGTAGGCCGTTTCGCGTGCGGCTTTGTCGTCCCGAGTCACGCCCAAGGCTTCATAGTAGGTGCGGGCCTGCTCCTGGTTGCGCTCCTGATATATCCCCTTATACGCTTCGCGCTCGAAGCGGAAATCAGGAGTACGCCGGCCGGCCTTGGCGTCGGCGATCATGGCGGATGCCAGTTCGTCGCGCGTCTTGCCGCTGACTACATGCACGATCCACGGCTGCGTGTTGCAATTGGACGGCGCCAACTGAGCTTCTTCGATGACGGCGGCGATGATCGCGGGATTGACCTGCCTGGACAGGAAACCGCGTGCCGAACGGCGACGCCGTACGAGTTCGCTGAAACCGGTATTGTTCATTGCTTTGCCTTTCAGAGGAATGTGAAAAGGCAAGTTTAAGCAGTGGCAAAATGGGTGTAAATTAACAAAAAATTGATTTTAATTGTTAAAATTTGCACATGTTCGATTGGGAAAATCTGCGTTATTTTTATGCACTGGCACAAGCGGGAAGTTTATCTGCCGCCGCGCGCACGCTCGCCGTCGAGCATGCGACAGTCAGTCGCCGGGTGGCGGCGCTTGAAGCCGAACTGGGGGCGCGCTTGCTTGAACGCCTGCCGCGCAAGGTTGAGCTGACCGAGACCGGGCGGCGCGTGCAGGCGCTGGCGGCGCAGATAGAAGAGGTGGCGTTCGGTATCGAGCGCGTCATCCGTGCCGGACAAAGCGACCTGAGAGGGCGTGTCGTGGTGAGCGCACCGCTGACTGTCGTCGCGCACTTTCTGGCGCCGGCGGCGGCCATGTTCCGCCAGAGGTATCCTGAAATCGAACTGGTGTTGACCAGCGAGTCGACGGTGGTTTCGCTGACGCGGCGCGAAGCAGACTTGTCGTTGCGCTTGGCTCGGCCGTCCGAAGCAGATTACGTCGCGCAGCCGCTGGGAGAAATGCTGTTTCGTTTGTATGCGTCGCCGCGGTACCCCCGGTTGCGCCGGCCGCGCGACTGGGAGTTCGTTGCTTATGACCCGGATCACGATGCCTACCCGCTTGCGCGGGAGATTCTGAAAATTGCCGGAACGCGCACCATCGCCTTGCGCGTCAACGACATGAGCACGCAACTGGCCATTGCCGCCAGCGGCGCCGGGGTGGCGATGCTGCCGTGTTTCCTGGCGGAGGCGTCGGCCGATCTGGTAGGCGTGGGCAGCGATGCATTTGCACTGGAAGTGTGGCTGGCGGTGCATGGTGAACTCAAGGAGTCCGGACCGATCAAGGCGGTAAGAACTTTCATCGCGGAGTTGATGAAGTCGTCTGGCCGGCTGGAACCGCCGCGAGGAAGGGCCAGGCCGCGGACATGAACATAATGGATGCGATATGGAAAACCAGTGGCTGGCGTACGCCAAGCGATTGCAGGCAATTGCGGAGACCGGTCTGGCCTACTGCAAGGATGATTTTGAGCGTGAACGGCTAGAAGAGATCGGCGCCATCTCGCGTCGCATGATGGCGCAGCTGATGTCCACGCCCATCGAAAAGATCGAGGCAATATCAGCGGATGCCCGAGGGTATGCAACTCCCAAGATTGACGTTCGCGGTGCCGTCATCAGTGGCGGCAGGATCCTGCTGGTGCGCGAAAAAAGCAACGGTTTATGGACGCTGCCCGGGGGGTATGCGGATGTTGGCCTGTCCGCTGCCGAGAACGTCGTGAAGGAGGTTCGGGAGGAGGCCGGTATCGTCGTGCGCGCGACTGCACTCTACGCATTGCGGCACAAGGCAAAAGGACCGTTCAAGCACGATGCCAGGGATTTCTACAAGTTGTACTTTTTGTGTGAACCCATCGATGCGACGCCGCCGGGGGGCGGAGCAGAAACTGACAGCGCCCGATTTTTCCCGCCCGATGGTTTGCCTGCCTTATGTCCTGAACGCGTAGTCGAAGAAGATATCCGGCGCGCATTCGGTTTCGACGCTGCCGGCGGCGCGGCAATTTTCGACTGATCTGTGTTCGCCTTTGCTCGTCTTTCGAAGATCGGCAAGATGAGCGACAATGTCGACTCGATTTGTCGAGAGTTTCCCTAATCAGAAAGCCTTCATCGCGCCATGGAAATCAACCTGCTACCGCACGCACTCAACATCACCACGCTGGCCCTGTTCGCCGTCGTGGCGCTCGTGACCATCGCCACACCCGGCCCGACCGTCTTGCTGGCGCTTGCCAATGGCGCGCGTTACGGTGTGCGCCGCTCGCTGCCCGGCATGCTGGGCGCGGTGTCGTCGGACTTCGTGCTGGTCGGATCGGTGGCGCTGGGTTTGGGCGCGGTGCTGGCGGCGTCGGAGTTCTGGTTCTCGGTGGTCAAGTGGATAGGCGCGATTTACCTGGCGTGGCTGGGTATCCGGCTGCTGCGCTCCAAGGGTGGGCTGGATCTGTCGCGCGCCCAGGCTGATGACGGCGAAGCGGCGCCGATGCGCATCTTCGCCAAGTCCTTCCTGGTCGCGGTGACCAATCCCAAAGGCTATCTGTTCTGCTCGGCGCTGCTGCCGCAATTCATCAACGCGGCCGAACCGCAATGGCCGCAATACGCCGCCATCAGCGTGGTGTTCGCGGCGCTCGATTTTTCCGTGATGCTGGGTTATGCGATCATCGGCGCGCGCGCCGTCAGCCTGCTGCGCCGGCGCGCGGTGCTGTGGCTGGATCGTTCCTGCGGCGCCATCCTGCTGGCGCTGGCGGGCACCATGGCGTTTTATCGGCGCGGGGCAAACTGACAAGTGACGATCAAAACTGGCACGAAAAAAAACCGGCAAGATGCCGGTTTTTTTATGGTCCTACTGCCCTGAGTTACTGCTTCAGCAAGCTGCACTTCGATTCCGCGACGGTCGTGAAAGCCTGTTCGCCCGGGATCGTTTCCACCAGCTTCAGGTAATCCCATGGCTTCTTCGATTCGGCCGGCGACTTGACCTGGTACAGATACATGTCGTGGATGTTGCGGCCGTCGGCGCGGATGTAGCCCTTGTTGTAGAAGTCGTCGATCCTGGTCTTCTTGAGCTCGGCCATGACCTTGGTCGAATCGTCGGTCTTGATCGCTGCGACCGCCTTCAGGTAAGTCGTGGTGGCGGAGTAGGCCGCAGCCTGGTGCGTGCTCGGCATCTTCTTCATCTTCAGGAAGAAGCGATTGGCGAACTTGCGCGAGGCTTCGTCCTTGTCCCAGTACCAGCTGTCGGTCATCATCAGGCCCTCGGCGTTGTTCAGGCCGAGTGCGTGGATGTCGTTGATCACCATCAGCAGGCCCACCAGCTTCATGGTCTTGGTGACGCCGAATTCCTTGGCCGCCTTGATCGCATTGACGGTGTCGTCGCCGGCGTTGGCCAGGCCCAGGATCTGCGCCTTGGAACCTTGCGCCTGCAGCAGGAAGGACGACATGTCGGAGGCGAACAGCGGATGCTTCACCGAACCCACCACGGTGCCGCCGTTGGCCTTGACCACGGCGCCGGTGTCGCTGGCCAGTGCATGGCCGAAGGCGTAGTCGGCCTCCAGGAAGAACCATGATTTGCCGCCTTGCTTGAGGACCGCCTTGCCGGTGCCCTTGGCCAGGGCGACGGTGTCGTATTCATAGTGCACGGTGTAGGGCGTGCACTCTTCATTGGTCAGGCGCGCCGAGCCGGCGCCGATGTTGATGTAGACGCGCTTCTTTTCCGCCATCACCTTGTTGGTCGCCAGTGCAGTGGCGGAGTTGACGCCGCCGATCAGCATGTCGAGGCCGCGCTGGTCGGCCCATTCGCGCGCCTTGGTGGCGGCGATGTCAGCCTTGTTCAGGTGGTCGGCGGACATGACTTCGATCGGCTTGCCCAGCACCTTGCCGCCAAAGTCGGCCACCGCCATGCGGATCGCTTCGAGGCCGCCGGCGCCATCGGTGTCGGCGTAGGGGCCGGACATGTCGGTGATGAAGCCGATGCGGACGGCGTCGTCCGACACTTGCGCCTGCGCGGCGCCGGCACAGATCAGTGCGGAAGCCGCGATCAGGCGGGCGAGGGTGTTCAGTTTGAATTGTGCTTGCATGTTGTCTCCTGGTTATCGATGCTTTCTGATGAAGCGATCTTTTTTGTGCTGCGGGTACTTCTTATTTTTCACGCCGCTGGTTGAGCAGCTTAACCGCAAAATCGACGCGCACGTCCTTGGCGGCGACCATTTGCTGCACCACCCAGTCCATTTCGTCCGCAGTCGCGCCGGCCGCCAGGCCGATATTGCGTGCATGCAGCGCCATGTGGCCGCGCTGGATGCCTTCGGTGGCGAGCGCGCGCAGGGCGGCCATGTTTTGTGCGAGGCCGACGGCGACGGCGATCTCGGCCAGTTCCTGCGCCGACTTGACGTCCATCATCTTGAGCGCCAGGCGCGCCAGCGGGTGCGTCTTGGTGGCGCCGCCGACCAAGCCGACCGGCATCGGGATTTCCAGGGTACCGACCAGATGGCCGTCGTTGCCGATTTCCCAGGTGGAGAGCGAAGTGTAGTGGCCGTTGCGGCAGGCGTAGGCATGTGCGCCTGCTTCCACCGCGCGCCAGTCGTTGCCGGTGGCGACGATGACCGGATCGATGCCGTTCATGATGCCCTTGTTGTGCGTGGCGGCACGATAGGGGTCGACGGCGGCGAAGGTATAGGCGTCAACGATGCGGTTGATGACGTCGGCGCCGTCATAGTCGGCCGTCGTCAGCGCTTCAGGCGAGACGCGCACGTGGGCACGCGCCAGGCGCAGGTCCGCCAGGTTGGACAGGATGCGCAGGCGCACCTTGCCGCCGGTGATCTGTTCGATGTGGCCGGCCACGGCTTCGGCCATGGTGTTGACGGTGTTGGCGCCCATCGCGTCGCGCACGTCGACGATCAGGTGCACGATCACCATCGCGCCGCGCGGCGTGTCGGGGAAGACGTGGACTTCGACGTCCTTGCAGCCGCCGCCCAGGCTGATGAGCAACTGGTCACGGCTGTTTGCTATGTCGATGATGGCCTGGCGGTCCTTGAGGATGGCCAGGCGCGCTCCGTAAGGATCGCTCACGCCGATCACCTGCACCTGGGCGCGCATGAGCGGCGCGCTGCTCGAGGTGTGGAAGCCGCCGCAGTCGCGGATCAGCTTGGCCATGAAGGAGGCGGCCGCGACCACCGACGGTTCTTCCACTGCCATCGGCACCAGCACGTCCTTGCCGTTCAACTGGAAGTAGCCGGCCACGCCCATCGGTATCTGGAAGGTGCCGATGACGTTTTCGATCATGCCGTTGGCCACTTCCAGCGGCAACGCGGCCGGATTGGCGAGCAGGGCGACTTCTTCGGCGGTCAGATTGGCGCGCTGGGCGATCTGCTCCAGGCGTTGTTGCGGGTTGAGCGAACGGAATTGCGGGAGTCGGGAGTCGACGGTCATGTGAACCTCTGCCTTTTTGTCTCAGTGTTGTCTTACTCTTATGCGCCGGCAGGCGCCGGATGGAATGCAGGCAAGAATAGCAGGCTGTACCCAATTTATTTGGTACACTTTTGACAAACAGTGCAGCAACTGTACCCAAGACACTTGTCCTGCGATGCAACATCCGTCCGGAGCCGCCATGCCCAGCGTTTCACCTTCTGCTTCCCTTCCTTCCACGCTGACGCAACGACTGGTCCAGCTGATACGTCGCCAGATCAGTGAAGGCGTCTATGCACCGGGCACGCGCCTGCCGTCGATCCGCGACATGGCCAGGACCCACGATTGCGCCAAGAACACCATCGTCAACGCCTTCGATTACCTGACTGCGCTGGGCGTGCTGGAGCCGCGTCGCGGATCCGGTTTCTTCGTCTGCGCGGCGGCGCCGGCGATCAAGGACGACGACGAAGCCTCGTCGCTGAGCCGCGCGATGGATGTGGTCTGGCTCATGCGCGAACAGTTGAAGAGCGATCCCGAGCACCTGCGCCTGGGCGATGGCTTCCCCCCGGTGGACTGGCTCAACGAAGTGCGGCTCGACAAATTCCATCAGAAGGTGGTGCGCACCGGCATGGGCGCCTTGTTCGGCTACGGCAGCCGTTTCGGTTACCAGCCGCTGCGCCAGCACCTGGTGCACCGGCTCGCCAACCACGGCATCGACGCTTCGGCCAGCCAGATCGTGCTGACGCACGGCGCCAACCAGGCGCTCGATATCGTGATCCGCAATTTCGTCAAACCGGGCGACCGCGTGCTGGTCGACGAGCCCGGCTATTACATGTTGTTCGGCAAGCTCAAGCTGGGCGGCGCGCGCATCGTCGGCATTCCGCGCCTGGCCGACGGGCCGGACCTGGAGGCGCTAGAACGCGAACTCAAGATCGGCAAGCCTTGCCTGTTCTTCACGCAGACGCTGGCGCACAATCCGACCGGCTCCGACACCTCGCCGCACAAGGCCCACAAGATCCTGCAACTGGCCGATCGCTACAACGCCATCGTGGTCGAGAACGACACCTTCGCCGATTTCAAGCCCAACGCCGCGCCGCGCATTTCCACGCTGGATCAGCTGCGCCGCACGATCTACGTCGGCAGTTTTTCGAAATCGGTGTCGGCGGCCTTGCGCGTGGGCTTCCTGGCCTGCCATCGCGATCTGGCCAGCGACCTCGCCGACATCAAGATGCTGGTGCACGTGAGCAGTTCCGAATACTGCGAGCGCACGCTCGACGTCATCCTCAGCGAAGGTCACTACAGCCGCCATGCAGCGCGTCTGCGCGATCGCCTGACGCAGGCCACCGAGAGCTCGCGGCGTCTGTTGGAGAACATGGGGGCGGAACTGTTCTGCACGCCGGCGCAGTCGATGTACCTGTGGGCGGCGATGCCGGGCTATCCGGATTCCAAGGCTTTGGCGCAGGCGCTGATGCGGCAGAACATCGTCACCGCGCCGGGTAGCATCTTCCATATCGACACCGAGGCGCCGTCGCGCTGGTCGCGCTATAACGTCGGCCTGCTCGGCGACCCGCGCTTCGCGGCGGCGATGCAGGGTTTGCTGCGCTGAAAGCGTTCCGCATGGCAAGCAGGGGCAAGACGCCGGTTTGCTCTAGAATGGATGCCTTTCCAGCATCATCATTTTCCTTCCCATGCTAGTCAAACCACCACTGCTGAGCGTCGCCGAAGCATTGAAATTCCTGCTCAAGTCGGCCGTGCCGCTGAACCAGACCGAAACCATTCCCACGCTGGAAGCCAACGGCCGCGTACTGGCGGCGCCGCAGGTGTCGCAGATCAACGTGCCGGGCATGGACAATTCGCAGATGGACGGCTACGCCGTGCGTGCGGCGGAATGCGCGGGCGGCGAGACGCGCCTGCGCGTGTCGCAACGCATCCCGGCCGGCCATGTCGGCGCCGCGCTGGAACCGGGTACGGCGGCGCGCATCTTCACCGGCGCAATGGTGCCGCAAGGCGCCGACGCCATCGTCATGCAGGAAGCCTGCGAGTTCAGTAAAGATGCCGACGGCGACCATGTGATCGTGCGCCATGTGCCGCAAGCGGGCGAGTGGATCCGCGAAACCGGCGAAGACATCAAGGTCGCCGACACCATCCTGCCGGCCGGCGTGCGCCTGCGTCCGCAAGAGCTGGGACTGGCCGCATCGGTCGGTCTGGCCAGCCTGCCGGTGCTGCGCAAGTTGCGCGTGGCGGTGTTCTTCACCGGCGACGAACTAACCATGCCGGGCGAAGCGCTCAAGCCGGGCGCGATTTACAATTCCAATCGCTTCCTGCTGCGCGGCCTGCTGGAAAACCTCGGCTGCGAGGTGAAAGACTTCGGCATCGTGCCCGATCAGTTGCAAGCCACGCGCGACACCTTGCGCGCGGCGGCGGCCAGCCATGATCTGATCATCACCAGCGGCGGCGTCTCGGTGGGCGAAGAAGACCACGTCAAGCCGGCAGTCGAGGCGGAAGGTCGCCTCAACATGTGGCAGATCGCCATGAAGCCGGGCAAGCCGCTGGCCTTCGGAGAGGTCAATCGCAGTGACGATGGCAAAGCATTTTTCCTCGGCTTGCCGGGCAATCCGGTGTCGACCTTCGTCACCTTCCTGATTTTCGTACGGCCGTTCCTGCTGCGCCTGCAGGGCATCGACAACGTCGCGCCGCGCACCTTGACGCTGCGCGCCGATTTCAACTGGCCCAAGGCCGACCGTCGCCAGGAATTCCTGCGCGCGCGCTTCAACGACGCGGGCGGCCTCGACCTGTTCCCGAAGCAGGGATCGGGTGTGCTGACGTCCACCGTCTGGGGCGACGGCCTGATCGACAATCCTGCGGGCAAGACCATTGCCGAAGGCGATCTGGTGCGCTTCATTCCTTTCGATCATTTGCTGCACTGAGCCGCGCCCATGCTCGCCAATCTCGATCGTCATCTGATGGCGCCAACAGACCAGCCGGCGCTGACGGGCCTGCGTCGGTTTGTCGTTGAATTCTGGTATTTCGGCATCAAGGAAGCGCGCTCCTGTCTGTTCGCCGGTTTGTTTTTCGCTGCAATCTTCCTGATGCCGCGCCAGGGGCTGTTCGGCATTGCGCGTTACGACGCCTTGCTGCTGTTCGCGTTGGGCGTGCAGTTCTGGATGGTCAGGACGGGCATCGAGACAATGGATGAACTCAAGGCCATCAGTGTCTTTCACGTGGTCGGGTTTGCGTTGGAGGTGTTCAAGACTTCCGGCCATATCCAGTCGTGGAGCTATCCTGATTTTGCCTATTCGAAGCTGTTCGGCGTACCGCTGTTTTCGGGCTTCATGTACGCAGCCGTGGGCAGCTATATCATCCAGGCCTGGCGTCTGTTTCATTTGCGCATCCTGCATCATCCACCGTACTGGATGGCGACGCTGATCGCGATACTGATCTACCTGAATTTTTTCACGCATCATTACATCGGCGACTACCGCTGGTATCTCGGCGCCTGCGCGCTGGGTCTGTATGCGCGCACGACAGTCGTGTTCCGTCCCTATGACCGCGACCGCAAGATGCCTTTGCTGCTGGCTTTTCTGCTGATCGGTTTGTTCATCTGGCTGGCGGAAAACATCAGTACATTCTTCGGCATCTGGCGTTATCCCAACCAGATCGGCGCATGGTCCACGGTACATATCGGTAAATGGAGCGCATGGGCCCTGCTGGTGGTAATGACATTCACCATCGTAGCGCAGCTGAAGCACATCCGGCCAAAGATCCATATCGCGCCGTGAGCGCATATTTGCAACGATTTTCGTAACGATCTCTCAGGACCAGAAGCACATGAAAATAGAACTCCGTTTTTTTGCCAGCGTGCGTGAGGCGCTCGGCGTCACGCAAGAAATCATCGACTTGCCCGACCACGTCAAGACCGTCGGTGACGTGCGCGCGTTCCTGATGGGACGCGGCGGTCTCTGGATGGAAGTGCTGTCGCCGGAGAAGGCGCTGCGCATGGCCTACGACCACAACATGGTCGAACCGGGCACGCTGATCGAAGAGGGCGGCGAAGTCGCGTTCTTCCCGCCGGTGACCGGCGGGTGAGTACACACATGCCGCTGCCGAAAGAAGACCTCGATCGCATTGCCGGCGGCACGCTGGCGCACTACGAAGGACGCGCCGACGACTTCCGCGAAGGCACGCGCGACCATGACGTCAGCCAGAACATCAACGCCTTGCTCGACGCCATCGCGCCATCGTCATCGGCGGCAGCACCGCTGACGATACTCGATTTCGGCTGCGGTCCCGGGCGCGACCTGCAAACCTTCAGCAAGCTCGGCCATCGCGCCATCGGCCTCGACGGCACGGCGAGTTTTGTCGAGATGGCGCGCGCCGATTCCGGCTGCGAAGTCTGGCATCAGAACTTCTTTGAACTGGACTTGCCCGCGGCCTTGTTCGACGGCGTATTCGCCAATGCGTCGCTGTTTCATGTGCCGGCCGCCGAATTGCCGCGCGTGCTCGGCCAGCTGCACGCTGCGTTGAAGCCGGAGGGCGTGCTGTTCTGCTCCAATCCGCGCGGCAGCAACAGCGAAGGCTGGAGCGGCGGACGCTATGGCTCGTATCACGACCTCGAGGCCTGGCGCAGCTTCATGACGGCAGCAGGCTTTGTCGAAATCCGGCACTATTACCGTCCTGACGGCTTGCTGCGTTCCGAACAGGCCTGGCTGGCCACGGTGTGGCGCAAACCTTCGTAATCTATCCCGACCAGACGATCTCCCATGACTCTGCAAACGTTCTTCCTCTATGTCGCCGCCGTGTTCGTACTGACCGTCACGCCCGGTCCCAGCGTGCTGATGTGCATCACCAATGGCATCCATCACGGCGTGCGTCGCGCCTTCGCCGGCGCGCTCGGCAGCGTCACGGCAGTGTGCCTGATCATGGTAGTGTCGGCGGCCGGACTTGGCGCCATTCTTGCAGTTTCGGAGAAAGTGTTTCTCATTTTGAAATGGTGCGGCGTCGCCTATCTCACGTATATTGGCGTGCGCACTTTTTTCTCGACCCAGAGCACGATAGAGGCAGGTCGCGATGGCGACGCTGAACCAACACGGAAGTCGCGCGCCGGTTTGTTCTGGCAAGGATTCCTGGTCGGCGGCAGCAATCCCAAGGCGCTGTTGTTCTTCACCGCGTTCTTCCCGCAGTTCATCAATCCGCACGCCGCGCAGTTGCCGCAGTTTCTGGTGCTGGGCGCGACCTTCGTCTGTTTCGAACTGTTCTGGCTGACGTTCTATGCCCACTTCGCCGCACGCGTGGCGCCGTGGTTGCGTACGCCGGGCCGGGCGAAGATGTTCAATCGTATTTCCGGCGCGACCTTCATCGGCGCCGGGGCCTTGCTGGCGACGGTCAAGCGCGGTTGAAAAGCAGCGGGCGCCAACGTAGCGCACCGCAAATGAAGCAAATACTTCAGCAGGAGAAACAGGTGAGGAGACGCTCATATACTGAAGGGAGATACCTTGCACCTGACCACTGAAATTGCCGCCTGGGCGGTCCAGGACACGCGCCTGCTGCTGTCCGTTCTCGTTGCGCTGATCGCGATCGTCCTGCTGATCAGCGTACTCAAAATCGCTCCCTTTCTGTCGATCCTGCTGGGCACCTTCATCGCCGGCACCGGCGCCGGCTTGCCGCTGGAAAAGATCGCGTCCTCGTTCAGCAAGGGCGCCGGCAGCATCCTCGGCGAGGCCGGCATCATCATTGCGCTGGGCGCCATGCTGGGCGCACTGATGGCTGATTCGGGCGCGGCGGACAAGATCGTCACGACGCTTTTGCGTTATGCCAGGGGCGCGGCGATTCCCTGGATGATGGCGCTGGTGGCGCTGGTTGTCGGCCTGCCGTTGTTCTTCGAAGTCGGGCTGGTGATGATGGCGCCGATCATCTTCGTGATGGCGCGTCGTTCGCAGCAACCGATCCTGCGCGTTGCGATTCCGGCGCTGGCCGGCATGACCACCTTGCATGCCTTGCTGCCGCCGCATCCCGGCCCGCTGATTGCGGTGAGCGCCTTGCACGCCGATCTCGGCACCACCATGCTGCTGGGGTTTGTGGTGGCGATTCCGGCGGTGATCCTGGCCGGTCCGCTGTACGGCATGTGGCTTGCACCGCGCATGCCCATCGGTGAGCCGGAGCAAATCGGCGCCTTGTTCAAGGGCCAGCAAGCGGCTGAATTGCAACCTGGCTTCCTGCCGTCGCTGGTGACCATCTTGCTGCCGGTCGTGCTGATGCTGGGTCGCACCGTTGCCAAGATCTGGGTCACGCCTGAAACCACCTTGTTCGAGATGCTCAATTTCTTCGGCGAGCCGATCATTGCGCTGACGGTGACGGTGCTGTTTGCCGTGATCGTGTTGGGTTGGGCGCAGGGCACGGACCGCAACAAAGTCGGCGCCATCCTGCGCAAGGCCTTGCCGCCGATTGCCGGGCTGTTGCTGACCATCGGTGCGGGCGGCGGCCTCAAGCAAGCCTTGCTGACCGCCGGCATCAGCGACACGATTACCAAGGTGGCGACCGGCACCCATGTGCCGCTGATCCTGCTCGCCTGGCTGATCGCCGTGGCGCTGCGCCAGGCAACCGGCTCGGCGACCGTGGCCACGACCGCCACTGCCGGCATCGTCGCGCCGCTGGTGGCGAGCCTGTCGGGCACGCACAATGCCCTGATGGCGCTGTCGATCGGAGCGGGTTCGGTGTTCTTCTGCCACGTCAACGACGCCGGCTTCTGGATGGTGAAGGAATACTTCGGGCTCGATCTCAAGCAAACCTTTGCAACGTGGTCGGTGATCCAGACCATTGTGTCGGTGGTCGGACTGGTCATGACGCTGCTGCTGTGGAGCGTGCTGACCTGAGCATGGTTCTCTTGTGCTGAACAAGTCCCGGCCAGTCCGGGACTTGTCGTTTCTGCGGCAGGGGAAGCGCTTACTTTAGGTACAATGGACGCGATTCCATTTACCTGCTTCTTGCCTGCCTCCTCCATGCCGATCCGCGTCCAGACTGCCGACTTTGACCTCAGCGCCGAGATCGCCGCGCTGCGTATGAACAATCCCAAGGTCGGCGCGGTGGTCAGTTTCGTCGGCACGGTGCGCGACCTCAACGACGGCGCCAGCGTGCAGGAGATGGAACTCGAACACTATCCCGGCATGACCGAGAAGGCGCTCGAACAGATCGTCGTCGACGCCAAGGCGCGCTGGGAGATTTTCGATGCGCTGGTGATCCACCGCGTCGGGCCGCTGCAGCCGCTCGAACAGATCGTGCTGGTGGCGGTGACGGCCAAGCATCGCGGCGTCGCATTCGCCGCCTGTGAGTTCATCATGGACTACCTCAAGACGCAGGCGCCGTTCTGGAAGAAGGAACAGACGCCCGAAGGCGCGCGCTGGGTCGATGCGCGCGAAAGCGACGACCAGGCGCTGTCCAAATGGCAGTCCGGCACAGACTGATCCTTCCTCTTCTTCCACAATAACAACATGTTTCGTCTCCCGACCACCGCTACCGCGCCTTTTTGTCCCTCCGAAGTGTCCGGCAGCGTGTCGGTGCCGCCGCACGCCACCATCTGGCAAAAGCTCAAGGTCTACGTCGGTCCCGGCCTGCTGATTTCCATCGGCTACATGGACCCGGGCAACTGGGCGACCTCGGTGCAGGCCGGTTCGCAATTCGGCTATCAGCTGCTGTTCGTGGTGATGCTGTCGAGCCTGGCGGCGATCGTGCTGCAATGCCTGTGCGCGCGACTGGGCATCGTCACCGGCAAGGACCTCGCGGTGCATTCGCGCGAAAACTATCCGCCGGCGGTCGGCAAGGGCATGTGGGTGTTTGCGGAGTTGTCGATCATCGCCTGCGACCTGGCCGAAGTGCTCGGCTGCGCGCTGGCGTTCAAACTCTTGCTGGGCGTGTCGCTGCCGGTCGGCGTGCTGCTGACGGCGCTCGATACGGTGATCGTGCTGGGCTTGCAGGGGCGCGGATTTCGCCAGGTTGAGGCGATCATCCTCGGGCTGGTGGTGACGATTGCGGCATGCCTGTTTGCGCAGCTGGCGTTCGTGAAAGCCGACTGGCACGCGGTGGTGCAGGGCTTTGTACCGTCACTGGCGGCGCTGGCTAGCCGTGAACCGCTGTATCTGGCCATCGGCGTGCTGGGCGCGACGGTGATGCCGCACAACCTGTACCTGCATTCCTCCATCGTGCAGACGCGCGCGGTGAACCGCGACCGCGCCGGCCTGCTCGAAGCGATCCGCTATACGCGCGTGGACACCACCATATCGCTGCTGATTGCGATGGCGATCAACGCCGCCATCCTGATCCTGGCGGCGTCAGCCTTCCATCGCAGCGGCCGCACCGACGTGGTCGACCTGGACGTTGCCTATCACCTGCTTGATCCGATCACGGGCTCCTCGCTGGCGGCGATCCTGTTCGGCGTGGGCTTGTTTGCGGCGGGACAGAGTTCGACCTTCACCGGCACCATTGCCGGTCAGGTGATCATGGAAGGTTTCCTGAAACTGAAAATCCCGTGCTGGCAGCGTCGCCTGATCACGCGCGGTCTGGCGCTGATACCGGCGCTGATCGGTGTGATGACACTGGGTGAACATTCGGTCGGGCGTTTGCTGGTGCTCAGCCAGGTGGTGCTGAGCCTGCAACTGCCGTTTGCCATGTTCCCGCTGATCCGGCTGACCAGCCGGCGCGACCTGATGGGCGATTTCGTCAACCCGGTGTGGCTTGCCGCGCTGGTGTGGATGCTGTTCCTCGGGATCAGCGCGGCCAATATCTGGCTGGTGGTTCAGTTGTTCATTTGACGTCTTTACGGTTGCCGGGCTCCAGCGTCACGGTGCAGGTCAGGCCCGCCGCCAGCAACACATCCTTGGGTACTTCATCGATCTGGATGCGCACCGGAATGCGTTGCGCCAGGCGCACCCAATTGAAGGTAGGGTTGACGTCGGCCAGCAATTCGCGGCTTTGCGGATTGTCGCGGTCGTAGATGCCGCGCGAGATGCTGTCGACGTGGCCGCGCAAGGTGGCGCCGTTGATCAGTTGGATTTTTGCCTTGTCGCCGACGGCGACGTAGGGCAGCTTGGTCTCTTCGAAATATCCATACACCCAGAACGAATGGCTGTCGATGATGGCGATCTTGGCCACGCCTGCGCTGGCGTAGTCGCCGCGGCGCACGCTCAGGTTGGTGATGTAGCCGTCGACCGGCGCGACCACCTTGGTGCGGTCCAGATTCAGGCGGGCGCTGTCGCGCTGGGCGACGGCGACCTGGTATTGCGCTTCGGCGCCGGCGACCTGGCTGCCGGCGTCTTCACGATTTTCCCGCGAGACCACCAGGCTATCCAAGTCAGCGCGACGACGCGCCTGGGCGCGGCGCATGTCGAGGTCGGCCTTGCGTGCGGCCAGGGCGGCTTCGGCTTGTTGCAGCGCCAGCTGGTAGCGTGAAGGATCGATCTGCATCAGCAGGTCGCCCTTGTGCACCAGCTGGTTGTCGCGCACGGGCAGGTCGACCACCTGGCCGGCGACGTCCGGCGCGATGTTGACGACGTCGGCGCGCACGCGGCCGTCGCGCGTCCACGGCGACACCATGTAGTGTTGCCACAGGCTCCACGCCAGGAAGATTGCGGCCAGGAAAATCAGCGCCGTGATGAGGAAACGAAAAATCGATTTGACCGACATGATGGATAACTCCCGATGATTTCTTTATCTGTTCTTGCTTAACGGTAGATGGCGAGCCCGAGCAGCGCTGCGATGCACGTGAACAGACTCACGCGGAACAACGCGGGATGCCACACCAGGTTGTACAGGCCGATGCGCACCAGGATGCGGTCGGCGATCAGCGCGATGACGCCGGCGACGATGACGGCCAGCAGCAGCGTCGGCATGTAGGCGTCGAAGAAGGAAATTTCACGCGGCATGGTTGGCTCCTGAAGGTGTGGCGGCGCTGCCCTGATGCATCGGTTGCAGCGGTGATTGCGGATCGAGCAGCGCGGTGCGGATGAAGTGCAGGTAGCTCAGCGTGCGCTGCAAGCGATGGCGTTCACTGCGTTCCCGGTAGTGCGGACCGATGGCTTGCTGGACTTCGGCGATGGTGCGGTTGTTGGCGTCGAGCACGGCCGCCAGCGTCGCCGGGGTCGGCTGGTTGAACAGCGCAGGGAGGGTTTCGCGCAGGCGGTCCAGCGCGGCGTAAGCGGCCGGCGACAGCAGGCCGGGATTGCCGCTGCGGATGCCGTACAGTTCGGTGCGCAGTTCGATGATGGCGTGGCCGATTTCCAGCGTGGCGAACATCCAGCCGAAAGCGTCCTTGCGCAATGCAGGACGGCTCCCGGTCAGCATGGTGATCTGGTGCATCAGGTCGCGCGTGCCGCTTTCGAACTGCAGCGCGAGGTGCGCCAGCTTGCCGAAGCAGGCCTGCACGACCTGTTTGCGCAATTGTTTTTCGAGATGGCGCACGGTCCAGTTGGTGGTGGGCGGCAACAGCACCATGAAGGCGACGGTGGTCACGATCAGCGAGAGCATCAGCGCGATCGATTCGTTGAGGTAGCCGGCGGCGTTGAAGTGCGCCAGGTTGTCCGGCACCGCCACGAACGGGAAGAAGATGCAGATGCCGAGGCCGTAACCGGCCAGCGTCGGTTTGGTGGTCAGCAGCACCGCCAGCATCAGCACCGGCGTCAGTGCTGCGGCCAGCATCCAGAAACCGTCCAGTTGCGGCACGATGTGGAAGGTGTAGAAGTAGCCCAGCACCACCGCCAGCGCCACGCCCATGGTGACGGTGCGGGTGGCCTTGGCGGGGTCCGGCGCAGCCGAGGTGATGGCGCAGAAGGCGGCGGCGTTGAGCGCGGCGACGTCGCCGCTGGGCCAGCCGCTCAGGATCCAGAACATCGACAGGCCGATCAGCGTGATGGCGGCGCGGGCGCCGGCGATGCCGGCGATGACCAGACTGGTTTTTGGTGCGTAGGCGTGTTCCCATTGTTCGCGCTCATGGCGGCGTTGCACCAGCGAGGCGTAGGTGAGGGTGTAGGCGTGCAGCTCTTCGATCACGCGATACAGCAGTTCGGAGGCGGTGTCGAAATCGAGCATCGCGTCGTCATCGAGTTTCTCCGCATGGACGTCGCGGGTGGCGCGCACGCGACGCGGCAATTCTTGCTTGTAGCTTTCCAGCTTGAGCGCGGCATCGGCGGCGTCGATGGCCGTCATGACCGGCTCGCCGCCGCTGCGGGTCAGCAGGGGCTGGACTTCGCGGAAGTAAGGCGAGATCGCATCGATGACCAGTTGCGCCGATGGATTGCGGCTGTCGTGCAGGCGGTTCATCAGCTGGTGCAGCGCGTGCACCCGTGTCGACAACGCCATGAACTCGCTGTTCATGCGCGTCAGACGGCCGCTGCGCAGGCGGATTTCGGGATCTTCGAAGATGGCCGAGCTGCGCAGCGCTTCGAGGCCGATGATGTCGCCGACGAAGCGGGCGTTGGTGGCTTCCAGCGCCTTGCGGTCGGCGCTGCCGCCGAGCGTGCTGCCGATCAGGTCGACGAAGGCGGTGAAGCGGCCGCGGATGATGCGCACCAGGCCGGGCGCACTGGCTTGCGGAAACACCAGCGCGCTGACCACGCCGGCGCAGACGATGCCGACCGTGATTTCGGTCACGCGCGTCATCACCGAGTCGAACGTCAGCGCCGGATTGAGTGCGGCCGGAATGCCGATCAGCGCCACCGTGTAGCCCGACAGCACGAAGCCGTAGGAGCGGAAGTTGCGGTTATGCGCCGAGCCGACCGTGCACAGGCCGATCCAGCAGGCGGTGGCGAGCAGGAACAGTTCCGGCGTCTGCGCGAACAGGCCGACGAACACCACCACCGCCACCGAGCCGACCAGCGTGCCGATCACGCGATAGAAACTCTTGGCGAGGATCATGCCGCTTTGCGGCTGCATCACGATGAATACGGTGATCAGGCCCGAGCGCGGCGACTCGAGGTCGAGCGCGTAGCCGATGCCCAGCGCCAGCAAGCCGGCGAAGACCATCTTGAACACGTAGATCCAGTTTGGGAAGTCGCTCTGCCACCAGTCGGTGGCAGCCTCATGCAATTGCCGGCCGAACGACTGCGGCGCCGGCGGGCTTACCGTGGTGGTAGTAGGCGTGGCTGGGGTGCTCACTGCGCGGCTCCCACTTGCAGCGGCGCTGCAGCCGAATTGGCGTCGGCCTCAGGCATCGATACTTCCAGTCCGCCGCCGAGCGCGACGGTGAGGCTGGCGTACGCGGTCAGCTTTTGTGCCAGCAATTGCTGCACCACTTGCTGCTGGTGCTGCCATTGAGTTTGTGCGGTCAGCACGTTGACGTAGTTGGTCAGGCCGCGCTGATAGGCGCGCGTGGCGATGTCGATGTTCTTTTGCGCCGCCGCCACCGAGAGCTCGGCCTGCACCTGCTGGCGCTGGATCGCCTGCAGCGTGACGATCTGGTCGGCGATGCTCTTGAGCGCCTGGCTCAGGAGCAGGTTGTAGTGTTCGACATCCATGTCGTAACCGGCGGTAGTGGCGCCGAGCTGGCCACGCAGGCGGCCGCCTTCAAAGATCGGCAGTGAAATCGCCGGGCCGTAAGTGGTGGTGATGTTGGGCGCGCTCAGGAAACTCAGCAAGCCGCCGCCGGCCGCAGTCGGGCCGATGCTGGCGAGCAGGTTGACGTTGGGATAGAACGCCGCCTTGGCCACGGCGATGCCCTTGGCCGAAGCCTCCACGCGCCAGCGCGCGGCGCTGATGTCGGGACGGCGGCCGATCAGCTCGGCCGGCAGGGCGCTGGGAAGTCCGAGTACGGCCTGCAGGTTCATGACCGGACGCGTGATGCTGTCGCCGGCGCCGGGACCTTGGCCGAGCAGGGCTGCCAGCTGGTTGCGCGTGAGGGCGATGTTTTCATTGAAGACTTCGATCTGGCGGCGGGTTTCCGGCAGCGGGACTTCGGCCTGGCTGATTTCCATCTGGGTGCCGATGCCGCCACGGAAGCGACGGTTGGCGAGGTCGAGGATCTGTTGTTCCTGTTTCAGCGTGTCCTGGGTGCTGTCGAGCAGGCCGTATTGCAGCGACAGCTGGACGTAAGTGCGCACCACGTTGCTTTCCAGTTCGAGCTGGGCGGCGCGGGCATCGGCGGCGACGGCATGGATTTCATCCTGGGCGCGTTCAGTGGTGTTGCGGTTGCGGTCCCACAGATCGAGGTTGTAGGACAGGCTCAGCACCGCAGTGTTGTTCCAGGTCAGCTTGTCGCGGAAGCTGGCGCCGTAATAGACGTTGTCGGACCAATCCTTGCGGCCGACGGCGGCGTCCAGCTGCGCCTGCGGCAATTCGCCAGCATGCGCGACCACGGCCATGGCCTGTGCCTGGCGCACGCGCGCGGCGGCAATCGCCATGTTGGGATTGCCGGCGACGGCGGCCACCACCAGGCGGTTCAGTTGCGGATCGGCGTAGTTTTCCCACCAGGCGCGCCTGGGCCAGCCCGCTTCGGCGCCGACCTGGCGGATGGCGTTGCCGACGTCGAGGGTGTTGGGCTGCTGGACGACCGCCTGCGGCTTGATGCCGCCATTGTCGGCGCAACCGGCGAGCACAGCACAGGCCAGGCCGGCCGCAATCATCATGAGCGGCGCAACAATGCGGTGTTTGTCAGCAGAGGTCTTCATCGGACTATCCCAAAAAATGCAAATATCTAGCGATACTGATTGTATTTGGTAAAGATAAAGAGAAAAACCGCAGGAAACACAAAGGGTCTTTTCAATTACTGCAATAATATTTTTGTCGTTTTGGGTAACAATGCAGCTTCCCGGAGCCGTTTTTGTTGCTGTACGCATGCAAAACGGCCGGATTGAAGACAGGAAAGACGGAATATATGGATACTTTGCAGAACATGCGCATTTTCATGCGTGTTGTCGATGCTGGCAGTTTTACGCTGGCTGCGCAACAAATGGAATTGACCACCGCCCACGTGTCGCGCGCGGTGGCGGACCTGGAGCGCCATCTGCGCACCCGATTGCTGAACCGCACTACGCGGCGCATCGCCCTGACCGAAGCGGGTGAACGCTACCTGCTGCGTTGCGAACAGATCGTGTCCTACGTGCAGGAGGCTGAAGCCGAGGCCAGCGACGCCTACGTCAGACCGTCCGGGCGCCTGCGCATCCACACCATGACCAGCTTCGGACAGCGCTATGTCATTCCTGCGGTGTCGAGCTACCAGAAACGCTATCCGGATGTCGCCATCGAGCTGACGCTGGCGCAGCGCGTGCCGGACCTGCTGGAGGAAGGCTTCGACGTCTCGCTGGTGCTGGCGCGCGAGCTGCCGGATTCGGGCTTGATCTTCCGCCAGCTCAGCAGCATCTACAGCATTCTGTGCGCATCGCCGCTGTACCTGGAAAAGCACGGAGCGCCGCAAAAGCCGCCGGAATTGCTCAATCACAATTGCCTGCAACTGGTCAGCCCGGTGTCGCCGCTGGACGAGTGGGCAATGGAAGGCCCGGATGGCAGGGAAGTGGTGGCCATCAAGTCCAACTTCCACGTCAACGTCGCCGAAGCCATGCTGCTGGCCCTGAAGGAAGGCATGGGCATCGGCGTGCTGCCGCTGTATTCGGCGGTGGACGCCTTGCGCGCCGGCACCATCGTGCGCGTGCTGCCGCACTACCGCATGCAGGATATGGGCGTGTATGCGCTGTACCCGTCGCGCCAATACCTTGACGCCAAGATCAGCACCTGGGTCGACTGGATGCACGAAAGCGTCGACAAGGCCTTGCAGGACGATCATCAGGCGCTTGACCGGCTCACGGTTCATTCGCCATGATTGCGTATTGATCAAGAAGACAAAAAAGGAAAAACGAACGATGCAATGGATTGCGGTTGGCATGGGTGCGGCACTGGGCGCCTGGTTGCGTTGGGGATTGAGCCTGTGGCTCAACGTCGCCGGGCAAGCGCTGCCATGGGGCACGCTGGCTGCCAACTGGGGCGGTGGTTTCGTGATCGGCTTCCTGGTGGCGTTTTTTGAAGGGCACCAGGGCTTGCCGGTGGAGTGGCGCCTGTTCCTGATCACCGGTTTTCTGGGCGGTCTGACAACATTTTCAACGTTCTCGGCGGAAGCCATGCTGCTGCTGCAACGCGGCAACTACCTGTTGGCGATCGCTCATTCAGGCTTGCATCTGCTGGGTTCGGTCGCCTTGTGCGTGGCGGGTTTTGCAGTGTATCGCGCGGTGTTTGCATAGTCGGCGCGATGGACCGCGACGGCGCTTCTTTCAAGGTGATGGCCTTGTCCGGCAGTTTGCGGGCGGCATCTTCCAATACGGCGCTGCTGCAAGCGGCGGCAGTGCTGGCGCCGCCGTCGCTGCGCATCAGCTTGTATCTGGCATGGGCTGAGCTGCCGCCGTTCAATCCCGACGCCGAGGGCGCCGAGCCGGCGACGGTGTTGGCGTTCCGCGCTGCGCTGCGAGAGGCCGATGCGGTCCTGATCGCCAGCCCGGAATATGCCCACGGCGTGCCGGGCGCGTTCAAGAATGCGCTCGACTGGGTGGTCGGCAGCGGCGAATTCATCAACAAGCCGGTCGCCGCGCTCAATGCCTCCGGCCGTGCGGAACATGCGCAGGCGTCCTTGCTCGACACGCTGGCAATGATGAACGCCGATGTGGTTTTACCTGCTTCCGCAGTGGTGGCTTTGCCGACCAACAAGCTCGATACGGCCGCCATGCTGGCCGACAGAGCCGTCTCGGAAAAGCTGAGCGCCGCGCTGGCGGCTTTCGCCGGGCGCCTGGCGGACACCTTCCCGCGCCGGAGCGATCTACCGTAAGTTGATCTGGATCAAATCCGGCAGCCTTTCGCGGCCATACAGTCGGATCATTCCTTGAAATACGTCTGCACGTCCCAATTTTCTAGGTATTCAAAATTCGGAGCGAAAGCACACCATGCGTCTCGACAAACTCACCACAAAATTGCAGGAAGCTCTGGCGGATGCCCAGAGCCGGGCTGTCGGCAACGACAACCAATACATTGATCCGTCCCATCTGGTGCTGGCCCTGCTGGCCCAGGACGACGGCGGCGCGCGCTCGCTGCTGCAGCGCGCCGGCGTCAATGTGGCCGGACTGACTTCGGCGTTGCAGCACGCACTCACGCGCCTGCCCAAGGTTTCGGGCAATGGCGGCGAAGTGCAGATCGGCCGCGAGCTCGTGGCCTTGCTGAACCTGGCCGACAAGGAATCGCAAAAGCACGGCGACCAGTTCATCGCCAGCGAGATGGTCTTGCTCGGCCTGGCCGACGACAAGTCCGACGCCGGCCGCGCCGCGCGTGAAAACGGTCTCTCGCGCAAGTCCCTGGAAGCCGCCATCAGCACTGTGCGCGGCGGCGCCAGCGTGTCGTCGCAAGAGGGGGAAGGCCAGCGCGAGTCGCTCAAGAAATACACCCTCGACCTGACCGAGCGCGCCCGTGCCGGCAAGCTCGATCCGGTGATCGGCCGCGACGATGAAATCCGCCGCGCCATTCAGGTGCTGCAACGCCGCAGCAAGAACAATCCCGTGCTGATCGGCGAGCCCGGCGTCGGCAAGACCGCCATCGTCGAAGGTCTGGCGCAACGCATCGTCAGCGGCGAAGTGCCGGACAGCCTCAAGTCCAAGCGCGTGCTGTCGCTCGACATGGCAGCCTTGCTGGCCGGCGCCAAGTATCGCGGCGAGTTCGAAGAACGCCTGAAAGCCGTCTTGAAAGAGATCGCCCAGGATGAAGGCCAGACCATCGTCTTCATTGACGAGCTGCACACCATGGTTGGCGCCGGCAAGGCAGAAGGCGCGATGGATGCCGGCAACATGCTGAAGCCAGCATTGGCGCGCGGCGAGCTGCATTGCGTCGGCGCCACCACGCTCGACGAATACCGCAAGTACATCGAGAAGGACGCTGCGCTGGAGCGCCGCTTCCAGAAGATCATCGTCGACGAGCCCAGCGTGGAGGCGACCATCGCCATCTTGCGCGGCTTGCAGGAAAAGTACGAAGTCCATCACGGCGTCGACATTACCGACCCGGCCATCGTCGCTGCGGCAGAGTTGTCGCATCGCTATATCACCGACCGTTTCCTGCCGGACAAGGCAATCGATCTGATCGATGAAGCCGCCGCCAAGATCAAGATCGAAATCGACTCCAAGCCGGAGGTCATGGACAAGCTCGACCGTCGCCTGATCCAGTTGAAGATCGAACGTGAAGCCGTGAATCGCGAGAAGGACGAAGCCTCACAGAAGCGTCTGACGCTGATCGAGGAAGAGATCTCCAAGCTCGAGCGCGAATACGCCGATCTCGAAGAAATCTGGAAAGCCGAAAAAGCCACGGTGCAGGGCAGCCAGCATCTGAAGGAAGAAATCGAGCAGATCCGTCTGCAGATGGATGACGCTACTCGCAAGAGCGACTGGCAGAAAGTGTCCGAGCTCAAGTACGGCAAGCTGGCCGAACTGGAGAAGGCACTGGAGATGCAGAACAAGCAGGACGCCGCCAGCGAACAGACCGTCGGCAAGCGGCGCCTGGTGCGTACCCAGGTCGGCGCGGAGGAAATCGCCGAGATCGTGGCGCGCGCAACCGGTATCCCGGTGTCGCGCATGATGCAGGGCGAGCGCGAAAAATTGTTGCACATGGAAGAGGTATTGCACGAACGCGTGGTGGGGCAGGACGAGGCGATTGTTGCAGTCTCGGATGCAATCCGCCGTTCACGCGCCGGGCTGGGCGATCCGGACAAGCCTTACGGTTCGTTCATGTTCCTGGGCCCCACCGGCGTGGGTAAAACCGAACTGTGCAAGGCGCTGGCGTCGTACCTGTTCGATACCGAAGAAGCGATGATCCGCATCGACATGAGCGAATTCATGGAGAAGCATTCGGTGGCCCGCCTGATCGGCGCGCCGCCGGGCTATGTCGGCTATGAAGAGGGCGGTTACCTGACCGAAGCGGTGCGGCGCAAGCCTTACAGCGTGATCCTGCTCGATGAAGTCGAGAAGGCGCATCCGGACGTGTTCAACGTCCTGCTGCAAGTGCTCGACGACGGCCGCCTGACCGATGGCCAGGGCCGCACGGTGGACTTCAAGAACACCGTGATCGTGATGACCTCCAACCTGGGTTCGCACAAGATCCAGGCCATGGAAGGCAGCGATGCGGCGGTGGTGAAGATGGCGGTGATGGCCGAGGTCAAGCTGCACTTCCGTCCCGAGTTCATCAACCGTGTCGACGAGATCGTGGTGTTCCATGCGCTGGACGAAAAGAACATCGGCGCGATCGCCAAGATCCAGCTGCATATCCTCGAGGAGCGTCTGGCCAAGATGGATATCGGCTTGGTCATTACCGACGCCGGATTGCAGAAAATCGCAGAGGCCGGATTCGATCCGGTCTATGGTGCGCGGCCGCTGAAACGGGCGATCCAGCAGGAAATCGAAAACCCCTTGTCGAAGCTCATCTTGCAAGGAAAGTTCGGTCCCAAGGACGTGGTCCATGTGAGTGTCAAAAATGGTGCACTTTCGTTTGAGCCGAACTGAAATGTCTTGATTAACTCTTTGTAATTATGCTATCTAGTTCCCTGACGGCCTGAGAGAAATACTTCGATAAACGGGTATTTTTTTCAGGTTTCAGGGAATTTTTTTATATAAACGATTAAACTCTCTGATTCGGTGCCAGGTGGGCGAAATGAGGCATCAAATGACGTTAAGTCATGTATAAAAAACAATAAAACACGTGAACTATCCGTCCCAGACGACCGTGGCATAAGCAAGGGGTGAAATTCTGAAGCAATCTTCATTACAACGGCTGTTCATCTTGCCGTTTGTATTTCTGATGTTATGCCTGGCGGTGACGATAGGCTGGTTTCTGTATCGTGCCGGCGATGACGCCACCGAGGTGCTGGCGCGCAATGCATTGATGGACACCATGAACCGCGTCGGCCAGGCGACCGACCGGCAACTGCTGGGCGCGCGCGAGACGCTGCGCGTGGTGGCGCCGGATCCGATTCCGCCGGCCGAAAAGGGCGGGCCGCCGACCTACATCCCGTTCCCGAAAGAAAAGGCCGCGCTGGAAGAGCGTCTGTGGCTGGCCAACAGCCTGTTCGACGATCCCAGCTATGTCTATTTCGGCGGCGCGGACGGCAGTTTCCTGGGTGTGAAGCAGGAAGAGATGAATCTCTTCATGTACAGCACCCGCGATCCGCAGGGTAAAAACTACGTCTATCATTTGCGCGGCCCAGGCACCACGCCGACGCTGATCGCCACGCAGGACTACGAACCGCGCAATCGTCCCTGGTATCGCCAGGCCATCGAGCGCAAGCAGGAAACCTGGTCGCCGGTGTTCACTGATTTCCGTCTCAAGTTCCTCGGCATCACCTTGTCCAAGCCGGTCTATTCTCCCGAGCATGTCTTGCTGGGCGTGGCCACCAGCAGCATCGGCCTGCGCCGCCTGAGCGACTTCCTGCAAGCCTTGCCGCTGACCAAAAATGGCGTCGCCTTCATCATCGAGATGTCGGGCGACCTGATCGCCACTTCGGTGAACGAGCCGATCCATAAGGTCGACGGTGCCAACTTCGTGCGCCTGAACGCCGGGCAGAGCACCTCGCCCATCGTGCGGCAGTCGTATGCCGACCTGGTCGCCTATATGAAGACGCAAAAGCTGGAGCCGGGAAAACTGGTGGTCCAGTCGCTGCAGACCGATGGTCCCAAGACCGAACTGGCGTTCCGCCTGCATCACGACGACGCCGGGCTGGACTGGGTGGCGGTCAGCGCGGTGAGCCGGTCCGACTTCCTCGGCTCGGTGACCGGCGGCGTTTACCAGACATTGTTGTTGGGTTTCATTGCTGTGTGCATGACGTTTGTGCTGGGCTTTGTGATCCTGCGCTGGGTGCTGCGCGACATTCGTAAGCTGACCTTGGCGGCCAAGAGCATCGGCAACGGCGAGCCTTTCCCGTCGCTCAATATCGATCGCCGCGACGAAATCGGCCAGCTGGCGCAGAGTTTCCAGGAAATGGAACGCAACCTGCGCACCGACCGCCTGACCAATGTGCTTAACCGCGATTCGTTCATCGCGCAGATCGACTTCCGCCGCCGCAAGGGGACGGAGGTGGCCCCGCTGCAATTTGCGCTGCTGTTCATCGACCTCGACAAGTTCAAGTCGATCAACGACCAGTACGGCCATGACGAAGGCGACAAGGTGCTGATTTCGGCGGCGTCGCAATTGCAGCATGCTCTGCGCAAGGACGACTCGGTCGCGCGCTTTGGCGGCGATGAGTTCGTGGTCTACCTGCATGGCGTGACCGACGAGAACATCGCCAAGTCGATCGCCGAGAAGATCCGCAACTTCCTCAACCAGCCTATCGAAGGGCGCGACGGCAATCAGTATCACGTCGATGCTTCCATCGGCGTGGCCTTGTTCCCGCAGGACGGCCTGGATATCGAAACGCTGCTGCGGGTCGCCGACGAACGCATGTTCGAGCAGAAGCGCATGCACCGCATTCTGTCGTATGACGGCAAGGACAAGCAGTAATCGGCGTCAGTCGTGAAATGAAAAAGCCGTGCTCAGCACGGCTTTTTTTCGTCTGTCGCCAGCCATGGCCGGTGCGGATCAACGCAATTCAAAGTCGCGCAAGTCCGGGCAACTGCTTTAACGCGTCGGCCGGGTAATCATGCGGTCTCCGCTTTGCGCAGGATGCTTTCGATGGCGCCGGTTTGCGCAACGATCTCCTGCAGGTCGCTGTCGAGCAGCGCGGAGCGGCGCTGGAAGGTATGCCAGCCGGACCATTCGCTCACTTCGGGCTCGGTCGCCAGGGCGATGTCTTCGGCCGCCACGGTTTCCGCCAGCGGATTGACCGGCACGACTTCCTCCACCGGTACGGTCGTCGCGGTATTGCCGCCGGGACCTGCCAGGATGCCTTGCGCCTGCAACAGATGCGCGGTGGCGCTCTGGTAAGTCTGCTCGATCAGCTTGTTGACGGGAGCGCGCGGCAAGCCTTCGGCATGGCGGCGCAGCAGGATGCGCAGTGCGGCAATGTGGGCCGCCACCAGGTAGTTCTGCACCACGAAGCGGTTGATCTCGCGCACCGCACGCTGCTTGCTGATCGGTTCGTCCATCATGCGCACCTGCGCCGAGATCAGCGCCGACAGGCTGTCCATGAAACCCTTGCGGCAGACGCGGTAAAAGAAATCATCGCCCACTTTGCCTTCCAGCATGTCGCGGCTGGCCTTGATGTAGCGATGGCTGGCGTGCAGCACGTTCTTGAGCAGGCGTGGCAGGTCGCGGTATTCCCAGCTCGGCAGCACGTAGCTGAAAAGGGTGGCGATGGCTACGCCGATGACGGTATCGATCAGGCGTTCGCTGACCGCGCCGTGATGGCCGGCCGGCAGCAGCAGGTTGAGCAGCATCAGGATCTGCACCGAGGCCGCGATCGCGGTGTAACGGTATTTGACGTAGGTGAAGGCCGGCGCCGCTACGCTGGCGATGAACAGCACGGCCAGCAAGCCTATCGGATCATGCACGAAGCGCAGGATCAGCGCGGTCAGCAGGCAGCCGATGATGGTGCCTATCAGGCGGTCGCTCACGCGCTGCTTGGTCGAGCTGAAATTGGGCTTGAGGATGATGACGATGGTCAGCACGATCCAGTAGCCGTGCGACATGTACGGCAGATGCGCGGCGATCCACAGGCCGGTCGAGACCGCCAGCGCGACACGGATGGCGAAGCGGAATATCGGCGATTGCCAGCGCAGGTTGGCGATCAGCAGGCCGGCCTTGTACTTTTGCTGGGTCAGGAACGGCGTCATGTCGGACCCCGGCAGGATCGGGATCGCATCGATCGGGGTTTGCGTGGCCAGGTGCAGTTGCGAGATCAGCTCGATGATGTCGAGGATCTTGTTGTAGGTCACGCGCAGCACCGTGATGGCTTCGTCGGGGATGTGACCGGCCAGGTTGTCCTGCTGCAGCTGTTGCATCTCGTACTGAACGGCGCGCAGTTCCGCCTTGTAATTGACGGTTGGCGTCGAGATGCGCTTGCGGGTGACGGCGTAGGCGATCGACTCGATATCTTCGGCGGTCTTGTTGGCCAGGTCGCGCAGGAAGATGATGACGTCGGTGTCGCCGAAATGGCTGCGCAGCAGGGCGTAGTCGGCATGCGTCGACAACACCTGTTCATACAGCTCCAGCATGCTCAGGTGGACATGCACCAGCAAGCCGTCCTGCTTGGTGTGCATGTCGCGCAGCACCAGGTCGCGTGACGCCTGCAGCTTGTCGGCCAGCACGATCTGCTGGCGCACCAGCGTCGTGAACTGCGTCTGCAGATCACTGCGCACGTCGTAGAAATCGGCCTTGATGCGCAAGTAGCGCGCCAGCTCGAACAGCGCTTCTGCCAGCACTTGCTGTTTGACGCGCCGCCGCAAAAAGTAGGACACGATCATCGAGTAGGTCAGGTAGCCGAGGCCGCCGGCGAGGAAGAAACCTGCATGCAGGAAGGCTTCGTCAAACGGCACGCTGTTTTCCATCGACAGCGTCATCACCATTAACGCTGCGAATTGCAGCGGCAAGGTCTTCTTGCCGTACACCACCATCATGCTGGCGAGGAAGCTCACCAGCACCATCGCCACGCTGACCAGCCAGTGGATCGGCGCGCACAGGCTGATCACCAGCATCACCAGGGTGCACAGCAGCACGCCGGCGAGCATTTCATTGAATTTGTGACGCAGCGGGCTGGGCAAGTCCATCAGGCTGGTGCACAAGGCGCCGAGGAAGACCGTCATGGTGGTCTGCATGTCGGCCATGTTGAAGACCAGCATGGTCAGACCGACGACGCCGGTGGCGATGCGCAGGCCGGTATAGAAATAATGACTGAAGAGGAAGGTGCGGATATCCAGGGCGTAATGCATGGGGGCGTCGGCTGATTTCTATTAGCGCCATTCTGACCCTTCTGCACTCAATAGACAACCAATAGGCAATCGATGCCGGTCGGACGACTGCTGAAAGAGACGTCGGACTCTTCAACAACCGTCATGCACCATGCTTGCAGCGCTTCCGATCTCACGGCAGCGGGAACACCAGGCAAGTCGTCGTGGCATGCGCATAAATCTTGCCGTCGACGTCGATGATGCGGCCTTCGGCGATGCCGACGCGGTTGCCGACCTGGATCACCTTGCCTTCGGCGCGCACAGGGCCGGTCTTCGCGGTCAGTGCGCGGATCAGGTTCACCTTCAGCTCCAGTGTGGTGTAACCCATGCCTTGCGGCAGCACGGAATGCACGGCGCAGCCGACGGCCGAGTCGAGCAGGGTGCAGAAGTAGCCGCCATGCACGCTGCCCAGCGGGTTGTAGTGCTGCTTGCCAGGTGTGCCCTGGAATACGATGCGGCCCGGCTCGCCTTCAACCGGGATGAAATCCATGGTCTCGCCGATCGGCACCGACGGCAGTTCGCCGTCCCAGATGCGTTGCAGGAAATTCATGCCGCTGCCGGCTTTCAGCTCATCCATTGACGCGACGCCGGGCGCGGCCAGTTTGGCGCGCACTTCGGCTTCGCGGGCTTGCCATTGACGGAGTGTCTCTTCTCTGTTGCTGGTGGGGCTCATGGAGGTCCTTATTGTTTATATCGTTATGGGGTGGCGGTCGTTCTGCACTAAAAAATGATGCGTGACTTTTATGATGAAAGACGGAGTGCATTATGCCCCGGCATCGGCGCAACGGCAAAAGGAGCTGTGGCCGGAGTATGTTTTTCATGATGCAAAAACGTCGTTCCACATTATGAAAAGTAGGATTGCGCAGCATCATGAAAGCATTTCATTTTCAGAAATTTCGTTTCGCATCGCAAAAAACAATATTTAAGCTTTTGAATATTAACGATAAAAATTTATTGATATGTCTTATATAAGACATTGTTGCTCTGCACCTAAAGGCCTACTATGAAGTCATGGATTTCACTTCTTGACCTCCATTTTCTGACTACCTTAAGGAGATTGACCATGACGACACGCGAACAACAAATTCAGGCACTGGCTAAAGACTGGGCGGAGAACCCACGTTGGACAGGCGTCAAGCGCAACTACTCGGCCGATGACGTGGTGCGCCTGCGAGGCTCGGTGCAGATCGAGCACACGCTGGCAAAACGCGGCGCTGAAAAGCTGTGGAATCTGGTCAACAACGAACCGTTCGTCAACGCCCTCGGCGCGCTGACCGGCAATCAGGCGATGCAACAGGTCAAGGCCGGCCTGAAGGCGATCTACCTGTCCGGCTGGCAAGTTGCCGGCGACGCCAACCTGGCCGGCGAAATGTATCCCGACCAATCGCTGTATCCGGCCAACTCGGTGCCGATGGTGGTCAAGCGCATCAACAATACGTTCCAACGCGCCGACCAGATCCAATGGTCGGAAGGCAAGAATGACATCGACTTCTTTGCACCGATCGTGGCCGACGCGGAAGCCGGCTTCGGCGGCGTGCTGAACGCCTACGAACTGATGAAGTCGATGATCGACGCGGGTGCCGCCGGCGTCCACTTCGAAGATCAGCTGGCGTCGGTGAAGAAGTGCGGTCACATGGGCGGCAAGGTGCTGGTGCCGACACGTGAAGCGGTCGAGAAGCTCAACGCCGCGCGCCTGGCGGCTGACGTTTCCGGTACCAGCACACTGGTGATCGCCCGTACCGATGCCGAGGCGGCCGACTTGCTGACGTCCGATGTGGACGACAATGACAAGCCGTTCCTGACCGGCGAGCGCACCGTCGAAGGTTTCTTCAAGACCCGTCCGGGTATTGATCAGGCTATCTCGCGCGGTCTGGCTTATTCGGAGTACGCCGATCTGGTGTGGTGTGAAACCGGCAAGCCGGACCTGGCCTTCGCCAAGAAATTCGCCGAAGCCATTCACGCCAAGTTCCCCGGCAAGATGCTGTCGTATAACTGCTCGCCGTCGTTCAACTGGAAGAAGAACCTGGACGACGCCACCATCGCCAAATTCCAGAAGGAACTGGGCGCCATGGGTTACAAGTTCCAGTTCATCACGCTGGCCGGTTTCCATGCGCTGAACTATTCGATGTTCAACCTGGCGCACGGCTATGCGCGCAACCAGATGTCGGCCTTCGTGGAATTGCAGGAAGCCGAATTCGCCGCAGCCGACAAGGGCTTCACTGCGGTAAAGCATCAGCGCGAAGTCGGCACCGGTTACTTCGACGCGGTCACCCAGGCGATTCAGCAAGGCCAGTCGTCGACCACAGCGTTGCACGGTTCGACCGAAGATGAACAATTCTTCGATGGCGCCGAAAAGAAGGTTGCTTAAGTTTGCTTAAGTTTGCTTAAGGGCGATTGAAGTTTCAGGGGGTATCCACCCCCGTCCCTGCGGTAGCCGCACTCCACAAGAGTGCGGCTTTTTTATTGTCGGCTTATTTCTGGCGGGAGACCATGCCGTCGCGCACCTCGAACACGGCGTCGCCGAGCACCTCGACGTCGGCCGGATCGTGCGTGATGATCAGCATCGGCACATGCAGTTGTTGTTGCAATTCGCTGAGCTCTTGACGCATGCGTTCGCGCAGCGACAGATCGAGCGCGGAAAACGGCTCGTCCAGCAGCAGGATGTCAGGTTGCGCCACCAGCGCGCGCGCCAGGGCGACGCGCTGACGCTGGCCGCCGGAAATCTGCGAGGGATAACTGCCGGCCGTGGCGTCCAGTCCGAACGCCTGCAACCAGCGCGCGACTGCCGGATGCGCTGCAGGCTTGCGCAGATTGAAGCAGCCGCGCTGCAATCCGAAGGCAATGTTTTGCGCCACGGTAAGGTGAGGGAAGAGCGCGTAATCCTGGAACAGATAGGCGACATTGCGCTGCTGCGGCTTGACGTTGATGCCTTGTGTGGCATCGAACAGCGTGCGCTGGTTCAGCGTGATCCTGCCTTCGTCCGGCGTCATCAGACCGGCCACGGCCTTGAGCGTCAGGCTCTTGCCTGAGCCCGAGGGACCGTACAGCACGATGCGGTCGCTGTCAGAGGCAAAGTCGATGTCGAGCTGAAATGTACGGTCGTTGGCGCGCAGCTCTTTGCGGATGTGGACAGCGACGCTCATGACAGATCCGCCCGGCGGGTGTGGCCCGGCATCAGGCGTCCGGCGATCAGCAGCACGGCGACGCAAGTGACTGACGTGATCACCACCAGCAAGGTGGCGGTGGAATCATCGCCGGCCTGCACCGCTTCATAGATCGCGACGGAGAGTGTTTGCGTGCGGCCGGGCAGATTGCCGGCGATCATCAGCGTGGCGCCGAATTCACCGAGCGCGCGGGCAAACGCCAGCAGTACGCCGGCGGCAATGCCGCGCGCCGCCAGCGGCAGGCTGACGCGGAAGAACACGCCGGCTTCGGATACGCCCAGCACGCGCGCGGCGTTTTCCAGCTGTTTATCGACATTTTCAAAGGCGGCGCGCGCCGACTTCAGCACCAGCGGGAAGGCCACGATGGTCGAGGCGACCACCGCGCCTTGCCAGGTGAAGACCAGCTCAATGCCCATGCCGGACAACCACGCGCCGAAGGTGCCGCGCTTGCCGAACAGCACCAGCAGGTAGTAGCCGAGCACGGTCGGCGGCAGCACCAGCGGCAGCGTCAGGATGGAGTCGATCAGGTCGCGCAGCGGCGAGCGCCAGCGCGACAGCCCGTAGGCCGCCGCGACGCCGAAGAAGAGATTGAGGACCGTTGCCCAGCCCGCGACCTTGAGCGAGAGCAGCAACGGGGTCCAGACTGCAGCCATAGGTTAAGAAAGCGCGTGAGCGAGTGAGAGTTGATCAGCCCGCAGCGTATCAGGGTTTGAGGAAGCCGTAACGCGCCAGTACAGCCTGGCCGGCGGCCGATTGCACGTAGGCGAGGTACTTTGCCGCCAGTTCTGCCTGCGCGGTGCTTGCCGTTACCGCGATCGGATACGTGGCAGGTGTATCGGAGGGAATGCGGATCGCGACCTTGACCTTGTCCGGCATGACGGCGGCATCGGTGGCGAAGACGAAGCCGGCTTCGACTTCGCCGCGCGCGACGTAGTCCAGGCTCTGGCGCACGTTTTGCGCCATCACGCCCTTGGCCAGCACGGCATCCCACAGGCCGGCGCTTTCCAGCGCGGTCTTGGTGTAGCGACCGAACGGCACCGACGCCGGGTTGCCCAGCGCGACCTTCTTGACGGCGGGCTGAGTCAGGTCCTTCAGGCTGGCGAGCGGCAGGGTGCTGTCGCTGGGGACGATCAGGACGATCTGGTTGGCGGCGAAATTCTTGCGAGTGGACGCTTGCACGGCCTTTTCTGCGACAGCCTTGTCCATCGCCGTCTGGTCCGCCGAGGCGAACACGTCAGCCGGCGCGCCGCGCACGATTTGCTGCATCAGGATGTCGGAGGCGCCGAAGTTGTTGATCACCTTGACGCCGGGATTTTGCTGTTCAAATGCGGTGCCCAGATCCTTGAACGCATTGGTCAGGCTGGCGGCGGCGGAGACCACGAGGTCTGTCGCATGGGCGGCGGTCGTCGCCAGGGGCAGCGCCAGCAAGACGAGCGAAGCAGACGCAGCGAGGCGGCGCATTTGTGCGGCAAACGAAGAGGGCATTTGAGTTCCTGTTTTTCTGAGTGGGAAGACGAATCTGGTCGGAATATACGTAAGGATATAACGATAGTCAATTCGCTGTCGCATATACATGTAATTTGCCCGGAGCCCTTGCTACAATCGCGGTCATGACAAATTCCAAAACCGTACGATTGCGCGTGATGCAGGGCGACACGATCGCCTTCGGCCCCGGCAAAGCCGCCTTGCTGCTGGCGATAGACCGCACGGGGTCGATTTCCGGGGCGGCGCGGGAAATGGAAATGTCATACCGGCGCGCCTGGTTGCTGGTCGAAGAAATGAATCGCTGCTTCAATCAGCCGCTGGTGGAGACTGCGACCGGCGGCGCCAAGGGCGGCGGCGCCAGCATCACCGCGCTGGCGCGCGAGGTGGTGGCCTGCTACCAGCGCATGCAAAAGAAGGCCGACAGCGCCATCGAAAAAGACATGCAGCACCTGCAATCCCTGATCGTCGGCAAGGACTGAACGCGGTCCGATGCGCAACACTCTCCTCAAATACCGGTTCCGCCTGCAAACCTGGCTGCGCATGTCCGAGAGCCATGCGATGCTGCTGTGGGCGGCCGTGGTCGGCTTCGTCGGCTCGCTGGCGACGATCGGTTTCCGCGAATGCATCGATGCCGTGCAATACCTGCTGACCGGTCATAGCGGTAGTTTCGTCGAAATCGCCAAAGGCCTGTCCTGGCAGATGCGCGTGCTGTTGCCGACCTGCGGCGGCGTGGTGGCCGGGCTGATCCTGATCTGGGCCAAACGCATGCCGGCCGGCGCCACCTCGGATTACATGGAGGCCGTGGCCATCGGCGACGGCCAGATCCCGATTCGCCACACCTTGCTGCGCAGCCTGTCGTCGCTGGCCACGGTAGGCTCGGGCGGCTCGATCGGGCGGGAAGGGCCGATGGTGCAACTGGCCGCCTTGTGCGCTTCGCTGGTCGGCCGCTTCGCCCATTTCCCGTCCTCGCGCATGCGCCTGCTGGTGGCCTGCGGCGCCGCTGCCGGGATTACCTCCGCCTACAACGCGCCGATCGCGGGCGCCTTCTTCGTCACTGAAATCGTGCTCGGCGCGCTGGTCATGGAAAGCTTCGGCCCGGTGGTCGTGGCGTCGGTGGTGGCCAACATCACCATGCGCGAGCTGCCGGGCTACAAGCCGGCGTACGAGATGCCGTATTTTCCCGAAGTGGCAGGTGTCGAAATCATCCTGTTCGTCGTGCTGGGCGTGATCGCCGGACTGCTGGCGCCGCAATTCCTGCGCCTGCTCGAATTGAGCAAGACCTTGTTTCAGAAAACACGCCTGCCGTTGCCGCTGAGACTGGGACTGGGCGGCTTGCTGGTGGGTTTGCTGTCGGTGCGGGTGCCGGAAGTGTGGGGAAACGGCTACAGCGTGGTCAATTCGCTGCTGCACACCGACTGGCTGTGGTCGACGGTGCTGATCGTGATGATCTACAAGATCGTCGCGACGGCGCTGACCACCGGCTCGGGCGCAGTCGGCGGGATTTTCACGCCGACCTTGTTCGTCGGCGCGGCCATCGGTTTCCTGTTCGGCGACATGGCGCACACCTTGTGGCCGCATGCGATTTCGCAGCCGTTCGCGTATGCCATGGTGGGCATGGGCGCGTTCCTGGCTGCCGCGACCAATGCGCCGCTGATGGCGATCCTGATGATCTTCGAGATGACGCTGAGCTACCAGGTGGTGCTGCCGTTGATGCTGTCGTGTGTGGTGGCGTATGTCATCGCGCGCAGCCTGGATGGCAATTCGATGTATGAAATCACGCTCAAGCGCCACCGCGACGCGGCCGAACGCATCCGCCTGCGCGGCACTCACATGAGCGAACTGATCAAGCCCGCAGAAACGGTGTTGCACAAGGATGCGCCGTTCTCCGAAGTGACCCGCATCTTCCTGCAGTATCCGGTCAAATACATCTACATCACCGATCAGGAGAATCGCTATCTGGGAGTGGTGGCCTTGCAGGACGTGACCTCGTTGCTGCTCGACAAGGACAACATCGGGGCAAAATGCGCGGGAGATTTCATGCGTACCCACTTCTTGCACGAGGTCACGCCGGACATGTCGCTGGGAGAGGCCCTGCAACTCTTCCTTGATCACCAGGGCGAACGTCTGCCGGTGATTTCCAGCACGGAAGACCCGCGCCTGCTGGGCGTGGTGTTCAAAACCTCGTTGCTGGATGCGTACTTTAGGCTTGACCGTTCTGGCGAGTAGGTTGTTCTGAAAACTGTTGATGGCTTTGTAACATTCGAGGCCCGGGCGACTATTCGGCAGGCAACCTTGTTAGAATGTGAAATTAAATGTGAAAAACTACCAGACTCACAACAGTTACGTGTGATTTTGGTACAAGCACTGCCATAGCCGGCAACGGCCACCACCATTTCAGGGATTCGAACGATTTTATGCTGAGTTACCGCCATGCCTTCCACGCTGGCAATCACGCTGATGTGCTCAAGCACATGGTGACGATCCAGTTGATGCGTTATCTCGGCCAGAAAGACACTCCCTACATGGTGGTCGACACCCATGCCGGCGGAGGCGTCTATGCGCTGGACGGGAACTACGCCAGCAAGAACGCTGAATACGAAACCGGCATCGGCCCGCTGTGGGATCGCACCGATCTGCCCGAAGCCGTTGCCGAGTACGTGCAACTGGTGAAAGACCTCAATCCCAGCGGCAAGATGCGTTATTACCCGGGCTCGCCGTATTGCGCCAATCAGGTCATGCGGGAGCAGGATCGTCTGCGCCTGTTCGAGCTGCATACGACCGAAAGCAAGATCCTGGCCGACAATTTCCGCAAACTTGATGCGCACGCTGCAGAGCAGGGCAAGCGCCCGACTTCGCGCGGCAAGCGCGTGATGATGGAGCGCGGCGACGGTTTCCTCGCCCTCAAGGCCTTGCTGCCGCCGCCGTCGCGGCGCGCGCTGGTGCTCATCGATCCGCCTTACGAAGACAAGCGCGACTACCAGAAGGTCAAGGAAGCCCTGCAGGATGCGCTGGTGCGCTTCCCGACCGGCACCTATGCGGTCTGGTATCCTGTGCTGCAGCGGATTGAATCCAAACAGTTTTCCGACCGTCTCAAGCGCCTTGGCGCCAAGAGCTGGATCAACGTCACGCTGTCGATCAGCTCGCCGTCGCCGGATGGTTTCGGCCTGCACACCAGCGGCATGTTCGTGTTGAATCCGCCGTGGACGCTATTGGCGACGCTGAAAGAAGTCATGCCGTACCTGGTGAAGGTGCTGGGTCGCGACAGCGGCGCCGGTTTCCTGCTGGAATCGGGAGAGGCTTGAATGTATCGTACTGACGAGGCTTGCGCCGGCAGTTTTTGCCGCCGTCTCATCCGTGAAATGTTTTCTGGTATCGGCAATGCATCAGGGCATACAATAGAAGGTCATGCCAAAGATTCCATGTCTGCCAAAAGTGCCGGGGTTATTTAAAACAAGAAATCATGACCGAACCGTCTCCTGATCACGACGCCGCTGCCCCGGCGCCCCCAGCGCATCACGCCCATGATTTTTTCCTGGCTCGACAGCCGATCCTCAACCGCGAGCAGGAGCTGATCGGTTACGAGCTGCTGTTCCGCAACGCCGCGTTCGGTCCGGCCAACGTCAACGACGATGTTTCGGCCACTGCCTCGGTCATTGCGCACGCGTCGGAACTCGGTCTCAACAATGTGATCGGCAGCCTGCACGGCTTCATCAACGTCGACGCTACCGTGCTGATGAGCGACTTCATCAATTTCCTGCCGGCCGACAAGGTCGTGCTGGAAATCCTTGAAACCGTCAAGGTCACTCCCGAACTGGTCAAGCGCGTCAACGAACTGGTGCGCGCCGGCTATGTGTTCGCTCTGGACGACGTCATCACCGAGTCGGAAGATATCGCCCAGCTCCTGCCGCTGGTCAAGATCATCAAGATTGACGTGATGGAAGTGGACGCCAGCAAGCTGCTCAAGCTGAGCGTGCATTTCAAGCGCGCACAGAAGATGCTGCTGGCCGAAAAGGTCGAGACGGTCGAACAATTCCGCGATTGCGTGACTTTCGGTTTCGACTACTTCCAGGGCTATTACTTCGCCAAGCCCGTGATCCTGCAGGGCAAGAAACTGGAAGCGTCCAAGATCGTCATCATGCACATTCTGACGCTGCTGGTGCGCAACGTCGACAACGGCGAGATCGTGCGCTACATCAAGCGCGACGTGGCGCTGAGCCTGACGCTGCTGCGCCTGGTGAATACGCCCGTGTACGGTTTCATGAAGCACATCGATTCGCTCGGCCAGGCGCTGATCGTGCTGGGTCGTCGCCAGCTCAAGCGCTGGATGCAGATCCTGCTGTTCGCCAATACCGAGAAGGACAAGGCGCACACGCTGTCGCCGTTGCTGATCTTGGCGGCAACGCGCGGCAAGATGCTGGAGCTGATCACCGAAAGAATCCGTCCCGGTCGTCGCAAGATGTCCGAGATCGCCTTCACCGTCGGCATCATGTCGCTGGTGGACGCCTTGTTCGGCATGCCGATGGAAGCCATCCTCACGCAGATCACGGTGAGTGCAGAAATCCGCGATGCGCTGCTGTTCCGCACCGGCTTCTACGGTGAGATCCTGCAATTGGCAGAAGCTACCGAGAAAGCCGACAAGACGCCGGAGCAGATGAAGGAGTTGCTCGACGGACTGCAACTGAGCGCCGAAGATTTCTACGAACTGGAAACCCAGGCGTTCGAATGGGGCAACAACATTTCCACCAACATGGGACACGCGCCCGAGAAGAAAGTCGAAGCGGAAGCCGGTGCCGGCGACGTTGCCGAGCAGGACAGCTGATCAGTTGAGCATTTGATTCAAAGCGCCGCCGACGCCATGTCGGCGGTTTCATTTTCACTTTCTGCGGTTATTGCTCGCAGTTATTGCTCGCAGTTATCGTTTATTCCCGATCACGCCGCCTAGCGGCGTATTTTTTTATCATGCGCGCCAGGCGGTTGCCCTGGCCGCGGCGGCCATTACGACCGCCCCAACGCTCCTTGACCGATGCCCACCAGCGCCGCCGCGCCGCCTTGAAAACAGCGAGGCCGGCTTCGACCTGCTGCCACGCCTGCGTCGCACGCAGTTGCGCAATCATGCGGTCCTTGAAGCGCAACACGATGTCGCGGTAGCGGGCGAACCAGGGTAGCGACAGCAAGGCTTGTTGCGTCAGCGTGTACAGGCGCGCCACCAATGCAGTGCCGAGCACCTTGGCGCTGACGATGATGACCAGGCCCAATGTCGGATGGCCGTGGGCGATCGACATCAGGGCCAGGATTTTGACGGGGAGCAACAGCAGGCTGGGCAGTACAAAGATGGTCAACGCCACGTAGGGAGGAACGCCCGCTATCCAGGCTTCCAGGCGCGCCACGAAAGGGATCAGCGGCAGGCGGGCGAACAGGCGTTTGCTGGCGTTCCAGAGCCATTCTTCCAGCAGCAACAGCAGCGCCGCCGTGTAGACGAAGGGCGCCAGCAGGTATTTTCTGATCTTGTGCGACAAGGAAGTCCTCAAGGATGCGCGAAGGCCGCTGCAGGCATATGTTGGGCGGGCGCGCCAAAAACAAGCCGGACTTGCTTCAGGGAATCTCCTGACCGCATCGCGCGGGTCAGCGTACCTGACGCTGCTTGATCAGGCTGAGCCAGCGATCACCCCATTTTTCATCGCTCATGCAGGAGGCGTAGCCGGTCACGGTGCGCGCAGCGCGTTCCAGCAACTGGATATCGGCTTCGTGCTGGCGCGCCACGTGCGGATCTTCCAGAAACAGCACGCGGCGACATTCATGTTCGAGGATCAGCTCGGCGATCTGGGCGTCCCCGCCCAGCGGGCCGCTCAGGAAAGGCTTGACCCAGTTGCGGCCGGCCTCTCCCTTAATCTTGACCGCGAGTTCGTTGAGCAGGCCGCCGGTGGTGCCGGTGGCGCAGCGGAAGCCGAAACTGTCGAGCACCTCGAAATGGCGTTCGGCCAGCGCCAGCATGCGTGTTTTCATCGAATCATGGGCGATCAGGGCGATGCCTTCGTCGGCCAGCCTGAATGAGCCGTCAAGCGCCGGATCGGGCGCCGCGCCGCCGGCGATCGCTTCCAGCTCGAACCATTCCTGCGCACCGGCCAGCGTCGACAGGAAGGGCTTGCCATGGATCACGCACTGGCGCTTGAGCGCCACCGCTTCAGGGAAGGTCGAGGATGGATCGACCGGATCGATCAGGTAAATGATGGCGTCCAGCGTACGCGCCGGATCGCTGTCGACCACGCGCGACACCAGCTTCATCAGGCCGCCCTGGCGCCCGTAAGGAAAGCGCTCGATGTGCGGATAGCCCGGCAGCAGGCCGAGTTGGCCGATCGCATCAAGGGTGCGGCCGACCACCACCAGTTCCGGCTGCAGCGCTTCGATGCGCGCGCGCGAACCCTGGAGCAGTTGCACCAGTGCGGAGTTGGGGGCGTCCTGATGGGCGCGGTTGGCGGCCAGGCCGATACGGTAGCGAGTCGTGGAAGAGGTCATGAAAAAGGCGGAAGAAGTCTATGCGGGAAGCTCTGTTTTAGCGCGCTCGCAGTGCAATTGCGCGCTCGGGAACTTTAACATACCGCTACAATGATGGACAGGCTGAAAGGCCGCATCACCACGTGGAGTATGCAAGCGAGAACATGAATAAAGCATTCGTAAAAGAATCCGACGGCGACGATGACGACGAACTGGCGTTGCCGGCCATTCCCGCGGGCACCAAGAATTACATGACGCCGGCGGGGCACAAGCGCATCAAGGACGAGCTGCTGCACCTGATCGACGTCGACCGTCCGGAAGTGGTGCGCATCGTGCATTGGGCAGCCTCCAACGGCGACCGTTCGGAAAACGGCGACTACATCTACGGCAAGCGCCGCCTGCGCGAGATTGATCGCCGCATCCGCTTCCTGACCAAGCGCCTCGACATCGCCGAAGTGGTCGATCCGACCATCCACCATGGCAACGACCAGATCTTTTTCGGCGCCACCGTCACCTATGAGAACCAGGACGGCATCGAACATACCGTAACCATCGTCGGCATCGACGAACTCGATCCGCTCAACGGCAAGATCAGCTGGATCTCGCCGGTGGCGCGCACCTTGACCAAGGCGCGCGAAGGTGACGAAGTCACGCTGCAGACGCCGGCCGGCGTGGAGCAACTGACCATCCTCGAAGTCAGCTATCCGGCGCGCCAGGATTGAGTTTTCCCGGGCCGGCCGTGCAGCAGGCCTGGCATCAGTGTGCGCGTGGAACGGATTCTGCTTCACGGTCTTACAGCGCGACGCCATTCCGATTTGCTGATTTCTCCGATGAATTTTCCGATTAAGCCAAAGGCCTGTCCATGTCCATCGTTTACGCCAGCCTGAATCATCCGCAGCGCGTGGCCCTCGCCGCAGAAGTACATTCGCGGCCGTTCCTGCACCTGACCGCGCCGGAGAGCCTGACGCATCTCGCGGTGTACCTGCGCAACCCGGGCGAGGCCGACGCCAACCACCACGTCGCTTTCCAGCACGCCTTGCTGTCGGACTTGTGCCTGCATTTCGGCGTGACAGCGCCGGGGATGGACGCCAAGCATTTCTTCCACGACTTCGGCCGTTTCCGCCTCAAGTGGGAGTGCCATACCGAATTCGCCAGCTATACCTTCGCGCAAAGCCATGACGCCGCGCTGACGACTGACGAAGCCTTCGCCGCCGCGCCGCTCAGGCACGTGCCGCAGCAGTGGCTGCTGGCGTTGCAGGGCAAGATCATGGTCGCCGCCCATGTGGTGCTGGAACGCGCACCCGCACATGACGCCGCCGCCGGCATGGCGCGCCTGTTCGAAGGCAAGCTGCTGTCTTCCAGCAGGGTATTGCAGGGTGGAGAGATCTGGACCGATTTCGTGATTCAGGCCGACGGCTTCAGCCGCTTCGTGGTGCGCGACATCGATCTGCGCGACCTGCAGGGCGGACGCCTGGTGCAGCGCATCCTGGAAATCGAAACTTACCGCATGATGGCCTTGCTGGGCTTGCCGCATGCGCTGCAGGCCGGCCCGGTGCTCAACGCCATCGAAAGCGACCTGGCGACACTGACGGGGGCGATGGTCGATGCCGAACATGGCGGCGGCAACACCAGCGCAGGGCATGCCGAGGATGAACGGATCCTGCGCAAGATCACCGGACTGGCGGCGCGCATCGAAAAGATGTCGCTGGAAAACAGCTACCGCTTTTCGGCGTCGCAGGCTTACTTCCGCTTGGTCAAGGCGCGCATTGAAGAGCTGCGCGAAACGCGCGTGGAAGGCGTGCCCACCATCGGCGAATTCATGGAGCGTCGTCTCGCCCCGGCCATGGATACCTGCACGTCGGTGGCGCATCGTCAGAAAGCCTTGGCCGAACGGATCGCGCACACCAACGATCTGCTGCGCACACGCATCGGCATCGTACAAGAGCAGCAGAACCGCCAGATCCTTGAATCGATGAATGCCCGGGCGGCGCAGCAGTTGCGCTTGCAGCAGGCGGTCGAGGGTTTGTCGGTGGCGGCGATTTCCTACTATATGGTGGGATTGTTCGGTTATATCGGCAAGGCGCTCAAGGCGGCCGGCGTGCCGATCAACCCGGACGTCACCACAGGACTGATGGTGCCGGTGTTTGCGGCGGGCGTGTGGTTCGGCTTGCGGCGCTTGCACAAGAGTGTGCACGTGTCCTGAACCGGGTGATGCAGATGGCGGAGACGTAAAAAAGCCGGATCTGATGATCCGGCTTTTTTGTCTTTGGAAATCCGATCAGACGAGGGCGCTGATCTTTTCCTGCGCCTGCGATACGGTTTGCTTGGCTTTTTCTTCGCCCATCGACACGCCTTCGGCGATGATCAGTTCCACATCGCTGATGCCCAGGAAACCCAGCACGCTGCGGATGTAGGTGCCGTTGAAATCCAGCGGTTGCGCCGGACCTTCGGAGTAGACGCCGCCGCTGCTCAGGATCACGATGGCGCGCTTGCCTTTCAGCAGGCCGGTCGGACCATTGGCGCCGTACGAGAAGGTGCGGCCGACGCGGCTGATATGGTCAACCCATGCCTTGAACGCAGATGGCGGCGCGAAGTTGTACATCGGCACGCCGATGACCAGGGTGTCGGCGGCGACCAGTTCGTCCACCAGCTTGTCGGATTCGGCGATGATGGCTTGCTGTTCCGCACTGCGTTGGTCGGCAGGGGTGAAATACGCGCCGATCATGGCCTCGGTAATGTGCGGCAGGATGTGGCTTGCCAGGTCGCGCTGGACGACCGTGCCGCCGGCGTTCTTGGCTTGCCATTGTTCGACATAGGCAGCGCTCAGCTGGCGGGTGAGGGAGCCGGTATAGCGGGCGCTGGAGTCGATGTGCAGAAGGGTGCTCATGTTGTTTCCTTGGAAAGTTGCCTTGGGTTATCAGGTCGCATTGAATGGCGATGAGAGGAATATAGAGGCTTTCCAATAACTTCAATAGATGGGAGAATCTGCTTTCACCAGTCCATTTTTAGGATGAATGCCATGTTGGATCTGAACGATATCTCCGTCTTCGTCGAAGTCGTGCGCGCCGGCAGCTTTGCCGCTGCCGGCCGCCGCCTCGGCATGCCCTCCAACACCATCAGCCGGCGTCTGCAATTGCTGGAAGAGAGCCTGGGCGTGCGTCTGCTGCAACGCTCCACGCGGCAACTGAACATGACCGCGGCGGGGCGTGAATTCTTCGATCGCTGCGCCCCCGGCATCGAAGACATCCAGCACGCCGGCGCCAGCCTGTCGGAAGGCAACCGCGAACCGGGCGGCGTCTTGCGCGTGGCCGCGCCGGCGGACTTTTTCGACAACTTCGCCATGGAATGGATGGCGGAATTCATGCAGCGCTATCCACGTGTGCAACTGGAGTTCCTGCTCAGCGACGATCGCGTCGACCTGATCGCCGAGGGCGTCGACCTGGCCTTCCGCGCGGGGCAGTTGCCCGATTCCAGCCTGGTGGCGCGCAAACTCGGCGCCAGCCATCGCGGCCTGCTGGCCAGCCCTTCGTATCTGGTCAGGCGTGGCGCACCGGAGTCGTTGGAAGCGTTGGCCGGACACGACTGCCTGGCCGCGTCGAATACGCCGCAAGCGGCGCTATGGAAGCTGGAAGGACCCAATGGCGCGGAAAGCATCCGCGTGGCACCGCGCCTGTGCATCAACACGGCACAGGGCTTGCTGCGTGCGGCGCGCGCCGGGCTGGGCATTGCGTTGTTGCCGGTGATGGTGGCGGCGGAAGACTTGCGGCGCGGCACGCTGGTGAGCATCTTGCCGCAATATCAGCGCGACATCAGCGGCATGTATGCGGTGTATCCGAACCGACGCCAGTTGTCGTTGGCAGTCAGCGCGCTGATCGAATTTGTCGCGGAGAAAGTCAAGCACGGCGCATGCAACAGCGGCGGGGGGATGGAGTTTGCCGTGCCGGAAGCGCAAGCGGAAGCCGCTTAACGCTCAGGCAGAGAAGGTTTTCTACAAGGTCGGCTAGCTGCGCTCACGCAGGATGCGGGCGACGCTGTCGATGCTGCGGATGCCGCGCATGGTGCGGGCAAGGTGGACCCGGTCTTCGACCTGGATAGTGAAGCGCAGATGCTTCATCGACGGATCACCGTCATCGTCCATGCTGACCGAGACGATATGCGCGTCGGCTTCGCCGATTTCGGCGGCGATGCGCGCCAGCGTGCCTTTCTGGTTATGCGCCAGGATGGTGATGCGGCACTCGAAGCGACGGTTGAGCTCGCCGGCCCAAGTGACTTCGATCCAACGATCCGGTTCTTTCTCGCGATGCCGCTTGGCGGTCTCGCAGTCGTCGACGTGGACGATCAGCGCCTGGTCATGTTTCAGATGACCGATCAGTTTGTCGCCTGGGATCGGCAGGCAGCAGGCCGCCAGCTGCACCGTCGAGCCTTCGTTGCCGGTGATGATCACCGGGTCCGGCTTGCTCGGCAACATGTGGCCTTCGACGTCGAGCTGCGGCACGGCGGCGCCGTTTTCGGTCATGCCCATGATGTGGCGCGCCACCAGCGGCGCCATGCGCGTGCCGATGCCGATGTCGGCGTACAGCTCTTCCATGGTCTTGGCGCTGGACTCGTTGAGCAGACGCTCGATGATCACAGTCGGCAGATCCGGATCAAGTCCCAGCGTGTTGAGCGCATTGGTCAGCAGGCGTTTGCCCAGCGCCTGCGATTCGACCAGGTTGACGGTGCGCAGGCGATGGCGGATCGCCGAACGTGCTTTGCCGGTGCGCACGTAACCGAGCCAGTTCGGGCTCGGGCGCGACGACGGCGAAGTGATGATTTCGACGATGTCGCCGTTGTGCAGTTCGGTGCGCAGCGGCGCCGGTTCGTGGTTGATCACGACCGACGTGGTCTGGTCGCCGATGTCGGTATGGATGTTGTAGGCAAAGTCGAGCGCCGTGGCGCCGCGCGGCAGGGCGATGATCTTTGACTTCGGCGTGAAGACATAGACCGAGTCCGGGAACAGATCGACCTTGACGTGTTCGAGGAACTCGGCCGAGTCGCCGGTCTGTTTCTGGATGTCCAGCAGCGATTGCAGCCAGGCGTGGGTACGTTGCTGGAGGTCGGTCAGGCTGCCTTCGTCGTCCTTGTACAGCCAGTGTGCGGCAACGCCGGATTCAGCCACGCGATGCATGTCCTGCGTACGGATCTGAAACTCCACAGGCGTGCCGTAGGGGCCGATCAGCGTGGTGTGCAACGACTGGTAACCGTTCAGCTTGGGAATCGCAATGTAGTCCTTGAACTTGCCCGGCATTGGCTTGAACAGCGAATGCAGCGTGCCCAGCGCGACGTAGCAATTGGCGAAGCTGTCCACCACCACGCGGAAGCCATAGACGTCCAGCACTTGCGAAAACGTCAGGTGCTTGTTGCGCATCTTGCGGTAGATGCCGTACAGGGTCTTTTCGCGGCCGTCGACCTGGGCCGGGATGCCGGCGGCGATCAGCGTGCTGGTGACGGACTCGAGGATCTTGGTGACCACTTCGCGGCGATTGCCGCGTGCAGCCTTGACCGCCTTCGACAGTGTCTTGTGGCGCAGCGGGTAGAGATGCGAGAACGACAGTTCCTGCAGCTCGCGGTAAATGTTGTTGAGGCCGAGACGGTGCGCAATCGGCACATAGACTTCCATCGTCTCGCGGGCGATGCGGCGTTTTTTCTCGGGAATCATCGCGCCGAGCGTGCGCATGTTGTGCAGGCGATCGGCCAGTTTGATCAGGATCACGCGCACGTCGCGGGCCATCGCCAGCAGCATCTTGCGGAAATTCTCCGCCTGCGCCTCGATCTGGCTCTGGAATTCGATCTTGTCGAGCTTGGACAAACCGTCGACCAGCGAGGCCACGGGCGCACCGAAGCGCTCGATCAGTTCTTCCTTGCGCACGCCCTGGTCTTCCATCACGTCGTGCAGCAGCGCCGCCATCATGGCTTGCGCGTCGAGCTTCCACTCGGCGCAGATTTCGGCGACTGCGAGCGGATGCGAGATGTAGGGTTCGCCCGACTTGCGCATCTGGCCCAGGTGCGCCTCATCCGAGAAGCGATAGGCTTCCTTGACCTTCTTCAGTTCGGAAGGCGTGAGGTATTCCTCGAGCTTGTGCGTCAGATGGGTAAACGTCGCCACGCCGCTGTGCAAAGCGGGAGCAGGGGGTGTTGCGGAAGGGTTTTGGGAATTCTGTTTTGACGCCGAGCGTCCGGAAGACGCTCGGGTAGTACCGCTGCTGCCAGTCGTACTAGTTGCTGATAACGGAGAACCGAGGGTTGAATCTGGGGGAATCAGGCTCATACGTTGGCGTTATGGGCAGCATGGACGAGAGTGAAACTCAGGCAGGCACTTTTTTCAGCATCTCGATGCCGACCTTGCCGGCTGCGATTTCACGCAGGGCTGTCACGGTTGGCTTGTCCTTGGCGTCCACTTTCGGGGTGTGGCCTTGCAGCAGTTGGCGTGCGCGATATGTCGCGGCCAGGGTCAGCTGGAAGCGGTTAGGGATTTGCTTGAGGCAATCTTCGATGGTGATACGGGCCATAAAAACTCCTGATTTCGTGTTGCTTGGTGATTCTGAATGATTCTGCGGATTCCGGTTCAACCGGATTCCATATCGGATCTGGTCGGAGTCGTGCGCCTTGGGGGCGTTTTACTCGTTGCCTCAGGTAATGGCATGAATGCCAAGCTGGGTGAACAGGAAGGTGTTGCGCGCAGCCTGTTGCGGGAAACGGCAACGCGCTGCTTTCACAATTGCCGTCAATTCCGACAAAGCGACTGCAAACTCTTGATTAATAATAACATATTCGAACTCCGGCGAGTGAGCGATTTCGCCGCCGGCGGCCAGGATGCGGCGCGTGATGACGTGCGGTTCGTCCTGTCCGCGCTTTTTCAGGCGCTCTTCCAGCGCCGCGATCGATGGCGGCAGGATGAAAATACCGATGGCGTTCGAGAACTGCTTCTTGACCTGCTGCGCGCCTTGCCAGTCGATTTCCAGCAGCACATCGGTGCCGTTGGAGATCTGATCGGCGATCATCAGGCGCGACGTGCCGTAGTAATTGCCGTGCACTTCGGCCCATTCCAGGAATTCACCTTCGGCCTGACGCTTGAGAAAATCATCCGCGGTCGTGAAGTAATATTCGCGGCCGTGTTCCTCGCCCGGACGCGGCGGTCGCGTGGTGTAGGAAATCGACAGCTTGATTTCGGGCTCTTGCTTCAACAGGGCGTTGACCAGCGTCGATTTGCCGGCGCCGGACGGCGCCACGACCATGAACAGGCTGCCGGAGGTTGGATTCTTGTTTGGCATGGAATGCTCTCTCGTATCTGAATGTCTGGATCGGTTATTCGAGGTTCTGGACTTGTTCGCGCATCTGGTCGATCAGCAGCTTCAACTCCATCGACGCATCGGCGAGTTCTTTCATGGCGGCCTTGGAGCCGACCGTATTGGCTTCGCGATTGAGCTCCTGCATCATGAAATCCAGGCGCTTGCCGACCTGGCCGCCTTTTTTCAGGATGTGGCGGGTCTCGGCCAGATGCGCCGACAGGCGCGCCAGTTCTTCGGCGATGTCGATACGGATACCGTACAGTGTGACTTCCTGGCGGATGCGCTCCAGCACTTCTTCGCGCGGCAGTGACGCTGCCGTGCCGTCTTTGCCCGCCAGTCCCAATGCTTCCTGCATGCGCTCGGTGGCCTTTTGCTGGAATTGCGCCACCAGTTGCGGCACCAGCGGCGTGATGCGCGCGACGATCGCTTCCATGGCGTCGATGCGGGTTTCGAGCACGGCCTGCAGCGCTGCGCCTTCGCGCGCGCGGCTGTCGAGGAAGGCGGTCAGGGTTTGCTGCAGCGTCGCCAGCACGTCTGCTTGCAGGGTGTCCTGGCCGATTTCGGCTTCTTCGATCACGCCGGGCCAGCGCAGCAGTTCGGCCACGCTCAGCGGCGGGGCGTCGATGAATTGCGCGCGCACCTGGCTTTGCAATTCCGCGATCGTCGCCAGCAGTGCCTGATTGAGTGCCTGGCTGGCGCCTTCGGCGGTCTTGCGGCCGAAGCTCAGGCGGCATTCGACCTTGCCGCGCACCAGCTTGCTGATGATGGCTTCGCGCATGGCGGGTTCGACCGCGCGCAGGTCGTCGTTGACGCGGAATTGCAGGTCGAGGAAGCGCGAATTGACGCTCTTGAGTTCAACGGTGATGGCGCCGGCGGCGGTGTCGCGTTTGGTGACGGCGTAGCCGGTCATGCTGTAAATGGTCAATTGATTCTCCGGATGGCGGGCCGCGCAGCTTGTGGCCGGCGACCGGGAAGGTGTGCAGGGAAGGGCCGGTGACGGCGTGCTTCCTTTACAAACCGGCAGTTTATCAAGACAATGCCGGTAAAAATTCAAGCGCACTCACCTCAATGAGGCGTGATTGTATTTGGGTTTGGATAGCGCATTGTAAAAAGTTTGCTTGCCGCGCGCCATCAAAACCTGTTCTCCGGTTCAGCCCGGCCAACATGACGCCAGGGCGTCCGCCACCGATTCCATAGGAAAACCATGACCGCATTCCAACGTCCCAGCGGACGCGCCACCGCAGATTTGCGCACCGTACGCCTGACGCGCCATTACACCAAACATGCCGAAGGCTCCGTGCTGGTCGAGTTCGGCGACACCCGCGTGCTGTGCACCGCCAGCATCGAAGAAAAGGTGCCCGGTTTCCTCAAGGGTAAAGGGCGGGGCTGGATGACCGCCGAATACGGCATGCTGCCGCGCTCGACGCACACGCGCATGGATCGCGAAGCCGCCAAGGGCAAGCAGTCCGGCCGTACACAAGAGATCCAGCGCCTGATCGGCCGCGCCTTGCGCGCTGCGTTCGACCTGGAAGCCTTCGGTGAGCGCACGCTGCACCTCGATTGCGACGTCCTGCAAGCCGACGGCGGCACCCGTACTGCCGCCATTACCGGCGCCATGGTCGCTGCGTACGACGCGTTCTCGGTCCTGCAAGGTCGCGGCTTGATCACCGCCATCCCGCTCAAGCATTTCGTCGCGGCGATTTCGGTCGGCGTTTATCGCGGCGTTCCGGTGCTCGACCTCGACTACGTCGAAGACTCCGATTGCGACACCGACATGAACGTCGTCATGACTGATGCCGGCCATTTCGTCGAAGTGCAGGGCACCGCTGAAGGCGCCGCCTTCGACCGCGCCACGCTCAACAGCTTGCTCGACATCGCCGACAAGGGCATCAAGGAGCTGCTTGCCTTGCAGAAAGAAACTTTGGGCCTGGCCAAGTAATCGACGCACACTCGTCTTGCGAAAAAGGACGTCGGGCCAGCAGCCGCGCCCGAATCCTTTTACAATCCCGAAATGCCATGTCCGCACTGCGGGCGTGGCGTTTTTACTTGATCTCTTGTTATTTTAGTTATCCATCCGTCATGACCCAAAAAATCGTCCTCGCCTCCAATAACCCCGGAAAACTCCGCGAATTCGGCGCCTTGCTCGGCGAAATCGGCCTGGACGTGCGTCCCCAAGGCGAGTTCGATGTGCCCGAAGCGGAAGAACCCTTCGCCACCTTCGTTGAAAACGCGCTGACCAAAGCGCGTCACGCCTCGCGCCTCACCGGCCTGCCTGCGCTGGCGGACGATTCCGGCGTCTGCGTCAACGCCCTGGGTGGCGCGCCCGGGGTCTGGTCGGCACGCTATGCCGGCGAGCCGAAATCGGACGTCGCCAACAACGCCAAGTTGATCGCCGACCTGGCCGGTCATGATGACAAGTCGGCCTATTACTATTGCGTACTGGTCTACGTGCGTCACGCCGACGATCCGCAACCGGTCATCGCCGACGGCTCCTGGCATGGCGAAATTGTCGAGGAAGCGCGCGGCGCGGGCGGCTTCGGCTATGACCCGTATTTCTGGTTGCCGGCGCTGAACCGCACTGCGGCCGAACTGAGCGCTGCCGAAAAGAACGCCCACTCGCACCGCGGCCAGGCCTTGCGCGCGCTGGTCGAGAAGCTGCGATGATCATTCCGATCAAGCCGGTTGGCGTCAACCTGTCGTCGCTGCCCACCCGGTCCGGATCACAGGACGGCCCGGCGCAGGCCGCGCTGGCCTTCCTCAAGCCGGGCAGCCTGCAGCTGTCGGCCTTGCCGCCGCTGTCGCTGTACGTGCATTTTCCTTGGTGCGTGAAGAAATGCCCCTACTGCGATTTCAATTCGCACGAAGTGAAGGGCAGCTTTCCGGAAGACATCTATCTGGATGCTTTGCGCGCTGACCTGGAGTCGGCGTTGCCGCTGATCTGGGGCCGCAAGATCTATTCCGTCTTCATCGGTGGCGGTACGCCCAGTCTGTTGTCGGCGGCCGGGCTCGACCGCCTGCTGTCGGACATCCGGACCTTGTTGCCGCTGGATATCGACATCGAAATCACGATGGAAGCCAATCCTGGCACCTTTGAAGCCGAGAAATTCAAGTCCTATCGCGCCAGCGGCATCAATCGCCTGTCGATCGGCATCCAGAGCTTCAACTCGGCGCACCTGACCGCGCTTGGCCGGATCCATGACGGCGACCAGGCGCGCAAGGCGGTCGAGATCGCCCACGCCAATTTTGACAATTTCAACCTCGACCTGATGTACGCCTTGCCGTCGCAGAGTGTGGAAGAAGCGCGTCGCGACATCCAGACCGCCATCGCCTGCGCGCCGCCGCACCTGTCGCTGTATCACCTGACGCTGGAGCCGAACACGCTGTTCGCCAAATACCCGCCGCAGGTGCCGGACGACGACACCAGCGCCGATATGCAGGACATGATTACCGAACTGACCGGCGCCGCCGGCTATCAGCACTACGAAGTGTCGGCCTACGCCCAGCCGAAGCGCCAGGCGCGCCACAACCTCAATTACTGGCAGTTCGGCGATTATCTCGGCATCGGTGCCGGGGCGCATTCCAAGCTGTCCTTCCCGCACCGCATCGTGCGCCAGGCGCGCCACAAACATCCCCAGACCTACATGGAAAAGATGCGCAGCGGCAACGCCATCCAGGAAGAAGGCGAGATCGGCCGCGACGCATTGGGCTTCGAGTTCATGCTCAACGCCCTGCGCCTGGAAGACGGTTTTCCGGTCAACCTGTTCAACGAGCGCACTGGCATGAGCATCAACGCCATCGACGCCGCGCTCAATGACGCAGAGAAAAAAGGCCTGCTGTATCGGGACCACGCCATCATCCGCCCAACCGAGCTGGGACGCCGCTTCCTGAACGACCTGCAGGAAATGTTCCTGATTGAATGAACATTTAGGCAAGTGCGGTTTTCTCAGGTATATTTAGTGAATATTTGGATTTAGATAAGAATTCTTTTTGGAAACTTACTTATTTATTTTTCATAACTAATTAGAAATATTGCGGTCGCTCGCCGCAATTCCACACAAAATGGCTGTCCAGGATAAAAGCATTCCTTTTCCTTTAGTTTTTCTACAGCCTGTTGCAGACGTCCATTACTTGTGGACGGCGCTCTCGTTGCATGTATCGCCGTTCGATGAGAACGGTTGCGACCTGTTTTCCCGGCTTTTCAACGAATTCGGTCTGGGCGATGCGCTCGGACGGCTTTCCTGCATCCTCACGGTGCCCAATCCCGACAAGTTCGCCGGCGAATTCGGCGCGCCGCCCAAGGACACCCAACTGATTCTGCGGGTGCCGGTTGAGTATTGTGCCGATCCGGCGCGGCAACCGTTGCTGGAACGCCTCACGAAGATGGGCTACGGTCTGATCGCCGACGGCATTCCGCCGCGCACCGCCTTGTTCCCGGATTTCATTGAATCGCTGTCGCTCGATTGCAGCGCCGGGATTCCGGCCGATGCAAGTCCCTGGCTGACGCGCATGCGCGGTCCGCACCTGGCGGAAAACGTCCCCGACCCGGTCAACTTCGACGCTTGCCGCGCCGAAGGCTTCCGCTGGTTCAGCGGCGAATACCCCTTGTTGCCATCGTCGAACGTCGCGCAGAAGGATGCGATTTCACGCGGCCGCCTGGTCAAGCTGCTGGAACTGGTCTCGCACGACGCCGACGCGCATGCGCTGGAAGGACTGCTGAAGCAGGATCCTGCCTTGTCGTACCAATTGTTCAAACTGGTCAGTTCGGCGGCGTTCGGCTTCTCGGCGCACATCACCAACTTCACCCAGGCCATCAACCTGCTGGGCCGGCGCCAGCTGCAACGCTGGCTGCAACTGCTGCTGTATGCGCGCTTTCCCGGCGACGAGTCGGCCAATCCGCTGCTGCCGCGCGCCGCCGCACGCGCCGCCATGATGGAAGCGATGTGCCACCAGATCGACGGCGATCGCGACGAGCAGGACCGTGCCTTCATCGTCGGCATGTTCTCGCTGCTGGACGTATTGCTGACCATGCCGCTGCGACTCATCATCGAGCCGCTCAAACTGCCTCAGGACATCGTCGACGCGCTGATGCAGCGCCGTGGCCGCCTCGGTCGTCTGCTGGACGTGGTGGAACGCGCCGAATACGGCCGCATTCCGCTGCGCCACACCGATCTGGCTGCGGCCGGCGTTACACCTGAAGGCTATTGCCGCGCGCTGATCCAGGCCTATCGCTGGGCCTCCAAAGTCAGTCACGAGGCCTGACACGATGATCGCCACCCTCAGCAGCAACGATCTGGCCTGCTGCTCGGCACTGCTTGACGCAGTGCTGGGTCTCGAAGGCATCGCGCTGCACGAGGCGTTAAGCAACATCGTATCGAGTTTTCTCGGCCGCCCGGGCGGCCGTTATTTTTCCGATGTCGCCAATGCCCTCGACACGCAGCAATTGCTGCAATCGGTGGTGCATGAGGGCGTGGGCTACGGTCATTACCTCTTCCCCGATCCGGCCGAGAATTACACGGAAGCCGAAGCCGGGCGCCTGACTTCATTCGCCGCATTGACCGGCCGTCTGCTGCAAAACCGCGCCGACACCGAAAAGCGCAGCCGCGCGCTGGACCAGATCGAATCCAAGCTCGAGCAGCAGGCGCAGATTCTCAACCAGATGCACGAGTCGGTGATCACGATGGACCAGGCCGGCTTCATCACCAGCTGGAACCGCGGCGCCGAGCAATTGTTCGGCTATACCGCGATCGAAGCGATCGGCCGTAACGTGCTGTTCCTGTACGAGAACGAAGACGAAGACGATACTTCGCTCAATGACGTGTTCTTGGCGCAGGGTGGACGCGAGATGGAAGTGCGTCGCCGCAAGAAGTCGGGCGAAGCGTTCTGGGCCAGTCTGTCGCTGTCGGTCATGCGCGACCAGCACGGCCAGCCGATCGGCATGATCGGTTATATCAACGACATCACCGAACGCAAGAACGCCGAAAAACTGATTCACCATCTGGCCTATTACGATTCGCTGACCGGCCTGCCCAACCGCACGCTGCTCACGCGCACGGTCGACCAGGCGCTGTTGGCCGCGCAGCAGGACAGTATTTACGGCTGCATCATGTTCATCGACCTGAATCGCTTCAAGCCGATCAACGATACGCTCGGCCATGTCGCTGGCGACATGCTGCTGGTCGAAGTCGCGATCCGCCTGCGCAAGGCATTGCGCGACGAAGACGTGGTAGCGCGCCTGGGCGCGGATGAATTCGCGATTGCACTGTTCGACATCGACAAGGATTACCATGCCGGCTTCGTTGCGCAAAAACTGATTGCACTGTTTGACGAACCGTTTTTCATTGACGGCCATGAGCTGCGCGTCGGCGCCAGCATCGGCATCAGCATGTATCCGCAAGACGCCACCGACACCGAAACCCTGCTGCGCCTGGCCGACATCGCCATGTACCGCGCCAAGCAGGGCGGCGAAAACAACGAAGGCGGCTACGCGTACTACAGCGAAGAGATGAACCGCAATACCCTGGATTTGCTGCGTATCGAAACCGGTTTGCTGCATGCCTTCGAATACAACGAATTGCTGCTGTACTACCAGCCCAAGATCGACTTCGCACAAGGCCACATCACCGGCGCCGAAGCGCTGGTGCGCTGGCAGCATCCGGAGCGCGGCTTGCTGGCGCCGGGCGATTTCATCCCGATCGCAGAAGAGACCGGCCTGATCGTCCAACTCAGCGACTGGGTGCTGGAAGCCGCCTGCAAGCAGGCGCGCCAATGGAAAGAATTCGGGCTGGAGCCGATCCGCATCGCCATCAACGTGACGGCGCGCGAATTCACGCGCTCGCTGCCGGACCGCGTCAGGGCGGCGTTGAGCCGGCATCAGTTGACCGGTGAATGGCTGGAGCTGGAAATCACCGAAAGCATGCTGATGCACAGCACCGATCGCGTGATTTCGATCATGGAAAAAATCTGCTTGCTCGGCGTGACGATTTCGCTCGACGATTTCGGCACCGGCTATTCGAGCCTTTCCTACCTCAAGCGATTTCCGATCAACACGCTCAAGATCGACCGTTCATTCACCACCGGCATTCCCGACGACACCAACGATTGCGCCATCGCCAGCGCCATCATCGGCATCGCCAAGCAACTGCGCCACAAGGTCATCGCCGAAGGCGTGGAAAACATGGCGCAGTTCAACTTCCTCAAGGAAGCCGGTTGCAACGAATTGCAAGGCTACCTGTTCTCGCGTCCGGTCCCGGCCGCGGATTTCCATCTGATGCTGACCGAAGGCCGCAAGTTCTCCGCCGCCTTGTAAAGCAGCACATCCCTCGCAGTAAAGCTCTTCAGTCTCAATCTTTCAGGTAGTGCGGAAAGCGCTCGCGGATATCGTCCAGATGCGACAGCGTGTTGGACAAGTGCGTGCGCAAGGCGTCCTGCGCCGCGACCGGATCACCTGCCGCGATGGCATCGACGATGGCGATATGATCGCGCAGCACCGCGCGTGCCTTGCCGGGGATCGGCACGTGCAGCGCACGCAGCCGGTCGAGGTGGCCGCTGTGACGGCGCACCATGGCCCATAGGTCGGGGATGTTGGCGGCTTCGTACATCTGACGGTGGAAGGCCTGGTCGGCTTCGACAAACTCGCTGTAATCCTCGCTGTCGGCCAGCATTTTTTGTTTGGCGATGCTGGCTTGCAGACGCACGATCAGGGCCGGATTGGGGGAGGCCGCCAGCGTATGGACGATCTCCAGTTCAATCGAGCGGCGCAGGAAATGCGCCTGACGCGCCATCGCAATATCCACCGCGCGCACGACCGTGGCATGCTGCGGAAAAATATCCACCAGGCCTTCTTCACCCAGTTTCATCAACGCATCGCGGATCGGCGTCTGGCTAAGGCCGAACTGCAAGGCCAGCTCGGCGCGGGAGAGCACGGTGCCGGGCGTGAGCTGCATCGTGATGATGGCTTCGCGCAGCCGCTCGAATACCTGCGGCGCCGCATGGCGCGAGCGGTCGAGCTGATGTTGCTGCAGGGGGGAAGGGCTGTTCATGGCAATCGGAATCCGCGACGTCAAAGGACAATAAATCGAAAGAAAGCGGAGCGGTGCGTATGTTGCTCAAAGCAGCGGATATCCGAACCGTTCGCGACAAGAGCTCAAAAGATAGGGCACGTTAGCCCCGCAATCCACTTTGTTATCAGCATGATAAAGCAATTAAGCTGCATTGACACACTAATATATTAGTGTTTTAATGTTTTAACAAAAGAGCAAACGCTCTTTTTCGATAAAAAACGCAGGAGACAAGCAGTGACTACAGCGCAGGCAGCAGGGCGGGCATTGTCGCCGCTCGACAGGGCGGTATCGAAGATCAAGCAGCGCGTGTTGCCGCTGTTCGTGATCATGTTCATTGTCAATTACATCGATCGCGTCAACATCGGCTTCGTGCGCACGCACCTGGCCGCCGACATCGGCATCGGCACGGCGGCTTACGGATTGGGCGCGGGCTTGTTCTTCGTCGGCTACGCCATCTTTGAAGTGCCCTCCAACATGTTGCTGCAAAAGTACGGTGCCAAGGCCTGGCTCACGCGCATCATGCTGACCTGGGGCATCGCCGCCACGGCGATGGCGTTCGTGCAGGGCGAGATGTCGTTTTACGCGTTGCGGTTCCTGCTCGGCGTGGCCGAAGCGGGCTTTTTTCCCGGCGTGATTTACTACTTCACGCAGTGGCTGCCCAACGGCGAGCGCGGCAAGGCGATGGCGATTTTCCTGAGCGGCTCCGCGCTGGCATCGATCCTGTCGGGGCCGATCTCCGGCGCGCTGCTGCAGATCGATGGCGGCGGCTTGCACGGCTGGCAATGGATGTTCATCATCGAAGGCCTGGCGTCGGTGGTGCTGTGCGGCTTCGTCTGGTTTTGGCTCGATTCGCGACCGGCCGATGCGAAGTGGCTGACACAGAGCGAACGCGATCTCATCGGCAACACCATCGCCGCCGAACAGGCTGAACGCGAAAAGACGAAGCCGGCGCACATCTCCGCCTGGACGCTGCTGCGCGACAGCCAGATCGCCATCTTTTGCTTCATCTATTTTTCGATTTCGCTGACGATCTACGGCGCGACGTTCTGGCTGCCCAGCATCATCCGCAAGATGGGCACGTATTCGGATTTCGAGGTCGGCCTGTTCAATTCGATCCCCTGGATCATCTCCATCATCGCCATGTACCTGTTCGCCAGCCTGGCCGCGCGCTTCAAGTTCCAGCAGGCATGGGCTGCGGCGGCGCTGATCATCGCCGCCATCGGCATGTACGTGTCGACCTTCGGCGGACCGGTGTTCGCGTTCGTCTCGATCTGTTTCGCGGCAGTGGGATTCAAGGCGGCGTCCTCGCTGTTCTGGCCGATCCCGCAGTCCTATCTCGATGCGCGCATCGCTGCGGCCGTGATCGCGCTGATCAACTCGCTGGGCAACCTCGGCGGCTTCGTCGCGCCTACCACCTTCGGCTTCCTCGAGCAAAAAACCGGTTCGATCCAGGGCGGCCTGTACGCCCTGGCGGCGACGTCGGTGGTGGCGGCGGTCGTGGTGTTCTTCGCCCGCACCACGGCGCACTCCGCAGCGATTGCAGGCAACAAATAATTGATTACTGATTCCGGAAAATAGACATGAAGATCACCCGCGTCACCGTCACACCGATCGCATTCAAGGATGCGCCTTTGCTCAATGCCAGCGGCATCCATGAGCCGTATGCACTGCGCTCCATCATCGAAGTCGAAACCGACAATGGTCATTTCGGCCTCGGCGAAAGCTATGGCGACGCGCCGGCCCTGGCTGTGATGGACAAGGTCAAGACGCAGATGATCGGCCTCGATCCTTTCAACCTTAACGGCCTGCGCGCGATCGTCAAGGCTGCGGTGGCCGGCATGGCGCCGGCCGGCAATTCAGGTGCGGAACTCGCACCCGGTTCGCACGCCAGCAAAGCCGTCAGCAATGCGTATTCTGCATTCGAAGTCGCCTTGCTCGACGTACAGGCGCGCTACCTGAACGTGCCGCTGGTCGACTTGCTCGGTGGTGCAGTGCGCACCGGGATTCCGTTCAGCGCCTATCTGTTTTTCAAATACGCAGAACATATCGACAGCCCGTACCAGCCCGATGCCTGGGGCGAAGCGCTGAGCGAGGAACAGATCGTCGCGCAGGCGCGCAGGATGATCGATGAAAACGGTTTCCAGAGCATCAAGCTCAAGGCCGGCGCTCTGGAGCCGGAGCATGAAGTCGCCTGCATCAAGGCACTGAAAAAAGCTTTCCCCAATACCCCTCTGCGCATCGACCCCAACGCCAACTGGTCGCTGGAAACCGCCGTGCGCATGGCCGAATTGCTGGGCGATGATCTGCAATACTATGAAGACCCCACGCCGGGACTGGAAGGCATGGCTGAATTGCATCGCCGCACCGGCCTGCCGTTGGCGACCAATATGGTGGTGACTGATTTCGATGAGTTCCGTCGCAGCGTCGCCTTGAACAGCGTGCAGATCGTGCTGGCAGATCATCATTACTGGGGCGGCCTGCGCGACACGCAGATGCTGGCGTTGATGTGCGATACCTTCGGCCTGGGCGTCTCGATGCACTCCAATTCGCATCTGGGCATCAGCCTGATGGCGATGTCCCATGTGGCGGCGGCAGTGCCGAATCTGTCCTATGCCTGCGACACGCACTATCCGTGGCAGGAAGCCGACGAAGAAGTCATCAAGGGCGGCAAGCTGCAGATACGCAACGGCTGCGTCAGCATCACGCGCGCCCCGGGTCTGGGAGTGGAACTAGACCGTGATCAGCTGGCAAAGCTGCACGATCTCTACCTCGGCTGCGGCATCCGCTCGCGCGACGACGTACGCCAGATGCGCAAGTACAAGCCGGACTGGAAGACGGTCAAGCCCAGGTTCTGATACGGATCTGAAGGCAGTTTCAGTTTGACGGCGGCAGCGGACTGTTGACGCGAGGTGCGGGTTGATTGATCTTGCCCGAGATGCCGATATTGGACGATTCGATGCGCACGCTTCCTGCAATTTGTCCGACGGTATCGAGTACGCCGATCCAGGCTGGTTCCGCGACTTTGAATCGCATTGCCGGTGATGCAGCGGATGCCGGCCCTGGCCCGGTACCGCGCTCAGTCGGGTCGGTCAGGCTGATCCCCCCGATCCATTTTCCGGTACTGCCCATGATCTCCTTGGATAGAGGCACCGCGTGCGAGAAGGGTTGGTCGCCGGAGGCCGCTTGATCTGATTGGGCAATAGCCGGCGACAGCCACCCGGCGCCGCAGATAATCAGTGCAAGAAGGGATCGGTTCATCACATTGCTCATGCTCAGGCTCCTGAAAAGAATAGCTCAGGAATGGGATGGCTGACGGGACGCAACGTTCGCCCGTGCACGTTGATATCGCAGCAATGTCGAAAATCTTTGAAGCGGACCGGGTATGCGCAGGCGGCAGATCTGATCTCAGCGACGCCGTTTCCACGCTTCCAGAAACGCCAGCGTCACATTCGCCTCGTTCGTCTCCGCCAATCCGCTCCCAAAGAAGGCGCCGACGTCTTTGAAGTCATTGCCGCCAGCCAGATCCGAGACGCTGCGAAATGCGATGAACGGCACGCCGTTGGCATACGCCACCTGGGCAAAGGCGGCGGTTTCCATATCCACCAATTCCGCCTGTAAGGTATCGTGCAGATAAGTGCGATAGCCGGCATTGGCTAAAAACGCCGTGCCGGAAATACCGCGCCCGCCGACTTTCAATGCCGGCTGTGCGGTAACGCACAGCGCCGGATTCTTGGGGCCGCAAGTCGCCAGTACCGGTTGGAGGCTGCGCGCAACAGCAAGCATCTGCGCATCAGCCTGGAACTCGAAACGAAATTCTCCCTGCGGTGCGTTGGCCGCATTCATCACAAAACTGTCGCGCATGAACAGCCCGCTGTCGACCTTGCCAGCGGGCGCATCGAACTGGAAGTCGGGACGCACCTTGCCGTTCTCCGTCGCCAGCTTTAATCCCAGGCAGCTGACGTCGCCCGCTTTGCCGCAAGCTGCTGGCAGACTGCCGTCGCCGTTCCAGTAGGCTTCCATGGGCATCGCCCAGCTTTCCGGCACAACCACGTCGCCGACATGATTAGCCGGGTTGACGCCGCCGGCGATGCCGCTCATCAGCAGCCGTTCAATGTGGAAGTGATCCAGCATCAGCTGCGTGACCATCGTCGCGTTCACCAGGCTCACGCCGCTGAGCACGATCACCACAGGATTGCCGCGCAATACACCGGTCGTGAAGCGATTGCCGTTGATGCGCCAGTCGTGTTTCCTCTGGGTCTGCTCAAGCAGGAGGTCGGCCTCGGCGCCGAACGCCGAGACGATGCCGATGCGCGGTTTGCATTCGCTCAGGCAGCGTTTCTGTTCGGCGTGGGCGGCGTTTGCTGTGGACAAGGCTGCAAGCGCCAGCAAGGCGCAGGAAAATCTGTTGAACAGAGAAGAGATGGCGGGCACGAAGTTTCCTTTTGTGGAGCGCGAAGCCTGCAAGAATTGCAGGCAGCCCAGAGCATGCCGAAGAATCCGGAAATTAGCCATAGTTGTCGGAACGTCAATGCCAGAGCGGCTTGCAGAGGTAATTTCTTATTGGAAAAATTGCTCAAAGGATATATTGCGTATATGATTGCCAAAAAGAAATAAGACAATTCCCCTCGGAGACATTCATGCGGCAGTTCCTGCTTTTGATCCTGTGCACCCTCGCCATCGCCGGCTGCAGCCGTTCGCCTGCCGAGCAATTGGCTTACCTCCATGCCGAGGAGCAGTACCAGATCAACATGGAACGCTCAGCGCGCTACCGCCAATCGTTGGAACAAGCCGACGGCGAAAGCCAGGGGCCGATCATCATCACTTCGCGGCCGGCGAACTGAGCGACCGGCTTTCCTCCATCCGGATCGACGTCTCAGTACGTCATTTCACAGAAATTCAGGCAGTCTCCGCCGCCCGCGTCTCCACCAGCAGCTTCTTGATCTCCGGCACGCACGAGCCGCAGTTGCCGCCGGCCTTGAGGCAGGCGGTGACTTCCGCCACTGTCTTCAATCCTTGTTCGCGCACTGCGTTGCAGATCGTGTTGCGGCCTACGCCGAAGCACGAACACACGGTCGGGCCGGTGTCGGCGCCTTTTTCGATTGGCTGGCCGATCAGCAGGCCGACGCGGTCGGCTTCTTCCAGTTGCTCCTTGTCGAACAGGCTCGCCAGCCAGGCGCGCGAAGGCAGGTCGGGGCGCTTGGACAGGAAGATGCACATGTCGATGCGGTCGTTGTCGACATGCACCGCGCGGTAGACGCCGGCGGTGCGGTCTTCATATTCCAGCCAGTCGGCGTCGATGTCGAGCACGCCGAGCAATGCGCGCGCCCAGGCGCCGTGGTCAGCGATGGTGTTGCGGCCGGCCAGTTCGTAGCGCGCGAAGTCGCGACCCTGGATGCGTGTCCAGTGCGTGATTTCATCGAGCGCCAATGCCTTGCGGCTCAGGATGAAGCCGTGCCAGGACACGCCGAATTCTTCGATGTTGACAGGCGTGTGCTTGAACTCCGGTTCGCCCGATATGGGATCGACGACCGGATTGACCAATGCGCCCACGCGCGCATCGGAGGCGGTCTGGTTGCTCCAGTGAATCGGCACGAACACGCTGCCGCGCGCGATGCCGCCGCTGTGCTGCACGCGCGCCACCATGGCGCCCCAGCGTGAGCTGATGCGCGCCAGTCCGCCTTCGCGTACGCCGTAGCGCAGCGCGTCCTGCGGATGCATGTCGACGAAGGATTCCGGCACGTGATCAGCGAGGCGCGCCGATTTGCCGGTGCGCGTCATGGTGTGCCATTGATCGCGCACGCGACCGGTGTTCAATGTCAGCGGGAATTCTTCATCCGGCAGGTGTGCCGGGCCGCGCGGCGGCGTCGCCACGAAGCGCGCCTTGCCGTCGGCATGTGAATAACGCTGGTTGCCGAACAGGCGCGCAGTGCCGACGGCATCGCCGTTCTGTTTGTCGCGCGTCACGGGCCACTGGATAGGCTGCAACTGGTCGAACTGTTGTTTGCTCATGCCGATCAGGCCGTCCAGGTTGAACACGCGCATGCTGTTGCCGGCGATCTGCGGCGGGCCGTTGCGGTAGCTGCTCAGGCGCGCGTGTTCGTCGAAGATGGCATGCACGCCGGCGAAGTCGAAGCCGCGATAACCCATGCGGATGGCGACGTCGCAGATGATCTTCCAGTCCGGACGCGCTTCCCCCGGGGGTGTCAGGAAGGCGCGCTGGCGCGAGATGCGGCGCTCGGAATTGGTCACGGTGCCGTCCTTCTCGCCCCAACCCAGCGCGGGCAACAGCACGTGCGCGAAGGCATTGGTGTCGGTGCCTTCGATGATGTCGGAGGCGACCACCAGTTCGCACTTCGATAGTGCGCGCTGGACCACGTTGGCGTCAGGCATGCTGACCATGGGATTGGTCGCCATGATCCAGACCGCCTTGATGCGGCCGGCTTCAATCGCGTTGAACAGGTCGACGGCCTTGAGACCGGGCTTGTCGGCCATGTGCGGCGAACCCCAGAAGGTCTGCACCGTGTCCCGATGCAGCGCATTGTCCAGATCCATGTGCGCGGCCAGCATGTTGGCCAGGCCGCCGACTTCGCGACCGCCCATGGCGTTAGGCTGGCCGGTGATCGAGAACGGTCCCATGCCGGGCTTGCCGATGCGGCCGCTGATCAGGTGCGCGTTGATGATGCTGTTGACCTTGTCAGTGCCGGCGCTCGACTGATTCACGCCCATCGAGAAAGCGGTGATGACCTTTTCGGTATCGGCGAACATTTGATAGAAGGCCAGCAGGTCGTTGACGTCGACCTTGCAAATGCGTGCGACTTCGTTCGGATCGGCGCAGTCGGCGTCGGCGATCGCCAGCGCTTCGCCGAGGCCGCTGGTGTGGGCGTCGACGAAGGCGTTGTCGCGCGCGCCGCGATGCGCGAGAAAACTCATCAGGCCGTTGAACAGCCAGACGTCGGTGCCGGCCTTGACCGGCAAATGCATGTCGGCCAGTTCGCAGGTGGCGGTGCGGCGCGGATCGATGACGATCAGCTTCATCTCCGGCCGGATTTCCTTGGCCTTGGCGATGCGCTGGAACAGGATGGGATGGCACCACGCCGTGTTGGAGCCGACCAGCACAACCATGTCGGCCAACTCCAGATCCTCGTAGCAGATCGGCACCAGGTCTTCGCCGAAGGCGCGTTTGTGGCCCGCCACGGCCGAGGACATGCACAGGCGCGAATTGGTGTCGATGTTGGCGCTGCCGACATAGCCCTTCATGAGCTTGTTGGCGATGTAATAGTCTTCGGTCAGCAACTGGCCGGAGACGTACAGCGCCACCGAATCCGCACCGTGGCGATCAATGATGCTGCGCAGGCCGCCGGCGACTTTGTCGAGCGCGGCGTCCCAGCTCACGCGCTGCAATGCGCCGTCGGCGTCGCGTACCTTCGGATACAGCAGACGGCCGTTGAGGTCGACCGTTTCGCCCAGCGCCGAACCCTTGACGCAAAGACGTCCTTTGTTGGCCGGATGCAGTTCGTCGCCCGTGACGGCGATCACGCCGTCGGGTTGCATGGCGGCGCGCACGCCGCAGCCGACGCCGCAATACGGGCAGGTGGTCTTGGTGCCGACGGTCGAAAGCGGAGCTTGGGAGAGGTTCACGATGGTTTCCTGATCAGGCTGCCTGGGTGCTTTGGGTCTGGCTGGAGGTCTGACTGCAGATGGCTTGACCGAACAACAGTTGATGACGGATGGCGGAGATGTCGCCGCCTTTCTGGATCAGGTCGAAGTACCAGGGGCCGTCCTTGACGTCGCCGTACAGCACCGCGCCGATCAGCCGGCTGCCTTGCAGCACCAGCCGCTTGTAGATGCCGCGGCGCGGGTCGCGCAAGACAAGGTCTTCTGTTTCTTCGGCACCGATGAAGTCGCCGGCCGAATACAGGTCGACGCCGGTCACCTTGAGCTTGGTGGCGGTGGCTTGTTGCACGTAGCGACGATGGCCGGCGCCTGCCAGATGGGCGCCGCACACGCGCGCCTGATCCCAGATCGGCGCGACCAGGCCGAAGGTAGCCTTGCGGTGTTGCACGCATTCGCCGACGGCGTAGATGCGTGGATCGTAAGTCTGCAGCGTGTCGTCGACCACGATGGCACGGTCGCAATGCAGGCCGGCGTTTTTCGCCAGTTCAATGTTGGGGCGTACGCCTGCGGTCATGACGACGAGGTCGGCCGGGATTTGCGTGCCGTCCTTGAAGCGCACCGCCGTGACGCGATCAGGGCCGACGATTGCGTCAGTCTGTGCGTTGAGCAGGAAACGCAGACCCTTCATCTCCAGCGCCTTCTTCAGCAGCGCGGCGGCCGGCTTGTCGAGTTGCTGATTCATCAGGCTGTCGGTGACGTGCACCACGGTCACGTCCATGCCTTGACGCAACAGGCCGTTGGCCGCTTCCAGGCCAAGCAGGCCGCCGCCGATCACCACCGCGTGGCGATGGTTGCGCGCAGCGTCGAGCATGGTGTGGACGTCCTGGATGTCGCGGAAGGCGATCACGCCCGGGAGTTCATGGCCCGGCACCGGAATGATAAAAGGCTTGGAGCCGGTCGCCAGCAGCAGGCGGTCGTATTGAATTTCCACGCCGGCTTGCGAACGCACGGTGCGGCGACGACGGTCGATCTTCTCGACCGGATCGCCGGCGTGCAGCGTGATGTTGTTCTGTACATACCAGTCGCGCGTGTTGAGCATGATGTCGTCGATGCTCTTGTCGCCCGCCAGCACCGGCGACAGCAGAATGCGGTTGTAATTGCCGTGCGGCTCGGCGCCGAACACGGTGACGTCGTACAGGTCCGGCGCCAGCTTCAGCAATTCTTCGACCGTGCGCATGCCGGCCATGCCGTTGCCGATCACGACCAGCGACGGTCTTTTTGCAGAAGCTACAGGTGCCGGAACGATAGTCATGCGCCCACCCACACCTTGCCGTGTTCGATGCGCGCAGGGTAGGCGCTCACCGAATGTTCGGGCGCTTCGATGCATTCGCCGGTCTGCAGGTCAAAGTGTTGTTTATAAATCGGCGAAGCCACCACGATGCGTTCACCGATACTGCCGACCAGGCCGCGCGACAGCACCGAAGCGTCGGCGTTGGGATCGTAGTTGCCGATGGCGAAGACGCGTGCTTTTTTTTGCGCATCGCTATTGCCGCCTTCAATGACGTGGAACACCGCCACCTGTTCGCCGCCGATCAGGGCGCAGACGCCTGTGTTGGGCACGATGTCGGCGATATCGCAGACTTCAGTCCAGTGTTCGCAATTGTTGAGTTGTCGGTCGCTGTGCATGTTCATTTCCTCTCTCAGGAATCAGATCGCTTCTGCGACCACAGGAATGTCGATCAGCTTGCGCTCGGCAACCGTGGCCGGGCGGATCTGGCCGCGCTCGTCGACGAACTTGACGTTGTTGTCGGCTTCCTTGCTGTTGACGAAATGGCGGAAGCGCTTGCGTGTCTCCGGATCGGAGACGGCCTTCTTCCATTCGCATTCATAGGTGTCGACCACGTGCTGCATGTCGGCTTCCAGTTCGGCGGCGATGGCCAGCTTGTCGTCGATCACCACGCTCTTCAGGTAATCGAGGCCGCCTTCGAGGTTATCGCGCCAGGTGCTGGTGCGTTGCAGGCGATCGGCGGTGCGCACGTAGAACATCAGGAAGCGGTCGATGTAGCGGATCATGGTCGCTTTGTCGAGATCGGAGGCGATCAATTCGGCGTGGCGCGGCTTCATGCCGCCGTTGCCGCAGACGTACAGGTTCCAGCCTTTTTCGGTGGCGATGATGCCGACGTCCTTGCCTTGTGCCTCGGCGCATTCGCGGGTGCAGCCGGACACGCCGAACTTGATCTTGTGCGGCGAGCGCAGGCCCTTGTAGCGGTTTTCCAGTTCAATGGCGAGGCCGACACTGTCGTCCACGCCGTAGCGGCACCAGGTCGAGCCGACGCAGGATTTCACCGTGCGCAGCGACTTGCCGTAGGCGTGGCCGGTTTCAAAGCCGGCGGCGATCAGTTCTTCCCAGATGTCCGGAAGTTGCTCGACGCGGGCGCCGAACAGGTCGACGCGCTGGCCGCCGGTGATCTTGGTGTAGAGGCCGTACTTCTTGGCGACCTGGCCGACCGCGATCAGGCCGTCCGGCGTGACTTCGCCGCCGGCCATGCGCGGCACGACCGAATAGGTGCCGTCCTTCTGGATGTTGCCGAGGAAGTAGTCGTTTGAATCCTGCAGGCTGGCGTGTTCCTTCTTGAGCACGAAGTCATTCCAGCACGAGGCCAGGATGTTGGCCGCGACCGGCTTGCAGACGTCGCAACCGAGACCCTTGCCGTGTTGCGCCAGCAGGTCGCCGAAGCTCTTGATCTTGTTCACGCGCACCAGGTGATGCAGTTCCTGGCGCGAGTAGGGGAAGTGTTCGCAGACGTGGTTGTTGACGGCCAGGCCTTGCTTCTTCATCTCGGCCTTCATCACCTGCGTCACCAGCGGCACGCAGCCGCCGCACGCAGTACCGGCCTTGGTGCAGCTCTTGAGGTCGCCGATGTTGGTTACGCCCGAAGCCACCGCTGCACACAATTGACCCTTCGACACGTTATTGCAGGAGCAGATTTGCGCGGAGTCGGGCAGGGCGTCGACGCCGAGGCCGACCTTGGCTTTGCCGTCGGCTTGCGGCAGGATCAGGAACTCCGGCGACTCCGGCAGTTCGATGCGGTTGAGCATCATCTGCAGCAGCGTGCCGTATTCGGCGGCGTCGCCGACCATGACCGCGCCGAGCAGGTGCTTGCCCGATTCGGAGACCACGATCTTCTTGTAGATCTGCTTGCGTTCGTCAGTGAACTGGTACGAACGTGAGCCGATTTCCTTGCCGTGCGGGTCACCGATGCTGGCGACGTCCACGCCCATGAGCTTCAACTTGGTGCTCATGTCGGCGCCGTTGAATTGCTGCACCTCGGCGGCGTCGTTAAGGTGCGCCAGCATGTGCTTGGCGGCGGTGCGCGCCATGTCGTAGCCGGGCGCCACCAGGCCGAAGATCTTGCCGTTCCACAATGCGCATTCGCCGATCGCGTAGACGTGAGGATCGGAAGTGATGCAACTGTTGTCGATCACGATGCCACCGCGGTCGCCGACCTTGAGACCCGACTCGCGCGCCAGTTCGTCGCGCGGGCGGATGCCGGCCGAGAACACGATCATGTCGGTGTCGAGGTGGGTGCCGTCCTCGAAGTTCATGCGATGGGTGCCGGTCTTGCCGTCGACGATTTCCAGCGTGTTCTTTTGCGTGTGAGCAGTGACGCCGAGATCCTGGATCTTCTGGCGCAGGATGCGGCCGCCGCTCTCGTCGACCTGCACCGCCATGAGGCGCGGGGCGAATTCGACCACGTGGGTTTCCAGGTTCATGTCGCGCAGCGCCTTGGCGCATTCCAGGCCGAGCAGACCGCCGCCGATCACCACGCCGGTCTTCGAACGCTTGCCGCACTCGAGCATGGCTTCGAGGTCTTCGATGGTGCGGTAGACGAAACAATCCTTGCGCTGGTTACCCGCGACGGTCGGGACAAAAGGGTAGGAGCCCGTTGCCATGACCAGCTTGTCGTAGGCCAGCGTTTCGACGGCGCCGTTGATGTTGACGGTGACCGTCTTGCCGACGATGTCGATGTTCTGCGCCTTGGCGTTGAGCTTGAGGTCGAAGTCGACCGAGCTCTTACCTGCATCGAAGAAACCCGGCGCAACCAGAGACAAGTCGTCGGCCGATTTGCCGGCGAAGAATTCGGACAGGTGCACGCGGTCGTAGGCCGGACGCGGTTCTTCGCACAGCACGGTGACCTTGATGTTGGCGGCGCCGCTGTCCACCAGCGACTCCAGGAATTTGTGACCGACCATGCCGTGGCCAATGACGATGATGTTCATGATCAGGTTCTCCTCAGGCGGGAATGTTGTTGGCAGCGACGGCCAGTGCCGACTCGTCGCTCTTGTCGCTGCTGGTGAAGCGCACGGCGACCGCGCACAGCGCCGAGACCGTCACGAGCACGCCGAGCATGCTCAGTGTCTGCTGGGTGTCGCCCAGGCCCTTCATCAGGAAGCCCGCCAGCACCGCGCCGACGTTGCCGCCCGCACCGATGATGCCGGCCACGCCGCCCAGCGCCTTGCGGTCGATGAACGGCACCAGCGCGTAGGTCGCGCCGCACGCCATGTGGGTGAACAGGCCGAAGCACAGCATCGCGATCACCGCCAGCGTGACGCTGCCGGCGTGGGCAAACCACAGCAGGCCGAGGCCTTCGCCCAGCATCATGATGAACAGCAGCGTGGCGCGGCGGTTGAGGCCGCCCCGCAGCGCCACCTTGTCCGAGATGATGCCGCCCAGGGCGCGAGCAAACAGCGCCAGGAGACCGAAGCTGGCGGCGGCGATGCCGGCGCTCTTCAACGACAGGCCGAAGTGGTCGACGTAATAGATGGCGGCGATGTTGTGGATGAAGATTTCCACGCCGAAGCAGGCGCCGTAGGTGATGAACAGCATCCACACGCGGTAGTTGGCGCTGGCGGCGCGGAAGCTGGCCCAGCCGCCTTTTTTGCCGCTTTCGATGACGATGCCGGCGGCGCGCAGTTCATCGAAGTTGCCTTGTGGGCAATCCTGTGTGAAGTGCCAGTAGACCGCCGCCATTGCCAGCATCATCAGGCCCGGCACCAGCAGCGCGACGCGCCAGCCGAGGTTGTCGCCCACGCCCAGCATCAGCATGGCGGCCAGCAGCAGCGGCATCAGGCCTTGCGCCACGCCGCCGCCGGCATTGCCCCAGCCGGCGGTTGCGGCGTTGGCGGTGCCGACCACGTTGGGCGCGAACATCACCGAGGTGTGGTACTGCGTGATCACGAAGCTGGCGCCGACCGCGCCGATGCACAGGCGGAAGAACAGGAAGGTTTCATAGGTCTGTGCGAAGCCGACCCCGATCACCGGCAATGCGCCGATCAGCAGCAGGCCAGTGTAAGCCTTGCGCGGACCGTAGCGATCGCACAGCGGGCCGATTACCAGGCGCACCAGGATAGTCACGGCGACGGCGGCGATGTTGATGTTGGCGATTTGCTCGATGGTCAGGCCGAGCTGGCCCTTGATTACCGGCATCAGCGGCGCGCAGGCGAACCAGGCGAAGAAGCAGACGAAGAAGGCCATCCAGGTCAGGTGAAAGGCGCGCATCTGCGGCGTACCGATGGAAAAGAGCTGGATCTTGCTCGCCTTGCTGGAGCGATTGTGACTGTCAGGAGTTGCGGCCATTTTTATCCCGTTAAAAACAAAAAGGCGCCCGCTCGGCAAGGCATGAATGCCAAGCTAAGCGGACGCCGTTGTCCTGCAGATCCGTCTTTAGATCGGCATTAAAAATAGTAAAAACTGCTGGATCGTCGTTGATCCATGCTCGGACATATGCAAAGCCTGTGCCAGAGCGTCGGATTCCCTGATGGGACATGGCTTGGAGGGCGATTCCGGACTTCGGCGGGGTAGTCGGCGGCAGCATGGCATGCAACGATATATGTCATGTTGTGATGTGTCGCGGTGCAGCCTGCTCATAAATGGTGCGGTGCATCGGGCGTTTCCGGCCTATGCCCAAAATCAGGAAGAGACTTCGTCGGGGACTTGCCTCTGTGCAAGCTGCCTCGACGAAAAATCCAGCGCTTTGCAGGATCAGGCAATCGTCCGGCAGCATTGGTCTACCGCTGCCGACGGCGCGGCTCTTACCATGGCCTCACGTCATTCACGGGAGTCCACATGCAACATATCAGCGAGATCTACATCAACGGCCGCTTCGTCCAGCCGCATGGAACCGAAGTCATGGAGCTGATCAATCCGTCCGACAGGACCGTCATCGGCGCCGTGCGCCTGGCCGACGAGGAGGATGCGCGCCAGGCCATCGCCGCCGCCAAGGCCGCTTATAAAAGCTGGTCGCGCAGCAGCAAACAAGAGCGCGCCGGTTACCTGCAAGCGATGCATGACGCCATCCAGCGCCGCGCGCCGGAACTGGTCGAAGTCATGATCCGCGAGTACGGCGGCTCGCGCCGCTCCTGCAGCGCCACGGTGGCGCGTTCGGCCAACAGCTTCCTGCAGGCGATCGGATTGCTGGAGAGCTTCGACTTCGTGCGCCAGGCAGGTACCGCCCGTGTGACCATGGAGCCGCTCGGCGTAGTCGGCCTGATCACGCCGTGGAACGCCAACTACGGCTTCATCTGCAGCAAGCTGTCGACGGCGCTGGTGGCCGGCAGCACGGCGGTCATCAAGCCCAGCGAACTGAGCGCCATGCAGACGCACCTGCTGACGCAATGCCTGCACGAAGCCGGCCTGCCGCCTGGTGTGTTCAACATTGTCACCGGTCGAGGCGACACAGTCGGCGCCGAGATCACGCGTCATCCCGACATCGCCAAGATTTCCTTCACCGGTTCCACTGCAGTGGGCAAGCAGATCGCACGCGGCGCCGTCGACACCATGAAGCGCGTCACGCTGGAGCTGGGCGGCAAGTCGCCCAATATCCTGCTCGACGACGCCGACCTGGCGACAGCGATTCCGCAGGCGGTGACCGCGGCCTACTTCAACAACGGGCAGGCCTGCCTGGCGGCGACGCGCCTGATCGTGCCGGAACAACGGCTGGAAGACGTGAAAGTACTGGTCAAGCAAGCGGTGGCGGCGATGAAAGTCGGTCATCCCGGCGACGACGATACGATGCTCGGCCCGCTGGTCACGCAAAAGCAATACGAGCGCGTGCAGAGCTACATCCGTCTCGGCATCGAGGAGGGCGCGGAATTGCTGACCGGCGGTGCAGGTCATCCCGAAGGACTGACGCAGGGCTACTTCGTCAGGCCGACGGTGTTCGTCAACGTCACCAATGACATGCGCATCGCCCGTGAAGAAATCTTCGGGCCGGTGCTGTCCATCCTGACTTACCGCACTGAAGAAGAAGCAATCGAGATCGCCAACGACACCGTCTACGGCCTGCACGGCTATGTCAGCGGTCGCGATCTGGAGCGCGCCAATCGTGTGGCCTCGCGGATCGTCGCCGGGCGCGTCTTCATCAACGGCCTGTACGACGAACCGCGCGCACCGTTCGGCGGGTTCAAGCAATCCGGCATTGGCCGCGAATTCGGTCCTTATGGTCTGGAAGCCTATGTTGAACCGAAGGCCGTGATTGGTTACGATGGTGCGATCCATGAAAACTTCCGCCGCTGATTCCCGTCACACTTCCGTCACCGCACCGCTCGCGCGGCTGCGGGAGCAGGTCGCCGCGCATTTCGACGGCGTGCCTGCGGCGCAGCGCGACGTCCACACCGCCATTCCCTGGCTGTCCTTCATCCGCCTGAGCCAGCCGACCGCACTCAGCCGCGGCATGCTGGAGCCGTCGATGTGCCTGGTGGTGCAGGGCGGCAAGAAGGTGCTGATCGGCAAGGAGGTCAACCAATACGGCGCCGGCAGCTATGTGCTGTCGGCGATTGACCTGCCGGTGTCCGGTCAGGTGGTCGAGGCGACGGCGGCGCAGCCGTATTACGGCGTGCGCATCGATCTCGATCCCAAGGAAATCGCCGCGCTGATCATTGAACTCAACCTGCCGGCGCCGCCACGGCGAGGCACGCGCGTCGGCGCTTATGTCGATGAGTCGGATGCCGGGTTGCAGGAGGCTTTCCTGCGGCTGGTGTTGCTGCTGGAGCAGCCCAAAGACATTCCGGCCTTGTCGCGCATCCTCAAGCAGGAAATCATGTATCGCCTGATCGCGGCGCGCAACGGCGACGTGCTGTACCACACCGTGTTGTCGCATTATCAGGAAAAGGGCGTCAACGAAGCCATCCAGTGGATCAAGGCCAATTACGCCGAACCGATGGTCATTGACGAGCTGGCCAGGCGCGTGCGCATGAGCGTGTCGACGCTGCATCATCGCTTCAAGGCCGCCACCGTCATGAGCCCGCTGCAATACCAGAAGCAGACTCGGCTGCTGGAAGCGCGCCGCATGCTCATGACCGGCAGCATGGAAGCCGCTACCGTGGCGTACCAGGTCGGCTATGAAAGTCCCTCGCAATTCAGCCGCGAATATCGCCGGCTATTTGGCGCGTCGCCGTTGCAGGACGTCGAGTTCCTGAAACAGAACGCCGTCGAGACCTGACGACTATTCAGACGGCAGGACGATACGCATCGACTGCTTCTGGAATTGCTCGAAGCGATGCAGTTCCTGTTCGATGGCGCTCTTGAGCGTCTTCGATTTCTTTTCCACCCAAGTCCATTGCTGCACCAGCAGCTTGCCGCTCTTGCGATCCATCTTGAGATCGAGCGCGGCGACAATGCGGTCGCCCACCAGCACCGGGAGCGCGAAGTAGCCGAGCACGCGCTTGTCCGCCGGCACATAGGCTTCGAAGCGGTGTTCGTAGTCGAAGAACAATTCCAGCCGCTTGCGCTGAATCACCAGCGGATCGAAGGGCGAGAGGATGTGCACGCGTTCGCTCGATGCCGGGGCGATGACGCCATCGGACAAGGCGTCGAGCAGCGCCGGCTCGACCCAGTGCTGCTGCCCGGGTGTACTTTCAATATGCACCGCCACCAGCTGCTTGCGCCTGACGGCGGCGGCGATCAGTTCCTTCACCAGCGGCTTGGCCTGCACGCTGCCGTAACAAATCGAATCGAGACTGACCATGCCCTGCGCCTTGAGCGCACGGCGTAGCAGGTATTGCGCGAACTGCTTTTCCGTCACTGGCGCGGGACGGCGCAACCAGTCGAAATGACGGACGGCCAGGTCGTAGGTCTTGAGCATGCCGGTGCGCTTGCTGATCACCAGGTCGCCAATGAAGAAGCCCCAGCGCAGCGCGCGCTTCGATGGCTTGCGGCTGCCCCAAGGATGGGTCTTTTCTTCCAGTACGTCATCGTCGATGTCGCGGATCGAGAGGCCGCCTTCCTTGCGGATACGCTTGAGCAGCGCGGCGTAGTCGGCTTCATCGACGCCAGCGAAAGAGGCGTGCGGATTGAGACGGCGCCGTGTCATTTCCGGCAGGAAGTGGCGGAACTCGGCGGTCGGCACATAGGCCAGCGCATGCGTCCAGTATTCGAACACCGACTTCTCCACTGACTGCGCGTGCTCCAGATCCGCCAACCGGTATTCGGGGATGCGCGTGTACAGGATGTGGTGGTGGCTGCGCTCGATCACGTTGATGGTGTCGATCTGGACATAGCCGAGATGCTCGGCCGCCAGCTGTACCGCAGTCGCACCGCCGCCGAACGGCGCGCTCGTGTCGAGGCGCTGGGCACGCAGCCAGATGGCGCACGCCTGCTGTGAATCAAGGGGTAGGGAGAGATCGCTCATGGGCTGGATTGTAGAGAATTTGAGGCTCGCCCGTGCAAGGCCACCATAAAAAACGGACATAGTCGCTATAGACAATATTTGCTGTCGCACGCTTGCCGGCTTGCGTACATTCCTGAGCAACAAGAACTTGCACGCCAGGCGCGGTTTTCCCGCGCCCGGATGAATGCGGTCGATGGAGACGATGGAAACGAATCACGCCATGGCGCGTTCACGAGACGCCCCATGCACGATGCAATCGCTTGCATCCACGCCGCCTGCGCAAGTCCCGACGATTTCACACCAGGGAGACAGCAGCATGAAAAAAGCAACAGGAAAAAAATTGGCCGAAGCAAGCATGGTCGGCATCATCGGCCTCAGTGGTATGGGAGCGATGCTCGCCGCCGGCAGTGCGTCGGCGCAGAGCCTGGTCACCATCTACGGCATCGTCGACACCGGCGTGGTCTACACCACCAATGCCAACGCCGCCGGCAATTCGGTCTTCAAGATGCCGACGCTGACCGGCGAGTTTCCGTCGCGCATCGGCTTCAAGGGCACGGAAGACCTCGGTGGCGGCTTGCAGGCGCTGTTCGTGCTGGAGGGCGGCTTTGGCGTCGATACCGGCACCATGGGCCAGGGCAATCGCCTGTTCGGACGGCAGTCCTTTGTCGGCCTGAAAGGCGAATGGGGTCAGCTGATGCTGGGACGCCAGGCCAACATGACTTATTTCTCAACGCTCAAGTCCGACGTTCTCGGTCCCAACATCTTCTCGATCAGCAGCCTCGACAGCTACCTGCCGAACGCACGCAGCGACAACGCGATCGGCTACATGGGTACGTTCTCCGGTGTGACGATCGGCGCCACCTACAGCTTTGGTCGCGACACGTCGACTGCCGGCGGTCCGGCCGCAACCGGTTGCGCCGGCGAAGTCGCCGGTAACGCCAAGGCCTGCCGCCAGGTGACCGGCCTGCTGGGATACGACAACAATGCCTACGGCGCGTCGGTCTCCTACGACATCATGTACGGCAACACCGGCGCGGCCGGCGGCCTGAGCAGCAGCGACAACACCGACCAGCGCATCATCCTGTCAGGCTACGCCAACGTCGGCAGCGTCAAGATCGGTCTCGGCGTGCTGGACCGCAAGACGCGCGCGGCAGCTGGCGTCAATACCAACTCCGATCTGTACTACCTCGGTGCGACGTGGCCGATCTCGGCGGCGCTGGTGCTGGATGGCCAGGTATCGCGCCTGAACATCAAGGGCAGCGGCAACAAGTCGACGCTGTCGGTGGCCCGCCTGACCTATAACCTGTCCAAGCGCACCGCCTTGTACAGCTCGCTGGGCTACATCAAGAACGGCGGCCAGGCGGCGATCGCCATCGATGCCGGCGGCACCGTCGGCACCGGCAAGAACCAGGCCGGCGTGATGATGGGCATCAAGCACATGTTCTGATTTTTTCCTGCATCCGGACTTGAGAGGAATCTTCCGGCACATTCCGGAAGACGACTTGGCTACGCCTTCGGGCGCGGTTTTCAATGGCGCTTCGGCGCCATTTTTTTTGCGATTTTCTTGCGTCCTTGAGGCGCTTTTTTGCGTTCATTCATTCCGATCCATTCCGCTTGCGAGTCGCTTGTGCAGTGCAATCGGCGGCAATGGTCGACGGCTGCGGCGACATAAAAAAATCACATAGTCGCTATCGAGAACATTTGCTATCCCGATGGCAGGGGCTTGCGTACATTCACGTTCAACAAGAGTTCGCAATCAGTCATGTCGGCAGACGACGTGGCCGGAGATGCGGCCGGCGGAGACAGAAGCCAGCAATGGCTCGCCATCGACATGCCACGACCATCGCGTCGTCGCCCACACGTGCCTGTTTCCTCCGCGCCGCATCGCAACCGCGCCGCGACGTCGCGCCGACTTCAAAGGAAAAGGCATGATCAATCTGCACGACATCCGTTACGTCCGTCTCGGCACCCGCGACCTGGCCGGTGCGGAAAAATACGCCACCACCATCCTCGGACTGGAAGTGGTTCGCCGCGATCCGAAGGCGATCTATTTCCGTTCCGACAGCCGCGACCACACGCTGTGCTATTTCGAGGGCGACACGCGCGACCACACCACGGCATTCGAAGTGGAAGACGGCAGCGCCTTCGACGCCGCCGCCGCGACGCTGGAAAGCAACCGGTTCAAAATTCATCTCGGCAGCGCGCAGGAATGCGAAGAGCGCCACGTGCGCGGCTTCCTCAACTTCAAGGATCCGAGCGGCAACAGCATCGACCTGGTGCTGGCGCCGCATCACAGCGGCCGCCGCTACTTCCCGACACGCGATGCGGGCATCACCGGTTTCAGCCACGTGGGCCTGCGCACTACCGATCCCAAACGCGACGAAGCCTTCTGGACCAAGCTGGCCAGCGCCAAGGTGAGCGACTGGATCGGCGCCGCGCCGCTGCTGCGCATCGACGACGTGCATCACAAGATCGCGCTGTTCCCCTCGACCTACGCCGGCATCCAGCACATCAACCACCAGGTGGAAAGCATCGATGACGTCATGCGTGCCTACTACCTGCTGCTGGAACACAAGATCCCGATCCGCTTCGGCCCCGGGCGTCATCCGACTTCGGGCGCGATGTTCCTGTACTTCGAAGGGCCGGACGGCATGACTTACGAGTACTCCACCGGCGTGCGCATGATCACCGAAGAAGACGAACGGACCTATCTGCCGCGGCAGTTTCCGTTTCAACCTGATTCGTTTTGCCAATGGGGCTCCAAGCCCGACATTCCGGAGTTCAAGGCATGAACACGCCATCCATCATCGCTGCATCCGCAGCACAGCAACGCCGGTTACGCATCGCCGCGCGCGCACTGGCCCGCGCCAAGCTTGTGCACGCCTACGGCCATTGCAGCCTGCGTCTGGACGTCGATCATTTCCTGGTGTGCGCGCCGAAGCCGATGGCGTTGATTACGTCCGCTGATGACGGCGTGGTGGTGCCGGTGGACGGACCGCTGCCGGAAGGCGTGCTCGGCGAAGTGCGCATCCATCAACAGATTTATCGCAATCGTCCCGAGCTCGGCGCGGTGATTCGCAGCATGCCGCCGACCGTGATGTCGCTGTCGACAGCGCGCTGCACGCCGCAGCGCCGCCACGGCATGGGCTCTTACTTTCCCGCGCCGGTGCCGCTGTGGGATGACCCGCAACTGATCCGCACCGAGCAGCAGGCGGCGGGCGTAGCGCAGGCGGTCGGGCAGGGCAACGTCGTCGTCATGCGTGGAAACGGCGCCGTGGTCGCCGCGCCGACGCTGGAAAAAGCATTGGTCCTGACTTGGTACCTGGAAGACGCCGCCCGCGTCGAACTGCAGGTGCGCAGCGCCGGACTGGAAGCGCAGGGCGTGGTGCTGAACGATGAAGAAGCAGCACTGCGCGCCACCGACGCCGGCCGCATTTTTGAACGCATGTGGGATTACCTGAGCGCAGGCGACCCTGAAGCAACTTTCTGAATCAATTATTCGAATCAACTGGAACGGACAGGAACAGACATGAGTAGAACAGCACGGGACAAATTTCCCAACTTCATCAACGGCAAGTGGGTCGAGAGCGACAGGTATTTCGAGAACCGCAACCCCGCCAACAACGCGCTGATCGGCACTATCAGCGAAGCCGGCCAGGCCGAAGTCGACGCCGCCGTGCAGGCCGCGCGCGATGCACTCAACGGCCCGTGGGGCAAGATGTCGACCGCCAAGCGTTCGGAGATGATGCACGCGGTGGCCGACGGCATCATGGCGCGCTTCGATGAATTCGTTGCGGCGGAAATCGCAGACACCGGAAAACCCTATTCCTTGGCGAGCCATCTCGACATTCCGCGCGGCGCGGCCAACTTCAAGATCTTTGCCGACGTTGTCAAGAACGTACCGACCGAAAGCTTCGACATGGTCACGCCGGACGGCGGCCAGGCGTTGAACTACGGGGTGCGCGGTCCCAAGGGCGTGATCGCCGTGATCTGTCCGTGGAACCTGCCGCTGCTGCTGATGACCTGGAAGGTCGGCCCGGCGCTGGCATGCGGCAATACCGTCGTCGTCAAACCATCGGAAGAAACGCCGGCCACCGCAACCCTGCTGGCCGAAGTCATGAACGAAGTCGGCATGCCTCCCGGTGTCTACAACGTGGTGCACGGTTTCGGCAAAGACTCGGCGGGCGAATTCCTGACGCGCAATCAACATGTCAACGCCATCACCTTCACCGGCGAGACTGGCACCGGAGAAGCCATCATGGCGGCCGCTGCCAAAGGCGTGCGTCCGGTATCGATGGAACTGGGCGGTAAAAACCCTGGAGTGGTGTTCGCCGACGCTGATTTCGACAAGGCGGTCGCCGGCATCGCGCGCGCCGCCTTCGACAACTCGGGCCAGGTCTGCCTCGGCACCGAGCGCGTGTACGTACAGCGTTCGATCTTCGACAACTTCGTCGCCGCATTGAAGGCCAAGGCGGAGAGCTTCAGGCTCGGCGATCCACTGGCCGACGGCACCAACTTCGGCCCGCTGGTCTCGCAAGAACATCGCCGCAAAGTGCTGTCGTATTACCAGAAGGCCGTGGAAGAGGGCGCGAGCGTGGTCACCGGCGGCGGCATTCCGGTCCTCGGCGATGCGCTCAAGGACGGCGCCTGGGTGCAGCCGACCATCTGGACCGGCCTGCCGGAAAGCGCGGCAGTGGTGCGCGAAGAAATCTTCGGACCGTGCTGCCACATCGCACCCTTCGACACAGAAGACGAAGTCATTGCGCTCGCCAATGACACCCCCTACGGCCTGGCCGCAACGGTCTGGACCAGCGACGTCGGCACTGCGCATCGCATGGGTCGCGCACTGAACGTCGGCATCTGCTGGATCAACTCGTGGTTCCTGCGCGACCTGCGTACCGCCTTCGGCGGATCGAAACATTCCGGCATCGGCCGCGAAGGCGGCGTGCATTCGCTTGAGTTTTATACCGAATTGAAAAACGTCTGCGTGAAACTTTGACCTTGAGGAAACCATGAGCACCATGAACAACGCCGACATCGAGAGATACGGCAACGAGCTGTACCAGGCACTGGTCGACTGCACGCCCGTCGATCCGCTGACCGGACGTGTCCCCGGCATCGGCATCGAAGACGCCTACCGGATCCAGCTGCACATGATCGCCCGTCGCGTGCAGGCCGGCGAACGCATCATCGGCAAGAAGATCGGCGTCACCAGCAAGGTCGTCATGGACATGCTCAACGTCGGCCAGCCCGACTTCGGCCACCTGACGTCGGCGATGGTCTACAACGACGGCGATGCGATCGTCGTGAGTGGCCTGATCGCGCCCAAGGCCGAGGGCGAGATCGCCTTCATCCTCAAGCACGAACTGGCCGGCCCCGGCATCACCGAAGCCGACGTGCTGCGCGCCACCGACTATGTGTTGCCATGTTTCGAGATCGTCGACTCGCGCATCCGCGACTGGAAAATCAAGATCGAAGACACCGTCGCCGACAACGCCTCCTCGGGTGTGTTCGTGCTCGGCGACACCGCCGTCGATCCGCGCACGCTGGACTTGCGCACGGTCGGCATGACGCTGGAAAAGAACGGCGAGATCGCCGCCACCGGCGCCGGCGCCGCAGCGCTGGGCAATCCGCTGACTGCCGTGGCCTGGCTGGCCAACACGCTGGGCGCGCTCGGCATGCCGCTGGAAGCCGGCGAAGTCATTCTCTCCGGTTCGCTGGCGGCGATGCTGCCGGTGCAGGCCGGCGACAGCCTGCGCATGAGCCTGGGCGGCATCGGCTCGGCCTCGGTGCGTTTCATTTAAGGACAAGAAATCATGCAACTGGACCAAGCAACTATCGCGGCGCTGGCGGAACATCTGGAAAACGCCGAGCTCAACGCCACCGCCGTCAGCAAGATCACCGACAAGCATCCCGACATGGACTGGGAAGACGCCTACGCCATCCAGGATGCGATCCGCGCGCGCAAGGAACAGCGTGGCACGCCGGTCTCGGGTCTCAAGATGGGGCTGACTTCGCCGGCCAAGATCAGGCAGATGGGCGTGAAGGAACCGATCTACGGTTTCCTCAACGGCCTGCATGCATACCGGACCGGCGCCACCATCGACACGTCATCGCTGATCCATCCGAAGGTCGAAGCGGAAATCGGCTTCGTGCTCAATCGCCCGCTCAAGGGACCGGGCTGCCACATCGGCGAGGTGCTGGCGGCGACCGATTATGTGGTGGCGACGGTCGAAGTGATCGATTCGCGCTATGAAAATTTCAAGTTCGACCTGAAGAGCGTGATCGCCGACAACACCTCGGCGGCGCGCTATGTGGTCGGCGACCAGTACCGCCAGGTCGGCGGCCTGGACCTGCGCAACCTCGGCATCGTGCTGCGCAAGAACGGCGACGTCGCCACCGTGGCGTCAGGTGCAGCGGTGCTCGGCCATCCGGCGGCCAGCGTAGCGATGCTGGCCAACATGCTGGGCGCGCGCGGCAAGGAAATCCCGGCCGGCGTGCTGATCATGACCGGCGGCGCCACCGAAGCGATTGCAGTGGAAAAGGGCGACCGCATCATGGTCGATTACCAATGGCTGGGTTCGGTCGAGATGCAGTTCTCCTGATCCGCCACAGAAACCAAGCAAGGGAAAAACATGCCGATCATTCAAGTGAACCTGATGGAAGGCCGCAACGATGAGCAGAAGGAAGCGCTGATTGCGGCGCTGACCGAGGCCACCGTACAAAGCATCGGTGCGCCGCGCGAAAGCGTGCGCGTGCTGCTCAACGAATTGCCGAAGGCGCATTTCGGCATCGGCGGCAAGAGCGCCAAGGCGCTCGGACGCTAAAGAGAAGGAGAGAAAACCATATGAACAGCAACGAAAAAATGAAAGTCGCCATCATCGGTTCCGGCAACATCGGCACCGACCTGATGATCAAGGTGATGCGCAACAGCAAGCATCTGGAAATGGGCGCCATGGTCGGCATCGACGCCGGCTCGGACGGCCTGGCGCGCGCCGCCCGTCTCGGCGTGCCGATCACGCACGAAGGCATCAACGGCCTGTTGAACCTGCCTGGATTCAAGGACATCCGCGTGGTGTTCGACGCCACCAGCGCCGGCGATCATCCCAAGCACAATGCACTCTTGCAGCCGCACGGCATCAAGGTCATCGACCTGACGCCGGCCGCCATCGGTCCCTATCTGGTGCCGGTGGTCAATCTGGAGCAGCACCTCGACAGCAGCAACGTCAACATGGTGACTTGCGGCGGCCAGGCCACGATTCCTGTCGTGGCGGCCGTGTCGCGTGTGGCCAAAGTCCACTACGCCGAGATCGTGGCGTCGATCTCCAGCAAGTCCGCCGGTCCCGGCACGCGCGCCAACATCGACGAGTTCACCGAAACCACCTCGCGCGCCATTGAAACCATCGGCGGCGCCACCAAGGGCAAGGCCATCATCGTGCTCAATCCGGCCGAGCCGCCGATGATGATGCGCGACTCGGTGTTCTGCCTGTCCGAGCCTTGCGATCAGGCCGCGATCGAAGCCTCGGTGGCGCAGATGGTTGCCGAGGTGCAGAAGTACGTCGCCGGCTATCGCCTCAAGCAACGCGTGCAGTTCGATGTGATCAGCCCGGAGCAGCCGCTGAACATCCCCGGCGTCGGCAAGATCAGCGGGCTCAAGACCTCGGTGTTCCTGGAAGTCGAAGGCGCCGCGCACTACCTGCCGGCTTATGCCGGCAACCTCGACATCATGACCAGCGCGGCGCTGGCCTGCGCGGAACGTTTTGCGCAGCACGCGCTGTCGACTGCTGCACTGGAGAATTGAGATGACCGACACCACTATCACCATGAAGAAAATCTATATCTCCGACGTCACGTTACGCGACGGCAGCCATGCTGTGCGTCACCAGTATTCGCTCGAACAGGTGCGTCGCATCGCCGCCGCCCTCGACGCCGCTCGCGTCGACAGCATCGAAGTTGCCCACGGCGACGGTCTGCAAGGATCAAGCTTCAACTACGGCTTCGGCGCGCACAGCGACCTCGAATGGATTGAAGCTGTCGCTGACACCGTCAAACATGCCAGAATTGCGACGCTGCTGTTGCCCGGCATCGGCACCATCCACGACCTCAAGAATGCTTACCAGGCCGGTGCGCGCATCGTGCGCGTGGCCACCCATTGCACCGAAGCAAACATTTCGCGCCAGCACATCGAATACGCGCGTGAGCTCGGAATGGACACGGTCGGCTTCCTGATGATGAGCCACATGATCGCGCCGGCCGAACTGGCGGCGCAGGCCAGGCTGATGGAAGGCTACGGCGCGACCTGCATCTACGTGGTCGATTCGGGCGGAGCGCTGACGATGAACCAGGTGCGCGATCGCTTCCGTGCATTGAAGGACGTGCTCAAGCCGGAGACGGAAACCGGCATGCATGCGCACCACAACCTCAGCCTCGGCGTTGCCAACAGCATGGTCGCTGTGGAAGAGGGCTGCGACCGCGTCGACGCCAGCCTGGCCGGCATGGGCGCCGGCGCCGGCAATGCGCCGCTGGAGGTGTTCATCGCCGCTGCCGAACGCATGGGCTGGAACCACGGCTGCGACCTGTACGCGCTGATGGACGCGGCCGACGACATCGTGCGGCCGATGCAGGACCGGCCGGTGCGGGTCGACCGCGAGACGTTGGCGCTGGGTTATGCCGGCGTGTACTCGAGCTTCCTGCGCCATGCGGAAACGGCCTCGGCCAAATACGGCATCAAGACCGTGGACATCCTGGTCGAGCTCGGCAAGCGCCGCATGGTCGGCGGGCAGGAAGACATGATCGTCGACGTCGCGCTGGATCTGGCGAATCGTTGATCAAGCAGAACAAGAACGAAAAAACTAAAAAATAATGACTCAGCAGGAGATATCCATGACTATCAAAAAAACCGTGACGATCGATGAGATCATCAGTTCCAGCAAGCTGTCGCTGTACCAGATTTCGGTGCTGGTGCTGTGTTTCATCATCGTCGCCATCGACGGTTTCGACACCGCCTCGATCGGCTACATCGCCCCGGCCTTGCGCCAGGAATGGGGCCTGTCGCCGGCCCAGCTGGGACCGGCCTTCGGCGCCGGCCTGTTCGGCCTGATGATCGGGGCGTTCCTGATGGGGCCGCTGGCTGACCGCATCGGTCGCAAGAAAACCATCCTGATTTCCATGTTCGTGTTCGGTGTTGGGACGCTGATTTCGGCGTTCTCGACTTCACTGCAGATGCTGACGGTGATGCGTTTCCTGATCGGCATCGGTCTGGGCGGCGCAATGCCGATCTGCATCGCCTTGACCTCGGAATTTTCTCCGCAGAAACAGCGCGTGTTGCTGGTGACGCTGAGCTTCTGCGGCTTCACGGCGGGCTTTGCGTTGGGCGGCGAATTGTCGGCGCAGATCATCGCGAGCTACGGTTGGCGCGGCGTGCTGATCCTGGGCGGCATCGCGCCGCTGGTGCTGATTCCCTTCCTGTGGCGCCTGCTGCCGGAGTCGGTGCGCTATCTGGCGGTGCATCCCGAGAAAGCAGCGAGCTTGCACAAGGTGATCGAGCGCATCGTCGGCGACAAGCGCTGGAGCGAGCACACAATCCTGGCGGGTGACGCCGTCGGCAAGCAGAAATCTCCCGTGTCGCAATTGTTCGTCGGCGGTTTCGCCAAGCGCACCTTGCTGATCTGGGTGACGTACTTCTGCTCGCTGTTCGTGTTCTACCTGCTGTCGAGCTGGTTGCCGACCATCATGAAAGATGCCGGCTACTCGATTCCGACTGCCGCACGTATCGGCGCCATGGTGCCGCTGGGTGGCACCATCGGGGCGATCGTGCTGGCGCGCATGATGGATAAATTCAATCCGTGTGCGGTGTTGTCGGGTTCCTATTTCCTGTCGGGCATCGCGCTGATCTCGCTGGGTTACGTCATCCACAGCTCGGGCTGGCTGGCCTTCGTCGCCTTCTGGATCGGATTTGGCGTGGTGGGTGCGCAGACCGGGATGAACGCCTTCGTCGCCGGCATCTATCCGACGGCGGCACGGGCAACCGGTATTGCCTGGGCGCTGGCGGTGGGACGTATCGGTTCGATCATCGGCTCGGTCATCGGCGGCGCGCTGATGATGACGCTGGGCAATCCGCAATCGCTGTTCCAGGTGATTGCCGCACCGACCGCGCTGGCCGCTGTCGCACTCTTTGTCGTCAACTCGCTGCACCGCGAACGCATCACGCCGGCGCCGGTCGCCGCCGACGCGCATTGAGCGCGGCGCCGTGGGCAGATTTGCTCGCGGTGCTCGCATCCCAAAAAATTCTTGTCGGTTGCGGATGGATAACGCAGGGGGACGCATGTTTTCATTTTTATATCTGATTCGCACCAAGCTGGTCCTGATGTTCGGCGCCTGCGCGGCGCTGAACCTGGCGCTGGGCGCGATTGCGCTGACGGCAATGAACGGCGCGCCCCGCATCGATGTGGCGCCGGTTGCTGCGCTGATGGCGGCTGGCGTCGCGCTCTGCGCATGCAGTGCACGCCATCTGATCGGCATCATCTGCGGCGGCTTGCGGAGGCAATGCGGGAAGTATGAAGAGCTGACCGTGTTCATGGATTTTTCCAAGCGCGCGGTGATGCCGCGCAGGGACGAATTCGGCAAGTCGGCGGTGGCCTTCAATCGCCTGCTGGCGCACATCGAAAAGACCGTGGTCGGCGTACGCGACGCCAGCCGGTCGGTCGCCATCACCACCGCGCAACTGGCGGAAGGCAACATGGCGCTGTCGGCACGCACCGAGCGCCAGGCGGCGTCGCTGGAAGAAACCGCCTCGACCATGACCCAGCTCACCGGCCGCGTGCGCGAGACGGCGGCGAGTTCGCAGCGCGCCAGCACGCTGGCCGGCAGCGCCTCGTCATTGGCCGATGCCGGCAGCAACGCGGTCGACGCCATGACGGGCACCATCGGCCAGATCAGCGAGAGCTCGGGTAAGATTTCCGACATCACCGGCCTGATCGACGGCATTGCATTCCAGACCAATATCCTTGCGCTCAATGCGGCGGTGGAAGCGGCGCGCGCCGGCGAGCAGGGGCGCGGGTTCGCGGTGGTGGCGGTGGAGGTGCGCGCATTGGCACAGCGTTCTTCAGCGGCCGCGCGCGAGATCAAGCACCTGATCGATTCATCCGTCCTGCTGGTCGACGACGGCTTGCGTCAGGCGGTCGCGCTGGGCGGCACGGTCGGCAAGGTGCGCCAGGCAATCCGCGAAGTATCGGGCATCGTCGGCGAAATTGCCGATGCCTCCGGCGGCCAACTGGCCGGGATCGAGAGCGTGAACGCCGCGGTCACGCAGATGGACGGCATGACCCAGCAAAACGCCGCGCTGGTCGAACACGCCGCCGACGCAGCGCAATCGCTGCAAGAGCAGGCCGGCAAGTTGACGCAGGCGATTGCCGCGTTTCATACTGGAGCGGTCGAGGCCGCTCCGCTTGAGGCGGTTGCACTTGCGCGCGGGCCTTTGCAACTGGCACGGGCATGACAGCTGGACAGGTATCGCCGCGGCGGCATTTTGTGACACACTGCGCGGGAGACATTTAATTTGAGAATCTGACCAGGCAATCATGAGAGTCGATCTGAATCTGTTGCGGCTGCTGCTGGCGGTCTACGACACCGGCAGCGTCACCGCCGCCGCGGCCCAGCTCAAGCTGAGCCAACCCACCGCCAGCGCGGCATTGGCGCGCCTGCGCCATTCATTCGGCGACCCCTTGTTCATCCGCCATGCCGGCGTGATGTCGCCGACGCCGCGTGCACAGAACCTGATCGACAAGACGCGCGAAGTGATTGGCCTGATCGACTCTGAGATCCTGCGCAGTCCCGATTTCGATCCTGAGGTCGCCACCGACGAATTCGTGTTCTGCCTCAGCGCCATCGGCGAGATCGTGTTTTTGCCGACGTTGTTCGATTTCCTCAAAAAGGCGGCGCCCAACACGCGCATCCGTTCGGTCAGCCTGCCGCCGCACAAGTTGGAAGAGGCGCTGATCTCGGGCGAGGTGGATCTGGTGCTTGGCTACTATCCGGACATCAAGGAAAGCGACGTGTTCCAGCAGCGCCTGTTTTCGCACGACCTGACCTGCATGGTGCGCACCGGCCACAAGATCAAGGGGCCGCGCATGACGCTCAAGCAATTCACCGAGGCCGAGCATGCCTTCGTCAAGGATGGCGGGCGCAGCCAGGAGATGTTTGAAGCCGAGCTGGTGGCGCGCAAGATCGAGCGCAAGATCGTCTTGCGTACCTCGCACTACATGAGCATTCCAACGATCATCGCACGCTCCGACCTGGTAGTGGTATTGCCGCGTCCGGTAGCCAATGCCTTCGCCGGCGCGAAGAACGTGCGCGTGATTTCGGCGCCGATGGAAATCCCCAAGTACGATCTCAAGATGCACTGGCACCGGCGCTTCCACAAGGATCCCAAGATCGTGTGGTTGCGCTCGGCGGTCACCAGCTTGTTCACGGAGCATCCGGGTTCGGCGGGCTAGCATCGCCGACACTATTGGCCTGCGCCGAATAGTCAATTCGCTGGCAGGCCATTTATCTCCCGCGCCATAGCCGCGATGATGGCGTCTGGCTCTCAAACGGATACAGGTGCTTCGTGCAAAAAACTTCCCCGACCACAACGGCTCCGGCTGCCGGCCGCTTTGTCTTTCCGGCGCTGGTGCGCTGGTATGCGCACGGCGAGGGCGTGGCTTATGCATTGCTGCGCTTCGGCTACGGCGCCATCATTTTTACCCATGGCCTGCCCAAGGCGCTGGGCGTGTCGCATGGCTCAATGGCCGATCCGATGGCGGGTTCGATACGCATGATCGGCGAGGTCATGGGCCTGCCGTTTGCGCCGCAACTGGCTTTCCTTGTGATGCTGCTGGAGACCGTCGGCGCCGCCATGCTGGCGCTGGGCCTGCTGACGCGGCCGCTGGCCTTGCTGATGCTGATTGAAATGATTGCCATCAGTTACGCCATGGGACCGACCTGGCCGTGGATCGACCGTGGCATCGAATATCCGGTGCTGCTGGGACTGGTCGCGTTGTACATGATGTTGCGCGGCGGCGGCGCGTATTCGCTGGACAGCCGGATGCAGCGCGAAATCTGAACCCTTTACTTGTCAGGAAAGAAATGCCATGAAATTCGTCAACTACCTTGCCTACACCGATAACCAGCAATTGCTGGCTGACCATGCGCCGGCTCACAAAGACTACGTCAAGAGCCTGCTCGACGCCGGCAAGCTGGCCTTCGGCGGGCCGTTTCCGGACGGCAGCGGCGGTCTGCTGGTGTATGAAGTCGCATCAAAAGAAGAGGCGGAGTCCCTGCGCAACCAGGACCCGTTTGCACTGGCCGGCGTGTTCGTGCGGTCGGAAATAAAACCGTGGTTGCTGCTGGCGATCAATCCGGAGTTGTCGGCGCAGCAGTAAGGAGCAGTGAAGACGCATCCATCAAATCAGGCCCTCACCGGGCCTTTTTTTGCAACCGCGCTGATTTCCGAAAGAGGATGATCAGGGAATGAAGCCGGCGTTACGATAGCTGTCGACGATCTCGTCGTAGACGGCGATGTCTTCATGTCCGCGCGCCATCAACTGTGCGCCGCCGATCGCCGCGAAGATGCTCATGGCCTGGCGGCGTACGGCTTTCTTCGATTTCGCTTCGGGCGCGGCTTGCGTGAGTACTTCCGTCAGCCAGTCGATATTGACGTCGTTGAAACGATTGACTTCGGCGCGCACCTCCGGCGGCAAGTCGTTGTGCTCGGCCGACATGATGCCGCACAGGCACATGCGGTTGTCGTCCGCCAGCGCAGCCCGGAAGATTTCCGCATATTTCTTGACGCGGGTGCGCGCATCCTTGTGCGTCTCCATCAGGTTTCCCAGATAGGCGATGCCGTCTTCCGTGTAGCGGCGGGCGAGGGCCGCGCCGAGGTCGCCCTTGGTCGGGAAATGATAGTGCACGCTCGCGCTCTTGATCCCGACTTCCGCGGCCAGATCCCGAAAACTCAGCGCGTTATAGCCATGCGCCTGCACCGTCTTGCGGGCGGCGGCCATGATTTTCTCGCGGGTGTCGATTGCATTCATGATATTCAAAAACCTCTCTATCGGTAGATAGTTGTTGACAGCGGCATTGTACTACCTTATTGTCTATCTATCGATAGATAGATAAATGGCTGATAGGCAACATTACGAATATCGATACAACGACAAACATTCAGAAGAGGAATCAACAATGAAGATCTATGACCGCCCCGGTTTCCCCAATCCTGCCCGCATTCGCATCGTGCTGGCGCAAAAGAACCTCGATTCGCAAGTGACATTCGAATCGGTCGACCTGATCGGCGCCGAGCACAAGCAAGCCGCGTTTCTCTCGAAGAATCCCTCAGGCGTGCTGCCGCTGCTGGAACTGGACGACGGTACGCTGATCTCGGAAAGCACCGCGATCACCGAGTACCTCGACAACCTCGACGGCAATCCGGTGCTGACCGGCCGCACGCCGAAGGAAAAGGCGATCATTCATATGATGCAGCGCCGCGCCGAGAGCGGCCTGATTGACGCCGTCGGCATTTATTTCCATCACGCGACACCAGGATTGGGCGGCGACCTGGAAAAATACAAGAGTCCGGAATGGGCGCATCGCAAGGAATGGGGCGAACGCGAACGCGCCAAGGCGCTGCAGGGCATGGCGTATTTTGACGGCATCCTGCGCGACAACAGCTACGTCGCGGGGGAGCAATTCTCGATGGCCGATATCACAGTGTTCGCCGGCCTGGCGTTTGCTGATGCGGCGGGGATTCCGATCGCTGCCGAACTGAGCGCGTTGCAGGCCTGGCGTGCGAAAGTGGCGGAGCTGCCGGCGGTGAAGAATCGCAGCGGACAGGCGTTTGTCGAAGAAGATTTGCGTCGCCTGGGATTCTGAGTCGGCGACCGGTAGCAAACGGAAATTGAGAGCAGTCGCAAGAAGCGCCGTCCTTCGTGAGAGGGGCGGCGCTTTTTCATGCCTGCTTTGAAAATGGAAATCGCTCGGTGACGTCGATGTGAAAAGTCGTTACTTGCATAATGAAATCAAGTCGCGTATAAAGCAATCTGGTTTCAATTTAAAACCATTTATTGTCGACTTTTATCATCAACCATCAGGAGAAAAACTTGATCCCGGCACACGCAGATTTTGACAAGACCTTTCCATTCGCACCGCATTTCGAGACAGTCAATGGATTTCAGATGCACTACGTCGACGAGGGAGATCGCTCGGGCGAAATCGTGTTGTGCCTGCATGGCGAGCCGACCTGGGGCTATCTATATCGGTCGTTGATCACGGCGCTGCGCGGAGACTACCGCGTGGTGGTGCCCGACCACATGGGCTTCGGCAAGAGCGAGACGCCGCAAGATCGCAGCTACTGGTTGCAGGATCACATCGACAACCTGGAAAAATTCGTTCTGCAGCGGGACCTGAACGACATTACGCTGGTGATGCACGACTTTGGCGGTCCGGTCGGCATGGGCCTGGCCGCACGCCATCCGGATCGGATCAAGCGCATTATTTCCACCAACGGCCCGACGCCGTTCGGACAGCCCGACGGGTTGGAACGCTTGCTTAAAAACGCGGCCATCGCACCGTGGTTCCAGTGGATCGTGAAAGCCAATGAAGACGGCAGCCTGGAACAGGTATTGGGGCAACTGGATTTCAATATTCTCAGCACCATGAAGATCAACGGCTTCGAAGACAACAGCGTGATCAACGACGCATGGATTGCCGCCTACGGCACGCACTTCGCCACGCCGCGCGATTGCCTGGGCGCCATCGGCTGGGCCAAGGGTTTTGCAACCGGTGCGCATCAGTTCGAAGAGCCCGACGCGGCGGCGATTGCAACGTTCCGCAGCAAGCCGGCGCTGGCAGTCTGGGGCGATGCAGACAAGACGTTGCATCCGCATCTTTTCCTGCCGCTGTTCACGGCGCTCTTCCCGAACGCGGATGTGCATCGCATACCGGGAGCGGGGCATTATTGTTTTGAAGATGCGCCCGATCAGATCGCCGATATCATCAAACGATTCCTGCAAAGCAATTGAGTAAGCCGCGGCGGGCGTGTCCGAACGTCCGCCGCACGACAGCATTTTTACGGTGTTGACCACCGTCCAAATTTTCGGCTAAACTCAGTTCCGCAGTCGATCCACCGATTGCCGTAGGCGTTACCGTCATCCAACGCGTCCCCTTCGAGAGGAGCCCAGCAGGGCAGTTCCCGATGATTCAGGACGCCGTTACGATGACCGCATATTCTGCCCTCCTGGGCATACGCCTATCTGGAATTTTCAGATGACAGATTTGCCAGTTTCCGATATCCGCCGCTTGCGCGAAGGACATCGGCTGGACCGTGTTCGCCTTGTTGATTCTTTACAAGGCGATCCGGAGGGAGAGGCAGAACCTTGCGGGTCTGGTTGGCGGCTTTACCGCAACCGAACTAAAAGGTAATTCAATGAAACTCACCGGCAATACCATTCTCCTGACCGGCGGCACCAGTGGCATCGGCCGCGCGCTGGCCGAGGCGCTGCATGATCGCGGCAATCGTGTCATCGTCACGGGCCGTCGCCAGACACTCCTTGACGAGATCGCCGACGCGCGCGCCGGACTCGTCGGCGTGAAGCTCGACGTGAACGACACGGCGTCATTGACGCAGTTATCCGTTCAACTGCGCGAACGCTTTCCCGATCTCAACGTCTTGATTGCCAACGCCGGCATCTCCCGCACGGAGGACATGGCGTCGGATGACTGGACCGCGGATGATGCGCAAGCAATCGTCCAGACCAACATCCTGGGCGTGCTGCGCATTGCGGCGGCCATCTTGCCGCTGCTCAAAGGCAAGCCCAATGCCACGTTCCTGGCGACCAGTTCGGCGCTGGCCTTCGTGCCGCGTGCGGAGTTTCCGACGTACTGCGCCAGCAAGGCGTTCCTGCATTCCTGGTTGCAGTCGTTGCGACATCAGATGCGCGGTTTCCCGATCGAAGTGCTGGAGCTGTCGCCTCCCTATGTCCAGACCGGACTGACCGGCGCGCACCAGATCAGCGACCCGCGTGCAATGCCGCTACCGGACTACGTGGCAGAGGTGCTGCGCATGCTGGAAAACGGCGACACGCCGCGCGGCGAAGTGCTGCTCGAACGCGATCTTCCACGACGCTGGGCGGAGCGTGACGGCGGCTACGACGCGATGTTTGCGGTCATGAATCCGGCTTGATCAATGCGCATCTTTGAAAGGGGCGGCTGTCGTCGCTCCTCATTTCTGAACAACATACGAAAGAATTTTTACATGAAGACTCAATGCACCGGGCCGCTGAATCATCTCAGCCTGCCCACAAGAAATCCCATCGCCACCGCCGCTTTTTTTGAGCAGCATTTCGGCTGCCAGATTGTCGCCGCCGGCGAACATATCCTGCTCAAGCGGGACGGCTTCGATATCGTGCTCGATCACACCGACGACGAGATAAGCTGGCCGGCGAATTTCCATTTTGGTTTCGAGATGGCGACCTTGCTGGAGGTCGAGCAACTTTATCGCACCTTCAAGGAGCAGGGCGTGACGATGGAAACCGAGGTGTTCAACAATTCACGCGGGTCGCGGTTCTTTTGCCGGATGCCCGAGGGGATCATGATTGAAGTGAATACGCGGGAGGACAGGGAGGAGAGCTGGAAGAAGTTGTTCTGATTCGTTTGCAGACGTTTCTCGTTAGCAAAACAAAAAACGCCCGTAAAGGGCGTTTTTTATATCAAGTGGCGGAAGGTGTGAGATTCGCCTACATGCTGCAGGCCGCTGAATCGCTTGCAAGCGATTCCCTTCGAATCTCACGCGTAAGCCGCGCAGGCGGCTTACTACCTTCCAAAAACAAAAACGCCCATGAATGGGCGTTTTTAAATAAATGGCGGAAGGTGTGAGATTCGAACTCACGAAGGGCTCACACCCTCGCCAGTTTTCAAGACTGGTGCATTCAACCGCTCTGCCAACCTTCCTGCGCAAGCCGGGCATTATACATGACTCTCCCGGCTGTCGTCCTTTTCAGTTTTTTAGAAAATGCCCGGGTAAGCGCCGCCGTCCATCAGCACGTTCTGGCCGTTGATGTAGCCCGCATGCTTGCTGCACAGGAACGCGCAGGTGGCGCCGAATTCGTCCGGGTCGCCGAAGCGGCCGGCCGGGGTTTCTGCCATACGCTGTATGCGGACTTCTTCAGGCGTTTCGCCGGTCAGTTTGGCGGAGCCGACGAAGCTGCTGCGCAGGCGGTCGGTTTCGAAGCTGCCGGGCAGCAAGTTGTTGATGGTCACGCCGCTCTTGGCGATGTGGCGCGAGACGCCGGCGACAAAACCGGTCAAGCCCGAGCGGGCGCCGTTGGACAGGCCGAGGTCGTAGCGGGGCGCCTTGACCGAGCTGCTGGTGATGTTGATGACGCGGCCCCAGCCGCGCTTGATCATCTGGTCGACGGTGGCCTTGATCAGCTCGACCGGTGTCAGCATGTTGGCGTCGATGGCCTTGAGCCAGATCTCGCGGTCCCAGTCGCGGAAGTCGCCCAGCGGCGGACCGCCGGCGTTGTTGACGAGGATGTCGGGACCGTGGCCCGGCTCGCCGGCGATTTCGTCGACTGCAGCCAGCGCCTTGGCGCGGCCTTCAGGTGTGGCGATGTCGGTGGCGACGGCGATGACCTTGATGTTGCCCAGCGCGCGCAGTTTTTCAGCGGCCTGGTCGAGCGTGTCCTGGCTGCGGGCGACGATGACGACGTGGGCGCCTTCGCGTGCCAGGTGTTCGGCGCAGGCGTAGCCGAGGCCTTTGCTGGCGCCGCAGACGAGGGCGATTTTTCCTTGAAGTCCTAGATCCATGATTGCTGATTCCTTAATGTTGGGGGTGTCACATTATTGCGTGGTCGATACAGTGCTGCGCCGGATTAAAGAATTTCATCGGGCGTTTCTGAGCAGATCGCGTGCTTCGCTTGTGACGGCGAAGGCTGGCTGATAAACTGGCGGACAGCTTGAGGAGGGCATGGCTGCGGTGTTGCCGGGGTTGCGTACGATGATTCGTTTATTTTTTTCGGATCAGGTAAATCGCCAACGCAATGATGATCACCACGCCCGCTTCAAGTACTACTACCAGAACCCCGCTACTTCCGTTACTCACGCCTATCTCCTTTTGGGTCGCCGGTTCGGCAAGTCCTCTGTGTTTTTGCAACGGGACTTGTCCGGCCAAGTGCGTACTTTACACCTATGATGCATTCTTTGTATTTCACCGTCGTGGTCAACTTCTTTCTCGGCGGCGTGCTCGGCGCCATCGGTGGTCTGTTCGGCATCGGCGGCGGGCTGATCGCGATTCCGGTGCTCGGGTTCCTCTATGGCATGGACCAGCAACTGGCGCAGGGAACCGCGCTGGTGATGATCGTGCCGAACGTGGTGATCGGCTTCTGGCGCTATAAGCAGCGCAACAAGATCGAACTCAGCGCGGCGCTGCAAATGGCTGTGCCGGCGGTGTTCACGACTTACTTCGCGGCACGCTTCGCAACGTCAATTGAGGCGCGCTCGCTGCATCTGGCGTTCGCCTTGTTCATGGTGGTGCTGGCCTTGTATTACCTGTGGACCTTGCTGCGCAAGCAAAAGGAGATGATCCCGCGCGCGCGCCTGCCGCAGAAATACATCTTCCTCATGGGACTCGCAGCAGGGGCTTCGGCGGGGTTCTTCAGCGTCGGCGGCGCCATCGTGGCGGTGCCGGGGCTGGTCGGTTTGTTCGGCATGACGCAGACCGCGGCGCAAGGCCTGGGTCTGGCGATGGTGACGCCGGGAACGCTGGTGGCGCTATGGACTTACGCCAGCGCCGGCCATGTCGACTGGAGCGTTGGCATTCCGTTGGCGCTGGGCGGCGTGCTCAGTATTTCCTGGGGAGTGGCGTTGGCGCATCATTTGCCGGAGCGGCGCTTGCGCATGCTGTTTTGCGGCGCGCTGATTGCGATAGCCGCCTGGATGATGACGCACGGCTGAGCAGCCCTTCCAACAAGATCAAGCAGCTTCTTTTTCCACAGGCACCGGCGGCACCTGCGCCGTTTGCTGCCGGATGAATTCCACCAGGTCGCGCGCGTACAGGGGCAGGGCATCGAGGCTCTGCACCACCATGCTGCGCTCGCGCACGCTCCACGGATCGGTCAGTTCGGTCAGGCTCAATTGCATGGTCTGCTTGTGACGCAACGCCGCTGAGTGCGGCACGATGCCGATGCCGACGTTGGTCTCCACCATGCGGCACATCGCTTCAAAGCTGCGCACCTGGATTCGCAACTTCAGACGCTGGCCGCTTTCCGACACGATGCGGTTGAGGAAGTGATGCAGCGTGCTGCCTTCATGCAGGCCGACGTGTTCATATTCCAGCGTCTCGGCGAAGGAAACCTTGCCGATGCCGGCCAAGGGATGCTCCAGCGCCGTGGCGAGGACCAGCCGGTCGGTTGAAAAATTCAAAATCTCCAGTCCTTCTCCCTGCACCGGTCCGGCGACGATGCCGATGTCGGCCGTGCCTTCCTGGATGCCGCGCATGATGTCGTGGTTCAGCCGTTCTTCCAGAGCGACGTTGACCTGCGGATGCAGCGTGAGGAATTTGCCGAGGATTTCGGGCATGAACTCCGTCACCGCCGTGGTGTTGGCGAAGATGCGGATGTAACCCTTGATGCCGTTGTTGTACTGCTGCATGTCGCCCTTGAGGCGCTCGACCTGCTGCATGAATTGCTGCGCATGCGAGAGGAAGGTTTGGCCCGCTGGCGTCAGTTGCACGCCCTTGCTTTCGCGGTAGAGCAGGCGCATGCCGAAGCGGGTCTCGAGTTCCTTGATGCGGTTGCTGGTCGCCGCCAGCGACAGGTTCATGCGCTCGGCGCTGCGCGTGAGGCTGTTGAGTTCGGCGATCAGGATGAACAGCCGCAGGTCGGTGAGGTCGAATAGCATGATGTCTCTCTGAAGTGAGTGCCGGCATGCGGGATCCGGTCTGTTTTATCCCGACTTATATTACGCCTAAAATCTGAACGACTGTGGCGGGCGTTCCGATCAACCGGCCGGGACCACCTGATTGCGTCCTTGCTGCTTGGCCTGGTACAGCGCTGCATCCGCCATCTGCAGCAGCGCTTGCGGCGTATCGCCTTTGCCCGGAATGACGACGGCAATGCCGATGCTGGCGGTGACGACATGGAAGGGCGAGGCGGCGTGCGGCAAGGACAGTTGCTCCAGCGCGCGGCGGATGGCTTCGGCGATGCCGAGTGCGTTGTCGCGATCCGTCATCGGTGCGATGAAGGCAAATTCTTCGCCGCCGTAGCGCGCCGCAAGATCGCCGGCGCGGCGGATGTTGTTGCCGAGCAAATTGGCGATGGCGCGCAGGCAGTCGTCGCCGCACTGGTGTCCGTAGGTGTCGTTGTAGGCCTTGAAATAATCAACGTCCAGCATCGCCAGCGCCAGCGGTTGGCTGCTGCGTCCGGCGCGGCTCCATTCCGCAGCGAACACTTCGTCGAAGCGGCGCCTATTGGCGATGCCGGTCAGGCCGTCGGTTTGGCTCAGCGTGGCGAGCCTGCTGTTGGAGTCTTCCAGCTCGTGGGTGCGTTGCCGCACGCGCGCTTCCAGTCCGCGTTCGCGCACGCGCAATTCATCCATCAGGATTGAGAAGCCGATGCCGACGATGCACAGCGTCAGGATGAACTCCTGTGCGCGGACAATCTCCAGATGCACCGAGACATCGCCAAACGGTTTGTGGCCGCTGGTCAGCATCATCGAAATGGCGAGCGACACCAGCGCCACCGTCAGCGTCGTCCAGCGGGTGCCGAAGCGCACCGCGATGTACAGCACCATCGGCAGCAGCAGTGTCGGCGTCAGGGAGATGCCGTCGACGGCGCCGCCATAAGTTGAAAAAATCACGCCCGCAAGCACGATGATCACCAGCAGCGCCAGGGCATCCGACTTGCGTAATACGATACGCTCATGGTCGGCCGTTTTGGTCTGCGTCAGGGCCAGCAGTAGTGGTGTGTAGATCATCATGCCGAGCGCATCGCCGAACCACCACAGTCGCGTCAGCGTCAGATACGGCGCGTCGGTCGCCATCTGCGTCTTGAGCACGGCGGCGGCCATCAGGCTCGCCAGCAGGGTGCCGACCAGCGGGCCGGCGATGGTGAATTTGCGCAGGTCTTCCACGCGTTTCAGATCGGACGATGCGCCCGCTCGGCGCATGAGCAAGTAGGTGACGACGACTTCGATCAGGTTGATGATGCCCAGCTGCACGGCGACGGGCAGTGTGAACACGGCAAGATTGGCGGTCAAGTCGGAGGCGAAGGCGAGCAGCGCCATGAGCCATCCGCGCCGGCCGCGAAAACGCATGAGCGCCGCCAGCAAGACGGCGTTGGGCAACCAGACGACAACTTCATTCTCGGGCGTGACGGCACAGAAAAAGGTGAGCTTGACGCTGGCGAAATGCACCAGCGGCAACAGGATAAAAAACCACCATCGTGGGCGTTCCCATGCCCGATTTATATTATTCATTGCTTCGTTGTGATCGCTCGTACCGGAACGGTACGCAGCAATTGTAACGTCAGAAAACACAACGGACCATGCCGGTCCGTTGTGTTTGTGTTGCTATTTTCAGGAAGTTTCCATGCGGTATTTTTTCTTCCGCGCCGGGGCTTACTGCTTGATATGCGCCAGCACGTTGACCAGTTTGCCGAACGGATCCCGTACATAAAAACGCCGCACGCCCCAGGGTTCGTCAGCGGGGCCGTACTCAAGCGGGAGGTTCATCTTTTGCACGCGCAGCAATGCAGTTTCGATGTCATCGACTTCAATCGACAGGTCCGGCACCGGCGTGCCCGAACCGCCTTCCGAGGCGAAACTGATCTGCACGTGCATCTGTGCATCCGAGCCATAGGTGGCGATCCAGCCATGATCCATCAGCACATCGAGTCCGAAGACGCCACGATAGAACGCTGCGGCCTGATCGACGGCTTCGGTGCGTATATTGGCGACAATACGTCTGACCTTCATGAGTTCTCCTGCAGGAAAATCGGAAACAATCGGAAATGGTGAAAACGGGCCGCGAGGGCCCGTTTTGACGTGCATGGTCGGGGAGGGTATTACTTTCCCTTGCCCATCGCTTCCATCATGCGCACCGTCAGGTACAGGCGCGGCACCACGCTGTCCAGATCTGCCCATTCGTCGGAGGAGTGGATGCGGTCGCCGACTATGCCCATGCCGTCGAGCACGATGGGCTTGCCGGTCTTGGGGTTGTAGGCGAAGCCGGCGTCGGTGCCGTAGCGCATGGATACCGGCGTGATCGACTTGCCCAGTTCCTTGTAGATGCTGTCGGCGGTGGCGGCCAGGCGGTCGCTGTCGGCGTTCTTGCTGAATGGCGGACGACGGTTTTCCACCTTGACCTTGACTTCGGTCTCGGGGATCAGCTTCTTCTGGATGATCTTGTCGGCATCGGCTTGCACGCGCTGGATTTCACCGACGTCGGACATGCGCATGTCGGCGGTGGCACTGGCTTTTTCAGGAATGATGTTGACGCGGTCACCGGCCTGGATCACGGTCCAGTTGACGGTGGTGCCCTTGGCCTGGCTGCCGAGGTCCTTGAGCTGGATGATCTGGTTGGACAATTCCACGGCGGCGTTACGGCCGGCTTCCGGCGCGGAGCCGGCGTGCGAGGCGCGGCCCTTGACGTCGAGGTGGACGTAGGCGATGCCGTTGGTGGCGACGGTCACGACGTCGGCTTCAGGCGGTTCGAACACCAGCACGTAGTCCTGGTCGGCCGACAGCTTGGTGATCATGTCGCGCGAACCGAGCGAGCTTTTTTCTTCGTCGGGATTGAACAGCACGGTCAGCGTCTTGTAATCCTTGAAGCCGCGTTCGCGCGCGATGTCGAGCGCATACACGATCAGCAGCGCGCCACCCTTGGCGTCGGCCACGCCCGGACCGAAGGCCTTGTTGCCGGTGATCTTGAACGGTCGCTTGGTCGCTTCGCCGACGCCGAACACGGTGTCGTAGTGGATCATCAGCATGATGTTCTTGCTGCCGCTGCCTTGCAGCTTGCCGATCACCATCTTGCCGGCGGCCGGTGGCGCGGCGACGATCTCGACGCTGGCGCCGACTTCCTTCAGGCGCTGCGCCAGCATCGCTTCGACCTGCGCCAGGCCTTTGGCGTCGTCGGTGCCGGAGTCGATATTGACCAGCGTGCCAAGATCCTTGACCAATACATCCTTGCGTTTTTGTGCGGCTTGCAACAGCGCGTTGTCGGCGTTGGTCTGGGCGAAGGAGGCCGCCGAAGTAGTACAGGCGAGTGCTGCGATGAGCGACATCAGGTGGGTTTTCTTCATGGATCTCTCGTGGAATGTTGATTGAAGAACAATCTTTGCCGCAGGGATGGCGGCGTGTCGCCACTATAGCAGCCGAAGGGCGCGGCGCAAATGCTGCGCCCTGACGCCAATGTCCGCGCGGCGCCCGCGAAAATTCCCTGAAAAAATGATGCGGCCGCACATGAGTGACTTCACGTCAGACGATGCCCCCCTTCAGAAAATACAGATTGTTTTGACAACTAGCGGCGCTCAGACTCTGCTCCATTCGTGAACCGGCGCTTACTCCTGGTTCACTTCATCGACACCTCAGCAGAGCATTCCATGAGCCAGCATGACATCGACCTGACGCTGTTGCGTCAATGGGTCGGCAAGACTGAAAGCCACAGCGACACCATCAACCCAGGCTTCGCCGCCGCACTGGCCGCCACGCTTGACCATCCACAGACGCCGGCTGCGGGCGACGCGCTGCCGCCGCTGTGGCACTGGATCTATTTCTGGACCACGTGCCGCCAGTCGGAAGTCGGCGACGACGGTCATCCGCGCCGCGGCGGCTTCCTGCCGCCGGTGCCGCTGCCGCGCCGCATGTGGGCCGGCGGCCGTCTGCGTTTTGCCGCGCCGCTGCTGATCGGCGCGACGGCAACCAAGACCTCGCGCATCGCCAGCGTCGACGTCAAGAAGGGCAAGACCGGCGAGCTGGCTTTCGTCACGGTGGCGCACGAGATTGCGCACAACGGCAAGGTCGCAGTTCATGAAGAACACGACATCGTCTATCGCGGCATGCCGCAACCTGGCACAGCCGCTGTTGCGCCGAAGCAGGCGCCGGTGGAAGCCGACTGGCGCCGCCGCATCAAGCCCGATCCGGTGCTGCTGTTCCGCTACTCGGCGCTGACCTTCAACGGCCATCGCATCCACTACGACCGCAGCTACGTCACCGGCGTCGAAGGCTATCCCGGCCTGATCGTGCATGGTCCGCTGATCGCCACGCTGCTGGTCGATCTGCTGGGCCGCAGCCTGCCGCTGGCGCGCCTGGTGGAGTTCAACTTCCGCGCCGTCGGCAGCCTGTTCGACATCGAAACCTTCGAGGTCTGCGGCAAGTTATCGGCCGACGGCAAGCGCGCCGAACTGTGGGCGCAGAACCTGCGCGGCGAACTGGCGATGCAAGCCGAGGCCGTGCTGGCCTGACGATAAAAACTTCAGACAAAACACCTTAGTCATTTCACTCAATCAGCAGGAGAATTATCGATGTCCCATCAGTCCTCTCCATCGGACGCCTATCAGGACTTGCGCGACGCCGTGCGCGATCTTTGCAGCACCTTTCCTCCCGAGTACTGGCGCAAGGTCGATGAAGCGCGCGGTTATCCGGAGGAGTTCGTCGATGCGCTGACCAAGGCCGGCTGGCTGGCGGCGTTGATTCCGGCAGAGTATGGCGGCTCGGGCCTAGGCCTGACCGAAGCCTCGGTGATCATGGAAGAAATCAATCGCACCGGAGGCAACTCCGGCGCCTGCCACGGCCAGATGTACAACATGGGCACCTTGCTGCGCCACGGTTCCGCCGAGCAGAAGCAACTGTATCTGCCCAAGATCGCCAGCGGTGAATTGCGCCTGCAGTCGATGGGCGTGACCGAGCCGACCACCGGCACCGACACCACCAAGATCAAGACCACCGCCGTCAAGAAGGGCGACAAGTACGTTGTCAACGGTCAGAAGGTATGGATCTCGCGCATTCAGCATTCCGATCTGATGATCCTGCTGGCGCGCACCACGCCGCTGGACCAGGTCAAGAAGAAGTCGGAAGGCATGTCGATCTTCCTGGTCGATCTCAAGCATGCCATCGCCAACGGCATGTCGGTGCGGCCGATCCTCAACATGGTCAACCACGAGACCAATGAACTGTTCTTCGACAACCTCGAAATCCCCGTCGAGAACCTGATCGGCGAAGAGGGCAAAGGCTTCAAATACATCCTCGACGGCCTCAACGCCGAGCGCACGCTGATCGCCGCAGAATGCATCGGCGACGGTTACTGGTTCATAGAGAAGGCCGCGCAATACGCCAAGGAGCGCGTGGTGTTCGACCGTCCGATCGGCATGAACCAGGGCGTGCAATTTCCGATCGCCGACAGCTACATCGAACTGGAAGCCGCCAACCTGATGCGCTTCAAGGCCTGTGAACTGTTCGACGCTCACCAGCCCTGCGGCGCGCAAGCCAACATGGCCAAGTTCCTTGCCGCCAAGGCTTCCTGGGAAGCGGCCAACGTCTGCCTGCAAACGCACGGCGGCTTCGGCTTCGCCTGCGAATACGACGTCGAGCGCAAGTTCCGTGAGACGCGCCTGTACCAGGTCGCGCCGATTTCCACCAACCTGATCTACTCCTACGTGGCCGAGCACATCCTCGGCCTGCCGCGGTCTTTCTGAGGAACCGGCCATGAGCTCGAATTCATCCCATCCTTCACGCGTCCTGAGCGAGTTCCTCGCCGGTCTGCGTTACGAAGACATCCCCGCGTCCGTGATCGCGCGCACCGAAGACCTCTACCTCGACTGGTTTGCTTCGGCTCTGGCCGGGAAGGGGGCGCGCCAGATCGACATCATGGAGCGCTACGTCGAGAAGATGGGGCCGTCCAATGGACCCAGCACCATCCTCGTCAATCGCAAGAACAGCTCGCCGTATTTCGCCGCGCTGGTCAACGGCGCCTCGTCGCATCTGGTGGAGCAGGACGACGTCCACAACGGCTCCGTGTTCCATCCGGCGGCTGTGGTGTTCCCGGCGGCGCTGGCGGCGGCGCAGGATCTCGGCAAGTCGGGCGCCGATTTGCTGGTGGCGGCCGTGGCGGGATACGAAGCGGGCATCCGTATCGGCGAATTCCTCGGCCGTTCGCACTACCGCATCTTCCACACCACCGGCACGGCCGGCACCCTGGCCGCAGCGGTGGCGGTCGGCAAGCTGATGGGTTTCAACGCCGATCAATTCCTGCACGCGCTCGGTTCGGCTGGCACGCAGGCAGCCGGTTTGTGGGAATTCTTGCGCGACGCCGCCGATTCCAAACAACTGCATACCGGCAAAGCCGCCGCGGACGGTTTGCTGGCCGCCTACCTCACACGCGATGGTTTCACCGGCGCGCAACGTATCCTCGAAGGCGCACAAGGCATGGCGGCTGGCATGTCGACCGACGCCGATCCGGCCAAGCTCACCGATCGCCTCGGCGAGCGTTGGGCCACCGCCGAGACCTCGTTCAAATTCCATGCCTCCTGCCGCCATACGCATCCCGCCGCCGACGCGCTGCAATTGCTGATGCAACGCGAAGGCTTGCAGCACGATCAGATCGCCGCCGTGAATACGCGCGTCCACCAGGGCGCCATCGACGTGCTCGGTCCGGTGGTCAATCCGCAGACCGTGCATCAGGCCAAGTTCTCGATGGGCACCGTGCTGGGACTGATCGCCGTACATCAGAGCGCGGGGCTGGGCGAGTTCGAACAGCATGCGCTGCAGGACGGCAAGGTCAGCGTATTCCGCGACAAGGTCCGCATGACGCTGGACGAGGAGGTCAACACCGCCTATCCGGCGCGCTGGCTCGGCCGTGTCGAGGTCGACACCGTTGACGGCCGTCATCTGAGCGCCGCCGTCGACGTGCCCAAGGGTGACCCGGACAACACCTTGTCGCGTCCCGAACTGGAGGATAAGGCGCAGCGCCTGATCCGCTTCTCCAACGCCGCCACGCCGCAGGAAACCGATCGCATCATCGCCCACGCCTGGCAGCTGCATGCGGCGCCGGCCGTGAACGATGCCTTGAACAACTTATTCGCGAGATAAATCATGATGCCGTCCATCCGTCCTCTCGAAGGCATTACCGTCGTCAGCCTGGAACACGCCATCGCCGCGCCGTTCTGCACGCGCCAGCTGGCCGACATGGGCGCCCGCGTGATCAAGGTCGAACGCCCCGGCGTCGGCGACTTCGCACGCGGCTACGATGAACGTGTCAACGGACTGTCGTCGCATTTCGTCTGGACCAACCGTTCCAAGGAAAGCCTCACGCTCAACCTCAAGGACGCGGACGGCAAGGCCATCATCGACAAGCTGCTGGACGAAGCCGACGTGCTGGTGCAGAACCTCGCGCCCGGCGCCGCGGCCGGGCTCGGCCTGTCGGCGGCGGTGCTGCACAAGAAGAATCCTCGCTTGATCGTCTGCGACATTTCCGGCTATGGCGAGAACGGCCCTTATCGCGACAAGAAAGCCTATGACCTGCTGATCCAGAGTGAGGCCGGTTTCCTGTCGGTGACCGGCACCGCCGACGAGCAAGCCAAGGCCGGCTGCTCGATTGCCGACATCGCCGCCGGCATGTACGCCTACTCGCACATCCTGGCGGCGCTGATCAAGCGTGGTCGCGACGGCACAGGCAGCCACATTGACCTGTCGATGCTGGAGTCGCTGACCGAATGGATGAGCTTCCCGATGTATTACGCCTATCAGGGCGCATCGGCGCCGGTGCGTTCGGGCGCCGAGCACGCCACGATTTATCCTTATGGCCCGTTCACGGCAGGCGACGGCAAGGTGGTCATGCTGGGCCTGCAGAACGAGCGCGAATGGAAAGTATTCTGTGAATCCGTCTTGCAGGATCCGGCGCTGGCGCAGGATGCACGTTTCTCGACCAATTCGCGTCGTCACGAAAACCGCACCGAATTGCGCAAGCTGATCCTCGACATGTTCGCGCCGCTGACCGCGCAGGAAGTAGTGGCCCGGCTCGACCAGGCGCAGATCGCCAACGCCAGCGTCAACACCATGCAAGACCTGTGGGAGCACCCGCAACTCGCGGCGCGCGAGCGCTGGACCGAAGTCGGTTCGCCGGCCGGCAACTTGCCAGCCTTGTTGCCGCCGGGTGTGAACAACACCTTCGACTTCCGCATGGACGCCATTCCGGCGCTGGGTCAGCATACCGACGCCATCCTCGGCAAACTCGGTTATGCACAGACCGAGATCGACACCTTGCGCGCACGCGGAGCAGTGTGATGACAGCCTCGCCGCTTGCGCGGTCTTACCTGTTCGTCCCCGCCAACCGGCCCGACCGCTACGGCAAGGCGTTGGCCAGCGGCGCGGATGCGGTCATCGTGGACCTGGAGGATGCGGTAGCGCCGGCGGCCAAGACGCAAGCGCGCGACACGCTGGCTGATTGGCTGGCGCAGCAAGCGAATCAGCAGGCCAACCAGCAAGACAAGCTGTGGGTGCGCATCAATGCCGCCGACACCGAGTGGTATGCCGACGACGTGCGTTGCTTCGCCAATGCCCCGATCGCCGGCATCGTGCTGCCCAAGGCGGATGACTGCGATGCCATCCGCAACATCGCCCAGCATTTCGTCGGTCCGCGCAGCCGTTCGCGTCTGTTGCCGCTGATCGAAACTGCAGTCGGCATTGCACAGATGCGTGATATCGCGCGGGCGCAACATGTCGAGCGACTGGTGTTCGGTTCGATCGACCTGCAGGTCGATCTCGGCATCCAGTGCGAACCGCAGGAAAGCGAACTGACGCATCTGCGCGTGGAGATGGTCATTGCCTCGCGACTGGCGAACATCGCACAACCGGTCGACGGCGTTACGACCACCTTCGACGACTTGCCTTTTCTGGAGCATGCCGTCAGCCGTGCGCGCCGCATCGGTTTCGGCGCCAAGCTGTGCATCCATCCGCGTCAGGTCGGCATCGTCAATCAGGGATTCCTGCCCAGCACCGATGAAATCGTCTGGGCTCGCGCGGTCATGGCGGCGGTGGCGCAGAGCGACGGCGGCGCCATCTCGCTCAACGGAAAAATGATCGACAAGCCGGTCATCATGCAGGCGGAAAAATTCCTGCGGCTGATCGGCGAGGTGTAATTAATTTGATTCAGCAGTGATAGCAGTGACAGCAGTAAGAGGCAGTAAAAATACAAAAGAAAAAAGCAGGAAACGCAAAGCCGCAAGGAGACAACCCCAGCGGTTCTGCACGCCAGACGCACGGCACGGTACGAAACAACACAACAACAAGCAAGCGTGGGGATGCATGGCGGACACCGCTCATGCACTGACGCACACCATCGCATTACGTATCCATTCTTGGAGGAGATATGTTTACAACAAAAATCACCCGGCTGATGCTGGCCGCAGGCTTTGCCATGACTGCACTGGCTGTGCCGCTCGCACAGGCGCAAACCACCAAACCGGCCGAACTGAAAATCGGCATTACCACCTTCACCTCCGGCCCGGCCTCGGTATTCGGCGTACCGGCCAAGCAGGCTGCGGAAATCTACCTGGAAGACCTCAACGCCGCCGGCGGCATCAACGGCGTCAAAGTGGTGCCGACCTTTGTCGATGAAGGCGTGGGCGGCGACAAGCTGCTGTCCGAATATCGGCGCGTGGTGCAGGAGCAGGGCGTCAAGGTGATGCTCGGCTCGATCTCCAGCGGCAGCTGCAACATCGTCGCGCCAGTGGCGGAAGACCTCAAGGTGCTCAACATCCTGTGGGATTGCGGCACCGAGAAAGTGCTGGAAGAGCGCCGCTATCGCTACGTCGTGCGCACCCAGGCCAACGCCACCACCGAAATGGTCGCCAGCGTGCTGTACCTGCTGCGCCAGAAACCGAACTTCAAGACCATCGCCGTGGTGAACCAGGACTACGCCTGGGGCCGCGATTCGTGGGAGCTGTTCTCGCATACGCTGAAGATGTTGAAGCCTGACGTCAAGGTGGTGGCCGAGTTGTTTCCGAAATTCGGCGCCAGCGATTTCTCGACCGAAATCAGCCGCCTGCAGGCGCTGCGTCCGGACGTCATCCTGTCGACTTCATGGGGCGGCGATCTCGACACCTTCGTGCGGCAGTCGGCGCAACGCGGCCTGATCAAGAACTCGCTGTTCGTGCTGCCGCTGGCGGAAAGCTCGCTGGAGCGGCTGGGTACGACGCTGCCTGACGGCGTCATCGTCGGCGCGCGCGGCGATCATTACTTCCTGCATCCGGAGCTCAAGGACGATCCGAAGCTGAAGAACTTCGTGCAGAAGTTCAAGGCCAAGACCGGCGCGTATCCGATCTACTCGGTCTATCACATGATCCAGGCGCTGGACGGCATGGTGGCCGGCTACGACAAGGCGATCAAGGCCAACAAGGGCCAGTGGCCGAGCACTGAACAGGTGGCTGACGCCATGCACGGCCTGAACTTCCGCGGACTGACGCGCGAAGTGAAGATCCGCGCCGATGGCCAGGGCCTGGAAGATCAGTTGCTGGGCACCACCAAGAAGACTGCCGCCTATCCATTCCCGGTGCTCGACAAGATCGAGATCTATCCGGCTGAAATGGCGATCGCGCCGGTCGGACAAAAGTCGGTGGACTGGGTCAAGACCATCAAGCCGGAGCTCTTGCGCGATCCTCGCATCAAGACCTTCCCGCCCATCGCCAACTGAACCACGACCGGACTGACTGAGCAACAACATGAACCAGGAATTATTCTTGCTGGCCATGCTGGACGGGTTGTCATACGCGGCGCTGCTGTTTCTGGTGGCGCTGGGTATGACGCTGGTGTTCGGCGTGATGCGGATCCTCAACATGGCGCACGGCAGCATGTACGCCTTCGGCGGTTATTTCGCCGCGACCCTCGGCATGTGGGCGGTCGCTGCGAAATTTTCGCCGGCGTGGTCCTTCGTCTGGCTGCTGGTGGCCGCGCTGGTGGTCGGCGCCGTCATGGGAGCCGTCATGGAAATCTTCCTGCTGCGCCGTATCTATCACAAGGAACAGATACTGCAGCTGCTGGTGACCTTCGCCGCCTTCATGATCTTTGAAGATCTGCAACGGCTGATCTGGGGATCCCAGCCTTATTTCGTTTCCGACATCGTCAACTATCTCGGCGTGGCCGAGGTGCTTGGCATTACGTACACGCGCTATCAGCTGATGGTGTTGCCGGGCGTGGCGCTGGTGGTGTTCTTCGGCTTGCGGCATTTCCTCAAGTCGAGCAGCACCGGACGCCAGATTGTCGCCGTGGCGCACAACCGCGAGGTGGCAATGGCGATGGGCATCGACGCCCGTCGCATCTGCCTGCTGACCTTCGTGGTCGGCTCGATGCTGGGCGCCCTCGGCGGCGCACTGGCGTCGCCGACGACTTCGCTGGTGCCGGGCATCGGCGCCGACATGATCGTGCTGTCGTTCGCGGTGGTCGCCACCGCCGGCCTCGGGCAGATCGAAGGCACGCTGATCACGGCGATCCTGATCGGCCTGACGCGTTCGTTCGCGGTCTATCTGCAGCCTGAAAGCGAAGTGCTGGTGCCGTACCTGATCATGGTGCTGGTGTTGTTGTTCCGTCCACAGGGATTGTTCTCCGTGGCCCAGGCGAGGAGAGTCTGATGTCAACAATAATATCGCCGAAAATAAAAATAGCCGGCGTCCTGCTGGTGGTGTTTGCGCTGGGATTGCCGATGATCTGGCCCTGGCTTAAAACACCGATGGTCGTCGCCACCAGTTTCGGCATCGCCGCGCTGGGCGTTTCCATCCTGATCCGTTCCGGGCAACTGTCGTTCGGCCATGCGATGTTTTCCTGCGCGGCCGGTTATGCGGTGGCCTTCACGGCGCGCGCCATGCCGGAGCTCGACAGCGCTGTGCTGATCCTGCTCGGCACGGTGTTCGGCGCGGTCATGGGCATGGTGATCGGCTTGTTCGTGGTGCGTTACCGGGCGATCTTCTTCGGCATGCTGAATCTGGCGCTGTCGATGGTGCTGTTCTCCATCCTCGGCAAGTTCTACAGCCTGACCGGCGGCACCGACGGCATTCGTCTGGCGCGTCCGACTTTCTTCGGCGTACGCATGGAGCGTGACGGCTTTGAAACCACCTTGCTGATCGTGGCCGTGGTGTTGGCGGTGGTGCTGGCCTGGGGCGTTCAGCGCTACATGATGTCGATCGCCGGGCAGGCGCTGACCGCGGTCAAGACCAACGAGACGCGGCTGGAATACGTCGGCCTCTCGGCTAACCGGGCGCTGTGGATCGGCTACGTCATCTCGGCTGCGCTGTGTGGCTTGTCGGGCGCGATGTTTGCGCTGATGCAGGGGCTGGTGACACCGGAGATGGGCTACTGGGTGCGCTCGGGCGAGATCGTGTTCATCTCCATCCTCGGCGGCGTCGGCCATCCGGTCGGTGCTTTCTTGGGTGCGCTGGTGTTCGAGTTCGTCAAGCTGTACTCGGCGGCGCTGTTCACAGGCGCCTGGCAGATGGTGTTGGGCTTCGTGCTGATCGGACTGGTGTTCTTCGTGCCGACCGGCTTGTCCGGTCTGCTGTTCCGGAAGGAGCCGAAATGACCCAGCCCTTATTGCAAACAAGCGGACTGCAGCTCGCCTTCGGCGGTCTTGTCGTGGCCGACAACATCAACTTCGAGCTGCATCCCGGAGAACGCCTGGCGGTGATCGGCCAGAACGGCGCCGGCAAGACCACCTTCATCAACATCTGCACCGGCTTCATCCGGCCCAGCGGGGGTACAGTCAGCTTCGACGGACGCGACATCACGCGTTTGTCGCCGCGCGCCATCGTCCAGCGCGGCATCGGCCGGTCGTTCCAGTTGCCGCAGCTGTTCCTCGAGCACACCGTGCGCGAATGCATACAGCTGGCGGCAGCCGGACGGACCGGCCGCTTGCGTATCTGGACTCCGCTCAGCCGTGCGATCCCGGCCACGGAAGTCGACCATATCCTGGAGCTGGTCGGCCTGCGCGCCCGCGCCGACGAACTGTGCTCGCTGCTGCCGGAAGGCCAGCGCAAACTGCTCGACATCGCCATGGCGCTGGTGTTGCAGCCCAAGCTGCTGATCATGGATGAACCGACCAGCGGCGTGTCCACCGATGAAAAGCACGGACTGATGGCGATCATCATGCGTGTACTCGACGAGCAGAAGATCACCTCGATCTTCGTCGAGCATGACGTCGACATCGTGACGCAGTACGCGACGCGCGTGGCGGCCTGGATTTCGGGCCGCATCGCCGCCGACGGACCGCCACAGGAAGTGCTCGCCAACCCCGAAATCCGCCGCAACGTGATCGGAGAATGACATGCTGAAAATCAAGAACGTCAGCGCGCGCATCGCCGGCATCACCGTGCTGCGCCAGATCGAGACGGAGTTCCGCGCCGGCGGCCTGCTGGCCGTAGTGGGCCGCAACGGCGCCGGCAAGACCACCTTGCTGCGCGCCGTCATGGGCCTGATTCCGCTGCAGGAAGGCGTGATCGAGTTCGACGGCCGCGACCTGGCTGCGGTGCCGGCGCATGGCCGCGTCGCGCTCGGCATCGGCTATGCGCCGGAAGACCGGGTGATGTTCCCGACCTTCACCGTGGAAGAAAACCTGCGCCTGCCGTGCGACGTGCTGGGCCTGTCCACTGCAGAAGTCGACCGTCGCCTGGAGAAAGCCCTGACGGTGGTGCCGCAGCTCAAGGAAATGCTGCCGCGCTCGGGCGCTGCGCTGTCCGGAGGCCAGGGCAAGATCGCCGCTCTCGGCCGCGCGCTGATGGCCGGTACACGCCTGGTGCTGCTGGACGAGCCGTTCCAGGGACTGGCGCCGGTGCTGGCGACACAGTACGGCGAATCGCTGCGCCGTCTGCGCGAGATCGACAGCGAAGTCTGCGTGGTGGTTACCGAATCCAATCGCAGCCTGTTGCGTGACCTGCCCGACGACACCCTCACATTGGAGCGCGGTGAATTGACGCATCTGACCCATGCTGTGCCCGTGCACTGAACCGAAAAACTGAACCCAAAATTTAACCTACCGGAGACAACCATGAAAACCATACTGATAGACGGCCGCTGGCAAGCGGCTCAGGACGAACGCACCATCGATGTCATCGATCCCAGTAATGCCAAGGTGTTCAGCAGCATTTCGCGCGGTGGGGAAGCCGACGTCAAGCTGGCGGTGGACGCAGCACGCCGTGCATTGAGCGGGCCGTGGGGCAGGATGACCGCGACCGAGCGCGGCCGCCTGCTGCAGAAGCTGGGTGAACTGATCCTCTCCAACGCCGAGGAAATCGCCCAGCTGGAAGCGCGCGACACCGGCAAGCCGATCACCGTGGCGCGCAACGACGTCAAGGTGGTGGCGCGCTATTTCGAGTTCTACGGCACCGCCGCCGACAAGATCCACGGCGAAACCATTCCTTACCTGGAAGGCTATAACGTCAGCCTGGTGCGCGTGCCGCATGGCGTGACCGCGCACATTATTCCGTGGAATTATCCGGCGCAGATGTTCGGCCGTTCGCTGGCGCCGGCGCTGGCGATGGGTAACGCCACCGTGCTCAAGCCGTCGGAAGATGCCTGCCTGAGCGGCATCAAGATCGCCGAGCTGGCCATCGAAGCCGGCTTCCCGCCGGGCGCGCTGAACCTGGTCACCGGCTACGGCCATGAAGCCGGCGCCGCACTCACCGCGCATCCCGGCATCGATTTCGCCACCTTCACCGGATCGCCCGAAGTCGGCGTCATGGTGCAGGAAGCGACTGCGCGCAACCACGTTGCCTGCGTGCTGGAGCTGGGCGGCAAGTCGCCGCAGATCGTGTTCGAAGACGTCGATTTCGATAAGGCGCTGCCGGTGATCGTCAAGGCCATCACGCAGAACGCCGGCCAGACTTGCTCGGCCGGCAGCCGTCTGCTGGTGCAGGAAAGCATCTACGACAAGTTCGTCGCGGCGGTGGCCGAGCGCTTCAAGGCGGTGACGGTCGGCACGCCCGAGATGGATCTCGATTGCGGCCCCATCGTCAACAAGAAGCAATACGATCGCGTGCGCAAGTTCATCAGCGAGGCGGTCGAATCGGGCGTGCCGCTGCTGGCCGAAGGCGCCTTCGGCAAGGACTTGCCGGCCGACGGTTATTTCGTCAAGCCGGCCTTTTTCGGCCGCGTGCCGCGCGATCACCGGCTGGCCTGCAAGGAAGTGTTCGGACCAGTGCTGTCGGCGATCCCGTTCAAGGACGAGGAAGACGCCATCGAGCTGGCCAACGCCACCGAGTTCGGCCTCGCTGCCGGCATCTGGACCGAGAACGGCGGGCGCCAGGCGCGCGTCTCACAGCGCGTGCTGAGCGGCCAGGTGTTCATCAACTGCTACGGCGCCGGCGGCGGCGTCGAATTACCGTTCGGCGGCGTCAAGAAGAGCGGCCACGGCCGCGAGAAGGGCTTGCTGGCGCTGGAAGAAATGAGCACCACCAAGACCGTCGTCCACTATTACAAATAAGGCGCTGCCATGACTCAGTTACTCGACAAGGTCGCCATCGTCACCGGTGCGGCTTCCGGCTTCGGCGCTGAAATTGCACGCGCCTATGTACGCGAGGGCGCCAAAGTGGTGCTGGCGGACATCAACTACGACGGCGCGCAATTGCTGGCGCATGAGCTCGGCAGCGCAGCCAGCGCCGTGATCTGCGACGTCACCAGCGCGACCGACGTCAACGCCGCCGTCAAGCATTGCGTCGACCGCTTCGGCGCGCCGGACATCATCGTCAACAACGCCGGCACCACGCATCGCAACCAGCCCATGCTGGATGTCGACGAGGCAACCTTTGATCGCATGTACGCGATCAACGTCAAGTCGATCTATCACATGACGCGCGCAGTGCTGCCGCTGATGCGCCAGCGCAATGCGCAGCAGAAGGACCGCGGCGGCGTGATGCTCAATATCGGTTCGGTGGCGGGCATCCGTCCACGTCCGGGGCTGACCTGGTACAACAGCTCCAAGGGCGCGGTCAACATGCTGTCGAAATCGATGGCGGTCGAACTGGCGCCGGATCGCATCCGCGTACATGCGATCTGCCCGGTAATGGGGGCAACCGGCTTGCTGGAGCAGTTCATGGGCGTGCCCGACACGCCGGAGAATCGTGCGCGCTTCATCGCCACCATCCCGCTGGGACGCATGTGCGAAGGCGCGGATGTTGCCAACGTCGCCGTGTTCCTCGCCACCGATGCCTCGCATTTTTTGACCGGAATGGAAGTGCCGGTCGACGGTGGTCGTATCATCTGAGGATTCATTCGAACCGGAGAAGACAACATGAAGATTCAGGCAGCAGTATTGAGAGAAACAACCACCGTCGAGCCTTTCGCCGGCAGCCGTCCCTTGCGTATTGAGGAACTCGATCTCGACGCGCCCGGACCAGGCGAAGTGCTGGTCAAGATGCGCGCCGCCGGCCTGTGCCACTCCGACTTGTCGGTGATTACCGGGGTACGTCCGCGGCCGGTGCCGATGGCGTTGGGCCATGAAGCCTCGGGCGAAGTGCTCGAGGTCGGTGCAGGCGTCACCGACCTGCGGCGCGGCGACCTCGTGGTGTTGGTGTTCGTGCCGAGCTGCGGCCATTGCCTGCCGTGCATGGAAGGCCGTCCGGCGCTGTGCGAACCGGGCGCCGAAACCAACACCAAGGGTCAGCTGCTGTCGGGCGCCTTGCGCCTGCGTGCGCAGAACAAGCCGGTCAATCATCACATGGGCGTATCGGCCTTCGCCGACCATGCCGTGGTGTCGCGCCGCTCCTGCGTCAAGGTCGAGGCCGACATCGATCCGATCGAGGCCGCTTTGTTCGGCTGCGCAGTACTGACCGGCGTCGGCGCAGCCGTCAACACGGCCGAGGTCAAGGCCGGCACCACCGCCGCCGTGCTTGGACTGGGCGGCGTCGGTTTGTGCGCCATGCTGGGCGCGCTGGCCTCGGGCGCCCGTGAAGTGATTGCGGTCGACTTGCACGACAGCAAGCTGGCGCTGGCTAAATCCCTCGGCGCCACGGCGACGGTCAATGCGCGCGACCCAGACGCGGTGGAAAAGGTCAGGGCGCTGACCAAGGGCGGCGTCGACTATGCCTTCGAAATGGCGGGCTCGGTGCAAGCGATGGAAGCCGCCTACCGCATGACGCGCCGCGGCGGCATGACGGTCACCGCGGGCCTGCCTGCCCCCGACCAGAAATGGGCCTTGCAGCAAGTCAGCCTGGTGGCCGAGGAACGCACGGTCAAGGGCAGCTACATCGGCTCCTGCGTGCCGCTGCGCGACATCCCGCGTTACATCGGCCTATACAAGAGCGGCCGCTTGCCGATCGACAAACTGATGGGACAGCGGCTGGCGCTCTCGGATATCAACAGCGGCTTCGACCGTCTGGCTTCAGGGGAAGGATTGCGCGATCTGATCGTTTTCTGATTGCTTTTTTGTAGCGGCATCATCAAGGAGACAATGCATGACCAAAAAACTATTCGCTGCGGCTACGACCGCAGCCTTGTTGTCATTCGCACTGCAGGCAACCCCGGCGCTGGCGCAGCAGACCATCGTCATCAAGTTCAGCCACGTGGTGGCCAACAACACGCCCAAGGGCAAGGGCGCGGAGCGTTTCAAGCAACTCGCCGAAGAGCGCACCAAAGGACGCGTGAAGGTCGAGGTATATCCGAACAGCCAGCTCTACAAGGACAAGGAGGAGCTGGAAGCCTTGCAGCTCGGCGCGGTGCAGATGCTGGCGCCGTCGCTGGCCAAGTTCGGCCCGCTGGGCGTGAAGGAATATGAGGTCTTCGATCTGCCCTATATCTTCCCCAATCGCGCGGTGCTGGCGCGCATCACTGAAGGACCGATCGGCCAGAACCTGTTCAGGAAACTGGAAACCAAGGGCATCAAGGGCCTGGCCTACTGGGACAACGGCATGAAGGTGATGACCGCCAACAAGCCGTTGCACAAGGTCGACGATTTTCGCGGCATGAAGATGCGCATCCAGTCGTCCAAGGTGCTGGACGAGCAGTTCCGCGCGCTCAAAGCCAATCCGCAGGTGCTGGCGTTCTCCGAGGTCTACCAGGCGATGCAGACCGGTGTGGTCGACGGCAGCGAAAATACGCCGTCGAACATCTATTCCCAGAAAGTGCATGAAGTGCAATCGCAGCTGACCGTGTCCGATCACGGCTACATCGGTTATGCGGTGATCGTGAACAAGAAGTTCTGGGATAGCCTGCCAGCGGATGTGCGCGGCCAGCTTGAGTCGGCCATGAAGGATGCAACGCGCTACGCCAACGCCATCGCCCAGCAAGAGAACGAAGATGCGCTGGCGGCGATCAAGGCTTCCGGCAAGACCAAGGTGTATTACCTGACCGACGCCGAAAAGGCCGAATGGCGCAAGGCCTTGCTGCCGGTGCACAAGTCGATGGAGTCGCGCGTCGGCAAGGACCTGATCCAGGAAATCTACAAGGAGACCGCCAATCTCGGCGCAAAGTAATTCGCTGCAATATTAAAAAAGCCCGTCGGCGCAAACCGGCGGGCTTTTTGTTTGGGACGCTGAATCGGAGTTCAGGGCGCCGGATTCGGCTGCGTCTTGTGGATCGCGTCGATTTGCTCGACGATTTCCGGCGACAGTTGCACCGACAGGCTGTCGATGTTGCTGCGCAGCTGTTCCAGCGTGGTGGCGCCGATGATGTTTGACGTCACGAAAGGGCGGCTGTTGACATAGGCCAGCGCCAGTTGCGCCGGATCGATGCCGTGCTTGCGGGCGAGTGCGACATAGGCCTTGGCGGCCGCTTCGGCTTGGGGGTTGGTGTAGCGGGCGAAGCGTTCGAATAAAGTCAGACGACCGCCGGCAGGGCGAGCGCCGTTTTCATATTTGCCCGACAGCACGCCGAAGGCCAGCGGCGAATAGGCCAGCAGGCCGACTTGCTCGCGGTGGGCGAATTCAGCGAGGTTGATTTCGAAACTGCGATTCAGCAAATTGTAAGGATTCTGGATCGTGACGATGCGCTCGAGATCGAACTTCTCGGCCGCGCGCAGGAACTGCGCCACGCCCCACGAGGTTTCATTCGACAGGCCGATGTGGCGGATCTTGCCCGCCTTGACGAACTCGGACAGGATGCTCAGGGTCTCGTCGATGGCGACGGTTTCTTCATCGGCGATGTGGCTGTAGTTGAGCTGGCCGAAGCTGTTGACGCTGCGGTCCGGCCAGTGCAACTGGTACAGGTCGACGTGATCGAGCTGCAGGCGTTCGAGGCTGCCGTTGAGCGCCTCGGTCAGTCCTTTGCGGTCGAAGTTGTTGATGCCGCCGCGCACGTGGCGCGGGTTGTGCGGCTTGCGGGCAGGGCCGGTGGCCTTGGTGGCGATCAGCAGTTGGTCGCGCTTGCCGGACTTCCTGAGCCAGGTGCCAAGGTAGCGTTCGCTCAGGCCCTGGGTTTCCGCCTTGGGCGGCACCGGATACATCTCGGCGACGTCGATCAGGTTGATGCCGCGTTCGGTGGCGTAGTCGAGCTGCGCGTGCGCTTCAGCTTCGGTGTTCTGTTCACCCCAGGTCATGGTGCCGAGTGTGATCAGGCTGACGTTGATGTTGGTGCGGCCAAGTGGGCGGTATTGCATGTATGAATCCTTTGGGAAAGCGCAGGAGCGCGAAAGACCAGGCAAACGCGAAAGACGGCGTGCGGGAAATGAAGTAGTATATCCGCGCGCTGCAATCCTCGCAGCACCCGCTTTCACGCACCATCCCGCACAAGAAAAATCCTCGCCAATGACCTCCGCCATCGTGCCAGAACAGCTGTTACATCATCGCTCTTTCCGATTGTTCTGGCTCGCCAGCGTAGCCTCCACGATTGCATTGCAAATGCAGATCGTCGCGGTCGGCTGGCAGGTCTATCAACTCACGCATAGTCCTTTCGACCTGGGCATTGTCGGACTGGTGCAATTCATTCCTTCGCTGTTCCTGGTGTTCGTGGTCGGTCACGTGGCGGACCGGCATGACCGTCGCCAGGTCGCACGCCTGAGCATCCTGGTGGAAGCGATCGCCGCCGGTTTGCTGGCGGCGGGCAGCCTCGGCGGCTGGCTCACCAAGGAGGCGATCTTCGCCATCGTGTTCGTGATCGGCGCCGGCCGCGCCTTCAGCAAACCAACCATGTCGGCCATGCTGCCGACGCTGATACAACCTTCGTTGTTGCCGCGTGCGGTGGCAGGATCTGCATCGGCGACGCAGGTGGCGATCATCATTGGACCTGCCATCGGTGGCTTCCTTTATGTAGCAGGGCCATCGACGGTGTACATCACCAGCTGTGTCCTGTTCGTGCTGTGCAGCGTGCTGGTGTCGATGATCAAGGTGGAAACGCCACCGAGCAAACGCGAGAACGCCACGCTCAAATCCGTGTTTGCCGGCATTGCCTACATCCGTAGCAAGCCGGCGATCTTCGGCGCCATTTCGCTTGATCTGTTCGCGGTGCTGCTGGGCGGCGCGACGGCGCTGCTGCCGGTGTATGCGCATGACATCTTGCACACCAACTCGGTCGGGCTCGGGCTGCTGCGCTCGGCGCCGGCGGTGGGCGCCTTGTCGGTGGCGATCTTCCTGGCGCGCAATCCGCTCAAGGGCCGCATCGGCCGCACCATGTTCATCGCGGTGGGGATTTTCGGGTTGGCCACGATTGTGTTCGGACTGTCACAGTCCTTCGTCGTATCGCTGTTGGCGCTGGTGGTGCTGGGCGCCTCGGACATGATCAGCGTGGTGGTGCGCTCGACCTTCGTGCAGCTGGAGACGCCCGACGAAATGCGTGGCCGCGTGAGCGCGGTGAATTCGGTCTTCATCGGCACCTCGAACCAGCTTGGCGAATTCGAGTCCGGGCTGACCGCCGCATGGTTCGGCGCGGTGCCGGCGGTGCTGATCGGCGGCATCGGCACGCTGGTAGTGGTGGCGCTCTGGATCAGGCTATTCCCGCAACTGTTCCATGTTGATCGGCTGGTCGACAACACCAGCAAAAAATAATCAAGCCATCAACCTCAACATCAATATCAACATCAGGGTTCGGGGTCCTGGTTGGCGAGATGAATCTTCACATGCGGCAGCGGCCCGTCCGCTTCCGAAAACACCACCGGGCAATTGACCACCAGATTGGTCTTTTCTATGCTCACCTGGCCGGCTTCTTCTGCGGCCAATACTTCCTCTTCAGACTTCAACAGGCGCGGCTGCTTTCCAGCCAGCCAGGTAACCTTGTGTACCTGCCATAGCGGCGAATAGTTCAGGTTGGCGTTGGCTGCGCCGATCGGTGAGGGCAGCGACGGCAGCACGCCGCCTTGCTTGAAATTCGCGAATGCATAGATGCGCTCGACGGCACTTGGCTGGCCGGGCTGACGCGCTTGATTGATGGCGTTGGCCAGACGCGGCACGTAGTTGGCGCCCATCTCAACTGCGGCTTTTTTGTCGGAGACGTCGGTGGTCACGTAGCGCACCACCTTACCGTCGTACCAGCCGGAGACCAGCGGCAGCTCGACGACGTCGCCGGTGGCTTGTGCGTGCGCCTGTGAAAGTACGACGGCAGCAGCGACGAAGGAAAACGAACGCAGGAAATGTATGCTCATGTTTTATCGATCATGGAAGAAGGCGGGACGCCGTACGTGAGTCGCGACGGGCTGGCGAAATATTACAACGACATCAACGATATTAACGATATTAACGATATCGAGACCTGCGTCCGAACAAGAAAAAAGACCTGCGGGAGAACCGGCAGGTCTTTTGTCATCATTGCCGCGCTTACTGCGGATGGAACTGATGCGCGAAGGTGAATTCGTCGATGCGCGGGGTGTACTTCAGGCCCTTGCGCACCGCCCACGTTGCATACTGGTGATGCAGCGGGATCACGGCGTAGTCGTTCAGCGCCACGGTGGCAGCCTGCTTGGCAAACTCCTGGCGTTGCTTTTCATCGACCGAACCGAGTGAGGATTGCACCAGCTTGTCCACTTGCGGATTGCTGTACTTGCCCCAGTTCCACGAACCCCAGCCGGTGCTGGCGTCGGTGGTGCCGACCAGCGTACGCAGGCCGAAGTCTCCGGCCAGTGTGCCCCAGCCCAACAGCGAAACGCTGAAGTCGCCGTTGCGGGCCTTGCCGAAGTAGACCGACAGCGGGAAGGTTTCGACCTTGGTCTGGATGCCGACGCGGCTCAGGAACTGCGCCACTGTTTGCACGACACGCTCATCGTTGATGTAGCGGTTGTTGGGACCGTGCAGCGTCAGCGCGAAACCGTTTGGATAACCGGCGGCGGCCAGCAGCTTCTTGGCGCCTTCCGGATCGTACTTCTCGACCTTCAGGTTGTCGGCGTAACCGAGGATGCCCGGCGCAACGATATTGGAAGCCGGCGTGCCGAGGCCTTCCAGCGTGCGTTCGGTCAGGGCCTGGCGGTTGATCGCTTTGGAGATCGCCTGGCGGACACGGATGTCCTTCAGCGGATTCTTGTCCAGTGGCTTGCCGGACTTGTCGGTGATGTCAGGCGTCTTGTCGCGCGACTGATCCAGCGTCCAGAAAATCGTGCGCCACGAGGTGCGTTGCACCAGGCTGAACTTCGGATTGGTCTTCAGCTTCGGCACGTCGGCCGGTGGCACGCTGTCGATGGCGTCGACTTCACCGGCCAGCAAGGCGGCCAGACGCGCGCCGTCGGAAGTCAGGATACGGAAGGTGACCTTGTCCCAGTCGGCCTTGCCGCCCCAATAGCTGTCGTTGCGGATCAGCTCGATGCTGTCGCCCCGCTTGAAGTTGCCGAACTTGAACGGACCGGTGCCGATCAGCGCCTTGCCGCTGTTGAAGTCTTCGGTGGTGGCGTTTTGCGCCGCCTTCTTAGAGACGATGAAGATGGTGCTCACGTCCAGCGCCAGCGGGCCATACGGCGCGGCGGTCTTCAGGCGCACGGTGTAGGGATCGACGATTTCCTTGCCGATGATCTGCTTGGTGTAGCTGGTGAACGGGCCCGGGCTGTTGGTCAGGGTAGCAGGGCGGTCCAGCGAGAACACCACGTCTTCGGCGGTGAAGTCAGAGCCGTCATGGAACTTCACGCCGCGGCGCAGCTTGAATTCCCAGGTGGTCGGATCGATGGCTTTCCACGATACCGCCAGACCCGGGATCAGCTTGCCGGTCGCGTCGACGTTGACCAGCGCGTCGAACAGATGCGATGACAGCGAAATGTTCGGCGCGATGTTGTTGAAGTGCGGGTCCAGCGTGGACACGTCGGCAAACAGGCCGAGCTTGAGTTCGGCGGCCAGCGACGAGTGTGCGGTCAACGGCAGCACAGCGGCGGCGGCCAGGCCGGTGAACGCCAGGCTGAGCAATTTTTTCTTGAAGGACAATGCCATCACGACTCCCATGAATGAATGATTTGAAGCAGGCTTATTTTATGAGGACTTGTTGATGCAGGTGCAACAAAGTTCCTATTTGCTTATGCGGGAAACGTGCGTAAGCAACGCAAAAACGTCAATGTACATGCATTGGGAGTTTTCTGCCGCCGAGGATGCGTGCGGCAGAGGTTCAGGCAGGGGCGTACCGCTGCAGCATTTCCACGAATTGCTCATGCGGGATCGGGCGACTGAAGAAGTAGCCCTGGTATTCGTCGGAGCCGAATACTTGCAAGGCTTGCAACTGCACTTCGGTTTCCACGCCTTCGGTGACGACCTTCAGGTTGAGCGCGTGCGCCATCGCGATGATGGCCTGGACGATGGCGCTGCCGTTGGCGTCGTGTGGAATGTCGGTGATGAAGGAGCGGTCGATCTTGACGTTGTCGACCGGGAAACGCTTGAGATAGGCCAGCGACGAGTAGCCGGTGCCGAAGTCGTCGATCGAGATCGTGAAGCCGAGCGCGCGGATGCCGTCCATGATGGCGATGGCCTGTTCCCGGTTGTGCATCACCATGCTTTCGGTGATCTCGAATTCCAGGCTGGCGGAAGACACGCCGCGTGCCTGCACTACGCGCTGGATGTCGGCCAGCAGGTTGTCATCGTTGAACTGGCTGCCGGCCAGATTGATGGCGATACGGCCGAACGGCAGCCCGAGCTGGTTGAGCTTGACGATGTCGGCACAGGCGCTGTCGAGCACCAGCAGGCCGATCTGGTCGATCAGGCCGGCTTCTTCGGCCAGGCCGATGAATTCGCCCGGGGGCAGCAGACCGCGCACCGGATGCTGCCAGCGCACCAGTGCTTCGGCGCCGACGATGCGCGCGCTGGCGAGCTCCACCTTGGGCTGGTAATGCACCACGAATTCGCGGCGTTCAATGGCGCGACGCAGCTCGGTTTCGAGCGCGATGCGCTCGACGGTGTGCGTGTTGACTTCATCTGAATAGAAGCGGTAATCGTCCTTGCCGTTGTGCTTGGCGCGGTACATGGCGATGTCTGCATTCTTGATCAGCGTCTGCGCATTGGGACCGTCGGTCGGATAAGTGGCGATGCCGATGCTGGCGCTGAGCTGGCATTCGTGACCACTGATGTCGAACGGCTTGCGCGCCACCGACAGGAGTTTCTGGGCGATTTCGCCGAGTTGCAACGGATCGTCGTAGTCGTCGACGAGGACGATGAATTCATCACCGCCGACGCGCGCCAGGATATCGAGCTCGCGCAGGCAGTGGCGGAAGCGCAGGGCGATCTCGCTCAGCAGCGCTTCGCCGGTTTCATGGCCGAAGGTGTCGTTGATGTTCTTGAAGCGATCCAGATCCATCAGGAACACGGCGACCTGGCCACCGCGATGTTCCGCATGGGCAATGGCATTGCTGATGTGCTGGGTGCACAGGAAACGATTCGGCAGGCCGGTCAGTTCGTCGTAGTGCGCGAGGTGGCGGATGCGTTCCTCGGCCTTGCGGCTTTCGATGGCGACGCTGGCGAGGTCGGCTGCGACACCGGTCAGGTGCAGGTATTCGCTACTGGGGATGCCGTGCTCCTTGAGCAGGGCGGAGAACACGCCAAGCACCTGGCCTTCCTTGCCGATGATCGGCCAGGAACCGCACGAGGGAAACTCTTCCAGGTGGATGTATTGGCGCGCGTTGCTCATCACCGGATCGCTCTGGATGTCGCCGACCACGTAGGGCATGCGTGTGATCACGGCTTCGCTGCTGGCGCCGTTGCCGTGTGCGATCGGCATGGTCAGGTAGCCATGCCGCGCGCGGTCGGACAGGCGCGCGGAGATGATCGCAGAAAAACGCGTGTTGTCGTCGTTGAGCAGCAAGATGGAGCAGATGCTTTGCGGAATCTGGGAATCGGCGAACAGCGCGATTTCCTTGAGGATGTCTTCCAGGTCGGCGTCCGTCATCACCAGGTGCAGGATACGATTCTGCGTTCCCTGCAGCAGCTCGGCGCGCTTGCGGGCGCTGATGTCGCGCAGGATCGCGAAAATTGCGAAGCCTTTGTCCAGTTCGGTGCGGTTGATGGTGACGTCGGTGTAGATGATCTTGTGACGGCGGATGGTGACCCATTCGAACTGCTGCGGCTCGCCGGCGATGGCTTTTTCGATCAGTTCGGCGATGTCGGGCTGTTGCAATTGCAGCGCGCTCTGACGCGAGAACAAGCCGACCTTCTTGCCGATGATGCGCTGCTTGTCGGCGACGCCGAAGAACTTCACCGCGGCCGCATTGCAGTCAATGTACAGCATGTCCGGGCTGAGCAGGACGATGGGATCATTGCCTTCTTCGTACAGCTTGCGATAGCGATGCTCGCTCTCGGTCAGCACGTCGTCGCGCTTCTGCTTGTAGTTGTAATAGATCAGGAACGCGATCAGCGCCAGCACGATGAAGCCGCTGATGCCGATCGACAGCAGGATGCGATTCAAGGTACGGCTTTTCCATGGCGACAGCACGTCATCCATGCGGCGCGCGTAGACGGCGACCATCCCCGCTCCGGGGATTTTCTTGTAGGTAAACAACAGATACTCGCCGGTCAGCGCCGAGGTTTCCTCGAAAGCGCCTTCAGCCGGGCCGTTGCGGATGTTGACCATGCTCTTGGCGTCGCGCAGGCTCTTGTTCAGCCAGGCTTCCTCGAATGGCGAGCGGATCATCAGCGAGCCGTCGTCCTTGCGTAGCGAAACGATGGCCTGGTAGTTGGTGATGCGTTTGTAGAAGTCGAAGAAATAGGAGACGCGCAGCTCGGCCACGATCATGCCCACATGTTGTCCGCGCATGTACAGGTTGCGGGCGATGGGCAGCACCAGCTCTTGGTTGTAGCGACTCTTGGCGAGCATGCCGACGAAGTAGTGTGGCAGGGCCGGATTGGCGTCGACCTCGCGCAATTGCAGGTCGTTGAGTTCGATCTCGGTGGCGCCGACGCGCATGGAACTGGCGCGGCTGACACCGGTCAGGTCGACGAACCGCAGCGACTGCACCGGCGCCAGCGACTGCTTTTCATCGGAGAGCAGTTGATAGAGACCGACGTCGTCGTCGAGGATGTGCTGGTCGGCGGTCTGGATGGCGACTGCCGTCGACGCCAGCATATGGTCGATGTCGGCCAGGATCCGTTCCGCGTGCTCTTCGACGCTGCGCACGGCCACCATAGAGCTGCCTTTTTCGGAAGCGATCGTCAGTTGCCGGTCCTGCTCGACTTCCCACCATGTCTGAGCGCTGATGACGGCGATGACGAACACTACAAAAAAAAGCAAAGTCCGTAACGTACTGGTTGACCTTCCTAGCGACTTTATCCCTTTTCCCATTTGCCCAGTATTGAGTGATGTTGCTGTAATCAAAACAAAACCGGTGTCCCCCGGTAATTGTTCTTGTCCGCAAGGAGTATTGCTTGGCAAGATCGATCCTTATTTTGTTTCTTCTGTGAATCGTCTCTTTATGGATTAACCATACCGCAAGCGCAATGCTTTGTCATCCGTCGACAGATGCAGACAGATCGTTTACGGTCAAAGTTCTGCTTCCTTGAGCGAAGGACAATTATTTCCTTGCAAACCAATTCCTTCAGGCAATGCGATAATACGGCCCTTCGGCGGAACGCATCGCGGTTGCCTGTTTTTTGCGCATTTTTTTGAGCCGGAATGCGACCCGTTCGCAATGGTCGCAATGATCGCAACGAGCGTGATGAACGCCATGATTGATGATCGTTCACAAGCTGCCGATGAATTCTACAAGTGCGCCGACATTTTCCATCAACAGATCAAAGGGACATATTCATGAAGACCAAAGCAGCAGTCGCCTGGCAGGCAGGCAAGCCATTGACCATTGAGGAAGTCGAACTGGGCGGTCCCAAGGCCGGTGAAGTACTGGTCGAGATCAAGGCCACCGGCATTTGCCATACTGATTACTACACGCTCTCGGGCGCCGACCCGGAAGGCATTTTTCCGGCCATCCTCGGCCACGAAGGCGCGGGCGTGGTGGTCGACGTCGGTCCCGGCGTCAAGAGTCTGAAAAAGGATGACCACGTCATTCCGCTGTACACGCCGGAATGCCGCGAGTGCAAATTCTGCCTCTCGCAAAAAACCAATCTGTGCCAGGCGATCCGCTCGACCCAGGGCCGCGGCCTGATGCCGGATGCGACCAGCCGCTTCTCGCTGGACGGCAAGCCGCTGTTCCACTATATGGGCACGTCGACGTTTTCCAACTACATCGTGGTGCCGGAAATCGCCCTGGCCAAGATTCGTGAAGATGCGCCGTTCGACAAGGTTTGCTACATCGGCTGTGGCGTCACCACCGGGGTCGGCGCCGTGCTGTTCACGGCCAAGGTGGAGGCAGGCGCCAACGTGGTCGTATTCGGTCTCGGCGGCATCGGCCTGAACGTGATCCAGGCAGCCAAGATGGTGGGCGCCAACAAGATCATCGGCGTCGACCTGAACCCTGGCCGTGAAGCCATGGCGCGCAAATTCGGCATGACCGATTTCATCAATCCCAAGGATGTCTCCAACGTGGTCGACGCCATCATCGGCCTGACTGACGGCGGCGCCGATTACAGTTTCGAGTGCATCGGCAACACCACCACCATGCGCCAGTCACTGGAATGCTGTCACAAGGGCTGGGGTCAGTCGATCATCATCGGCGTGGCTGCAGCCGGCCAGGAAATCAGCACTCGTCCGTTCCAGCTGGTCACCGGCCGGGTCTGGAAGGGATCTGCCTTCGGCGGCGCACGCGGCCGCACCGACGTGCCGAAGATCGTCGACTGGTATATGGAAGGCAAGCTCAACATCGACGACCTGATCACGCACAAGCTGCCACTGGAACGCATCAACGAAGGCTTCGACCTGATGAAGAGCGGTGAATCGATCCGCTCCGTTGTCGAGTTCTGACGTGACGCCGGAACTGTTGAGCGAGCACGCCTGCTTCGGCGGCGTGCAGGGCTTCTACAAACACGACTCGCAAAAGATCGGCCTGCCGATGCGTTTCTCGGTGTTCACGCCGCCGCAGGCGAAGCAGGGACCGGTGCCGGTGCTGTTTTACCTGGCCGGCCTGACTTGTACCGAAGAGACTTTCATGATCAAGGGCGGCGCCCAGCGCATCGCCGCCGAACTTGGCATCATGCTGGTGGCGCCGGACACCAGTCCGCGCGGGGCGAATGTCCGGGGTGAAAGCGACTCCTGGGACTTCGGCGTCGGCGCCGGCTTTTATCTTGACGCCACGCAGGCGCCGTGGAGCACGCACTATCGCATGGAGTCGTACGTGGTGCAGGAGCTGCGCGCACTGATCGTGAAAGAGTTTGCCGCAGACGCTGCCCGCCTTGGCGTCTTCGGCCACTCAATGGGTGGTCATGGCGCGCTGACGCTGGCGCTGCGCCATCCCGAGGTCTATCGCTCAGTGTCGGCGTTCGCACCGATCGCGGCGCCGTCCCAATGTCCTTGGGGTGAGAAGGCGTTCGGCAATTATCTCGGTGGCGACCGCGCGACCTGGCTGGAACATGACGCCAGCGCGTTGATGCGCAAGGCCGCGACGCCGTTCCCGCAAGGCATCCTGGTCGACCAGGGACTGGCCGACAAATTCCTGGCGGAGCAATTGTTGCCGCAGGAATTCGAAGCCGCCTGCGACCAGGCGAAGCAGCCACTGGAATTGCGCCGGCATGCCGGCTACGACCACGGCTATTACTTCATCTCGACCTTCATGGAAGATCACTTGCGATTCCACCATCGGATCTTGTCGGCCTGAACGCTTTCAGCGATCATGAAAAAAGCGCTCGTCCCGAGAGGGAGCGAGCGCTTTTTCTTTGCACGAAAAGATAATCGCGTATCAGTGCGCCGCAGCCGCCGCTTCTGCTCCTGCGTTGCCCTTGGCCGGCTTGATGATCCAGATCACCGGAATGATCACGAGGAAAATCACGCCCGACAGCCAGAAGATGTCGTTGATGCCGATCATCGCCGCCTGCGCGTTCAGGTTGCGCTCGATCAGGCCGGTGGCCTGCTCGGTGCTCATGCCGAAACTGCCGGTCAGATTGCTGAACATTTGTTGCAAGGCCGTGCTGTAGGGCGTTGCATGTTCCGTCAATTGTGCATGATGGACGATGGTGCGATTGTTCCATGCCGTGGTTGCCACGGAAGTGCCGATCGCGCCGCAGAACACGCGTACGAAGCTCGACAGGCCGGCGGCGGCGGGGATGCGTTCCGGCGGCAGGCCGGACAGCAGCAGCACCGTCAGCGGCACGAAGAACATCGCGGTCGGGATGCCTTGCAACAGCGTCGGCAAGATGACCGTCCACTGGTCGACTTCGAGGTTGTAGCGCGAGCGCATGAAGAACACGCAGGCAAAGCCGACGAAGGATGCCGTGGCCACCTTGCGCGCATCCATGCGCGGCAGGAACTTGCCGATCAGCGGCATCAGGATCACCGCGAAAATCCCGATCGGCGCGGTCGACAGGCCGGAGTCGATGGAGCGATAGCCGAGATATTGCTGCAGCCATTGCGGCAGCAGCACCAGGTTGCCGAAGAACACGCCGTAACCGATCGAGATCGCCACCGTGCCGCCGAAGAAGTTGCGCCTGCCGAACAGGCGCAAGTCCACCACCGGATGGTCGTTGTTCAACTCCCAGATCACGAAGTAGGCGAAAGCCACCGCTGCAATGATGCCCAGCGTGACGATGGTCGGCGAGGCAAACCAGTCCAGGTCCTTGCCCTTGTCGAGCATGATCTGGAACGCCGCTACCCAGGTAATCAGCAACAGCAGGCCGATGGTGTCGATCGGCAGTTTGTGCGTGGGACTTTCACGATCCTTGTAGATCGCCATTGTCATGCCGGCGGCCAGCAAGCCGACCGGGATGTTGATGTAGAAGATCCACGGCCATTTATAAGCATCGGTAATCCAGCCGCCCAGCGCCGGTCCCGCCACCGGCGCGACCACGGCGGTCATGCCCCATAGCGCCAGCGCGAATGATGCTTTGGATTTGGGGTAGGCCCCCAGCAGCAACGACTGCGACAAAGGCACCATCGGGCCCGCTACCAGGCCTTGCAGGACGCGCGCGCCCAGCAGGATCGGCAGCGTCGGCGCCAGGCCGCACAGCCACGACGCCAGTACGAACAGCAGCACCGACGACACGAACAGACGCACCGCGCCGATGCGCTGCGTCAGCCAGCCGGTCAGCGGGATCGAGATCGCATTGGCCGCCGCAAAGGAGGTAATGACCCAGGTGCCTTCATCGATGGAGACGCCGAGGTTGCCCGAGATGGTCGGGATTGCCACGTTCGCAATCGACGAATCGAGCACGTTCATGAACACCGCCAGCGACACGCACAAGGTGCCCAGCACCAGCTTGCCGCCGGTCAGCGGCGGCGGAGGTGTATAGGTTTGAGGACTGCTCGCCATGGAGGATGCGTCCGATCAGGTGTGAGGAATGACGATGGCGGCCTTCTTCTTCGACGCCGCCTGGGTGGGCAAGCCACTGGCGTTGTCGCTGATGATGCGGTCGACGATCTCATCGGCTTGCTTGCCGAGGTCGCTGTAGACGTTGGTCTGGAAGTTGGTGGGGACGGCCTCCAGCGTCTTGCCGTCGCCGTGGATGTCCACGGTGGCGGTGGTGGACAGGCCGACGCGCAGCGGATGTGCCTGGACTTCCTGCGGGTCAAGCGCGATGCGCACCGGCACGCGCTGGACTACCTTGATCCAGTTGCCGGTGGCATTTTGCGCAGGCAGCAGCGAGAAGGCGCCGCCGGTGCCGGCCGAGAAGCCGACCACGGTGCCCTTGTACTTGACGCTGGAGCCGTAGACGTCGGCAATCACTTCAACCGGTTGGCCGATACGGATGTGCTTCAACTGGCCTTCCTTGAAGTTGGCGTCGATCCAGATCTGTTCCAGCGGCACGATGGCCATCAGCGGGTTGCCTGGAGCAATGCGCTGGCCCAGTTGCACCGAACGCTTGGACACGAAGCCGGAGACTGGCGCCACGATGTTCACGCGGGCGTAGTTTAGGTAGGCATTGCGCACTTGTGTGGCCGCCTGCAGCACGTTCGGATGTTCGGTGACGCTGGTGTGGTCGGTCAGGGCGCGATTGGCGGCCAGACCGGCACGGGCTTGTTCCAGCGAGGCGGCGGCGTTCTTGACGGCGTCCTGCGCATGGGCCAGATCTTCTTGCGAGACGGCGCCCGAAGCGATGCCGGCCTGACGGCGCTGCAGGTCGTCGCGGGTGCGGGCGAGATTTGTTTCAGCGGCAGTGACGTTGGCCGCCAGCGTGTCGTTGTTCAGGAAAGTCTGACGCGTCTGGCGCACGGCCTGGGCCAATGCGGCTTCGGCTTGCGCCAGCGCCAGCTTGGTGTCGGCGGCGTCCAGCGAGACCAGTTGCTGGCCTGCCTTGACGACTTGCGTGTCGTCGGCCTTGATCGCCGTGACGGTGCCGCCGACCTGGGCCGAAATCTGCACGACGTTGCCGCCGACGTAAGCGTCGTCGGTTTCTTCGAAGAAGCGGGCGTGCAAGAACCAGTACAGGAACAGGCCGATGGCGACGATGATCAGGACGAACGTCAACACCAGCAATTGGCGCTTGCGTTTGCCATTGCCGTTACCGTTACCGTTACCGTTGGCGGCGTTGCCGTTTTGTGGAAGGGCTTCACTCATGAATTACTCCGTGCATTTCTTTGTTTTTTCTGGGAGGCGCAGCCGCTCATGGGCGGTCGCGTCACGCTTGTATCTATCTGATAAAAATTATTGGGCTTTGGTCGCCGCCGGGCTTGCGGGGGCTGCAGTTGTGGCAATAGCCAGTCCCGCCTGCTGCGCATCGAAGCCGCCGCCGAGCGCCTTGAACAGACCGATCTGCTGGTTGCGCTTGCTGGCTTCCAGGTTGATCAGCGCCTGTTGCTGGGCGAGCAGAGCGGTCTCGGCGTTGAGCACCACCAGTTGCGAAGTCAGGCCGATGCGATAGCGTTCGCGCGCCAGATCGTAGGCGCGCTGGGTTGACGCCAGCGCTTCGCGGCGGATCGGCAACTGGCGATCGATCGAACGGATGCCGGTGATCTGCTTGGCGACGTCGCCGTAGGCTTCGTTGAGCGTCTGGTTATAGGACGCCACCGCCATGTCATACGACGCATACGATCCCTTCAGATTGGCGCGCAGGGCGCCGCCTTCGAAGATCGGCAGGCTGATCGCCGGACCGAACGCAATGCTCTTGCTGGAGGCCGTGAACGGATTCGTATTGAGCAGGGAGTCGAAGCCGATCATGGCCGACAGGTTGATGTCGGGATAGAAGCGCGCCTTGGCGACGTCGATGTCCTTGGTGGCGGCTTCCACCTGCCAGCGCGCCGCGACGATGTCGGGACGGCGGCCCAGCAGATTCAGCGGCAATTGCGCCGGCAGTTCCGGCGTGGTCAGCGTGGCCATGCGTGGCGCGGCGATTTGCAGCCCGCGGTCCGGGCCTTTGCCGATCAGCACGCCGAGCTGCTGGCGCGTCAGCGTGATCTGGCCTTCGCTTTGCGCCAGCTGGGCGCGTGCTTCCGCGCTGCTGCCTTGCGACTGGCTGCGTTCGATTTGTGTATCCAGACCGGTCTTGACGCGGTCGACGGTAATCCTTTGCAGCGACTCGCGCTGGTTGACCGTGCGCTGCGCAATATCGTGCAGTGCATATTCAGTCGCCAGCTGGTTGTAGGTCGAGGCGATCGAGCTGGCCAACACCAGGCGGGTTTCCTGGGCAGCAGCTTCTGCGGCCTTCTGTTGCGATACGGCTTGCGCCAGCGCGGCGTGATTCTTGCCCCAGACGTCCAGCTCGTAGCCCAGGTTCAGGAAGGCTTTTTTCTCGTTGTACCAGCTGCCGCCGTAAGGTGGCGGGTAAATGGTGGTTTCCGGGAACAGGTTGCGCGTGAACGAAGCGTCAGCGGTGACGGTCGGCAGCAGTGGCGCGCCTTTGCTCTCAGCCAGTGCGCTGGCCGAGGCAATGCGCGCCTGCGCCTGTTGCAGGTTGGGGCTGTTTTCCATGGCTTCGGCGATCAGCGCGCTCAGTTGCGCATCCCCGAACTGGCCGACCCAGTTGGCCGCAGGCCATTGGCCCTGGCCGGCCAGGCTGCGCTCGGCGGCGTAATCGCCGGGTTGCGCCATGTGTTTATCGCTGTCGATGCCGCTGAAGCTGGCACAGCCGGACAGGCCGAACATGCCGATGGTGAGCGCGCAAAGGGCGATCACCCGCAAACGCAGTGCGGGCGATGAGGCGGATTTCATGACATTCTCCAAAGTGGATTCTTATTGCTGTATCTGGATGTGAATCGAAAAGACGATCTGAAACTGCTATTTGAAATTTGAAACTGAATTTTTCGACGAGGTTGCTGCCACCGTTTGAATTTCCTGGCCGGTGGCGACTTGCTGAGGCCGTTTGCACGCTAGCGAGTAAAAACTCATCTTTTTGTATTATACTCGTATATACGAACATTAGCTCATGTTAGAAAACTGGATTGAAAAATGAAACTGCAACCTCGCAAAGAACCTCGCCAAGCACGCTCGAAAGCCATGGTCGACACCATCCTCGACGCCATGGCAAGGGTGCTGGTGGAACGCGGTTACGCCAAGACCAACACCAATCTCGTGGCGGAAGCCGCAGGCATCAGCGTCGGTTCGCTGTATCAGTATTTTCCCAACAAGGATGCGCTGATTTTTGCGCTGCGCGAGCGCCATGTCGCGCGCATGCTGCATCTGTTCGAGGAAGTGGTGGCAAAGATGGATGCGTCGGGCAGCCTCGAACGCGATTTTGAAGCGCTGATCGAAGCGCTGGTGGCGGCCCACCTGGTTGAGCCGGAACTCAATCGCATTCTGGAAGAAGAATTTCCTTCGTTTCACCTGCCGGTGTCGAACCATGTCCGCCAGCGCTTCTTTGAAGCCATCCGCGGCGTCCTGACCAAGCATCGCAAGAGCATCAGCGCGCCGGACGTGGATGTGGCGGCGTTTGTGGTCCAGCGCATGCTCAAGGCGCTGGTCAATGCCGTGGTGCTGATCGCGCCGCCGGGACTGAATGCCGCCAGTGTGCGCTCCGAAATTGTTCCGGCAGTTGTCGGTTATTTAACAGCGCAAAGGTCGAATTAATTGCATAATGGGTCTCGCTCGCCAAAAACGTCGCTAATAATAATTCCGAGGTGAGCAGGCTGGCAGGTTGTGCTGCCGATTTTTCGATCCGTTTTTCAAATTCGTAACGATCATGCGTCTATCGTTTGTTCACCGGCATGCCCGTCGCATGCTGGAAGGGAGTCTTGCGTTGCTGGCGGCCGGTGCGGCCTTGAGCGCTGCAGCCGCGAGCGTCACGGTACAGGTTCTCGATGTCAACGGCGCACCCGTGCCCAATGCCGTGGTCTATGCAGAGCCGACCAGCGGCCAGGCGGTGCCGAAATCGCTCAAGCCGGCCGAAGTCGAGCAAAAAGACGTCAAATTCTTTCCTCTGGTAAGCGTGGTGCAAGTCGGTACGCCCATCCTCTTCCCCAATCACGACAAGGTGCGGCATCACGTGTATTCGTTTTCGCCGGCCAAGACCTTCGAGTTGAAGCTGTATTCCGGCGTCCCGACCAGCCCGATCCTGTTCGACAAGGTCGGCACCGTGGTGCTGGGCTGTAATATCCATGACCAGATGGTCGCGTACGTGCAAGTGGTCAATACGCCGTTCTTCGGCAAGACCGACATGGCCGGCCGCGTGAAGCTGGACGGTCTGGTCAACGGCAAGTACGCGCTGAAGGCCTGGTATTTCAAAATGGCGCCCAATGAGGCAGCCATGGAACAGCCGATCACTTACCAGGGCGCTGACTTGCAGGCCTCGGTCAAGCTGAACGTCAAGGCCGTTCCGGTGGAATAAGCGTAACCGCAAGCTAAGAGAAACGGGGAGCTCACAAGTGCGTTGGCATCGGCTGGAAAACCGCATCGTTGCACTGTTCATCATCCTGATCCTGCTGGTCCAGCTGGCGGGTTTCATTGCCATTCGCAAGGCGATTGATGAAAACGCGCGCGCCTCGATCCGCGACGAGCTGATCATCGGCGAGCGTGTGTTCCTGCGCCTGCTGGAACAGAACGCCGACAAGCTGACCCAGGGCGCACGGCTGCTGGCGTCCGACTTCGGGTTCCGCCAGGCGATCGGCACCGACGATCGCGAAACCATCACCTCCGTACTCGAAAACCACGGCGCGCGCATCGGCTCGACACTATCGATGCTGATCGGCACCGACCAGCGTGTCAAAGCTTCCACCCAAGCTTATCCCAGCACCGACCTGCAGCGCAGCGCGCTGGAGCTGGTCAGCAAAGCCGCCGCCACCAACGGCGCCTCCGACACTGTGATCGTCGACGACAACCTGTTCCAGATCGTCGCGGTGCCGGTACGGGCCCCGGTCATCATCGGCTGGGTCGTGATGGGCTTCCCGGTCGATAAAAAACTGATTTCCGACATGCGCGCCTTGTCGTCGCTGCAAGTCAGCGTGCTGGTCAGCACGCGCGCAGGCCAATGGCAGCAGGATGTGTCGACGCTGGCCAAGCCGGAATCGGCGATGCTGATGTCGCAATTGCCGCAGTCGCCGGCCAGCAACAGTTTCATTCCCCAACTGAGCATCGCAGACAACGACTACAGCGCGCGCATGCTGGTGCTGGCCAAAGGCCAGGGCAGCCAGAGCGCGGTGGCGGTGCTGCAGCGTTCGATCAGCGAAGCGGTGGCGCCGTATCGCCGCCTGCAACTGATCCTGCTGTCCATCAGCATCATCGGCGTGATCATGGCGATCTTTGCCAGCGCCTTTGTGGCGCGCCGCATCACCAGTCCGTTGCGCGCATTGGCCGACGTCGCCAAACGGCTCGGCACCGGCGACTACCGAGCCCGCATCGACATCAAGGGCGGCGACGAAATCGGCAAGCTGGCCGACGCATTTGAAAGCATGCGTTCCGGCATCGCCAACCGCGAACTGGAAATTCGCCGGCTGGCGTATTGGGATCCGCTGACCGATCTGCCCAATCGCGTGCAGTTCGCCACGCTGCTCAACACCGCCATCGAGCGCGCCAAAACCACCGGCGGCCAATGCCACATCCTGATGATGGATCTGGACCGCTTCCAGCACGTCAACGACGTGCTCGGCCACAGCTTCGGCGACAGCCTGCTGCGCCAGGTGGGACGCCGTCTGGAACAGCAGCTGGAACGTGAAAACGACAAGGTTGCCCGTCTCGGCGGCGACGAGTACGCGATCCTGCTGCCGGCCACCGATCAGGTTGAAGCGGTGCGCCAGGCCAAGCGCATCCTGAGTTCGCTGGAAGTGCCGCTGTCGATTGACGAGCAGACCGTGGACCTGGGCGCCGGCATCGGCATCGCCGGCTATCCGGAAAACGGTGAAAACAGCGACACCCTGCTGAGCAACGCCGAAGTGGCGATGTATGTCGCCAAGCGGCGCGGCAGCGGTTTCACCGTCTACGAACCATCCATCGACAAGAGCAGCCAGGAAAGCCTGAGCCTCTTGAGCGAACTGCGCCGCGCGCTCGACCGCGACGAATTCCTGCTGTACGCCCAGCCCAAGGTCGATCTGGCTTCGGGGCGCGTGGTCGGCGCCGAGGCGCTGGTGCGCTGGATGCATCCGGAAAAGGGTTTCATCGGTCCGGACAATTTCATCCCGTTTGCCGAGACCACCGGCTTCATCCGCATGCTGACGTCGTGGATGCTTGGCAAAACGGCAATCCTCTGCAGCGAACTGCAAAGTCGCGGGATTTCGCTCAAGTTTTCGGTCAATCTGTCGACACGTGATCTGTTGGATCAGGATTTGCCGGAGCACTTTGCCGATATCCTGGAACGCAATAACCTGGCGCCGTCGTCGATGTGCCTGGAGATCACCGAGAGCGCCATCATGGACGATCCGGTGCGCGCGCAGCTGACGCTGGAGCGGCTGCACGCCATGGGCGTGGAACTGGCGATTGACGATTTCGGCACCGGCTATTCTTCGCTGGCTTACCTCAAGCGGCTGCCGGTGGACGAACTGAAGATCGACAAATCCTTCGTGATGAACATGGAGCACGACGCCGACGACGCCAAGATCGTCAAGTCGACCATCGACCTGGGCCACAACATGGGCCTGCGCGTGGTGGCGGAAGGGCTGGAGACGCTGGCGGTCTGGAACCTGTTGCGGCAAATGGGTTGCGACCAGGCGCAAGGTTATTTCATGAGCAAGCCGATGCCCGGCGACCGCTTCATCGAGTGGCTGGAGCAATGGACGCCGCCGGAAGTGCCGAGCCAGTCGGAGAACATGGCAATTTGAATTGCTGCACCTGGAGTCGATACAGATTCGGAGCAGCAGAGTTGGGGAAGGGGGAAATACATGACCAATAAAACAGGAAGGGCGCTGCGACGGGCATCCCTGATCGCATCAGGCGCATGCATGGCATTGATGTCGGCCGCAGCATCGGCGCAAAGCGCAATGACGCCCGACATGGGCAAGCTGATGGCTACGGCCGGCGTGGTCCAGGTCGAAGGCGCGGGCGGCGGCGGCCTGGTGCCGTGGGCCACCATCACCGGCTACGGCAGTCGCGACAGCTACGGCGCCAATGTGCATTACACCTATGTCGGCACCCAGGATTACAAGCTGGCCTCGTACGGCGTGGCCGTCGGCATCGCCGACCGGGTCGAGCTGTCGGTGGCCAAGCAGCGCTTCACCGGCAGCCTGGCGCCGCTCAACAATTTGCGCATCGATCAGGACATCTACGGCGTGAAAGTCAAGCTGGCCGGCGACATCGTCTATGACCAGGATACCTGGATGCCGCAGATCGCCGCCGGCGTGATGGTCAAGCGCAACAACGGCATCGGCGGCCTGGGCGCGGTCACCAACGTCAAGGACCTGGGAGCCAAGAGTGATTCTGGCATCGATTACTACCTCGCCGCGACGAAACTGTTCCTCGACCAGAGCCTGCTGCTCAACGCTACGGTGCGCGCCACCAAGGCCAACCAGATGGGCATCCTCGGTTTCGGCGGCGACAAGGGCGACCGCTACCAGGCCATGCTGGAAAGCTCGGTGGCCTATCTGCTCAATCGCCAATGGGTGGTCGGTGCGGAATATCGCATGAAGCCGCGCAACCTCGGCGCCGACAACGAGAAGGATTATTACGACGCCTTCGTCGCCTGGTTCCCGAGCAAAAACCTGTCGCTGACGCTGGCCTATGTTTCGCTCGGCGACATCACCATCTATAACCTCAAGCGCCAGGATGGCGTCTATCTTTCCGTGCAGGCGGGCTTCTGATGAAATATCCGACGACAACATCGGGCCGGCTGGCCGCGATCTCGCTTGTGCTGATTGCGCTGGCGACCGCCTTGCCGGTCCATGCCCAAAAAACCGATGACAGCCTGTACCGCGACTTGGGCGGGCTGGAAGTGCTGACCAAAGTGGTTGACGACACGCTGGCGCTGGCGCTGGCTGACGTCCGCATCAAGGACACCTTCAAGGAAACCGACATGAAGCGGCTGGCCAAGCTGATCACCGAACAGTTCTGCGAACTGAGCGGCGGTCCGTGCAAGTACAGCGGCGACCCGATGAAGGAAGTGCACCAGGGCTTGGCGCTCAACAACATGCAGTTCAACGCGCTGGTGGAGGATCTGCAGGCGGCGATGGACAAGTCGAACATCCCGTCGCGCACGCAGAACAAGCTGCTGGCCTTGCTGGCGCCGATGCAGAGGACTGTTGTTACAAAGTAAAGTATTGAGGCGGACAGAATATATTTTCGTTGTAGCGGAATAAAACCGCGCTGCACACGTCTACCTTGTCATGGGTAAGGCAAAACCGCGCAACCCTGCAATGAAAGGAATACCGCCATGAAACTGCTCCCACTGTCCCTGCTGACATTGACCTTGCTGTCCTCCGCCGCACCTGCCGCCTTTGCTGAAGAGATGGCCGTCAAGAAAGCCGACGACGTCCTCGTCACCACCAAGGGCATGACCGTCTACACGTTTGACAACGATCCGGTCGGCAAGAGCGTCTGCAACGGTCCTTGCGCTACCGCCTGGCCGCCTGTGGCGCCGGTCGGCACGCCAAGCGCACCGTTCTCGGTGATCAAGCGCGACGACGGCAGCGCGCAACTGGCCCTCAACGGCAAGCCGCTGTACCTGTTCGCCTCCGACAAGAATCCGGGCGATCGTACCGGCGACAACTTCAAGAACATCTGGCACGTCGTCAAGAACTGATCCATCTCCATCTTCAACTCCCAGCCTGAGTCCATGTCCGACGAAAGTCACCTGCTGGCTTGCCTGCCGCGCCTGCGCCGTTATGCGCGGGCGCTGGTAGGTGATCGCGCCGGCGCCGACGACCTGGTGCAGGACACCATGGAGCGCGCCTGGCAAAAGCTGGCGAGCTGGCGCCGCAGCGGCGACATGCGACCCTGGCTGTTCAGCATCATGCACAACCTGCACGTCGACCAGCGCCGCAAGCCCGTGATTCCCACGGTCACGCTGGATGACGAAGATGCGCTGGCAACGCCGGCGTATGCGCCGGACCGCCTGGTCGGCTACGACCTCGAATCGGCCCTGCGCCAGCTGGCGGCCGAGCAACGCGAGATTTTATTGCTGGTCGTGCTCGAAGAGATGACCTATGAAGAAGTGGCCGCGACGCTGGGCATCCCGCTCGGCACCGTCATGTCGCGCTTGTCGCGGGCGCGCGAACGCTTGCGCATGCTGGTCGAGGGACGGCCCCAGCATTCGACGTTGAAGGTGGTCAAATGAATCCGAACCCGTTGCCGGTTACTGAAGCCGATTTGCAGGGCTATGTCGACGGCTTGCTGCCGCAGGAGCGGCTGGCCGACGTTGCCGCCTGGCTTGAACACCATCCGGAAGAAGCGGAGCGCCTGCGCACTTACCGCCACCAGAACCAGGCCTTGCATCTGCTGTTCGATCCGGTGCTGGACGAGCCGCTGCCGGTGCGCTTGTCGGCGCGTCCCAGCAGCAATTGGGAATTGCTGCGGCGTTACGCCGCAGTGTTCATCGTCGCGATCTTTGCCGGCGCTGGCGGCTGGTACCTGCACGGTGCGGCGCAGTCGTCGCCGGTGGGCTGGATTGCCGCAGTCGCGGGTAACGCGACGCGTGTGGATGCGCCGCTGATGATGGCGCGTCGCGCCGCCGTGGCGCACGCCGTCTACACGCCCGATCCACGTCGTCCGGTGGAAGTGGGCGCCGACCAGGAAGAAGCGCTGGTGCGCTGGCTGTCCAAACGTATCGGCGCCGATGTCCGCGCGCCCAAACTTGCTCCCCTGGGTTACGAACTGATCGGCGGACGTTTGCTGCCGGGTCAGAGCGCACCGGTGGCGCAGTTCATGTACCACGACGGGGCGGGGCGGCGACTGACTTTGTACGTTTCGACCGACCAGGTGCAGAACAAGGACACCGGCTTCCGCTTTGCACAGGAAGGTACGGTCAACGTGTTCTACTGGATCGACGGCAAATTCGGCTACGCCTTATCGGGCAGCATCGACCGGACGGAGCTGGCGCGCATCGCCAACAGCGTGTACGAACAGCTGGACAAGCCGGCCCGATAGAACTTGGGCTGGTCCTAAGCTGAACCTAGGCTGATTCAGGTCCATCCTGCGCTACCGGCGCAGCACGGGGCGGAATGAAGAAATCCACAGGCTTCCTCAGGAAGCGCGCGCACAGCGACTTCAGCAGCGGCCAGCCGTGGCGGAATTTCACCTGGCGTGAACGCAGCGCCACGAACAGCGCCAGTGAAAAGCTCACCCACAGGTTGATCGTACCGATCGCCAGTACGCCGAACGTCGAGACCGCGATCACGCTCCAGCCGACGGTATGGTCGAGCCCGACCAGCGCAATGGCGAAATTGGCCGCCGCAAATGTGATGTGGCGGATGTCGATCGGTAGCCCGAGCAGGAAACCGACGGTGCCGATGGTGCCCAGCAGGATGCCGAAGTAAAAATTCCCCATCAGGCCGCCCAGGCTGGTTTCCAGATAATCCCCCAATCGCGCCGTGCGCGCCTTGCCCAGCATGCGGCTGAGCCAGCGTGCGCGGGCCACGCGCTGCGACATGCGCGTATAGAGCGCCTTGTTGTCGTAATAGCCGGAGATCAAGCCCGCCAGGAACAGGCACACGCCCGCAATCGCAGCATGGAACAGCGCCAGGCTGGAGAACGGATCGATGTCGTGCAGCAGGTGCTGCGCCTTGTCCGGCGAGACGAAGTGATGGCCTGCCAGCATGAAGTAGCCGCTCGCCAGCAGGTACGCCACCGGGAAGGCGATCGTCAGGTTGCCCAGCACCGCGACGAACTGCGTGCGGATCACCTTGACGATCAGGTCGGTCAGGCTGTCGAGATCGAGGTTGCGGCCGTCGCTGCTGTGCAGTCCGGCGGCGATGCGCGAGGCGGTCATGGCCGGCTGCTTGGTCGCCACGGTGAAATGCAGCACGTGGATCAGCATGAAGCCGAGCGAATAATTCATGCTGAACAGGAAGGCTTCCACCAGCGGCGCCGCCCGCAGATAGGAGAACAGGATCTTGATCATCGACATGAAGCCGATGATGAAGCCCGCGCCCGCCGCCGATTTGTACATGGAGGCATATTCGCGCCGGTCTTCGGCGATGTAGTGCTCGCCGGTGCGGCTGGCGTTTTCGGTGATGTTGCGCGCCAGCAGGTTGATGTTCGCGGCGAACAGGTCGCGCACGGTGTACTTGCGGTTGTGCGCCTCGATCAGTTCCAGTCCCAGTTCGAGGCCGATGGCGCGCTTTTGCGTTGCCAGCGCCGCGGCATTTTCAGGCTTGCCGACGTCGACCAGCGACAGCAGCTTGCGCAGGCGGTCCAGATGCTGGTCCAGACGCACCAGCCGGTAAGTGACGGCGATGCTGGTGCCCAGGCGCAGCGTGCTCTTGCGGATGCGGCTGACGACTTCCTGGCATTGATCCAGCATCACCAGCACGTGGCTGGCGTCTTCCAGCGGCGTCGGGTCGCCATTGAGGTGATGCATGTAGCCATCGAGATAGCGGTGTAGTTCGACGTTCTGCATCAGGAACGGTGATTCGAAGGCCTTGACGTCGCTGTAGATGCGGATCAGCTCCGGCTCGATGCCGATCGCGCTGATGCGGTAGGACAGCACCTGGATGGCCAGCAGGATCTCGGTCAGGGTCTTTTGCTCGTCGAACTTGTCAAGATTGTCGAGATTGTCGATTTTGGGCGGCAGTTCATCATCGGCGTTCTGCAATACCTCGAACAGCGCAGCCCAATCGTCGACCGGCACTGCGCGCATCCACAGATAGTCGGTGTTGAAGGGAAACAGCTGTTCCAGGCAGTCGGACAGGTAGCGCTCATCCAGCGCCGGCGGCAGCACGCGGTAGGCGAGGCGGCGGTGCAGTTCGGAGAAGAAGCCGTCGTTCGACAGGATGCCGATATCGGTATACAGGCTGGTCTGGCGACGCACCGACAGCAGATGCAGCAGGTGATGGCGCAGCGCCGCGGCGTGGTGCGGATGCTGCTGCAGCAAGTGCGTCAGGGTGCGCACGTTGGTGATGGCGAGTTCCGGGGCTTCGCGCTTTTGCGGGCGCAAGGCCTTGACCAGTGCGATGGCATGGTCGAGTTCGCTGCCGGCGGGGGTGGTGGCAAGAGCGGCGCTGATTTTTTCTAATAGGTGGAGCATGGGTGCAATGAAGAAGGGGGCGGAGGCCAGTGTAAGCGGTTCAGGGGCGCAATCTTAACCTGTGTAAAACAAAGATAAGGACATGTGATTTTCGTAAAGAGATGTCAGATTGTGTCGCTAACGGGGAGTTGCATAAGCCTGGTTAGTAAAAGGAGTCATCATGGAGATCGCATCTCTGGCAACTGGTGTCGCAACCGCCTGGCTGGCGAAAAAAGCTGTGGAAGGGATAGGTTTGGACCTGACCAAGGTCGCCAATCACGTCGTCGACGATGTGATCGGCCTGGTCAGTCCGGCCCTGCCAGCCAACCCGAATATCGGCCGTCTCATCAATACCAAGGCCTGAGGGGGAGGAAACCGGATTATGCGGGTTTCCATTCAATCGCATCCGTCACGGGTGCGATTTTTTTTGGCCGCAAGCTACTGCGGACGTCATGGTGAATTGCTAAGTCTTTGTTTTATTGGCAATAAATGGGGTAAAAAACTTCGTTTATTTTTGTAAAACGTCTTGATTGTCGTAAAGAAATACGAAAAGATGACGTTATAGGGTGACATCATCAAAGGAGTGAATCATGGACGTTGGTAACATTCCCGCCGTCGCTTCGGCACTTGCCGCGAAAGAGACAAGTGATTCCGTCAATATTGCGATGCTGAAAAAGGCGCTCGATGTCCAGGCTACTACTGCCGTGGGCCTCTTGAATGCCTTGCCTCTGCCTGCCAATCCAAATATCGGTCGCAACGTTAACACTGTTGCCTGATTTTCGATTGTCGGTCTTGTGCTTTGAAATCGCCCTCCGGGGCGATTTTTTATTGCCGGAGCAGTTTTTTGTAATTGATCAATAAATTGCATAATTAATTAGTCATTTTATATATATGACTAATTTAATATGCAAATCCTTGCTTTTTCAAAAATGCATAATAAAATGGACATCAAGCCAATCAGCACAATTTATTATGCAATCACTTCTCGCCCTCGGTAGTCAGATCCGCAGCGCTCGCAAGGCCCGGCAACTCAGTTCGACCAGTCTGGCCGAGCGCAGCGGCATCCACCGCAACACCTTGCAGGCGCTGGAAACCGGCAAGGGCAATATCGAACTCAGCAAACTGCTGTCGATCTGCACCGAACTCGGGCTGGAGTTGTTGCTGGTGCCGCGGGAAGTCTCGGCACAGCGCGCCGCTGAACAGGACGGTGAGGGCGAGCGCACGGAGTTGTCCGAGCGCCTGCACGCCTTGATGAGGAACGGATCATGAGTATGTTGCGGTCCCTGCGCATCCGGCTCGGCGTCACCGAGGTCGGTTCGCTGTTTGCGCTCGACGACGGGCGCGTGTATTTCCGCTTCGACGATGCCTACGCCATCGACCCGAACCGACCGGTACTGTCGCAGCTGTATCGCGGCTCGACTGAAGAGCGCACCGTCGCCCAATTGCTCAATCCTGCGCTGGAAGCCAATCGCGGCGACGGCAAGGGCGGCTTGCCGGCATTTTTCCAAAACCTGCTGCCGGAAGGCCAGTTGCGCAAGCACCTGATCGAGCGCGCCGGCCTGGCGCCGGACGACGAATTCGGCCTGCTGGCATATTGCGGCAAGGATTTGCCCGGCGACGTCTCAGCGCTGTCGGAAACGCTCGATGATCGCCATCTCGGCCGCCTGATCGGCCAGGGGCGCGACAGCTACGAAATGAGTGCCGGCCAGTTGCCCACGCCCGACGGCGAATCGATCTCCGGCGTGCAGCCCAAGATCGGTCTGGTGCGCGCAGCGGGCGGGCGTTATGTGATGCGTTCCAAGGACGCGCGCGGGGCGCATTTCATCGGCAAGCTGCCGGCCTCGGATTATCCGCAGATGCCGGAAGTGGAGTTCTCCTCGCTGGCGCTGGCGCGCGCTGCCGGTGTCCAGGTGTGCGAGCATGAACTGGTGCCGCTGACGGCGATTGCCGATCGGCTGCCGTTTGGCTTGCGCAGCGATGCCGAAAATTTCCTGCTGATCCATCGTTTCGACCGCGACGCCGGCACTGCCACCGGGCGGCTGCATATGGAAGACTTCGCTCAGATCACCGGTACCCCGGCGGCGGCCAAATATGCCGGCACTTATGCGGCGCTCGGCGTGGTGTTGCAAGAGCGCAGCATCAAGGGCGAGGAAGATTTGTTCGAATTGCTGCGCCGGATCAAGGTGAATGAACTGCTCGGCAACTTCGACGCCCATCTCAAGAACTTCAGCTTGTTGTATCGCATGCCGCAGGCGGCTGAGCTGTCGCCGGCCTATGACATCGTGGCGTATTCGGCTTACCTCGCCGGTCAAGGTCATGCATTGGCGTTTGCACCGGGCGAGAAGGCGCGCCAGTTGCTGACGCCCGCAGTGCTGCGCGAGCTGGCCAATATCTGGCACATTCCCGAACCCAAGCTGCAAATGGTGCTGGTCGACACCGTCGAGCGTGCGATGCAAAGTTGGCCGGCGTTGTTGCAAAGCTTGCCGCTCAATGATACCCAGCGCAGCCGCATCAAGGCGCATCTGGACAACAACCCAAGCGTGATCGCCTGGCAGCGCCGCGCCGCGCGCAAGATCAGCGGTAAAGCATGAAGGACCTCCGATGAAACCGACCGCGCCTTTGCCGCTCAAGGACGGCGTCGCCCCCAGCTATCTGTGGCTGCAGGATGCGGCCGGCTCGTGGAGCAACATGCTGGATTTTCTGGTGGCGCGCTTTCCCGGCGTGACGGAAGAGGCGTGGCGGCTACGGATGGCGCGCGGCGAAGTGGTCAATCAGGATGGCGTCGCGCTGGCGCCGGACTCGCCTTACCGGCGCGGCGACTGCATCTTTTACTACCGCGACCTGGAAGGCAGCGAAGCGCCGATTCCCTTCACCGAACAGATCCTGCATCAGGACGCGCATCTGCTGGTAGTCGACAAACCGCATTTCGTGCCGGTGATTCCGACCGGCCGCTTCCTGCATGAAAGCCTGCTGGTGCGCTTGAAGAAGAAAACCGGCCTGGCCGACCTGACGCCGATCCACCGGCTCGATCGCGAGACCGCCGGCGTGATCATCTTTTCGCACAATCCCGCCAGCCGCGGCGCGTACCAGGCGATGTTCCAGCAACGCACGATGGACAAGACCTACGAAGCGCTGGCCGGGATGCTGGAAGGGCGCAGCTTTCCCTTCGTGCATCGCAGCCGGATGGTCGACGCCGACAAATTCTTCCTGATGCGCGAAGAAGAGGGCGAGCCCAACTCGGAGACGCACGTCGATCTCATCGAGCGGCGCGGCGTGCTGGGTTTGTACCGCCTCAATCCGGTCACCGGGCGCAAGCATCAACTGCGCGTGCACATGGCGGCGCTCGGTGTCCCCATTGTCAACGACAACTTCTATCCGCACGTCGTGCCGGCCGGCATGGCCGACGACTATGACGCGCCGCTGAAACTGCTGGCGCGCTCGATCGCCTTCACAGATCCGCTCAGCGGCGACGTGCGTTACTTCGAAAGCCTCAGAACGCTGTAGTTCAGGCGTGCCCGAGCATCAGATCGAGATTCTGCACCGCCGCACCCGAGGCGCCCTTGCCAAGATTGTCGAACACGGCCGACAACAGCACGTGTCCGTGCTCCTCATTGATGAACACACCCAGATCCATGTTGTTGGTGCCGTTGAGCGCTTGCGGGTTCAGGTGCGTCAGCGTTTTGGTTTCTTCCAATGGGATCACGCGGACGTGTGCGGCGCCGGCATAGTGGCGCTCGAGCGCGGCATGCAATTGCTTGCCCTCGACGCCGGACGCCAGCAGGCGCAACTCAAGCGGGATGGTCAGCACGATGCCCTGGCGGAACGCACCATAGGCCGGTACGAAGAGCGGACGATGATCGAGGCCGGTGTAGCGCTGCATTTCAGGCGGATGCTTGTGCGCCAGCGCCGTGCCGTACAGCTGGAAGGCGGGCGCCTGTGCGCCTTGCGGACCTTCGTATTGCTCCACCGAGGGACGGCCGCCGCCCGAATAACCCGACACGGCATGCACGCTGACCGGATAGTCGCGCGGCACCAGGCCGGCTTCAATCAGCGGGCGCAAGAGGCTGATCGCGCCGGTCGGATAGCAGCCCGGATTGGTCACGCGCGAGGCCGTTGCGATGCGCTGCGCCTGGCCGGCGTCCATTTCCGGAAAGCCGTAGACCCAGCCCGCCGTGGTGCGATGCGCGGAACTGGCGTCGATCACGCGTACGGCCGGATTCTCGATGGCCGCAACCGCCTCGCGCGCGGCGGCATCCGGCAGGCACAGGATGGCGATGTCGCAGGCGTTGATGGCTTCGGCGCGACGGGCTGCGTCTTTGCGCTCGGCTGCCGGCAGCGTCGCCAGTTGCAGGTCGCTGCGATGACGCAGGCGATCGTGGATCAGCAGACCGGTGGTGCCCTGGTCGCCGTCGATGAAAACAAGAGGTTTGGCCATGATCGCGTTCCTTAAATGAACAATTGGGATGGATGAGGCACTCATCTTCGGCGTCTTGTTAAAATAAGAAAAGTTGAATTTAATAACGACAACATTCAGTTTTACTGATTTAGACCTTTAACCCGAGGTTCGCCATGAGAGAAATCAACCTGGATCGCCTGCGCACGCTGGTGGCCATCGCCGACCATGGCTCTTTCGCCGAGGCCGCGCGCGTGCTGCATCTGGCGCCGCCGACCATCAGCCTGCACATCGCCGACCTGGAAGAGCGCATCGGCGCCGCCTTGCTGTCGCGCAAGCGCGGCCAGATCCGGCCGACCACCATCGGCGAAACCCTGATCGAACGGGCGCGCCGCCTGCTGGCCGATGCCGAGCAAGCGTTGGAAGACGTGCAGCGGCAGGTGCAGGGACTGGCCGGACGCGTGCGGCTGGGCGCCTCCACCGGCGCGATTGCGCATCTTCTGCCGCAGGCGCTGGAGGTGCTGGGGCAGGATCACCCCGGCATTGATGTGCAGGTGGAGGTGCTGACCTCGCAGGACACGCTGAGCCGGCTCAGCGAAGGCACGCTCGACGTCGGCCTGGTGGCTTTGCCGCAAACGCCGGTGGCGCGGCTGGTGGTGCAGCCATGGCGGCGCGATCCGGTGATGGCCTTCCTGCCGTCCGGCTGGCGCAGCCCGGCCCAGGTCACCCCAGAATGGCTGGCGGCGCAGCCGCTGATCCTCAACGACGCCGGCACGCGGCTGTCGCACCTGACGCAGGAATGGTTTGCGGGCGGCGGGCAACGGCCGGCGCCGCGCATCCAGCTCAATTACAACGATGCCATCAAGAGCCTGGTGGCGGCAGGTTACGGCGCGACGCTGTTGCCGCACGAGCAGGGCGCGCCGCTACCCGATCCGCGCGTGCAGATGCTGCCGCTGCGACCGGCCTTGTGGAGACAATTGGGGATTGCGCATCGCGCGGAGAATATCGAACGCCCGACCCAGCACGTACTGGACGTGCTGTGGCGTTTCAGTCTTGATTAATGCTGATCAGGCCAGGGCGTCGCTGAGCGACTGCTTCTCGCCGTTGGGTGCAATCTTGAGCTGATGCAGCGATGCCACCAGGTCGGCAAAACGCTGGCCCTGGATCATCACATGCTGGCGCAGCAGCTCCACGGTGCGTTCGCTGTCGCCGGCGATGATGGCGTTGACCACGCCTTCATGCTCGTCGTAAGACCGTTTCAGGCGGTCGCGCACGCGCAGCTGCAGACGGCGGTAAGGGCGCAGGCGGCGTTGCAGCACGCGCGCCTGTTCTTCCAGGAAGGCGTTATGACTGCCGGCGTAGATCTGGCCGTGGAAGTCTTCGTTCTTGTAGAAATAGGTATCCGGATCGACCGCGTCGCGCGCGTCCTTGCAGGCCTGGTGCGCCGCCATCAGTGAAGTATGCTCGGCGGCCGACATGCGGCGTGCCGCCAGACGTCCGCACATGGCTTCCAGCTCGGCCATTACTTCAAACATCTCGATCAACTGCTGCGGTCCGATCTCGGCCACGATGGCGCCGCGCCGCGGCCGCATCACGATGATGCCCATCGACGCCAACTGGATCAACGCTTCGCGGATCGGCGTACGCGAGACGCCGAACTGCTCGGCCAGAACCGTCTCGTCCAGATGCTGGCCGGGTGCGAGCTTGCCGACGGCGATCAATTCTTCGATCGATTCGCGCAAGGTCTCAGAACGTTTCTTAGGGGTATCCATGGATTGATATCAAGTATGCAATGAAACCATTCTAAATCATCTTTGATGCTTGACAATGTATTTGTTTTGTAAGAACGTGTATACAAGAAATCCGCTTAAAAAAGCAAAGCGACAACAAATTCAACGGCGCCGGAAACACGGAAGAGACATTCCGGCGCCTCCAAGTTGATAAGAAGTTAGATACATAGCACCAACTAAAAAAGCACAAAAAAGCAGTATTTCTCTCACCTTAAGGAGGATCAACAATGACTTCGCAAAAACGTAGAAGCATCATCGGTGCACTCGCGACCGCACCACTGTGGACGGCAAGTTCGTCGGTGTGGGCGCAGGGCGCAACCACCTCGCTGAAGATTTCCCACCAATTCCCCGGCGGCACCATCAACGAAGGCGACTTCCGCGACCGCCTCACGCGCATGTTTGCCGAAGGCGTCGCCAAGCGCACCAACGGCAGCCTCAAGTTCGAGATCTATCCCGGCTCCTCGCTGATGAAGGTCAATTCGCAGTTCTCGGCCATGCGCAAGGGCGCGCTCGACCTGTCGCTGGTGCCGCTCAACTACGCCGGCGGCGAAGTCCCTGAAACCAACATCGGCCTGATGCCCGGCCTGGTGACCTCGTACGCGCAAGGCTCGGCGTGGAAGAACGCCGAAGTCGGCAAGGAGCTGGCGCGCATCCTGGCGGAGAAGGGCATCCTCATCGTCAGCTGGATCTGGCAGGCCGGCGGCGTCGCTTCCCGCACCAAGCCCATCATCGAGCCGGAAGACGCCAAGGGCATGAAAGTGCGTGGCGGCTCGCGTGAAATGGACCTGATCCTGAAGGAAGCCGGCGCTGCCGTCGTGACCTTGCCGTCCAACGAAATCTACGCCGCCATGCAGACCGGTGCGATGGACGCGGCGATGACCTCGTCGACCTCGTTCATCTCCTTCCGCCTGGAAGAAGTCGCCAAGGCGCTGACCACCGGTCGCGACAAGGCCTACTGGTACATGTTCGAGCCGCTGATGATTTCCAAGTCCGTGTTCGAAAAACTGACCAAGGACCAGCAGGCCGCCATCATGGCCGTCGGCGCCGAGATGGAGCAGTTCGCGCTGAAGGCTGCGCAGACCGATGACGTCGCCGTCGCCGCCGTGTACCAGAAGGCCGGCGCCAAGGTGGTCGACCTCAACGCCGCGACCGTCAAGAAATGGCAGGACATCGCCCGCGCCACCGCCTGGAAAGACTTCGCCGCACGCAATGCCAACTGCGCCAATCTGCTCAAACTGGCGGAGAAGCTCCTATGAGTCACGGCTTCGAGATGCAGCCGCAAGCCAAGCCCGCGGTGCCGGCCAACCCCGTCGTTGCCGGATTGCACCACGCGCTGGCGAAGTTCAACAAGCTCGCGGTGTTCCTGGCGATGATCGCGCTGATGCTGACGTCGATCATCCTGACGTATTCGGTGGTGGTGCGTTACTTCTTCCACCAGCCGACCGACTGGCAGGATGAGGCGTCGGTGTTCATGCTGGTGGGTGTGATCTTCCTGTGCTCGGCGTACGTGCAATCGCTGCGCGGCCATATCGGCATCGAAGCGCTGGCCGGCTTCCTGTCGCCCCGGGCCAACCAGGTGCGCATGTTCATCGTCGACCTGATCTCGTTCGTGTTCTGCGCGTTCTTCGCCTGGAAGTCGTGGACGCTGTTCCACGAAGCCTGGGTCGACGGCCAGACCACCTCGTCGACGTTCGCGCCGCCGCTGTGGATTCCCTATTCGATGATGGCGATCGGCATGACCGTGCTGACGCTGCAATTGCTGGTGCAGGTATTGACCCGCATCACCGGCACTGTACCTGCATCTGTAGCGGCCAAGGAGCAAGCATGACGCCTTTAGTTCTCGGTTCCCTGTACGGGATCGTCACCATCCTCGTGATGTGCTCCGGCATGCCCATCGCATTTGCGCTGGGCGTGGTGGCGACCTCGTTCATGTATTTCTTCATGCCGGCGTCTTCGCTCGACACCGTCACGCAAAACGTCTACGAAGAAATCGCTTCCATTACCTTATTGTCGATTCCGCTGTTCATCCTCAAGGGGGCGGCGATCGGTAAATCGCCTGCCGGCAAAGACTTGTACTCGGCCATTCACGCCTGGTTGAATCGCGTGCCGGGCGGCCTCGGCATCGCCAACGTGTTTGCCTGCGCCTTGTTTGCCGCGATGGCGGGTTCGTCGCCGGCAACCTGTTCTGCCATCGGCTCGGCCGGCATTCCGGAAATGCGCCGTCGCGGTTACTCGCCCGGGTTTGCGGCAGGCATCATCGCTGCGGGCGGCACGCTGGGCATCCTGTTGCCGCCGTCGATCACCATGATCCTGTACGCGGTGGCCGCCGAGCAATCGCTGGGACGCCTGTTCCTCGCCGGCATCGGGCCGGGCGTGTTGCTGGTGATCCTGTTCGCCGGTTACGCCATGTATCGCGCCCGCAAAGAGTACAAGATGGCCCATGCCATCTACACCGGCGGCGGCGAGAAGTCGGCTTACCTCGACGACGAGCATTTCACGCTGGCGCAAAAGGTGGAAATGCTGCCGCGCGTGCTGCCTTTCCTGATCCTGCTGATCGGCGTCATGGTCGCGCTGTACGGCGGTTTTGCGACACCATCCGAAACCGCCGGGCTGGGCGCCTTGCTGGCCATCGTGCTGATCGCCGTTGTCTATCGCATCTACAAGCCGCGCGAGCTGGTGCCTTTCCTCAACTCGACCATCAAGGAGTCGGGCATGCTGCTGCTGATCATCGGCATGTCGCTGCTGTATTCCTACGTGATGAGTTACCTGCACATCAGCCAGTCGGCGGCGCAGTGGGTGGTGGACATGCACCTGTCGAAATGGCTGCTGCTGGCGGTGATCCTTCTGATGGTGATCGTGCTCGGCTTCTTCCTGCCGCCGGTGTCGATCATCCTGATGACCGCGCCGATCATCCTGCCGCCGTTGCGTGAAGCCGGGTTTGACCTGATCTGGTTCGGCATCGTCATGACCGTGGTGATGGAAATGGGCCTGATCCATCCACCCGTCGGCTTGAACTTGTTCGTGATCAAGAATATCGCGCCCGACATCCCGCTGTCGGAAGTGATCAAAGGCACGATCCCGTTCCTGGCGCTGATGTTCCTGGCCGTGATCCTGCTGTGCGTCTTCCCGGGCATCGCCACCGGCTTGCCCGACATCATCATGGGAGTGAAGTAAATGTCTGCCACCGGCCACGTCTGGAATCGTCGGCAAACCAATCGCAATGAACGCCTGGCGCGCGCAAGCAGCGTGCTGGGCAGTTCGCTCGAAGGCAAGCTCTTGCCGGTGGCGCGCATTGCCGATTTGTTGTACGCCGTCATCGAATCGGGCGATCGCGTCTGTCTCGAAGGCAATAACCAGAAGCAGGCCGACTTCCTGTCGAAGGCGCTGGCCGGACTCGATCCGGCGCGCGTGCACGACCTGCACATGCTGTTCTCGGTGCTGGCCTTGCCGGAGCATCTGGACGTCTTCGAAAAAGGCATCGCCTCGAAACTGGACTTTTCCTTCTCCGGTCCCCAGGCCGGCCGGTTGGCCAAGCTGGCGTCGGCCGGCAAACTCAATATCGGCGCCATCCATACCTATCTGGAATTGTTCGGCCGCTATTTCGTCGACCTGACCCCGCGCGTTGCCCTGGTGGCGGCGCAGGCGGCGGATCGCCACGGCAATCTCTACACCGGTCCCAACACCGAGGACACGCCGGCGATCGTCGAGGCGACCACCTTCAGCAGCGGCATCGTCATCGCCCAGGTCGATGAAATCGTCGACGTGCTGCCGCGCATCGACATCCCGGCCGACTGGGTCAGCTTCGTGACCAAGGCGCCGACGCCGCATTACATCGAGCCCTTGTTTACGCGCGACCCGGCGCAAATCTCGGAGATCCAGGTGCTCATGGCGATGATGGCCATCAAGGGCATCTACGCCGAATACGAAGTCCAGCGCCTCAACCACGGCATCGGCTTCGACACCGCCGCCATCGAGCTGATCCTGCCGACCTATGGCGCATCGCTGGGCCTGCGCGGCAAGATCTGCAAGCATTGGGCGCTCAATCCGCATCCTGCATTGATCCCGGCGATTGAAGCGGGCTTCGTCGAGTCGGTGCATTCTTTCGGCTCCGAACTGGGCATGGAAGACTACATCCGCGCGCGTCCCGACATCTTCTTCATCGGACCCGACGGCTCCATGCGCAGCAACCGCGCCTTCTCGCAGACCGCCGGTCATTACGCCTGCGACATGTTCATCGGCTCGACGCTGCAAATCGACTTACAGGGCAATTCGTCGACGGCGACGCTGGGCCGCATCGCCGGTTTCGGCGGCGCACCCAACATGGGCGCCGACGCGCGCGGCCGCCGTCACGCCAGCCCGGCGTGGCTCAAGGCCGGTCAGCAGGCCCGGGCCGGCAAGAACACCATCCCGCGCGGGCAGAAGCTGGTGGTGCAGACCGTGGAGACCTTCCGCGAACACATGCAGCCGGCCTTCGTCGAGCGGCTCGACGCCTGGCAACTGGCCGAGCAGGCCAACATGCCGATCCCGCCGGTGATGATCTACGGCGACGACGTCACCCACATCCTGACCGAAGAAGGCATCGCCAATCTGCTGCTGTGCCGTACCGAAGAAGAGCGCGAGCAGGCGATCCGCGGCGTCGCCGGCTATACGCCGGTGGGCCTGGCGCGCGACAAGCGCATGGTCGAGAATCTGCGCGACCGGGGCATCATCCGCCGCGCAGAAGACATGGGCATCGACAAGCGTCTGGCTACGCGCGATCTGTTGGCGGCCAAGAACATGAAGGATCTGGTGCGCGCTTCCGGCGGCCTGTACAACCCGCCCAAACGTTTCAGGAACTGGTGATATGGAAACCTTGAATTATCGTTTTGAAAACGGCATCCGCAAGCTCTCCGCCAAGGCCGAACTGGTCGGCGTGGTCAGCTCGGGCAACCTCGAAGTGCTGATCGAATCAGTTGACCTGCAAGGCGGCTGCTCCGTTGAAATCAAGACCGCCGCACGCGGTTTCGGCGCCATCTGGGAAGCCGTCATCGGCGACTTCAACAAGCGCTGGCAACTGGCCGACACGCGCATCTCGATCAACGACATGGGCGCTACGCCGGCAGTGGTCAGCCTGCGCCTGGACCAGGCGGTGGAATCGGTCGTGGAGGAAAAATGACAGCCAGCTATTTGGAAGCCAACGCGCGCGAACGCCTCGCGCAGGTGCTCGACGCCGATAGTTTTGAAGAATTCCTGCCGCCGTCGAAACGCATCGTCAGTCCGCATCTGGGGCAGCTCGATGCGCCGGTGTCGTTTGACGACGGCGTGGTAGTCGGACGTGGCTCGCTTAACGGCGCGAAAGTATTTGCAGCAGCGCAGGAGGGCGGTTTCATGGGCGGCGCGGTCGGCGAAGTGCATGGCGCCAAACTGGTCGGCCTGCTCAAGCGCGCCGTGCGGGAACAAGCCGAAGGCGTCATCCTGCTGCTGGAAACCGGCGGCGTGCGCCTGCACGAAGCCAACGCCGGCCTGATCGCCGTGTCCGAAGTCATGCGCGCCGTGCTCGATACGCGCGCGGCCGGCATTCCTGTCATCGTGCTGGTGGGCGGCTCCAACGGCTGCTTCGGCGGCATGGGCATCGTCGCACGTTGCGCCAACGCCATCATCATGTCGGAGGAAGGCCGTCTGGCGATGTCCGGACCTGAAGTCATCGAAACCGCCAACGGCGTCGAGGAATTCGACTCGCGCGACCGTGCGCTGGTCTGGCGCACTACCGGCGGTAAGCACCGTTACCTGCTCGGCGATTGCCACGGCATCGTCGCCGACGACACCGCTGCGTTCCGGGAAGCGGCAACCAAGACGCTGCAGGCATTCAAGGGCAATCCGACGGCGCTGAGCCTGCAGGTCCTGGAAGCAGAGCAAGCCATGCTGGAACAACGCATCGCGCGCTTCGGCGATGCATCTGATCCGCTGGAAATCTGGCAGCGCCTCGGCATCGACAAGCCGCTGGACGTCGCCATGCTGGAAGCGGCGGCATTCACCGCACTGGCGGAACCGCACCGTGTGAAGGGACAACCATGAGCTGGCAAACACTGGCGGACGATTTATTCCCGCAAGGCCACAGCATCACCGAGAAGGCCGATTTCCTATCCGGCACGGCCCAGGTTGACGGCGAGGTCGTGACCATCGTCGGTACCACCGGCCACACGCCGATCGGCATCGAGATCGCCTTGTCGCAGGCGCAGGCTATCCTGCAAACCGTGCGCGAACATCCGGGCCGCGCCATCGTCATCCTGGTCGACACGCAAGGCCAACGCTTGCGCCACCGCGACGAGATGCTGGGCATCAACAGCTACATGGCGCACCTGGGCAAATGCATCGCCCTGGCGCGTCAGCAAGGGCACAAGATCATCGGCCTGGTCTACGACCAAGCGCTGTCGGGCGGCTTCATCACCAGCGGCCTGATGGCCGACGCCTGCTACGCGTTGCCGAACGCGACTATCCGCGTGATGGGCCTGCCGGCCATGGCGCGCATCACCAAGGTGCCGGAAGAGCGCCTGGTCGAACTGGCAAAGAGTAATCCGGTATTTGCACCGGGGCCGGAAAATTACCATCGTATGGGTGGCGTAGCCGAAATCTGGAGCGGCGATCTTGCCGCTCAGCTGGCACAGGCGCTGGCTACCGCGGACGGTACGGACCGCCGCGCAGCAGTCGGTTTGCAGCGTGGCGGTCGCAACTGGTCGCAACGCGTGGTCGACGCCATTGTCAGCAACAGCGATGTCCAGCCGCTCTGAATTGTCCACCCGTCACGCGCTGGTCTGGCTGAACGAAGCCGGCTGGCGTGAGGCGCTTAAGTACGTTGCCGATGATCGTCGCTTCGGCGTGCAGCGGTGGCGGCAGCATGACTGGCCGGCGGTGATCCGTCGGCGCGATGTTGATTGCGCACCCGGCGAGATCTGCCTCGGTATTGCCTTGCCGCCGGATCAGGACGGCGCCAAGTTGCGCGTCCCTTTGCGGGTCGGCTTGCAAGGCGTGCGCGAGACGCGGGCGCCGCTGGAGATTGCCGATGTGATCGAACATGCCGGCCCGCAATGGCGCAATGGCTTGCTTGAATTGCACGGCGACATCACTGCGCAAGGACTTGAGATTCGCGTGTACGGTTCACTCGCTTTGCAGGCGCTGACCGGGCAATTCTATTTGCGGCCGGCGTCGGATATCGATGTGCTGTTTTCTCCATTGGATCAGTTGCAACTGGAGCAAGTCGTGTCCCTGCTGCAGCAGTACGCCACGCGTTTGCCGCTCGATGGCGAGATCGCCTTCCCGAGCGGACATGCAGTGTCTTGGAAAGAGTGGGCGCAAGCCTGTGGCAACCCCGACAACCGCGTATTGAGCAAACACGACAGTGGCGTCGCCTTGCAGCGTGTGGGCGAGCTTCTGGCTGAATTTGAGGAGCGCGCATGCGCAGCGTAGATCACCTTGCTCCCTTGCCTGCCATGCGCTTGCCGGTGGCGGTGCATTACACCGAGCGACGTCGTCGCCAACGCCGGCAGCAGGTTTTTTGCCGCGAACTCGCTCGCATGGCCTTGCGCAGCCTGCATCAGGAATTGACTCTGTATCCCAAACCGGGCCTGGTCTCGCCGATTGATAATGGCAGCCATGACGACATGGATGCGACGACTTTTCTGCGCAGCCTGTTCTCGCTGCGTCGCTATTTTTCCGACATCGCCGCAGCAGGTGCGGCCGGTGCATCCTTCAATGAACTCAAACGTCTCGGCATCGACGCCGAGCAACGCATGCTCAAAGCCACCGGCGGCGTCAATACGCATCGCGGTGCGATCTTCTGTCTCGGCATGCTGTGCGCGGCGATTGCCAGCTGCCGCAGCCAGGGGATGACGCTGTCGCCACAGGCGATTCGCGCCACCTTGCTGATCCGCTGGGGCGATGCGCTGACGGGACATACCAATTCATCGATTGAAAACGAAGAGACTGCCAGCCACGGTTTGCGCGTCGCCGCACGTCACGCCGTGGGCGGTGCGCGTGAAGAGGGCGCGCTCGGATTTCCTTCCGTCTTCGAGATCGCCTTGCCGCAACTGCAGGCCACGCTCGCGGCCGGACGCGACTGGCATTGCGCCAAGACCGATGCCTTGTTCGCACTGATGGCGCATGTCAGCGACACCAATGTCTATCACCGCGGCGGCGCGGCAGGCGCGGCGCTGGTGCAGCAACGCAGCCGCGAGTTCCTGGCGGGCGGCGGTACGACTGATGCCGCGTGGCTGGTGCGTGCCGAAGCTGTCCATCACGAATTCGTGGAGCGGCGCTTGTCGCCCGGCGGCGCTGCCGATCTGCTGGCGGCGGCTTGTCTGATCCACACGGTGTGCGGTGGCGAGCTGCAGGCATGAGCGAACGTTTTGCCGTTCTTTGTCCGGGACAGGGGAGTCAGCATCCCGCCATGTTCGATATGCTGCGCGCCGATGCGGGCGGTGATCAGATCGTGCAGGAGCAGGCGCTCGATACCCGGCTCGGACGGCCGCTCGATGAGATTCTGCATGATCCCCAATTGCTGTTCGCCAACCGCCATGCGCAGCCGTTGATCGTCGCGGCCGGGCTGGCGGCGTGGCGCATGTTGCGCGAGGAGTTGCCTGCGCCGACGCTGGTTGCTGGTTACAGCATCGGCGAACTCACTGCTTACGGCGTCGCCGGCGCGTTGCCGGGCAACGACGCAATCGATCTCGCCGTCGCGCGTGCCGCATATATGGACGCCTGCCTGAAACACGCGCCGCATCAGGGTCTGATGTCGGTCGGCGGCATCGAGGCCGGCGAAGCGCAGGAGCTGCTGCGACGCCACGGCGCGTTCGTGGCGATCGCCACCGGCTTCGATACCTTGATTGCAGGCGGATGCAGCGACGACTTGCTGGCAGCGCAAAGCGAGCTGGAAGGCGTGGGCGGCAGGACCGGTATTTTGCCGGTCGGCATCGCCTCGCATACGCCGCTGATGGAGCCTGCGCTGGCGCCGTTCACGGCGGCGCTCGATGCAGTGGATTTTCACGAGCCCGCCTGCACGGTCCTGGCGGGAATTTCGGGAGTGGAAATTCACGACGTTTCCTCCGCGCGCAGCACGCTTGCGCAACAACTGACACACACGATACGCTGGTCGTCCTGCATGGATGCCTGCGCTGAACGTGGTGTCGGCGTCGCGCTTGAACTGGGACCCGGTTCGGCCTTGTCGCGCATGCTGCGTGAACGGCATCCTCACATCGAGTGCCGCTCGGTTTCAGACTTTCGCAGTCTTGCGGGAGTAGTAAGCTGGTTACGTAGCCGGCTCGATTGAACTCTGCGGCGGCGCACCAGAGCGTCGCCCGCCAGATCGCGCCCCGCGCGGATCTTCAACCTACTGCGTCAATTTTGATTGCCTAAAAAACAAGGTTTGCACATTGCTCGTGAAAACGCGAACGTACGCTTGAAATGTAACTATCAATTAGGTACATTGGTCTCGTCGTTAGAGGAATAACAATCATAAGAATAAAAATTGCCATATTGATAATGACTGTTGCGCGGCATCGCGCTGCACTTCAAGAACCGACGAGCCTTGCATGACCGCTGTACCAAGGTGAAAAATATTTCATTCATTGACGCATTTTTCGTACGGATATAAAACGATGACTGCAGAGATCTCCGAGAAGGAGATTACGGATTTCCAGCTGTTATTCGAATCGGTGCCGGGGCTGTTCCTGGTCTTGTTGCCCGACTTCACCATCATCGCGGTGAGCGATGCCTACCTGCAGGCGACGATGACGAGGCGGGAGCAAATCGTCGGCCGCCATCTGTTCCAGGTTTTCCCCGATAACCCGGAAGACCCTTCAGCCGACGGCGTGGCCAATTTGCGAAGTTCGCTGGAGCGCGTGCTGGCAACCCAGGCGCCTCACGCCATGGCGATGCAAAAATACGATGTGCCGTGTCCCGACGGCAGCGGATTTGAAAGCCGCTATTGGAGTCCGTCCAATTTCCCCGTGTTCGGCAAAGACGGCGCCATCCGCTACATCATGCACCGCGCCGAAGACATCACCTCCTATGTGCAGCTCAAGAAGGAACGCCAGGAACTTGGCCGCCTGAGCGACCAGTTGCAGGAGCAATGCGGCGCGCAGGAACTTGAAGTGCCGGCGCTGAGCGGCGATACCGTTGCCGGCGTCCGGCACCTGCACGCGCTGAACCGTGCACTCAAACTGGAGATCCTCGCGCGCAACCAGCTCGAGGATGCAAATCGTGAACTGACGCGCGCGTTGCAGCGCAATATCGAAAAACTCGAGGCCAGCAACAAGGAGTTGGAGAGCTTCAGCTATTCGGTCTCGCATGACCTGCGCGCGCCTTTGCGCGCCGTCGACGGTTTTGCGCGCATGCTGGAAGAAGACGCTGCCGACCAGCTCGACGAAGAAGGCTTGCGCAAGCTGCAGGTGATCCGCAACAACACGCGCAACATGGGACGGCTGATCGATGAATTGCTGGAGTTTTCGCGGCTGGGCCGCAAGGAACTCAACTACGGCCACCTGAACATGACCGCGCTGGCCAGGGCCTGTTTTGATGAAGCCGCCAGTGCGGTGACCGTTCCGGCGAGCTTGCGGCTCGGCGACTTGCCGGCCGCGGAAGGCGATATCACGCTGATCAAGCAGGTGTGGTTCAACCTGTTGGCGAACGCGCTCAAATTCAGCGCCAAGCGTGAACAGATACTGATCGACGTCAGTGCGGAAGAGGTCGAGGGCGGTGTCACTTATACCGTGCGCGATAACGGCGCAGGCTTCGACATGCGCTATTACAACAAACTGTTCGGCGTATTCCAGCGCCTGCATCGGGTCAGTGAATTCGAAGGCACCGGTGTCGGCCTGGCGATCGTACATCGTATCGTCACGCGTCACGGCGGCCGCGTCTGGGCCGAGGGCGTGGTCGGCGAGGGGGCGGTATTTCATTTCACCTTGCCTGCGGTGACAAGGGAGCAGACACATGAACAACTTTGAAAAGATCGACATCCTGCTGGTGGAGGACAATCCCTACGATGCCGAGCTGTCGCTGCGCGCGCTGCAAAAAAAGAAACTCGTCAATAACGTTGAATGGGTGCAGGACGGCGCCGATGCGCTCGATTTTCTGTTCTGCGCCGGCGTCTACGCCAATCGCCCCAAAGGGGAACTTCCGCGTTTGATCCTGCTTGACATCAAACTCCCACGGGTCAGCGGCATCGAGGTGTTGCGCCGGATCAAGGCCGATCCGGAGACGCGTTCGATTCCGGTGGTGATGCTGACCTCGTCGGCCGAGGTACAGGACCTGAGCGAGTGCTATCAGCTGGGCGTCAACAGTTATATCGTCAAGCCGGTCGAGTTCGAGAGTTTCCAGGAAGAGGTCGAGAAGGCCGGGTTTTATTGGATGCTCGTCAACAAAGTGCCGGCATCTTAAAAAGAGAATCGGGGACGGGGATGAGAAGAAGTACGCTGAAAATACTGATGGTGGAAGACGATCCGGGCGACGTCGAATTGTCGCGCTATGAACTGACGCGCGCCGGCATCGCCTGCGATGTCCAGCAGGTGGAGACCGAGGATGCCTTCGTCGACGCATTGAGCCGCTACCAGCCCGATATCGTGCTCGGCGATTTCTCCTTGCCCAATTTCGACGGCATGTCGGCGCTGCAGATCGTGCAGCAGATCACGCCGAGCACGCCGTTCTTGTTTGTCTCCGGCACTATGGGCGAAGAGCGTGCGATCAAGGCGCTCAAGCAGGGTGCTTACGACTACGTGCTCAAGTCCAATCTGGCGCGTCTGCCGTCTGCGGTCGAACGCGCTTTGCAGGAGGCGCACCAGAATCAGATCCGCAACAAGATGGAACAGGCGCTGCAAGCCGAGCGCAACTTGCTGTCGGCCATTTTCGATACGACCGGCGCGCTGGGGCTGATGCTGGACAAGGAAGGCCGCATCGTGCGTTTCAACCAGGCCGCCGAGCGCACTACCGGCTATACGCTGTCGCAAGTGCAGGGCAAGCATTTCTGGGATATTTTTTTCCCGGCCGAAGAACTCGAACCGGTGCGCAATCATTTCCTCAACTGGCACGTGCAGACGCAGCCGTTGCAATACCAGAGTCGCTGGCTGACTGCGACAGGCGAGCGGCGCGAGATATTGTGGCTGACTACATTCCTGCAGGAAGACCACGGCCCGGCGCTCAACTATGTGTGCAGCGGCATCGACATCACGCAGTGGCGCCAGGCGGAAGATCGTGTCCATCGCCTGAGCAACTACGACGTCCTGACCGGCTTGCCTAATCGCAGTCTGTTGCGCGACCGGTTGGAGCAGGGCATCACGCGCGTCGAACGCGAACGTCGGCCGGGATTGCTGTCGGTGATCCTGATCGGGGTACGCGGCGCCATCGCCGTTCGCGAAAGCCTGGGACTGAAAATGAGTGAAGACGCATTGGTCGAAGCCGGGCGCAGGTTGTCCGGCCTGATGCAGCATGATGCCACGCTGGCGCGATTCGGCGATACCAGTTTCGCCATGGTAGTGCATGTGCCGGCACAGGATCAGATCGCCATGGTAGTGCAGGAAATTATCGATGTGCTCGACTTGCCGTATCACGTCGACGGCCACGAAGGCGTTTATCTCGAATCGAACATCGGCGTCACGATTTATCCGAACGACGGCGACAGCGGCGATGCTTTGTTGCAAGCCGCGGAGGTAGCCATGCACCGCGCCATGGACAACGTGCTTGAACGTTTCCAGTTTTATACGCCGGCGCTCAACAGTCAGGTAAGCCATCGCCTGCAGATGGCGTCGCAGTTGCGCCAGGCAGTACAAAAGAAGGAAATGCTGCTGCATTACCAGCCGCAGGTGTCGCTGCAGAGCGGCGAGGTGGTCGGCGTCGAAGCGCTGCTGCGCTGGCAGCATCCGGAAAAGGGCATGATCTCGCCGATGGAATTCATCCCGATGGCGGAAGAGACCGGCCTGATCGTGCCCATCGGCGAATGGGTGTTGCGCACCGCGTGCGAGCAAGCCCAGCGCTGGCACGACCTGGGCGTGCACGGGCTGACGATGGCGGTCAACTTGTCGGCCAAACAGTTTGCCCAGAAAAACCTGGCGGCGGTGGTGCGCCAGGCGCTGGACGACAGCGGGTTCAGTTCGCATTGCCTGGAACTGGAACTGACCGAAAGCGCTTCCATGGAGTCACCTGAAAAGAGCATCGAAGTCATGAAGCTGCTCAAGGCCATGGGCGTGCGGCTGTCGATTGACGATTTCGGCACCGGCTATTCCAACCTGAATTACCTCAAGCGTTTTCCGGTCGACCAGCTCAAGATCGATCGCTCCTTCGTGCGCGACGTCGGCAACAACGCCGACGATCTCGCCATCGCGCGTGCCGTGATTGCATTGGCGCGTAGCCTGCACCTGGAAGTGCTGGCCGAGGGCGTGGAAGACCTGGAGCAATGCAACATCATGAAAGAGAACGGCTGCGACAAGGTGCAAGGGTATTACTTCAGCAAACCCTTGCCGGTGGACGAATGCACGCGGCTATTGCAGGCACGCAGGAAATTGCCCTGAGCAGCTGCTCGCGCCAGTGTTTTGATGGATAATCGCAAGCCATGAGCTTCGCCATCCATACTACTCAAACGCCTTTCCGCGGCCTGTTGCTGGCCGCCGGCAAAGGCACGCGTTTCGATCCCGCCGGCGCCGACAACAAACTTCTGGCGCATCTGCCCGGGGTTGATGAGGTTGTTGCCGTCGCGGCGGCGCGCGCGATGTTACAGACGTTGCCGGTGCTGGCTGTCGTCAGTACTGTCGACAGCGAACTGAGCCGGCGGCTGATTGCGGCGGGTTGCGAGGTCATCGGCTGCGACGACGCTGATACGGGCATGAGCGCTTCGCTGATGTGCGGGATACGCCGGCTGTCGGATGCGGCCGGCTGGATCATCGCGCTGGCCGACATGCCGCATGTGCAGGCGGCGACGCATCGCGGCCTGCTGGCAGCATTGAAAGACGGCGTACAGATTGCGGTGCCGACCTATCAGGGCAAGCGCGGCAATCCGGTCGCGTTCGGCCGCAGCCATCTTGACGGCTTGCTGGCATTGAGCGGCGACCGTGGCGCGCGCGCCTTGCTGCAGGCGTTTCCGGTTACCGAAATCCCCGTCAACGATCCCGGCATCCACCGCGACATCGACACGCGCGCCGACCTCCACGCGCGCTGAATTCCCTGGAATCTATTTCGTGAATTCGCCGACGGCGCAACTGCCGCCGGGATTGCCGTTGCCGTTTTCGCCGGCATCGGGCAAGGGATCGGTGCGCGCCGCATGCGTTTGCGAGATCGCCACGCCGTTGCGGATGGCGGTCATCTCGGCAAGGACCGCGATGGCGATTTCGGGCGGCGTGCGTGCACCCAGGAACAAGCCGACCGGACCATGCAGCTTGTCGATCTCGGCAGCGCTGATGTCGAACAGCGCCAGCCGCTCGCGCCGCTTGATGTTGTTGGTGCGCGAGCCGATGGCGCCGATGTAGAAGGCCGGCGACTTGAGTGCTTCGATCAGCGCCATGTCGTCCAGCTTGGGATCGTGGGTCAGCGTCACCACGGCGCTGTTGGCGTCGAGTTGCAGGCGCATCAGCAGGTCGTCGGGCATCTCGCCGGAAAGTTCCACACCGGGGATGTCCCATTCCTTGAGGTATTCCGCGCGCGGATCGCAGACGATGACCTGGTAGTCGAGCGCCAGTGCGAACTGTGCGACGTAGCGCGACATCTGTGCGGCGCCGATGATGACCAGGCGATAGCGCGGTCCGTAGGGTGCGATCAGCTTGCGATGCTGCACCGTGGTCTGGCGCGCCTCGCTGTCGGTGGCGAGCGTGGCGACGCCGGTATCAAGATCGAGCGTACGCGTGACGCGCAGGCCCTGGCGTACGGCAGCCAGCAATTCAGCGATGCGCGACTGCGCGGATACCGGTTCCATCATGATTTCCAAGGTGCCGCCGCAGGGCAGGCCGAAGCGATGTGCTTCGTCGGCGCTCAGGCCATAGGTCAGTCCGAACGGCAGCGTGCGCTCCAGCTCTCCGCCCTGGATGCGGCGGATCAGATCGTCCTCGACGCAGCCGCCCGAAACCGAACCGCGCACGTGGCCGTCGCCCCGAATCGCCATCATCGACCCCACCGGACGCGGCGCCGATCCCCAAGTGTGGGTAACGGTGCCGAGCAGGACGCGGTGGCCTTGCTCGTGCCAGGTGAGGGCGGTGTTGAGGACGTCGAAGTCAATGGATTCCATGCGCGGTTTTCCTTCCTTCTTTACTGAATGAGCACTAGGCCTTCTTGAGCTGCTCGCGAATCGGCAACTGGCGGATGCGCTTGCCGGTGGCGGCGAAGATTGCATTGCACAGTGCCGGCGCAATCGTCGGCGTGGCCGGTTCACCGACGCCGCCCAGCGGCACGTCGAGCATATGCGGGACGATGTGCACGTCGATCTTGGCGGGCGCTGCAAACGCGCGCAATACTTCGTAGTCGTGGAAATTGCTTTGCTCCACGGCGCCGTTCTTGAACGAAATCTCGCCCGTCATCGCCAGGCTGATGCCCATGATGCAGGCGCCTTCGACTTGCGAACGGATGCGGTCCGGGTTGATCGATGGACCGCAATCGACCGCGATGTCGACGCGCGGGATGCTTACTTCGCCTTCATCGTTGACTTCCACTTCCACCACGGCGGCGACGTAGGTGACGAAGCTGTAGCATACCGCCAGTCCGAGCCCGCGTCCCTTGGGCAATTTGCGTCCCCAGCCGGCTTTGGATGTTGCCAGTTCGATCACGCCGCGCATGCGGCCGGTGTCGAGCGGATAACGTTCCGGCGACTCGCCGTAGTTCCAGCCGTCGGCCATCTCGGACGGATTGATCTTGCGCGCCGGGCCGATCAGCTCGAGCAGATAGTCGCGATGATCGCGCTTGGCCGCCGCCGCCAGTTCAGCGCTGAACGATTGGACAGCGAAAGCATGCGGAATGTTCGATACCGAACGGAACCAGCCGATGCGGGTGTGGGCTTCGACTTCCGGCGCTTCCACGCGGATGTTGGCAATTGCATAAGGAATGTTCACAGCCGACATCGCCAGTTCGAACGGCGCTTCGCCTTTGGCGCCGGCGGCGAAGATCGACGCAATGGTCGGCGCTGCAGTGCGGTGCAGCCAGGCGCTGACCTTGCCGTTGGCGTCGAGGCCGGCTTCCAGGCGTTCCACCGACACGGTGTGGAAATAATCGTGGTGGATGTCGTCCTCACGCGTCCACGTGACCTTGACCGGCGCGCCGTTCATGGCCTTGGACAGCAGGGCCGCTTCGGCGGCGAAGTCGGGCTTGGACTTGCGGCCGAAACCGCCGCCCAGCAAGGTGACGTTGACGGTAACGTCTTGCGGCTTCAGGCCGAGATGGCCGGCCACGGTTTCGCGCGTGGCTTGCGGCGCCTGGACGCAGGCCCAGACCTCGCATTTGCCGCCGGTGATGCGCGCCACGGCCGCAGGCGGCTCCATGGTGGCGTGGGCGATATGCGGCAGGTAATACTCGGCTTCGATACGGCGCGGCGCTTTGGCCAGCGCGGCCATGGCATCGCCGGCGTTGCGTACGGCCTTGGCCGGTTGGCGTGCGGCGGCTTCCATGGTCTTGCGGAATTCGGCGGAATCGTAGGAGGCGTTGGGACCGTTGTCCCAGGTCAGCTTGAGCGCTTCGCGGCCCTTGATCGCGGCCCAGGTATTGCGCGCAATCACGGCCACGCCGCCCAGCGGATTGAACAGCGCCGGCGGCGGGCTGCCCTTGAGTTCGACTACGCGGATCACGCCGGGCACCTTGAGCGCCTCGCTGCTGTCGACCGTGGCCAGCTTGCCGCCGTAGACCGGCGGACGCGCAATGACGGCGTAGACCATGCCTTCGAGGCGCGTGTCGATGCCGTACTGAGTATTGCCGGTGACGATGTCGAGCAGGTCGATGCCTCGGGTGCTGTCCTTGCCGATGTAGCGGAACTGCTGCGGCGTCTTGAGCTTGACGCTTTCACGCGCCGGCAGCGGCAGCTTGGCCGCGTCGGCGGCGACGTCGCCGTAGCCGAGCTTGCGGCCGCTGGGCTTGTGGATCAGTTCATGGTTGTTCGCTTCGACTTCGCCGACCGGCACCTTCCAACGCGCGGCGGCGGCGGTCTCCAGCATGAGTCGCGCAGTGGCGCCGACCTGGCGCATCGGGCCGAAGGAGTGGCGCATGCTGCGCGAGCCGTCGGTATTCTGGTTACCGTATTTTTCCTGGTCGCCTTGCGCCTGCACCACGCGCACGCGGCTCCAGTCGGCATCGAGTTCGTCGGCGACCACCATGGGCAGGCTGGTGCGCACGCCCTGGCCCATTTCGGAGCGGTGGGCGACGATGGTGACGACGCCGTCGGCGCCGATGGAGACGAACAGCAGGGCATTGTCCTTGAGGCCGCCCGGCATGCCGTCGCCGCCGAATTTCGGTGCGTCGGCTGCCATCACGATGCCGTCCACGCCCACCGTCAGCGCCAGGCCGGCGAGGGCGCCGATGCCCTTGAGCAGGCTGCGGCGGCTCAGTTGGATATTTTCAGCGATGGTGCTCAGATCGACGCTCATTTGGCGCCTCCGTTCTGCGCCGCGGCCTGCTTGATCGCCGCCTTGATGCGGGTGTAAGTGCCGCAGCGGCAGATGTTGCCGCTCATGGCGTCGTCGATGTCCTTGTCGCTCGGATTGGGCGTCGTGCGCAGCAGCGCCGTGGCCGACATGATCTGGCCGGCCTGGCAATAGCCGCACTGCGGCACGCCCAGCGCCATCCACGCGTCCTGCACCGATTTGCCGACCTTGTCTTCGGCGATCGCTTCGATGGTGGTGATCTTCTTGCCGACGGCGGCCGAGATCGGGGTGATGCAGGAACGGATCGGTTCGCCGTCGAGGTGCACCGTACAGGCGCCGCACAAGGCCATGCCGCAGCCGAATTTGGTGCCGGTCATGCCGAGCTGATCGCGCAGGGTCCAGAGGATGGGGGTGTCTTCGGGCAAATCGACGTTGTGCTGTTTGCCGTTGATGGTGAGTGCGGTGAGCGTGGGCATTATTGTTTTATACCTTTCCGACTTGGGGATAACCTAGTGAAGGAATGTTTTGCCGCCATGGACAAATGTAGCAGCAAATTCCGAGAGATGTCGGAGTATCGCAACGATTGTCCTACAACGAAATGGACCGTTTCGGAATTCTCGATTCCGATTTGAGGAATTATCCGGCGATAGCCGGAGGCGGTTCCAGCGGGAAGTCTTCCGATGCCGACAAGGTCTCCACCAGTGCGTCGAACACCAGTCGTACGCGCGCCGGCACCGGGCCGCGCTGAGGCCGATAAACGTAGAGGTCCCAGGGCGCCGGCGCGATGTCCTGCAGCACCGTCACCAGCGAGCCGTCACGCAGGTATGGCATTGCCATGAAGGCGCCGAGCTGGCCGAAGGCGATGCCGTCCAGGACGGCGCGGCGTTCGGTTTGCGGATCGTCGGTGACGAAGGCGGGCAAGCGCGGACCGAGTTGCTGGCCGTCGGCAAAATACCAGGGCCAGAGGCGACCGGTATTGCGGTCCACCATGGCGCTCATGGGGCGTTGCACCAGCTCGTCCAGCGTCGTCGGCGCGCCGTGGCGCGCGATCAGGTCGGGACTGGCGCAGACGAAGAAGGCCACCTTGGCCACCGCACGGGCGACGTAGCGGCTGTCGCGCAGGAAGCCGATGCGGATGCCGATGTCGATCTTGTCGTCGACGGCGTCGGTGATGATTTCGGACAGGCGCAGGTCCAGTGTGATATCGGGATGCTGGCGCGCGATGCGGTTGAGCACCGGCAGCAGGTAAGTGTGCGCCAGGGTGCTTGGCGCAGTGATGCGGACCACTCCGCTGAGGGCTTCGTCGTTGCGATGATTGTTGTCAAGAAACAAATCATCCAGCGTGTTGATGGACAGCCGTGCGCGATGCATCAGGCGTTCGCCGAAGGCGGTGATGCGCACCTGGCGCGTGTTGCGGTGGAACAGCAACTCACCGAAGGCCGACTCCAGCTCCTTGACGGCGCGGGTTACGACCTGCGGCGAGATACCCATGCGCACCGCTGCCTCACGGAAATTGGCGCTTTCCGCAGCCATGCAGAAAATCCTCAGTTGCTCAATGCGGTTCAGCTTGCTCTCCCTTGTTGCCGGCTGGTGCACTCTCGATTGCATGTTGCAAGCGAGGGTGCGTTTGGCATGCGGGCATTATTCCATAATCAGGAATTTACCGCGTTGGCAGATAAATCGGCGCAAATGTCCTATGGTGAAGAAAGAGGAGTCGGAAAAGCAGGCTGAGGAGAAGTCGGCGCGCAGGGCGGATGAAAGAAATCGCGGAAAAGAGGAGGCGAAATAGAAGGAAAAATGGGGTTGAACTAAAGATTTTTACCCTAGTCCCACAGGAAGAACGGGGGCAAAAAGCTCGTGTTCTATTCGAGATTTATCCGATAGTGCTTGGCAAACCGGCAAGGGAGAAACAATGAAAGTGGATGTGTACAAAAGGACCGAAGAAAACGATCTCTGCTCGTACCTGGTGGTGCCGCATGAAAAACCGTTACCTCAGGAAGTGGCCAGCACCGAGTGGCTGGTGCATGAGCTGGATGTCGATTTCGAGCGCACCGGCAAAATCCATTTCACGCTCGATCCCGACGATGCCTTCCAGCAGATCGGCGAAAAGGGTTACGCCATCAGTCACCTGAACGACCGCACCACGGACGGCAACGTCCACTAGCACCATGACAACAGCGGCAACAACGCCGCGCGCCGGAACAAAGCAACGACCACGCAAAGGAGACCATCATGCCGATCGAACAGCTGGGCGACTATGAAGTCGAGTATTCGGGCGTCAAACTGCCGGCCGATAACGGCGACTGGGCCGCCAATGTGGCGATCTTCGGTCCGTCGACCAATCCCATGCACCGCAATCCCGTCTTTCCTTCGCAGCGCGTGCTGATCGACACGGTATTCCCCGATGAGAAATCGGCGGAGCAGGAGGCGCGCAAGGCGGCGGTGGCGATGCTTGAGCATCGCTGACCGGGAGTTCAGGGAATCAGCTCAGTGATACCGTAACCGCGACCGTAACCGCGACCTCATCCCGGTTCGAAAGCGGCCGGGATGTCGTCGTCGGCGCTGCAAACCTGGTTACGGCCGCGGGCCTTGGCGGTGTAGAGCGCCTTGTCCGCGGCGCTGACCAAGTCCAGAAGGTTACAGGTCTTGGTCGGCACTGTTGCCTGTGCGCCGACGCTGACCGTGACGATACCGGTCGGATTCTTGCCATGCGGGATATTGAGTGCGCGTATGTCGGCGCAGATCTTTTCCGCCACGCTGATGGCGCCCTTGAGATCGGTGTTGGGCAACAGAATAGCGAATTCCTCGCCGCCGTAGCGTGCCGACAGGTCGCCGGGACGATTCATCTTGATCAGCTTGCCGATCTTTTGAAGGCAGACGTCGCCGGCCGGGTGGCCATAGGTGTCGTTGTATTTCTTGAAATGATCGACATCAATCATCAACAGTCCCAACGACTGACGTTCGCGCTTGGCGCGGTTGAATTCGTTGGCCAGCGTGACATCGAACTGACGCCGGTTGGCGACGCCGGTGAGACCGTCCTCCAGCGCCATCTTTTGCAGCGTCTTGTTCATCTCCACCAGTTTCTCACGCGCCGACAGCAGCTTCTGCTGGGCTTGCGCACGCAGCTTGATCTGGTTCACGAGACGCTTGCCCATCCACGCCAGCATGCCGACCAGAATCAGCACACCGACCGACTGCAGCAATGTTTCAGTGCGCCAGCTGGCCAACACTTCGTCGTAAGACAAGGCAGCTGTGACGAACAGCGGATATTTTTCCAGGCGCTTGTAGCTGTGCAGACGCTTGACGCCATCGGCGGCGGTGATGATAGCGATGCCGTTCTTGTTGCGCGATGCGTGATCGCTGACGATGTTGCTGTTGCTGATGTTCTTGCCGATAATTTCACCGGAGGCCGGCCATTTCGCCAGCAGGATGCCGGGCTGCGTCGCGAGCAGGATCTCGCCGTGCTTGCCGATATCGAAACTGCGATAGAACTTGAGGAAGTATTCCACCTCCACCGAAGCCAGCACGACACCGGCGAAGCTGCCGTCGGGATGATTGATGCGGCGCGACAGCGGGATGATCCAGTCGCCGCTGGAGCGGCTCTTTACCGGTTCGCCGACGTGAGGGTCCCGGTCCGCATGGGTCATGTGATAGATGAAATATTCGCGATCGGCATTATTGAGCATCCACGGCGAATCGTCCATGGAGTTGACCATCCACTTGCCGGTCTGGTCGTAGACGAACAAGCCCTGGATCTGTGGCAACTCCTTGACGTAGGACGCCAGCAGTGGATAAAGACGCGCCAGCGAGTCGCGGTCCATGCCTTCGACTTCCAGGCGCTGCACCATGCCAAACAGCACCGAGTCGGCCGAAATAAGCGTTGCCTGGGCGTGTTCGGCCAGCGCGCGCGACAGGTTGGCGGTGGAGACCTGGGCGTCGTCGAGATCTTTGACGCGAACGTTCCAGGCAAAGGAAATGTGCAGGATCAGGATGGAAAGGCAGACCAGGCCGACGAACACCGACGCGAAAATGCGCACGTTGACGCGCCTCGAGCGCGCCACGGCAGGCGTCTCGCCGAGTTCCGGCACGTCAAGAGGGATGTCGGGCACTTCTTCGGTAGTCATTTATTTCGATTCCATTGTCGTTCCGGGAACGGCTATCGCTGAAATATAACTACGAGGGATGCGGCGTCTTGGAATGTAATTGTGAATGTAATTATTATTCTCATCGCGAATTTTTTATACGATAGCAGCAATGTCAAACCATGTGCGCGCCGAGCAGATGAATTTCTTCCGGTCATTTTTACGTTTCACCCATGGTGCAGAGGGCGGTCGGGAAATGGTTTTCGTACGGTCGTTTTCTTGCAGGCCTGGCTTGCTTATCGAACCGGCGGCATGCTTTGCCAGCGCAGACCCTGCACATTCTTCTCCTGTCCCAGGCTGCTCACCAGCCGCACCACGGAGGCGCGTTCCGGCGTCGAGCAGGCCAGCGATACGGTAAAGTCGATCAGGGCCTGATGCGGGCGCGGCTTGATTTCCAGTTGGTAACCCTGGTCGAAGCCGTGCTGCAACTGCATCAGGATCAATTCTTCGACGACCGGCGCCTGCTCGCGGCGGCATGAGGCGAACACCTGATAGGGCAGGCGTTCAGCGGCATTTTCATGGTCCGGGAAACAGTTGCCGGCAAAGAAGCCGTCCGGCCTGGTTTCCAGTTTGGTGATGCGCATGGCGGTTTCCTTTCCCCCGGGCGTGTCGCATCTGCGGCGGCGCTACCCTTGATTTGCTTGTCGTTATGGTGCTTGCTGTCCTTGCGAGGGCTCCGGCGCGCCTCTGCGAATCCCACTAGAATTGCACCACTGCAGCTTATCTCTTTCCCTCTCATTTCAATCTGACAATGAAACCTCAACTACTGGCTCTTATTCATCTTTCCGAAGAAAGCAAGGCCGCCATCGGCAGCGCTTTCGAGATCATCTACGCACCCACTACCGAGACGCGCGCAGCGGCCATCACCGGCGCTGCGAAGGATGTGCGGGTCGTGTTGACCAACGGTTCGACCGGCCTGACGGCGGCCGAGATGGATACGCTGGGCAAGCTGGAACTGGCCTGCGCGCTGGGCGCCGGCTACGAAAACATCGACAGCGCGCACGCCGCCACGCGCGGCATCAAGATCGCCACCGGCGCCGGCACCAACGACGATTGCGTCGCCGACCACGCCATGGGGCTGGTGCTGGCGATCATGCGCAACATCCGTCAGCTCGATCTCTCCTGCCGCGAAGGCATCTGGCGCGACGCGCTGGTACTGCCACCGCAACTGGCCGGCAAGCGCCTCGGTGTGGCCGGCCTGGGCACCATCGGCAAAAAGATTGCGCGCCGCGCGGCCGCGTTCGACATGGATATCGGCTATTTCAATCGCTCCCGCCGCGATGATGTCGACTATGCGTATTTCGGCAGCACCGAGCAATTGGCGGCATGGTGCGACGTGCTGGTGATCGCCACCCCGGGCGGCGCCGCCACGCGTCACTTGGTCGGTGCACGCGAGTTAAAGGCGCTGGGGCCGAAAGGTTTCCTGGTCAATATCTCGCGCGGCAGCGTGGTCGACACGGCCGCATTGGCCGCGGCGCTGGGCAAGGGGGAGCTGGGCGGCGCCGGGCTGGACGTCTACGAAAGCGAGCCGCAACCGCCGCGTGAATTGCTGGAATTCAAGAATGTGGTGCTGACGCCGCACATGGCGGGCTGGTCGCCGGAAGCCATCACGGCCTCGATCACCAAATTCCTGCGCAATGCCGAGGCGCATTTCGCCGCCGTCGGCTAAAACCCCCCGTTACAACGCACTCCCGCAAGGCGGGAAACTTGCCTGGCAAGACTATTCACGATAGTCTTGCCGGCTTGTCGCGCCCGCACGCCAGCTTTTGTTCAAGTAAGCCGCGCCGGCGACGTTAAACCCAGCATAGAATTCGACTAAGTCAAACAAGAGAAAGCCGCTCACCATGGACATGCCATCTCACCAACTCACCATGACCGTCCTGATGACGCCCGACATGGCCAATTTCTCCGGCAACGTGCACGGCGGCACTATCCTCAAGTTCCTCGACCAGGTCGCCTATGCCTGTGCCAGCCGCTACGCCGGCCAATACGTGGTGACGCTGAGCGTGGACCAGGTGATGTTTCGCCAGCCGATTCATGTCGGTGAACTGGTGAGCTTCCTGGCCAGCGTGAATCACACCGGTACCTCGTCGATGGAAGTCGGCATCAAGGTGGTCGCCGAAAACATCCGCACCCAGGAAGTGCGCCACGTCAACAGTTGCTTCTTCACCATGGTGGCGGTCGACGGCGAGCGCAAGCCGGTCGCGGTGCCGTCGCTGCGTCCGTTCACGGCAGAAGAAAAACGCCGCTTTGAAGCCGCCAAACTGCGCAAGAAATTGCGCGCCGAGTTGTCGCACCGGTTCGACGAAGCCAAGCTGTCCTGATCCATCTCATCCAACCATCACGGGGGAAGTGAAATGCTTGCCAGTTTCGCGACCCTGCTGGTATTCCAGTGCCTGGGCGAGGGTATCACCTTCGCCCTGAAACTCCCCATTCCCGGCCCCGTGGTCGGCATGCTGCTGTTGTTTTTCACACTGGTCGCTTATCCCCCTTTGCTGGAACGGATCGAAGCCACCGGCAGCGAATTGCTGCGTCATCTGTCGCTGTTGTTCGTACCGGCCGGGGTCGGCATCGTTGCCGCTGCGGGACAAGTGCGCGGCCATTGGCTGACGGTAATTCTGGCTGTCGCGGTGAGCACCTTGCTGACGCTGGCGGTCACGGCCGCGGTCACGCGCGCGGTGATGAACTGGCAAAATCGGCAGAACCAGTTCGGCGACGGCGGCAAGAAAGACGGTGAGGGCGACCATGCGTGAGCTGCCGCAATTCGGCCTGATCTGGGTCTACCTGGCGGCGTCGCCGCTGCTGGGCCTGACGCTGACCTTGTGCGCCTACGTCGTGGCGTACTGGATTTACAGCCGCTGCAAATTTTCGCCGCTGGCCAATCCGGTGGCGATCGCGATTGCGCTGGTCAGCACGGTCTTGCTGCTGAGCGGCATGCCCTACAGCGAGTACTTCGCCGGCGCGCAATTCGTCCATTTCCTGCTCGGCCCGGCCACAGTAGCGCTGGCGATTCCGCTGGCGCGTCAGTTGCCACGGCTGCGCAAATCCTTTCTGCCGCTGGCCTGCGGCCTGCTGGCCGGTTCGGCCACGGCGATCGTGTCGGCTGTGGTACTGACAATCTTGCTGGGTGGCTCGCCGCAACTGGCGTTTTCGATCGGTCCCAAGTCGGCCACTACGCCGATCGCCATGGGCGTGGCTGAAAAGCTCGGCGGCCTGCCGGCATTGACGGCAGTGCTGGTGATCAGTACAGGAATTTTTGGCGCCGTGGCGGCGCGCTTTCTGTTCAACCGCATGCGCATCGATTCGCCCGAAGTGCGCGGTTTTGCGCTCGGCGTGACCTCGCACGGCATCGGCACCGCGCGGGCGTTTCAGGTAAACCAGGAAATGGGCGCCTTTGCCGGTCTCGGCATGGGCCTCAACGGCGTGCTGACGGCATTCTTGGCACCATGGCTGATACCGGTATTCGTCGGCTTGCTGGCGCGTTAGCGTCAAGCCAGCAGCTTCGGCAGCGATGACGCCAGCAGGGCGATGCCCGACAGCGTCAGCAGGCTCAACACAATCTTGCGAAACGTCGCCTCGCTGATGCCGAGGTAGAGCCGCGTCCCCAGCAGCGTCGGAATCAGCATCGCCGGTGCCACCACGGCAAACATCGGCAAGGTCTTGCGCGTGATGATGCCGCCGCCGACATAGGTGGCGAAGGTCACCGCCTGCATGGTCAGGTTGAAGTTCTGGATCACTGCGCGCTGCTCATCCTTGTCGAGCCGGCGCAGGTTGCACCACAGCGTCGGTATCACGCCGCTGAAACCGCCGATGCCGCCCATGAAGCCGCCGATCGCACCGATGACGCCATCGGCCAGCTTGCCACCGATATGCACAGCAGGCAGCCGCGGCGTGAGCAGCATGACCGGACACCACACCGCCAGCAGTACGCCGAGGAAAGCCTTGAACAGGTTGGCGTCGAGCAGCGGCAGCACCAGTACGCCAAGAGGAATCCCCAGCAGGCCGCCGACGACGAACGGCAGCAGGCGCTTCATGTTGAATCCGCGCCGCACCGAAAACATCGCCAGGATCTGGCCCAGCAGCGAGCCGAACACCACCAGCGCCGCCGCCAGCATCGGGTCGATGGACCATACCCAGAACGACATCGCCACCAGCCCAAAGGCGAAGCCCGACAAGCCCTGCACGAAACCTGCGACCATCGCGCCGATGGCGATGATCAGGATTGTTGCATCCATGTGTTATTCCATTCCTTGTTGTTCTTGTTTGATGCGCGCTGCGTCAGCGCCATATCTTCGCCAGCGTCTTGATCGCGGCCGTGATGGAAGCCTCGTCGGCGCCGCCGAAGCCCATCACCAATCCGGCCTCGTTGCGACGCGCCGAACCGGGCAGCCAAAAGCGCGTCAGGCCGTCGATCTCGATGCCGGCTGCGGCGGCGCGGTCGATCATGTCGTCCTGCTGCCGGATGGTGGGGACCCGCACGGAGCAATGCAGGCCGGCGTTGATGTCAGGCAGGTCGATGCCGCCCGGTTGATGACGTTGCCAGCCGTCGACCAAGGCGTCGCGGCGCGCACGGCTGGCGCGCCGCATGCGGCGCACGTGGCGCTGGAAATGGCCCTGCGCCATGAATTCCGCCATCACCGCCTGCTCCGGCACGGAAGAGTGGCGGTCGTACTGCATACGCAGGTTGATCAGCGGCGTCGCCAGCGCCGGTGGCGCGACGATGTAACCGAGCCGCAGGCCGGGGAAGGCGATCTTTGAAAATGTCCCCATGTGCAGCACGCGGCCGCTGCGATCCAGCGAGGCCAGCAAGGCCAGCGGCGTGCCGCTGTAGCGGTATTCACCGTCGTAATCATCTTCCAGGATGTAGCTCTGGTTGGCTTCGGCCCAGGCCAGCAGATCAAGCCGGCGCGCCAGCGACAGCGTCACGCCGCTGGGGTATTGGTGCGACGGCGTGACGTAGGCCAGGCGCACGTCGGGATGGGCGTGTAACTCCTGCGTGATGATGCCTTCGGCGTCGACGCCGATGCCGACCACTTTGCCGCCATTGAGCGTCAGCGCCGAGGCCGCGCGCGGATAGCCGGGATTTTCCATCGCCGCCGTGTCGCCCGGATTGAGCAGCAATTGCGCGCACATGAATAGCGCCTGCTGGGTGCCGGCGGTGATGATGATCTGGTCCGGATCACAAAGCAGTCCGCGCGAATTGCGCAGGTAGCCGGCCAGCATCTCACGCAATTGCGGATCGCCGGCAGGGTCGCTGTAGCCGATGCGGTTTTCCGTGCCGCGCCGCCAGAAGTCGGCCTGCAGGCGCGCCCAGACGTCGCCCGGGAACAGGTCCAGCGCCGGCACGCCGAGGCGGAACGTACGCGGCTTGCCGGGCGGCGGCAGCACCTTGGCGGGCAGCGCCATGCGCTGCCCGAGTTCGGACAGGCGCGGGGCGATATCGATCTTGCCTGTCGCCGGCGTGCGCGCGATATCGCTGGCCGGCGCCGAGACGTAGGTGCCGTCGCCGACGCGCGCGCTGATGTAACCCTCGGCATACAGTTGGTCGTAGGCGCGGACCACCGTGGTGCGCGAGATGCTGAGCGCCAGCGCCAGTTCGCGCGTGGTGGGCAGCTTTACCTGACGATCGATCTGGCCCTTGAGGATGCGGTCGCGCAAGCTTTGGTACAGCTGCAAGGCGAGTCCTTTGCCCGGTGCGAGGTGCAGCCCGGTCAGGTCGAACGGAAACGGCGAGGCGTGGATGCTTTTTTGCATTGGTTTTATGAAAATAGCGGATATTGGCTCTTTTGGAAGACCAAATTTATCATTAATCTGTGCAACATGCTCAACAATTCTTCAAGAAAACTTCGAACACATCTGCCATGACGACCTCTGCAAATTCAGCAACACAGAACCAGTTCGGCCAACCGGTCGGCGCACCCTTGCCTGACTGGGCGCCGCGCCAGCTGCCGCCGACGACCGCCATGTACGGCCGTTACTGCCGCGTCGAGCCGATCCGTCCGGCGCATGCGGAGCAATTGTTCGACGCCAACGGCGACGATCAGGATGGCCGCAATTTCACCTACCTGTTCGTCGATCCGCCGGCAGACATTGATGAATACCGTGCATGGGTCGAGAAGATGAGCGTGAGCAAGGACCCGATGATGCACGCCATCATCAACCTGGACAGCGGCGAAGCGGTGGGTGTCGGTTCTTTCATGCGCATCGATCCCAATTTCGGTGTGATCGAGATCGGCAACATCAATTTTTCACCGCGCCTGCAGCGCACCCGCGCCGCTACCGAAGCGATGTTCCTGATGATGCGCCGGGCCTTCGATGAACTTGGCTATCGCCGCTATGAATGGAAGTGCGACAGCCTCAACGCACCGTCGCGCGCAGCGGCAGCACGTTACGGCTTTACCTTCGAAGGCGTGTTCCGCCAGGCGGTGGTGTACAAGAACCGCAGCCGCGATACGGCATGGTTCTCGATCATCGACAGCGAATGGCCACAGGTCAAAAGCGCCTTCGAACACTGGCTCGATCCGGAGAATTTTGACGCGCAGGGGCGGCAGCGCGAGAGTCTCGGTGCGCTGATGGAACGCCATCGCACGGCGAAGTAAGCCGCCGCGCCATAAAATGGCGTCTCCGATTTATCCGAAAAAGTAAAAACATGCGCGAATCCAGTTTGTCGTCCCGCCAGGCCATCGTCCTCCTTGGCGTCGTGGTATTGATATGGGGCACGACCTGGCCGGTCAACAAAGCCATCCTGCACTACCTGTCGCCGATCTGGTCGACTGCCATACGCTCATGCATCGGCACGGTGGTGCTGGTGGTGCTGTGCCTGGCGCGCGGACGGCTGGTGTTGCCGCAGCGCGGCGACCTGCCGGTGGTGTTCAGCGTCGGCCTGCTGCACATGACCGCCTATTCGATACTCGGTAACGTCGGCATGCAGCATGTCGCCGCCGGCCGTTCGGTGGTGCTGGCCTATACCACGCCGATGTGGGTGGCGCCCTGTGCGCGCCTGTTCCTCGGCGAGGCGTTCACGTTGCGGCGCGCCATCGGCACCGTGTTCGGTTTGCTTGGACTGGTGCTGATCTTCAATCCGCTGGCGTTCGACTGGGGCAACCACGATTCCGTGCTCGGCAATGGCCTGATCCTGTTGGGAGCGATGTTCTGGGCCGCCAGCATCCTGTATGTGCGCGGCCATCGCTGGATCGGCGAGCCGTTCGATTTGCTGGTATGGCAGGCGCTGGTCGCAAGCTGCGTGCTGGTGCCGTGCGCCTTCCTGTTTGAAGGGCCGCCGCAGTTCGAGTGGAGTGTTCCGTTGGTCGGCTTGCAGGTCTACAGCGCGACGTTCGGCATCGCCATCGCGTACTGGGCCATCAACAAAGTCAATCGCTCCTTGCCGGCAATGACCACCTCGCTTGGCCTGTTAGGTGTCCCCGTGTTCGGCATCGTTTGCTCGTCGCTGGCTTTGGGAGAGACTCTGGAGTTCAGCCTGGTGGCCTCGATGGCCCTGATCATCATCGGGATTGCCATCGGCGCGTTGCCGGAGAAACGGACGACGCGGGCTTAAGCAGCGGTCGCAGCCGGCCATTCTTCCAGGATGCGGCGGCGCGTGGCGCCCGAGTTCAGCCATTGCAGGGTTTCATTCCACAGGCTGTTGCGGAAGCGGTCATGGAAGAAGGCGAAATGGCCGATCTCTTTGAGATGCAGGTCGGCCGGCGCCAGGCTTACCAGCGTACGTGCGCTGCCGGTGTAGTAGTGCAACAGACGTTTCACCGCAGTGGGGGTACCGAATGGATCGTCGCTGATGGTATAGGCCAGGGTCGGACCACCGAGATTGCTGAAATATTGCACGCGCATGGCGTCGGGATGCTCCAGCGCCGCGCGGCGGAACGCCCATTCGCGTGCGACGCCGGCCGGCAGGTCTTCCAGCCAGCCCAGCAGGCGACCGGGGAAGTAGCCCGCCACAGCGGTCAGCAACGGCATCAGCACATGCCATTTCAGGAACATCCGCTTGCGCACGGCAGGTGCGTAGTCGCGCCAGTAGGCGTATTGCGCGCCGACGATCAGCAGCCGGTCGATGCGCCAGTTGGACGCTGCGTAACCGGGCATGACGCCGCCGATGCTATGGCCGACGACGTGGATTTCGCCGTCGGGGAAGTTGTCGGCGGCCCACTGCAGGATGCCCTCGAAATCCTTGCTGCCCCAGTCGTATTTGGCCGCGCGCAGCCGCCGCAGCGAATCCGCCCGCGAGGCGCCGATGCCGCGGTAGTCCCAGGTGATCGCAAGATAGCCGTGTTCGGCCAGGAAACGTGCGTAGCGCGCGTAATAGGCAGCCTTGACGCCGGTGGCGCAGTTGACGATCGCGATGCGGCCGGGCAGCGGTGCATCGCCGGTATAGAACAGTGTGGCGCCGAGCAGGTAGCCGTCGGTCGCTTCTATCTGGATGGGGGATTCGATGCACATGGGTGGAAAGGGTGGCGGAATCGGATTCAAGGAACGAAATTGTTGTCGCGCTTCCATTGTAGGAAGCGCGGCGCTTCTGCATAAGCTATGCTGTCTTCATCAATTTGTTGAAAAGAACTCACCAATATGAGCCTCGACGCCAACTCCCTGATCATCTTCTGCCACGTCGCCAAGGCCGGCAGCCTGAGCAAGGCCGCCAAGGCGCTGAGCCTGTCGCGTTCGGCGCTGAGCCATCGCATCAAGGCGATAGAGGGGCGCCTGGGTTGCCAGTTGCTGATGCGCACCACGCGCAAGGTCGGCCTGACCGAGGCCGGCTACCGGCTGGCCGAACACGCCGATCGCATGGCCGACATCCTCAAGGACGCCAACATGCTGGCGCACGGCCTCAATGAAGACACCGCCGGGCTGGTGCGGATTTCGGCGCCGCTGACGCTGGGCTCGGTATGGCTCAAACCTTTGTTGATGTCCTACATGCAGGCCAATCCGCGCGTGCAGGTCGACCTGCGTTTCAGCGAGCAGGCGGTCGACATCACCAGCGATCCTGTGGATCTGGCGATCAGGGTGGCCTCGACCTTGCCGGGCGACGTGGTGGCGAAGAAATTGTTCGGCATTTCGTGGCGCTTGTGCGCGAGTCCCGACCTGGCCGGGCGCTACGCCGCCGACTTGGCGGCTGGCAATCTGGCGGCGCTGCCGCTGGCGGGCTTCTCGCGCAGCCGCCAGTTCATGCAGCCGTTGATCTCGCGCGGCGGCGTCACCATGCCGCTGGCCAACGAGACGATGTTGCTTTCGAATGATCTCGACGTCGTGCGCGAAGCGGTGCGACGTTCTTTGTGCGTGGCGGTGATACCCGACTATTTCGTCATGGACGACCTGGCGTCGGGACGCCTGGTGAATCTCTTGCCGGACGCGCAGGTGGAAGTCGGCATCGGCGACCACGTCTATGCTCTGCATCTGCCGGGACGCTTGCTGCCGGCGCGCGTGCGCAGTCTGATCGCCTTCCTGGCGCAGGAAGGTGTGAAGCAATAATCCTCTGCTGATTGTTGAGATTTTCTGTACGAATAGGGTGGCGGATTTTTTTACGCGAGATCTCTTCCCAAGTGCGAAACAGTTGACGTAGAATCGTCAGCGGACCTCTCGGGTCCAACGTCGCTCGGACGGTTCCGGGCGCTTACGTGAAAGTACAACATGACTCAATCCCGCAGTCCGCGCAGCTTTGCGCGCATCGATCGTCTTCCCCCTTACGTTTTTAACATCACCGCCGAACTCAAGATGGCCGCACGCCGTCGCGGCGAGGACATCATCGACATGTCGATGGGCAACCCCGACGGCGCCACGCCGCCGCACATCGTCGAGAAGCTGGTCGAAGTGGCGCAGCGTCCCGATACGCACGGCTACTCGGCGTCGAAGGGCATCCCGCGACTGCGCCGCGCCATCACGCACTGGTACAAGAGCCGTTACGACGTCGAGTTCAATCCGGACAGTGAAGCGATCGTCACGATCGGCTCCAAGGAAGGCCTGGCGCATCTGATGCTGGCCACGCTGGACAAGGGTGATACCGTGCTGGTGCCGAACCCGAGTTACCCGATTCATATCTACGGCGCGGTGATTGCCGGCGCCGACATCCGCTCGGTGCGCATGAGTCCGGACGTGGATTTTTTCTCCGAGCTGGAGCGCGCCATCCGCGAGAGCTATCCCAAGCCCAAGATGATGGTGCTGGGCTTCCCGTCGAATCCGACCGCGCAATGCGTGGAGCTGGAGTTCTTCGAGCGCGTGATCAAACTGGCGCGCGAGCACAATATCCTGGTGGTGCACGACCTGGCTTACGCCGACATCACCTTCGACGGCTGGAAAGCGCCGTCCATCATGCAGGTCGAGGGTGCGCGCGAAGTCGCTGTGGAATTTTTCACGCTGTCCAAGAGCTACAACATGGCCGGCTGGCGCATCGGTTTCATGGTCGGCAATAAGGAACTGGTGGCGGCCCTGGCGCGCATCAAGAGTTATCACGACTACGGCAGTTTCACACCGGTGCAGGTGGCGGCGATCGCCGCGCTGGAAGGTGACCAGTCCTGCGTGGAAGAGATCCGCGCCAACTATGAAAGCCGCCGCAACGTGCTGGTCAAGGGCTTGCATGAAGCCGGCTGGATGGTCGATGTACCGAAGGCGTCCATGTACATCTGGGCGCGCATTCCCGAGGCTTACCGTCATCTCGGCTCGCTGGAATTTGCGCGTCAGTTGCTGGAAAAGGCCAAGGTCTGCGTCTCGCCCGGCATCGGCTTCGGTGAATACGGCGATGAATACGTGCGTTTCGCGCTGATCGAAAATGAAGCGCGCATCCGTCAGGCGATCCGCGGCATCAAGACCATGCTGCGCGGTGAAAAGGAAGCCCCGTCGAAAGACAAGGCGGTCCGGAAAACTTAAACCTGTGTGAGCAGCGGCCCGAGCGCGCCGAGGGTGACGACGATCAGTCCGAGGATCAGGTTGATGCCGACGATGCGGCGGATCTGTCCGAGCGCTGCACCGCCGGCAGCCCAGTCTTCAGCCGCGACGGCGCGCTTGAGGCGCTTGTATGGCGCGAAGAACAGATGCGCGAAGATCAGCATCATCAGGATGCCGAGCCCGGCCATGCCGGAGATATACACCGGCGGCTTGCCCATCTGCGCCATCATGGGCAGGCCGCTGACCAGGATCAGCGCGATCGCCAGCCAGACCCAGGTGAAGAATTTGCCGAAGACGCCGTTCCACAGCGCCAGCCGCGCGGGCGGTTGCAGGACGACTGCCGCGACGGGGCGCAGGCACAGGTAGGCGAAGAACATGCCGCCGACCCAGACGGTGAAACCGAGAATATGCAAATATTTGGCGAAGAGCATCATGGCAAATGTGATCTATGTGGTGAACCCGGCAATGGACTGCTGGCAGTCCGGCGAATGCGGATTGTCGCATGCCCGGCGGAAGTGCAGGGGCGCAGCCATGCGCATTGCTTCAAATCATAAAAATATCCCAGTGAAGACCGACCCATGATTACCCTGAGCGCCTTGCACATCTATCCCATCAAATCCTGCGGCGGCATCAGCTTGCAGCAAGCCGCCATCGGCGAATTCGGCCTCAATCTGGACCGCAGCTGGATGCTGGTCGACGGCGACGGGCGCTTCTTGTCGCAACGCGAACATGGACGCATGGCGACAATATCGACAGCGTTGGAGCACGATACGCCGGCGCTGCTGACTGTGCGTGCGCCCGGCATGGCCGACCTTCACTTGCCGACACGCATCGAGCAGGGCGCTCCGAGATTGCCGGTGACGATCTGGGATGACGGCGTCGAAGCGCTTGACTGCGGCGCCGCTGCGCATCGCTGGTTTTCGGATTACCTGCAGGCCGATGTGCGGCTGGTGCGTTTTGATCCGCAGTCCCGGCGCGTCTGCAGCCAGCGCTGGACCGGAGACCTCACGGCGACGACGCAGTTTTCCGACGGTTTTCCGATTCTGGTGGTGGGCGAAGCATCGCTGCAAGACCTCAACCTGCGCCTGCAAAAGAAAGGCGCGCCGGCATTGCCGATGGATCGATTCCGGCCCAACCTGGTGCTGTCCGGACTGGAGGCCTACGAAGAAGATTACCTCGACACGCTGAGCTTCGGTCCGGTCGGCAGGGAAGTCGTGCTCAAGCTGGTCAAGCCGTGTGCGCGCTGTCCGGTGCCCGGCATTGACCAGCAGACCGGCCTGCGCGATGCCGACTGGCCTGACGAACCGCTCGATACGATGGCCGCTTACCGCGCCAACGACCGCGTCGGCGGCGGCCTGACGTTCGGCCAGAACGCGATCGTGGTGCAGGGCTGGAACTATCTGCTCGAGGTCGGGCAGGACGTCGCGGGCGAACTGGCTTTTTGAGCCCGGCCTTATGGCCTTCGGATCTTCCGATATTTCGCTGCGGTATTAGCTGCAATTTCCTGACAGCAGCATTCTTTTATTTGTCATGCTCGCAGTCGTTCTTTGAGGTACATTCCCACGGGAACAGGCATAAAACTTGCGATATCCGCCGAGGTTATTGATGTCTTTCATGCAAGCGACTTGTTAAGAATCTGGGGAAATGAACGAATGAAGCTGCTGGGTTCCTTGAAACTGCTGTGCGTGGGTGCAGCAGCGTTGTTGTCCTTGGCCGCAACGGCCGAAGACCGGACGGTACTGATAGGTTACGCGGCGCCATTGACCGGCGCCTCGGGCTCCATTGGCGCCAGTCTGGTGCAGGCGGCGGAAATCGCGGTGGATGACGCCAACCGGCAGGGCTTGCACATCAACGGCGACAAGCTGGTGTTCAAGCTGCTGGTGCAGGACGACCGCTCCGATATGCGCACCGGCCTGCTGGTGGCGGAGTATCTGGTGAAAAGCGGCGTCGTCGGCGTCATCGGTCACTGGAACTCGGGCGTCGGCATCCCGGCCTCGCGTATCTACAACAAGGCCGATGTCGTGCAGATCGCCCAGGCCACGACGTCGCACGCTTATACGCAGCAATCCTTCCCGACCGCCTTTCGCATCGTGCCGCACGATGACGAGAATGCGTACTACACCGCCGAATACGTGGTGCGCCAGATGAAGGCGCAACGCATCGCCATCATTGACGACCGGACTCCGTTCGGCAATGGCTACGCCAGTCAGTTCGCGCAGTCGGTCGAATCATTCAAGGGCACTATCGTCAGCCGGAACGGCATCAGCAGCCGCACCTCGGATTTCAACGCGGTGCTCAAGAACATCCAGAAGCAGAATCCCGACGTGGTCTTCTTTGGCGGGCTGGATGCGCAGGCCGGACAACTGGCGCGTGAGTTGCGCCGCTTCGGCATCAACGCTCCGCTGGTCGGCGTCGGCGGTACGGTCGGTCCGCAGTTCCTGAAGGCGGCGGGCGAAGCCGGCAACGGCACCATCGCGCTGGAGCCCGGTCCGGCCGCTTACAAGGGCGCGCAATGGCAGCAGTTCGACAAGGCTTACAAGAGCCGCCACGGTGAGGACATGGGCTTGTATGCACCTTTTTCCTATGATGCGGTGCAGGTGCTGGTGGCAGCGATCCGCCAGGCCAATTCTCTCGACCTGCAACGGATAGTGGCAGCGATGCATCAGGTCAGGCACAATGGTCTGACGGGATTGGTGGCGTTCGACCAGGAAGGCAATCTTGCCAATCCGGTGTTTACCATCTACCAGGTCCGGAATCAGAAATGGACACCGCTGAAAACCATCGGCGGCAAGAAGTAGCCGAGAAGTAGCCGAGAAGTAGCCGAGAAGTAGCCGAGAAGTAGCCGAGAAGTAGCCGAGAAGTAGCCGAGAAGTAGCTGAGCAGGACAACAACCTTTCCAGGAATACATGCCCGTCATCCGCATCATTACCGCCGTCAATTTCAACAAGCAAGGCCACGTGCAATACGTGCGTTGGGGATTGGCGGACACCGATACCAATCGCTGGACCACCGCGCCGAGCGCAAGCCACATCATCCATGTGCTGGAAGCGCTCAAGTACGGCGAAGAGGTATGGACGATTTTCCCGGAAGGAAAACACGTTGTGGCAGGGCCGCGCGTGCACGCGGTGAAGCTCAAGCCGGGACTGAAGACGATCGCGATTCTCGATCCTGAAGAAGGCGAAGCGGGGGCGGGCCATACGCTGGAGCGTTTGCCGGTGTTTTGATGCGCAGGGGGCGGATTAAGGCGGGAACGTAAAGCCGCGATGCAAAGCAAAGATACAGGGCATGGAAGCGCTGCTTCATCCCCGGCAGTCAATCCCCGGGGATGAGGTTACAGGCGACAACTGCTTATTTCTTCGGACGGCCGACCTTCAGCGGCGTCAGGCCTGCCAGCAGCGTCTTCAGCTTGCCGGTTTCCAGGTTCTTGATCAGCGACACGCCGATGCGCAGCAGATCGCTCTTCTTGATTTCAAATCCGGCCTTGAGGCAAGCTTTCTTGACCTGGCCCAACACTTCATATTCGGTTTCCGGCATGGTGAAGCTGTCGCGCACTTGCTTGACTTTCTTGAGCTTCAGTTCGGCTTTCTTTTCGATCTTGGCGACGGCTTTGGCAACCGGTTTTGTGACCGGCTTCACGGTGGTCCTGGCGATCGGCGCCAGCGGCTTCTTCAGTGCAGGTGCGACGGCCTTGGCGACTGGCTTTTTGGCCACGACTGCCGGCTTGGCAGCAATCTTCTTTACTGCGGGCTTCTTCACCGCAGGAGTCTTGACCGCCGCTTTGACCACTGCCTTGACGGCTGGCTTTGCTGCTGTTGCGCGTACAGCTGGTTTTGCCTGAGTTTTTTGTGTTGCCATGGTTGCTCCATTAAAAAATAATATAAACAATATATATTTTTTTACTGCGTTGGGCAATCGCAAACGCGCTGCCCGCCTGATTTCAACGTTTTTTACCGGTTTTTCTTTCAAGTGAAAGCGATGTAATCGTTATCATCGTCATTTGAATACGCATCGCATCATGATGCATCACCCTCCGATATCCAGTTGCGGACCTGTTGCGCTACCCAATCGGGCTCATCCAATGTAAGGTCATGCCCGGCGCTGTCATGCGCACGCAGCGGCGCTTGCCATTGCTGTGCCAGTGTTCGGGAACAGTGTGGATTGACCAGCTTGTCACCCATCCCGCACAACACCAGCAAGTCCGTCGCCGGCGCCCGCAGCGGCGCTTGGTAACGCATCGCCGCCGACAACTGGCGCAAGGCGTTGGCGCGTGTCACCGGCCGTTCGCGCAGATAGCGCATCCATTCGCTGAGCAGCCGTGCCGGCGGATGGCGATTGCCGGTGAGTCGCAGGATGGTGCGCTCGCGCCAGGCGTCGTCATCCTTGCCGATGACCAGTCGCAGCAGCGTCGCATAATTGCGCGGACGCAGGCGATGGTAGAACGGGCTGAACGGACGCAGGCTGGTATTGATCAACACTGCCTTGTCAATCTCGTCGGGATGGCGCGTGGCCCAATCACAGGCGACCATGGCGCCGAGCGACAGCGCCAGCAGATTGTAGGGCGGGGCGATGCCGCGCTCCCGCAACTGGCGGCGGCAGCTTTCGCTCATGGCGTGTACGTGGTCCGGACTGCGCTGACGATGCAGGCTGCCGTTGCCGGGCAGGTCGAGCATGACGATATCGTCCATCGGCAGGTATGTCCCAAACACCTGCGGAAATTCTCCCCAGTGCCGGGTTTCTCGCATCAGGCCGCGCAACAGGATCCACGTCCTCATGCCGGCGTCACCCTGATCAGCGTGCTACCGTCTTCGCTGGGCAGCCAGTGCTGATGCGCGCAAGCGGCGCGCGTAAGGAAATCAAACCAGACCAGGTGGCTGCGCAGCACGCGTTGCAAGCGGTGCGGCTTATTCGGGTTGAACATGCCGGCGCGTGTGAATAGTTGGCGCGGATTCTTCTTGACCCAGCGCCACGAACCCATCTCCAGCGTCAGCGGCAGGAATACGTGGTCGGTCTCGGCGGCGGTCTGCAGATACAGGTAATCCCATAAATCGCCATGCGTCAGGTATTGCATGCTCTGCGGTTCAAACAGGTAATTGTGGTCGGCGTAGGTCTGGCTGAACAAGTCCTGGAGCGCCTGGATTTGCGGCATGTGACGTATCGGTTGCGAGCTGTGCGCGAACGGAAACCAGATACGGTCCTGCAGGCCGAAACCGGAGTGACAATCCAGCGCGACGCTGAATTTGCGGCTGCTCAGTTCCTGTCGCACGACGTCGCACAGCGCCTGCGCCTCGGCTTGCATCGGCGCGTCGGCCGGTCCGCGGTACCACGGCAAGCGTGCGCTGAAGCGTTGGCCTCCGAGCATGAAAGGGACTTTTTCCAGCGAATCAACCGGCGCATTGCGCATCAGGTCAATGCCGTTGGCATTGCAGCGGGTGTTGTTCCACATGCCCGCCGGATTGACCAGCGGCATGAAGATAAGGCGCACCGACTCCAGTTGATGATGCAGGACCTTGTCCCACTTGAGGCGGCCCAGCAGGCTGCGCAGGAAGGCCAGCAGGATGCGCGTGCCGATGCGTTCCAGCCCGTGCACGCCACCGAAGAATCCGACCGCCGGCGCGTGCGGATCGCTGCTGCCGATGCTGAGTACATACACCGGGAAATGGCGCCCGAGGAATTCGATGTTGCAGGCGGAGCGTGCTTCGAGCAGCGGCGCGCCGGCCTGGATGATGCGTTCCAGTTCAATCAGTTCGGGTAGCTTCTGATCCATGCGGCTGCCGGCTCCTTGGGCGCAACGTCATTGTGGGGACTGTGGGGACTGCGGTCCGCAACTATTCTTGCACACAATTGCGGCAGCAAAATGACAAGCGTGTTTCAAACGGATGACCGGGACGTCGTCGCTAAAAAAAAGGAACCTGTCGTCGCCATCGTTGAAGAGGGCGAGGACAGGCCAAGAGGGGGAAGGTGAATGAAAAAACTACTGCACACTACAGGAGACTACGGCGCTACAAAAAACCTTTGGATTGCGGTGAATCAGACGAAATGCAGACGTGACTCAGGCAATCTTGGCCAGACGCACTGGCGGATGTTCGATCTTGCTTTCTTCCTCGGCGGCATGGACTTCGCGCAGGTACTCGCTGAATTCCTTGCCGACTTCGACGTGCTTGGCGCCCATCGCGACGGTTGCCTTGAGGTAGCCGAGCTTGGAGCCGCAGTCGTAGCGCTGGCCTTCGTAGCGATAGGCCAGCACGGTCTCGTCGCGCATCAGGTCGGCGATGCCGTCGGTCAGCTGGATCTCGCCACCGGCGCCTTTGCCGATGTTTTCGAGGCGTTCGAAGATGCCCGGGGTCAGTACATAACGGCCGACCACGGCGAGTGTGGAAGGAGCGACGTCCGGCGCCGGTTTTTCAACGATGCCGCTGATAACATCCAGGCGATCGCTATGGGCGCTGCCAGGGTTCGTGCTGACGATACCGTATTGCTTGGTGTCGCTGCGAGGTACGTCCTGCACCGCGAGAAGGCTCTTCTGTTCGGTATCGAACACGTCCAGCATCTGCGCCAGCACGTTCTTGCCGCCTTCCGGCGCATCCATGAAATCGTCCGCCAGTACAACGGCGAACGGTTCGTCGCCGACCAGCGATTTGGCGCACAGCACGGCATGGCCGAGACCCAGCGGCGCCGACTGGCGGATATAGACGCAATTGACATGCTTCGGAATGACGTTGCGCGCAAACTCCAGCAACTTGGTCTTGCCGGCGGCTTCGAGCTCGCTTTCCAGTTCGTATGCGGTATCGAAATGATCCTCAATCGCGCGCTTGTTGCGGCCGGTGATGAAGATCATTTCGGTAATGCCCGCTGCAACAGCTTCTTCGACGGCGTACTGGATCAGCGGCTTGTCGACGATGGGCAGCATTTCTTTTGGTTGTGCTTTGGTCGCAGGCAAAAAGCGGCTACCGAGGCCCGCAACGGGGAAAACGGCTTTAGTGATTTTTTTCATGATGTTCCTAGATGATCGAACGAGGGACGAATATGGAATGAATGCAAGGACGGTGGTCAGGATTTCTGCATGGGCGAACGTTGTTGACGCTTGCTCTTGTGCAGCGACACCAGCATCGCGCAGGAATGAAACAGCGGCGCCGCGCCGGGACAGGCCTGGCTCAGGAAACCGGCTGCCAGGAAAGGCCACGACGAACTGTCGTCAAAGCGGTTGCCAAGGCGGTTGTTGATATGCGTTCGAACCTTGCGAAGTTGATGCATGGTGTTTCCCCCGTTAATTAGTTGACGCCAGCATAAAAAAACCGACCGGTGTTTGGCTATAGGAAACATTCCTTTTGATTTGTAGGAATTCGAGAATGTAGGACAAGCCGCGAAGTCCCTGAACGCGGGCGCTTGCCGCTTGTCCTACAAGGGAATTGGCCGCTGTCCGATATTGCCGTTTCGGTCCGGCAAATAAGATTCTGTCAGCCGCTTGCAACTTCGCTTGTGATGTTCGTTTGTAATGTTCGTTTGGGATGTCACACGTTGCATTGAGTTGCATTGCGGGTTTAAAGAAAAATAACTTTGAAAGGAACATCATGTCTCATGGAATTATTGTCTGGCTGATCATCGGCGCAGTAGCAGGCTGGCTGGCCGGCGTACTGGTCAAGGGAGGCGGCTTCGGCTTGCTGGTTGATATTCTGGTGGGTATCGTCGGCGCCTTCATCGGCGGCTGGCTGGCCGGTTTGCTGGGTATCGGCATCGGCGGCGGCATCGCAGCATCCATCGTTACCGCCACCATCGGCGCGGTTGTCCTTCTCCTGATCCTGAGGCTCATCCGGCGCGCTTAGGGCGTCATTTGACGCCGATATTGGCATGCGGAAAAAGTCACACAAAGAAGACGAAGACTGCGGACGTTGTCACTCATGTATCGTTCGCAGTCGATATCTCGTGTACAGTAAAAACGTGCAGAAGATTCCTTCATTGCGGGAGTGAAGATCATGCAGACCACAGAAACCAACGACAGAATCATTTCCATCCATTCGTCAGGCGTGGCATCAGGCAGCTCGACGAAGTCCACACGTGCGCTTTCCAGCGTGCCGCAGCCTTACCAGCCAAGCCAGCCTCACGTGCTGACTGAGGATGTGAAGGCGGAATTGGCGCAGGCCAATCAGCGACGCCGTGAAAACCTCTATCCGCGACTGGCGCAGGCCTTGGCGACGGTGGAGCAGAGCAGCATCACGCGCAGCTATTCGGAAGAGCGCGCGATGTCCCTGCAAGAACTTGCGGCCGCTAACAAGGCGCGACGCAGCAAGTTGCGCGAAGCAGGTTATGCGCTGCCCATGGTCAGCATGGCGTAACGTGCATGGCAGACGTACCAGACGAACGTGATACAACGGATCTCGTAGTCTCGCTGTTTCTTTGATGGTCTCGCCGCAACATTTCCTTCGCCATTCCAGCCCGCATCAACAGATATCCGAAATGCACGGCTACGCATGCCGTCGGCTGTGGTCGGCGCTACAGCGCTACAATACGGGGCCAGGCGAATCCAATTCGCGTGCAGGCGTGACTGCGTCAATAACTGCGTCAATGCCTGCGGTCGGACAACCGGTTGCCCCAAAGATTTATCTCCTTATTCTGAGAAACGACATTACATGAGCAGCATCAGCCCTCTGGCCGGCCAACGCGCCGCTATTTCTTCCCTGGTCGACGTCCCCGTGCTGGTGACCAGCTATTACAGCCTGCGTCCCGATGCGGGCATCGCGTCGCATCAGGTGGCATTCGGCACCTCGGGGCATCGCGGCAGTTCGCTCAACTACAGTTTCAATGAATGGCACGTACTCGCAATCACGCAGGCGATCTGCGACTACCGCGCTGAAAACAAGATCAACGGTCCACTCTTCATCGGCATCGATACGCATGCACTATCGGCGCCGGCCTTCGCCAGTGCGCTCGAAGTGCTCGCCGCCAACGGCGTGCAGACCATGGTGGCGCGCGGGACGCCTTACACACCCACGCCAGCGATATCGCACGCCATTCTCATGCACAACCGCATGCATCCCTCGGCGCAAGCCGATGGCATCGTCATCACGCCTTCGCACAACCCGCCCGACAATGGCGGTTTCAAGTACAACACGCCTAACGGCGGTCCGGCTGACACCAACGTCACCAGCTGGATTGAGAAACGCGCCAACGTCTATCTCCAGAGCGCTGTGCGCGACGTCAAGCGCATCCCCTACGATCGCGCCGTGCGCGCCGCCAGCACGCATCAGTACGACTACCTTGAGACCTACATCAACGATCTGCCCAACATCATCGACCTCAGTGTGATCCGTGACGCCGGCATCAGCATCGGCGTCGATCCCTTGGGTGGTGCCGGCGTGCATTACTGGGGCGCCATCGCTGATCGTTACGACCTCAAGCTGACCGTCGTCAATCAGGAAGTGGATCCGACATTTCGTTTCGTACCGATGGACTGGGATGCCCAGATCCGCATGGATCCGTCGTCGCAATACGCGATGCGCGAACTGATTTCGCTGAAGGATAAATTCGACATCGCCTTTGCCTGCGACACCGATCATGACCGTCACGGCATCGTCACCAAGAGCGTCGGTTTGATGCCATCCAATCATTACCTGTCGGCTGCGGTGTCGTATCTGTTCCAGCATCGCCCGGAATGGCGCGCTGACACCGGCGTCGGCAAGACGCTGGTCAGTAGCCAGATGATCGATCGCGTGGCGGCGCAGTTGCATCGCCCGCTGCAAGAGATGCCGATCGGCTTCAAATGGTTCGTCGGCGGCCTGCAGGATGGCAGCCTCGGTTTTGGCTGCGAAGAAAGTGCGGGCGCATCGTTCCTGCGTTTCGACGGCACGCCATGGAGCACCGACAAGGACGGCATCACCGCTGCCTTGCTGGCAGCGGAAATGACGGCGCGCACCGGCCGCGATCCCGGCGAAATCTATCAGGGCCTGACCGAGCAGCTGGGACTGCCATGCAACGGCCGTGTCGAAGCTGCGGCAACGCCTGAACAGAAGAAGCTGCTGTCGAAACTGTCGGCTGAAAACGTGCGGTCCACCCAACTGGCCGGCGAAGAGATCCGCCAGATTCTCACCACCGCTCCGGCCAATGGCAAAGCCTTCGGCGGCGTCAAGATCATTACCGACAACGGTTGGTTCGCCGCGCGTCCTTCCGGCACTGAGAGTATCTACAAGATTTACGCCGAGAGCTTCCGTGACGAACAGCATCTGCAGAGCATCTTTGCCGAAGCACAGGAAATCGTCACCGCCGCGCTCGCCGGCGGTTGAACTCTTTCTTTGCAGATGTGAGGCGGGCGTTTCGGTGCCGCCTCACGCTGTCGTATCATCCACCGCCGCGTCTTCCTTCATCCCCTGATTCTGCTGGTCCTCCTACAGGGGAATAAGTGCCTGTCCTGCTGGCAGGAGCGGCCGACTTGCCTAAGATGAACTACCAATCATGTTCCATCATGCTTAAGGAGTTCATCATGCCCAGAGGCGATAAATCTTCCTATACCGACAAGCAAAAACGCGAGGCCGCTCACATCGAAGCCGGCTATGAAAAGCGCGGCGTCAATCATAAAGAAGCGGAACGCCGTGCCTGGGCCACCGAGAACAAGGTTTCCGGCGGCGGCCGCAAGTCGGGTTCGGCGCGCAAGCATTAGGACATCGCGACATGTTCGCCGAAAGCATGATCCTGCATGCCATCACGGAGTGTGAGGCGCGCAGTGAGCGCAGTCACAATCAGCAGGCGAACCACACAGGCAAGGAGAATCACATGGCAGCCATTGACGAAAAATCCCACGCGGGGCAAAAGCCGCCGGCCCAGCAGAGCCAGTCGCAAAACCAGCAGCAAGGGCAGGACACCCCTCCGTCCGGCCGGCAACAGGCTCGCTCCAATTTTGTCGATCCACTGGGGCGCCCGATTTATCAGGGCACGCCACGTTTCACCGATCAACAAGCCGGAGGCGATCTGACCGGTGACGAATCGGATGCGCGCGATGACAACTATCTCGAAACCGGTAGTGGTCAGAATGCCCGCGACGTCTCTGCGCACGCCAGCGAATTGACGCCGGTTTCGACCGAGCTGTTACGTTCCGCTGCGGTCGCTCCCACGGTGCGGCCTTCGATGCCCCCGACAACGACGCCGGCTGAATTGGTCGAACCGGACGGCACCGAAGATCCGGGCGCCAACGCCGACGACGGGCTGGTGCCTCGCAGCAAGGATGGCGCCGCTTCCGAGCAGCATTGAGGCGTTGTTTCTCCGACGTTAGCATCGGATTCATTCATCGCGCCTTGGCGCACAGGCGGCAGCTGACCTCATCGGAAGTCAGCTGCCGCTTTCACATGTTGCTACCTGTACCAAGCGGAGAGCGCACATCGACATTCCTACCGTCTATTTCCTGATCGCCGGCATCCTGCTGATGTTCATGGTATTCCTCGAATCAGTGCTCGAGCGACTGCCATTCAACGCGGCCATGCTATACCTGCCGATCGGCTGGCTGCTGGGGCCTGCCGGCATCGGCCTGATCCACATCGATCTGCGATCGCACGCCGACGCGCTGACCGTCATCACGCGCGTGGCCTTGCTGCTGTCGCTGTTTACGGTCGGACTCAAGCTCCGGGTGGCTTTTCGCGGCGAAGGCAGTCGTTTGTGGTGGCTTCCATTGCGCCTTGGCGTGGTGTCAATGCTGATTACCGTGCCTTTGCTGGCGATCTGCATCGCCTTCCTGTTCGGACTGCCGTTTGCCGTGGCCATGCTGCTGGCCGCTATCCTGGCGCCCACCGATCCTGTACTGGCGTCCGATGTCCAGATCAAGAATGTCGATGATCCCGATCAGTTGCGTTTCGGGCTGAGTGGCGAGGGCGGTCTCAACGACGGCAGCGCCTTCCCGTTCGTGATCCTGGCCTTGATGCTGCTGGGTGTGACCGACGAAATTGCCCAGGTCGATCACTTTGGCTGGTTCGTCGCCTGGGGTGTGTTCGCTGGCATCGGCTGCGGCGCGCTGGCGGGGTGGGCCTTGTCGCGTATGGTGCTGTTTGCGCGCCAGCGTTTCGGCCTCGCGCTCGGCATGGAGGAATTCATGGCGATCGGCATCATCATGCTGTCTTATGGCGTGGCGGAGCTGATCCACGGCATCGGCTTCCTGTCCGTGTTCGCAGCAGGTCTGGCGATGCGCCAGGTGGAGTCAGCCAGCAGCGGCGACAAGCCGGCCGGCGAACTGATTGCCGCCGCGCAGGACAGCGGCAAGAACGCCGCTGCCGTTCATCCTGAACAGGCGCCGGTTTACCTGACCGAAACCGTGCTTGGCTTCAACCAGCAGCTGGAGCATTTCGCGGAGTTCTTCATGGTGCTGCTGATTGGCATCCTGTTATCTGAATACGGATTGTCGGGAGAGGGCGTTCTGATTGCCGGGCTGCTGTTCTTCATCGTGCGTCCGATTGCGGTGGCGCTTGGCCTGCTCGGCTCTGGCACCGAGACGTCGCATCGCTGGCTGATCGCCTGGTTCGGCATTCGCGGCGTCGGCTCGCTTTATTACTTGTGCTTCGTGCTGCAGTTCTGGCATGACAAGCTCAATGCGCGCATCGCGCAGGATGTGCTGACGGTGCTGGCGCTGTCCATCCTGTTGCATGGCATTTCATCAACGCCGTTGATGCACCTGTATTGGCGCAAGCGCGTTGCGGTCAAGGGAGGCGCCACATCAGGGAAAGAAATAAAGTAATAAAACTACATTTACTACATTCACATTTTTTACTTTGATTTGAAATTGCGCGGCGAAGCAGCGTATTTAAGGCGTAATTCGCTGGAAATAATCGACATCCTGTGCCAGAATAAATAAAAACTAGTAAAACTACATAAAATAACGTCGGCCAGCTTGTATTCTGCTCAAGTCTCTTGCCAGGTCGGCGCCTGATCGGAAACACAGGAGACCGCATGAGATTTTCCCCTCTGAAGCCGCTGATGCAGTTGAAAATCGGCCACCGGCTGTCGCTTTGCTTTGGCGTCATTCTGGTGCTGATGGCCGCCGTCACTGCGCTGGCCGGCTTGTCCGCGCAACATGCGCAGGAGCAGCTGGCCGCGGCGCTCAGCCACACCAACGGCAAATCCGAAATCGCCGCGTTGATGCGCCAAAGCCTGTTCCGCCAAGGCCAGGCCGCGCGCAACGTCGGCACGCTGACCGATCTCAGCGCCATGCAAAAGGAAATGGCCCGCATCGGCATCGAACGCAAGCGCTACCGCGTCAATCAGGATGCCTTGCTCAAGCTCGGCGTCACCGCAGAAGAGCGCGCCATCATCTCGGATATGGCCGCCTATGACAGCCGCAGCGAACCGTTCATGCGGCAGGCGGAAGAATTCGCCGCCGGCTTCAATGCCGGGCAGGCCACCAAGCTGCTCAATGCCGAAGTGGCGCCCCTGCAGAGCCAGTGGCTGGAATCCATCGACAAGCTGGTCAAACTGGAACAGGGGCAGATCCAGCGCGACCTGGACGATTTCGCGCAGAGCGGCCGTCGCACCACGCTGGCGACCATTGCGATTTGTGCAGTGGCGATGTTGTTGGCGGTGCTGGTGGCATGGCGCCTGAATCGCAGCATCACGCGTCCGCTTAACGAAGCGGTGAGTCTGGCTTCCCGCGTGGCGGCAGGTGATCTGACGGCGCACATCGCGACCGGCGGCAGGGATGAGACAGGACAGTTGCTGAACGCCCTGGGCAGCATGAATCGAAGCTTGCTGCAGACTGTCAGCGAAGTGCGGAACGGCACCCAAAGCATCTTCCGCGTATCGCAGCGAAATGCCGTCGGCAACACTGATCTGGCGGCGCGCACCGATGCCCAGGCCGGCTCCTTGCAACAGACTGCAGGCGCCATGGCCGAGCTGGCCGACATCGTCGGCCGCAATGCGGGGCAGATCGGCGAAGCCAACCGGCTGGCACAGTCGGCAGCGGACGTCGCCTCGCGGGGTGGAGAGATCGTCTCTTCGGTGGTCGGTACGATGACCTCGATCAAGGACAGTTCGCGCAAGGTGGTCGACATCATCTCGGTGATCGACGGCATTGCCTTCCAGACCAACATCCTCGCGCTCAATGCTGCGGTGGAGGCCGCACGCGCCGGTGAGCTCGGCCGCGGCTTTGCCGTGGTGGCAACCGAGGTGCGTCAGCTCGCCATGCGCAGCGCCGCAGCTGCAAAGGAAATCAAGCTGTTGATCGGTGATTCGGTTGAGCGCATCGATGCCGGCAGCCGTCAGGTCGACGACGCCGGACGCACCATGCGCGATATCGTCGATTCGGTCGAGCACGTGGTCGGCATCATGGATGAGATCGCCGCCGCCAGCGACGCCCAGCATCGCGGCATCGCCGATCTCAATCAGTCGATTGCCGGCATCGATGCCGTCACGCGCACCAACGCGACGCTGGTGGCGGAAGCCGCCATCGCCACCGCCGACATGCAGGAGCAGGCGCGCAAGCTCTGGGATGCGGTCAGTGCGTTCCGGGTCGGTTCCGACGCTGAAGCCGGCGAGTTGCAGTTGCTGGCGACTGCTCCGGAAATCGCTCCGCAATTGACACCACGCCGTCCCTCCCTGCTTGGGGTGGCGCCGGCGTAAGAGTTGCGGAAGCCCGAAAAAGTGTTTGTCCTATACGCAGCGCCCGCGCCAGCGGGTAGCCTGTCGCTGTGACGTGAATGGTCGGCGTTGCCTTCGACCCGCGTCGCTTTTAGCTCGACCTTGAGCTTAAATTGCAGCAGAAAGGACATTCCATGCACAAGCCACAAGACATCCCGCCGGTAGAAGTGCCGCCGCTGGATCCGAGCCCGCCGCAGGATCCGATTCCTCACCAGAATCCAATGTGAGGAGGCGTGCGCATGCATACACCGCAAGAACCGCAGGAAACGCCGCCGACCGCGCCGCCACCTAAAGACATCCCGCCGGACGAATACAACCCGGTGGAAGATCCGCCTCTCAATCCGCCCGAGCCCGGCATCCCCGAGCCGCCCGAGACGCCGATCAGAATGGCGTAGAGCCGTGCACGAACAATCAAGCATCACACATGAGGAGTACAGCATCATGGCAACCAGCACATTGGATCCAGACGTCTTGCCGACTTCCGATCGGCAATTAAGCAAAGGCCACGACAACCACGCGCTTGGGCCGGGCGACAGCTCGGACAGCGGCAGCGACATGATGAACATCGCCACCGAAGCCGACAGCGATTCGCACGGCACCGGCGAGCGTGCCTCGGTCGAACGCGGCTCGCGGGACCGCGCTCCGGAAGTGCCGGAGTCGGTCGAGCAAGTCGCCAGTGACGAGGAAAGCGGCGAAGACATCGTCGCCGCCGACGAACGTGAGCTCGAAAAACAGACCGATAGCGTCAAGGAGTCGAAAAAGATCAAGCGTGATCACGATCTCGACGATGCCTTGGAAGACACGTTTCCCGCCAGCGACCCCATCAACCTGACCCCGGAGCCTCCCAAAAAGGTCGCGAGAGGGCCCAATCAGTAACAGAATCACGCAGTAATCCAGGCTTCTGCTGAAGCCCAAAGCGGGCCGGTTATCCATTTGGATAACCGGCCCGCAAGCGTTTATGCAAGCCGATTCCAGGTTGCCAGAATGGCGCGCGACACCTATACTGCCGGGGTAGCATTGCCTTGGGTATCCTGCGAATAGTCATTCGCTGGATTTAATCGGGAAGTCGGTGCGTTTGTCGGTCAATTGCAGTGAACGTCGGTGAATTGCTATTTATCATCGTTTGCAATGCCATGTGATCCGTCAGGCAAAACCCACGCTGCCCCCGCAACGGTAAGCGAATCAGCGAATCTGCATCCAGCCACTGTGCACCGGTGTTACCAACACGGCATGGGAAGGCGCAGATTCCGGTTCCGGCGAGATCATGCTCGCTGTGAACCATTCTCAAGCCCGGAGACCGGCCCTCGGTATAACGACTTGTTTTGCATCGCGGAGGGCGATCGACGGACTGCTTCCGGAATGCTGTTTCTTTGCACCCCGCGTTGTTTCCTGATTTTCCTTCGTGACGGTTCCGCTGCGCTGCTTCGCTTTAGCGCCGCAAGCGGTTGGTTTCAATCCGGCTCAGGCCCATCCGAAGGAAAACACATGGCAATCATCACCGGCGCATCCGCCCACGATACCGATACACTCGACTCCGAGTCCAATTCTGCTTCCGGCGCGCGACTCTGGCGCGATCGCATCCTGCCTGGCCTGACCGCATTCGTGCTCGGCGCCGCACTGATCTACGCTGCCGGATTTGCCTCCGCCGTGGAACTGCACAACGCCGCGCATGACGGTCGTCATTCGGCCGGCTTTCCTTGCCATTAAGACGCCAGGCGGACTACCCCGATGATCAATTTCGCAGTATTGCGACGGATTGCCCCCGTCGTCCTGTTGGCCGGCGCGTTGGCCGGCCTGTTGCTGACGGCCGTGCAGCAGGCGCAAGTCTCCCGCATTATCCTGCAGGCGGAAGTCTACGAAGAAGCCGCAGCCGCCAAGGCGCATGAGCAGTCGCACGCCGCCGCGGTACCAGCTTCTGCTGCAGCTTCCACCGGCGCGCCTGCCGCGTCGGAAGCTCACGAGCATGAACATGAACACGCCGATGAATGGGAACCTGCCAACGGCTTCGAGCGTACCGCTTACACCGTGCTGGCCAACGTCAGCATGGCGATCGGCTTCGGCCTGTTGCTCGCCGCCGCGATCCTGGTCAGCGGCAAGAAAGTGACCTGGCGCTCCGGATTGCTGTGGGGCGTGGCCGGTTACCTGGTGTTCTTCGTCGCACCGTCGCTGGGCTTGCCGCCGGAAGTGCCGGGCACCGTGGCGGCGCCGCTGCATGCGCGCCAGTTGTGGTGGATCATGACGGCCGGATTGACTGCCGCCGGCCTGGGTCTCGGCGTCTATGCGCGCCATTGGACGTTGAAGTTGCTGGGACTGGTCTTGGTGGTTGTGCCACACCTGATCGGCGCACCGCATCCGGCAGTGCCGGGCGGCGCCGCGCCGGAAGAGCTGGCGCAGGCGTTCATCCACGCCACCGCATTGGCCAATGGCATATTCTGGCTGACGTTGGGCGGACTGATCGGTTACTTCTATAAAAAATTCGTCTGAAAATTCGCCTGAAACTCAGGTTGTCATTTTGGATGCCGATCCGGTCACTGCAGCCGGATCGGCATTTTGGTTATTAAGAAACTGAACGCATGAGAACCCACCACCGCCACGTCCTGATGTGCACCGGCCCGCGCTGCACCGAAAACGGCGTGCTGGCCGAAGCCATGTTCGCCGTGCTCGGCGAGCAGATCGACGCGCGCCCCGAGCTGCGCGTCAAGCGCACGCGCACCCACTGCATGGTGGCCTGCAAGGCGCAGGCGCCGGTCGTTGTGGTATATCCCGAAGGCGTCTGGTATCGCTGCGAGGATGCCGCCGCGATCGAACGCGTGGTGATCGAGCATCTGGAAGGCGGGCGCGAAGTCACCGACCTGATCTTCCATCGCCTCGGCAGCGGCGACGTCAATCCCGAGGAACCAGAAAATGTCTGACCAGGCAACACAATCCGTCGCTGCAACGTCTGCACGCATTGCCGTATTGACCCATGCGTCCACCGACCTGGCGATCGTGCATCACGCGTTGACGCAATTGCCGGCCGATTTTCCGCCAACCATCGGCATCAACCTGCAAGGCGTAGAAAACGAAACACGCATGAGCGAGTTGTTGCAGAACGAACTGGCCGACGCTGACATCATCGTGCTGCGCATCCTCGGCCGTCTCGGCAGTGTTGCCGGATTTGCCGAACTGCTGCGTCATGCGCAACGTCAGGGACGCCATCTGATTGCGCTCAGCGGCGCCGGTGAGCCCGACGCCGAACTGGCGGCAGTGTCGACTGTCCCGACAGATGTGCTGCGCGAGGCTCTGGCGTATTTCCACGGCGGCGGCAGCGTGAACCTGGCGCAATTTCTACGCTTCGTGTCGGACCGTTTGCTGCTGACCGGATTCGCTTACGAGTCCGCCGTGGCCTTGCCTGATCACGGGATCTATCATCCGGATCTCGAACAGGATGCGGGCATTGCCGACTGGCTTCAGCTCAGACTTAAATCGCGCATTGATGTCGCAGGCCGCCGCAAACCGGCAGTCGGCATCATCTTTTATCGCGCCCACTGGATGAGCGGCAACACGCGCTTCGTCGATGCGCTGGTGACATCGCTGGAGCAACGCGGCATGGACGTGTTGCCGATTTTTACGGCCTCGCTGCGCACTTCGGCAGCGGACTCCGATCTGCCGGCGGCGCTCAGTTATTTCGCGGGAGAGAAGGGCGCACATGTCGACGTCCTGATCAACACCACGTCCTTCGCGATGGGCGAAATCACGCCGGGCGGTCCGACGCCTGCGGGCTGGTCGGTGTCGGTGCTGGAAAAACTCAACGTGCCCGTGCTGCAGGCCATGACCAGCGGCATGACGCAGGAGCAGTGGGAAATCTCGACGCGCGGCATGAACCCGCTCGACGCCGCCATGAACGTGGTGCTGCCCGAGTTCGACGGCCGCATCATCAGCGTGCCGCTGTCGTTCAAGGCGCAGGCGGCGGGCTTGTCCGGCGACGTGGTGGAGTTTCATCCCGTGGCCGACCGCGTTGAACGCATCGCCGGCCTGGCGGCGCGCTTCGCGCGTTTGCGCGCGCTCGACAATGCCGACAAGCGCATCGCCTTCATCTTCACCAACTCCAACAGCAAGGCTTCACAGATCGGCAATGCCGTCGGCCTCGACGCGCCGGCCTCGCTGATGCGCATCCTCGAATCGATGCGCGATGCCGGCTATGCCATCGGCGACTTGCCCGAGAGCGGCAGCGCGCTGATCCATACGCTGGTCGATCGCTGCTCCTACGACAACACCTATCTGACCAGCGAGCAGTTGCAGCACGCCGTCGGCCGCGTGTCGGCAGAGCGCTACGCCGAATGGTTCGCCGAGCTGCCGCACGTCTTGCAGCAAAAGATAGAAGCGCAATGGGGCGCCGCGCCCGGTGTCGCCTACGTCCATGACAATCATCTGGCATTCGCCGGCGTCGAGCTGGGCAACGCCTTCGTCGCCTTGCAGCCGCCGCGTGGTTACGGCATGGATCCGGATGCGATCTACCATCAACCCGACCTGCCGCCGACACATCACTATTACGGCCTGTACCGCTGGCTTAGCGACGAGTGGGGCGCGGACGCCATCGTCCACGTGGGCAAGCATGGCACGCTGGAATGGCTGCCCGGAAAGGGTGTCGGCTTGTCGGAGAATTGCTTCCCCGATGCGTTGCTGGGCGACATGCCGCTGTTCTATCCGTTCATCATCAACGATCCGGGCGAGGGTTCGCAGGCCAAGCGGCGCGGCCACGCGGTCGTGGTCGATCACCTGACGCCGCCGATGACTACCGCCGACAGTTACGGCGCGCTGGCGCAGCTGACGCAACTGGTGGATGAGTACTATCAAGTGGAAGTGCTGGACCCGTCCAAGCTACCGCTGCTGCAGCAGCAGATCTGGGAACTGGTCAAACAGACCAATCTTGACAGCGACCTGCAGATGAAGCTGCTCCATCATGATCACGACCATGACGATGAACATGGACATCACCATCATCACGGCCATGTGCATGGACACGATCACGGTCATGACCACCACGATCACGACCATCCGCACGACCACAGCCATGAGGGCGAATTGCCTGAAGCGCTCAGCGCCATGGGCGGCTCCGACGTCGCCCACCTGATCGAAGACCTCGACGGCTATCTGTGTGAACTCGGTGCCGCGCAGATCCGCGACGGCCTGCACATCCTCGGCCGCGCACCGGATGTGACGCAGATGCCGGACATGCTGGTGTCGTTGACGCGCCTGCCGAACCAGGACATCCCCGGTCTGCAGGAAGAAATGGCGCGCCTGTTCGGCCTCAAGCTCGACATGCTGCTGGAGAACAAGGGCCAGCGCCTCAACGCCGACAGCGCGCTGGCGCGTATCGCCGGCCGCGCCGTGGTCACGCGCGCCGATGCGATCGAAGCCATCGATGATTTGTGCGTGCGGCTGATGCAGGCCTTGCAGGAGCGCGAGTACAGAGCCGGTGCCGTCGACGGCATCTTGCAATCCATGTTCGGCGATCTCAGCATCGACAAGCCGCGCCTGCAAACTGCTTCTTTGCGTCAACCGGGCAGCGTAATCGGCCAGATGAAGATGCAGGCGCGCGCCAGACCTCCGGCCGCAGCCCCGGCGCTTACCAAAGCACCGGCGCCGACAACTGACAAGTTCGCAGCGTTACGTCGTGTCCTCGATTTCACCTGCCGCCAGTTGCTGCCCAACCTGCATCGCGCCGGCGACGAGATCGGCAATCTGCTGCTCGGTTTGGAAGGCGGCTACGTGCCGGCCGGCCCGAGCGGTTCGCCCACGCGCGGCATGGCGCATATCCTGCCGACCGGGCGCAATTTCTATTCGGTCGATCCGCGCAGTGTGCCGTCGCAATCGGCCTGGCGCGTCGGCCAGCAGCTCGCGCGTGAAGTACTGGAACGCCACGTGCGCGAAACTGGCGCACATCCGGAAAGCGTCGCCATCAGCATCTGGGGCACCAGCGCCATGCGCACCCACGGCGACGATGTTGCGCAGATTCTGTGCCTGCTCGGCGTGCGACCGGTATGGCGTCCCGGCAACCGCCAGGTGTTCGGCATCGAGGTGGTGCCGCTGCAGGAACTGCAGCGTCCGCGCATCGACGTCACGACGCGTATCAGCGGATTCTTCCGCGACGCCTTCCCGCAACTGATCGACCTCATCGACGACGCCGTCAACGCCGTGATCGCACTCGATGAGCCGCTCGACCAGAATTTCGTGCGCAAGCATTACCTGCAGGAACTGGGCGACTGGATAGGCAAGGGCCTGGACAAGGATGAGGCGCAAGAGCGCGCCGCCTATCGCATCTTCGGCGCCAAGCCCGGCAGCTACGGCGCCGGCATCCTGCCGCTGATCCAGGAAAAGAACTGGCAGGCCGATGCTGATTTTGCCGAGGCCTATATCAACTGGGGCGGCTACGCCTATGCGCGCAAGCTCGGCGACAAGCAGGGCAGCGACCAGCGCGACGCATTCCGCACGCGCCTGTCGGGCGTGCAAGTGGCCTTGCACAACCAGGACAACCGCGAACACGACATCTTCGACAGCGACGACTACCTGCAATATCACGGCGGCATGATCGCGACGATCCGCGCCCTGACCGGACAGCAGCCGCGTCATTATTTCGGCGACAGCCACGACCCGGCGCGCGCCCAGGTGCGCGATCTGAAGCAGGAGACGCTGCGCGTGTTCCGCTCGCGCGTGGTCAATCCCAAGTGGCTCGACAGCATCCAGCGCCACGGTTACAAGGGTGGTCTGGAGCTGACTGCAACAGTCGACTATCTGTTCGGTTATGACGCCACGGCGCAAGTCATGGACGACTGGATGTACGAGCAACTGGCGCAGACTTACGCCTTCGATTCGGGCATGCAGCGCTTCCTCGAAGAGGCCAATCCCTGGGCCCAGAACGCGATTGCCGAACGCCTGCTAGAAGCGGCCAGCCGCGGCATGTGGGAAGAGCCGCAGGCGCAGACGCTGGAAGACCTGCGCCAGCTTTATCTCAAAAGCGAAACCTTGCTGGAGGCGCGCGGCGAAACCCCGCGTGGAGTCTGATATGAGCGTTCCTCTGTTTCCATTTTCGGCGATCGTCGGGCAGCCGCAACTGAAGAATGCCTTGCTGCTGTGCGCAGTCGATACCACGCTGGGCGGTGTCCTGATTCGCGGCGACAAAGGCACCGCCAAGAGCACCGCCGCGCGCGCCCTGACGGCGGTGTTGCCTCCGGTCGAACGCATCGCCGGCTGCGCCTTCAATTGCCTGCCGGGTCAGCCTGCCGAACATTGTGCTGTCTGCCGGAATGATGCCAAAGCAATCTCGGCGAACGTACCTTTCGTCACGTTGCCGCTGGGTGCGACGGAAGACCGCGTGCTCGGCACGCTCGATCTGCAACGCGCATTGAAGGGCGATCAGAACGCCTTGCAACCGGGTCTGCTGGCCGCGGCGCATCGCGGCATCTTGTACATCGATGAAGTCAATCTGCTGCCGGACCATCTGGTCGACGTGCTGCTCGATGTCGCCGCCATGGGCGTCAATTCGGTGCAACGCGAAGGCCTGTCGGTATCGCATCCGGCCCGCTTCACGCTGATCGGCACGATGAACCTGGAAGAGGGCGACCTGCGTCCGCAACTGCTCGACCGCTTCGGTCTCATGGTCGAAGTCGTCGCGCCGCGCGACAAGAAGTTGCGTGCCGACGTGGTGCGCCGCCGTCTTGCCTACGAAGCCGATCCACCTGCCTATGCTGCGCAGTGGAGTGATGAACAAGACGCTTTGCGCGTGCGTATCGCCGCTGCGCAGACTTTGCTGCCGCAAGTCGTGCTGAGCGATGCCTTGCTCGATCTGATCAGCCATCTGTGCTGCGAATTCGAAGTCGCCAGTCTGCGTGCCGATATTGTTATGCATAAGACTGCGCGTGCATTTGCCGCGCTGGACGGCCGTGCTCAAGTCACGCCGGACGACGTGCGCGCCGCCGCCGAGCTGGTGCTGCCGCATCGCCGTCGCCGCAAGCCCTTCGAGCAGCCCGGGCTGGATCAGGACAAGCTCGATGATCTGATGCAGCAGGCTATGCCACCGGAGCAACAGGAAGGTAATGGCCAGGATCAATCGGATTCTCCTTCCGATAGCAACGATCAATCGGGCGACGGCCAGCAGGTGTTCGCCGCCGCCAACGTCGGTGATGCACGTCAGTTAAAAGTCGACGCCCCTGTGAACAATGTCTCCACGCTCGCCGGCCGCCGCAGCGATACTGCCGATGCCACGCGCGGCCGCATGATCCGCGCGGTACCGGACAGCAACCCGGCCAGCCTGGCCGTCGGCGCCACCTTGCGCAGCGCCGTGTTGCGCAGCGCTGCAGAAGGCACGGAAGAGGGCACGGTGCTGCAATTGCAGACAGGCGATCTGCACGGCAAGGTCAAGGCCGGCAAGACTGCCAACCTGATCCTGTTCGTGGTGGACGCTTCCGGTTCGATGGCTGCGCAGCGCCGCATGGAAGCGGTGAAGGGCGCGGTGCTGGCCCTGCTGACGGACGTCTACCAGCGTCGCGACCAGGTGGCGGTGATCGGTTTCCGCGGCGACAAGGCGTCGCTGCTGCTGGCGCCGACACGCAGCGTCGATCTGGCGGAGCAAGGTTTGCGCGAACTGCCGACCGGTGGCCGCACGCCCTTGCCGCATGCGCTGCAACTGACTTTGCAGACACTGGAACAATCCGCCGGAGTTGCGCCGCCGCTACTGGTTTTGCTCAGTGACGGCAAAGGCAACGTCGCGCTTGAAAGCGGCGGCGATCCCTGGCGCGAGACGCTGGCGCTGGCCGAGCAACTGGCCGCGCGCGGCACTCCCGCCCTGGTACTCGACACCGAAACCGGTTACGTCCGCCTGGGCCGCGCCGCGCAATTGGCGCAGGCGCTCGGCGCCGAATGCATGACGCTGGAAGAACTGACGGCCGACAATCTGGCGCTGACGATTCGCGCCCGCATGGCGCAATAGAGAATTAATCAAGGAACAAGAAATGATCATCTGTATAGGCGCAGGCCCCGGCGATATCGGCTATCTCACTCAACGCGGCGCGGAACTGATTCGCGATGCCGACGTGGTGGCGGGCTTCGACGCCGTCGTCAACGTGGTGCAAAGCATCATCCCGCCGACGGCGCAAGTCATCCTGATGAACTACCGCGACCAGGTCGCCCAGCTCGATCTGGTTGCCGCCGCGCATCATGCCGGCAAGCGCTGCGTGGTGGTGTTCATGGGCGACATCCATTTCAGCGGCTTCCAGTATCTGGAGCGCGTCGAGCGCGCCTGCGGCCATCCGGTCGAGACCTTGCCCGGCATTTCCTCGGCGCAAATCCTGGCCTCGCGCGCCAAGGTCTGCTTCGATGAAACCACCTTCATCACCTTTCATCGCCGCGGCGACCTGACGCCATTCAAGCGCCATCTGGTGCATGTGCTCAATGACGGCCGCAATGCGATTGTGATACCGTGTCCATGGGATGCAGCGCGCTCCTTCATGCCGCGCCATATCGCGGCTTACCTTCTGGAAAACGGTGTGCAGCCCGATCATCCGACCGAAGTCTGGGAAAACCTCACGCGCGGTGAAGCAGAGTGGCACGGCACCCTGGCCGAATGCGTGGACAAGGAGTTCACCGACATGAGCATCATGCTGATTCGCACCCATACGCCCATGGACAGCCAGATCGAGCCGCCACCGGCCGCATCTGCCAAGTCTGCGGAGGCGGCATGAGCGCAGTACCTGCCGATATCGTTAATATTGTTGACGATCAGGCAAGTTACGGTATCGTGATCGCCGGTCACGGCAGTCGCGACGCCGACGCCGTGCGCGAGTTCGAAGCGCTGGTCGACATCGTGCGCGCCCGCGCGCCCGGCCGCGTGGTCACGCACGGCTATCTCGAATTTTCAAGCCCGACCATCAGCGAAGCCGTCGAAGCCAATCTCGCCGCCGGCAGCAAGCAGGTCGCGGTGGTGCCCGGCGTGCTGCTGGCCGCACGCCACGCCAAGAACGACATGCCGGCCGAAGTGCTGGAGCTGGCGCGCAAGCATCCCGAGGTCGATTTCCATTTCGGCGCGGCGATGAACCTGCATCCGCAACTGTTGCAACTGGCGCAGGAACGCATCCTCGCCGCCGAAGCGCAATCATCCCAAACCATCCGCCGCGACGACACTTGCCTGGTGCTGGTCGGGCGCGGCACCACTGACCCCGACGCCAACGGCGAAGTGTCGAAACTCGCACGCATGCTGGAAGAAGGCATGGGCTTCGGCGGCGTCTACGTCTGCTATTCCGGCACCGCCAAGCCGCTGGTCGCCGACGGTTTGCGCGCGGCCGCCTTACTTGGTTTTGCGCGTATCGTGGTGTTGCCGTTCTTCCTGTTCGACGGCGTATTGGTCAAACGCATTTATGCCGCCGCTGATGAAATGCAACAGCGCGAGCCTGGGCTGGAAGTGCTGAAGGCCGGCTATCTCGGCGTGCACCAACACGTCGCCGACGTCCTGCTGGAACGTGCGCGGGACGCCGTTGAAGGCCGCGCGGCCATGAATTGCAGCCTGTGCAAATACCGCGTGCAGATCGTCGGTTTCGAAGAACAGATCGGCGAGCCGCAGCGTGCGCATCATCTGCAGGTGCGTGGCTTGTTAAATCGCGAAACGCTCGCGGCTGAGCCGAAGGTGGAATTCCCACCGTATGTGCCGCATCCGATCGAGAAGGAAAGCTTCGAGATCATCGCCGCCGGTCGCGACTGGTCGATGTTCCCGCCGGCGCACCTGACTGCGTTGCAACGGCTGGTGCATACCAGCGGCGATTTCGATGCCGTTGACGACATCTTTTTTTCAGCCGGTGCGATTGATGCCGGCATCCGCGCCATCCTGCGCTGCAAGCGTGTGGTGACCGACGTGACCATGGTGCAGACCGGCTTGAAACGCGCGCTGGTCGAACAGCTCGGCGTCGAAACCTGGTGCGGCGTGCACGATCGAGAAACACATCTTCTGGCGCAGGCGCAAGGTATCACGCGCTCTGCCGCCGGCGTGCGCCGTGCGTGGGAAAAATTCGGCAACGACATCATCCTCGCCATCGGCGATGCGCCGACCGCAATCGTCGAGACGACGCGCCTGATCCGCGAGCACGGCTGGCGGCCGCAGCTGGTGATCGGTTTGCCGGTCGGCTTCGTCGGTACGCGTGAAAGCAAGGACGAGCTGCGCCGCTGCCTGCAAGTGCCGCGCATCACCAACAGCGGCACACGTGGAGGATCGCCATGGGCGGCGACGGTGGTCAACGCCCTGATGATCGACGCCATCGGACAGGTCATCGCCGCACAGAACGCGGAGTCAACAGTCAATGCAGGAGCTTGAACGCGCCGAATTCGACCTCGCCGTGCCGGCTCCCAATGGCTTGCGGCGCGGCAGGACGACCGGCAGCTGCGCCACCGCAGCGGTCAAGGCGGCGCTGATGATGCTGTTGCGCGACGAGAAGATCGACAAGGCGGAAGTCAGCCTGCCGGACGGCAAGCATTACCTGCTGGTGCCGATACAGGCCGTGCAGCAGCTCGATGGCAAGCGTGTACGTGCAGAGGTATTGAAGGACGGCGGCGACGATCCCGACAACACGCACGGTGCAACGATTTTTGCGGAAGTCGCGCGTAATGATGCGGGAGAAATTCGCTTCAAGGCGGCGTCCGGCGTCGGTACCGCAACCCGGCCCGGCTTGCGCGTGGCGGTCGGTGAACCGGCCATCAATCCGGTGCCGCGCCAGATGATGCGGCTGGCGGTGGCGGAGGTGCTGGCAGAGTTGGGCATGAACGGCGAGGCCGGTTTCGATCTCGCCATCGGTTGCGAAGACGGCCAGAAGATCGCGCAAAAGACTTTCAACCCGCGTCTCGGGATCGTCGGCGGTATTTCGATCCTCGGCACCTCGGGCATCGTCGAACCGATGTCGCTGGCCTCGTGGATCGCGTCGATAGAGGTGTATATCCGCGTGGCGCTGGCCGATGACAGCACGCCCGGCGGCGTGGCGTCTTGCGTAGCGTATCTGCCCGGCAAGATCGGCCGGACGTTTGCGCGGGACGAGCTGGGTCTGCCGGAAGCGCGCTCGGTGCAGATCGCCAATTTCCTCGGCGACGCGCTCGACTTCACGCAAGCGGCGTTGGCCGAGCAGGGTGCGCAGCTGGACGTGTTGTGGCTGGCGGGGCATCCCGGCAAGCTGGCCAAGGTGCTCGACGGCGTCTGGGATACGCATTCGAGCAAGAGCAATATGGCGATGGGCGGTGTGGCCCGGGTGGCGTCGGAACTGGCGGCGGAGCTCGGATTTTCCGCATCGCTGATCGCCGAAATAGAAAGTGCAAATACAGTGGAAGCAGCAATCGAACGTCTGAAGGATGAACCTGGCGCAGTCACTTTGTGGCGCACCATCGAAGCCCGCATTGCGGCGCTGGCGCAGGTGCGTGTGCCGTCGGTGAAGCGCATCGAGGTGCGCCTGTTCGATCTCGACGGCAATTTACTGGGAGGCCGTGCATGAGCGCAAGCAATGAGCAGGGCATGTTCTGGGGCATCGGGGTCGGTCCCGGGCCGGCGGGTTATTTGCCGCTGGCGGCGATGCAGGCCTTGCAGCAGGCCGACCTGATTTACGTGCCGCGCGCCAAAAGCGCCGACACCTCGGTCGCGCTGCAATGCCTGGAAGGTGTCGCCGTCGCGCCGGAACGCCTGCGCGAAGTCGAGTTCAACATGGACCCCGACCGCAACGTGCTGCGCGAGCATTATGCGCAACTGGCGCAGGATATCGCCGTCGAATTGCAGGCCGGGCGCAGCGTCGCCTACCTGACCATCGGCGACACGCTGACGTATTCGACCTACGGTTACATCCTGGCGGCGCTGAAGGATCTGCTGCCGGCATTTCCGCACCGGACTTTCCCCGGCATCACCAGTTATGCGTCGGCGGCCGCGGCGCTGGACTGGCCGCTGGGCGTGGGCAAGGAGCGCACCCTGATCCTGCCGTGCCCGGACGATCCGGCGACATTGCAGCAGGAGATCGACACACATGACATCGTCGTATTGATGAAAATCGGCGCGCGCCTGCCATGGGTGCTGGCGTTGCTGAAAGAAATGGGCATCGCTGAACACTGCGCCTTCGCCCGGCGCATCGGACTGGACGGCGAAGTATTGGCAAACGATTTGCGCGAACTGGAAGCGGGCGACCGGGACCATGCCGTGAGCGGCTACCTGGCGACCATGCTCATTCGCAAGACCGCATTGGAAAAGAGGCATCAAGGATGAAAGTTTACTTTGTAGGCGCCGGCCCCGGCGCTCCCGATCTGATCACGCTGCGCGGCGCCAGGTTGCTCGGTAGCGTGAAGATGGTGTTGTACGCAGGTTCGCTGGTGCCGACCGAGATGCTGCAGCATTGCCGTCCCGACGCCGAGCTGATCGACACCGCCGAGCTCGACCTCGAGCAGCAGCAGGCATGCTACGAGCGCGCCAGGGCGCAGGATCTCGACGTGGTTCGCCTGCACTCGGGCGACCCGGCCATCTACGGCGCGACGGCCGAGCAGATGCGCCGCCTCGAAGCGCTCGGCATTGCCTATGAAGTCGTGCCGGGCGTGTCGTCATTCACTGCGGCGGCGTCAGCCGTGACGGCCGAACTGACCAAGCCGGAAGTATCGCAGACAGTGATCCTGACGCGCGTCTCCGGCCGCGCGTCGGCAGTGCCGGAGCTGGAATCGATTGCGCGCCTGGCCGAACATCAGGCCACCATGTGCATCTTCCTGTCCGGTCCGCATCTGAAAAAGATCGTCACCGACCTGCGCCTGCACTATCCCGAGACCACGCCGGTGACGCTGGTGTATCGCGCCACCTGGCCCGATCAGCGCGTCTATCAGGGCACGCTGGCGACCGTGCTGGAGGAAACCAAACGCGGCGCCTGGAACCTGACCACGATGATGTTGGTCGGTGCGGCGCTGGACAAGGGCCAGCAAGTCGAATCGAGTCTGTATTCCAAGGATTTCACGCATCTGTTCCGTGTGGTGAAGAAAGACAAGAAGAATAAAGACAACAGCGCCGCAGAACCCGTGGAAATTTCCGTCACCGGAGACGAGGTCTGATCATGAACAATTCCCTGCAAAACGCACCATCGACTTCTCTGGGCATCTGGCTGGTGCGAGCGGAGAGCGAAGCATTGGCGGCGCGTCTGCAGGGGCAACTGGGCGGCACGCTGTACCGGCCGTGGCTGAATGCGGGCATTCCGCAGAAGCAGCAGTTCCGCGCATCCTATCGCTCTCAGGGGCAATGGGTCATGCTGGCGGCCAGCGGCGTGGCGGTGCGTTTCCTGGAAGGCCTGCCGCAGGACAAGCTGACCGATCCGGCGGTGGTGCTGCTCGATGAAGCGGGGCGTTTCGCGGTATCGCTGTTGGGCGGTCACGAAGGCGGCGGCAACCGCCTTGCCTATCGCGTCGCCAACGTGGTCGGCGCGGTGCCGGTGGTGACCACTGCGACCGAAGCCTTGAAGCCGCTGGTGCTGGGCATCGGCTGCCGCAAGAACGTGCCGGTGGAAAAAATCGCCGCCGCCGTGACGCACGCATTGGCCTTGGTCGGCCGTCCGCTGAGCGACGTGCGCGAAGTGGCGACCATCGACCTGAAAGCGGAAGAGCCCGGCCTGCTGAGTTTTTGCGCTGCCAATGAATTGCCGCTGCGTGTCATCGCAGCCTCGGACGTCGCTGCACGCGGCTGGGTGACGGCGCCGTCGGAATGGGTGCAGAAGAACGTCGGTGTCGACGGCGTGTGCGAGCCGTGCGCGCTGATCGCCAGTCCGCGCGGCGTACTGGCGCTGCCGAAGACCGCACTGGAAGGCGTGACCGTCGCGATCGTGGAAGACATCGGTTTGCCTGATGTTGAAAGTCAGGCGGATCCGAAATGAATAATATGAAATTGAAAAAGAAAGCAGTGTTATGAGTGGAGTATTGAATCTGGTGTCGGTCGGTCCCGGTTTCGGCGATCTGATCGTGCCGCGCGCCATCGCCGCCTTGCGCGACAGCAACGTGATTGTGGCCTATGAGCTGTATCTGCGCTGGATCAGTTCGCATATCGAGGGCAAGGAAATCCACACGCCGCCGCTGACGCAGGAGCGTGAACGCGCCTTGCTGGCGATCGACAAGGCGCGCGCCGGTGAAAAAGTGGCGCTGATTTCGAGCGGCGACATCGGCATCTACGCCATGGCGGCGCTGGCCTTCGACGAAATGAAGGAGGACGACGACTATCAGGTCAACGTCATCCCCGGCGTGACCTCTGCCAACGCCTGCGCGTCCTTGCTGGGTTCGCCGCTGTCGCACGATTTCGCCACGCTGAGCCTGTCGAATTTGCTGTGTCCGTGGGAGTGGATTGAGAACCGTGCACGTCACATCGCCCAGGCTGATCTGGCCTGCGTGCTGTACAACGTGCAAAGCGCCGGCCGCCAGGAGGGCGTGTATCGCATCCTCAAGCTGATGCTGGAAGCGAAGGCGCCGCATACGCTGTGCGGCGTGGTGAAGAACGCCTATCGTCCCGGCCAGGAAGTCAGCATCCATCGCCTCAACGAATTGCCTTCGCTGCAATTCGACATGCTCACCAGCATCGTGATCGGCAACCGTTTCACGCAACGCAAGCGCGGCTACATCTTCACCCCGCGCGGCTACAACGACTGGCATGACGAATCGAAGGTCGTTGCGGAAGAGCCGATGCTGCCGTCGCAGGCCGTGTGGGTCTTTGCGGGCACGAGTGACGGCAACGCGCTGGCGAAACAACTGGCCGCGCAAGGCCATGAGGTCGTGGTATCGACCGCGACCGAGTACGGTGGCGAACTGGCCTTGCAGGATTGCCCGGGCGTCACGGTCTGGGCCGGCCGCCAAGGCGTGGAAGCGCGCAAGCAGGCCTTGCTGCGTCACGAAGCGCGCGCGCTGGTCGACGCCACGCATCCGTATGCAACACTGATGTCGCAGCAACTGATGGGCTTGTCGCAGAGTCTGGAGATTCCTTATCTGCGTTACGAACGTCCGAGCGGGATCGCCGCCGCCGATGCCCAGGTGTACGATTCGATGGAAGAGGCTGCGGTACAGGCGATCGCAGGCGGCGAGCGCATCTTCCTCGCCACTGGTTCGAAAGACATCGCGGCCTTCCTGCAAGCGCCCGGCGCCGACCGCAAGCAATGGTTCGTGCGCGTCACCGCCGAGCCGGAGTTCATCCAGCGCGCGATCGATCTCGGCATCCCGCGCAGTCGCATCTGCGCGATGCAGGGACCGTTTTCGCAGGGCTTCAATGAAGCCTTGTGGCGCGACTGGAACATCGATTGCGTGGTGACCAAGGATTCCGGCGACGCCGGCGGTTATCGCGCCAAGGCCGATGCGGCCAAGGCATTGAATATTCCATTGCTGACGGTGCGCCGCCCGGCACTGGATTATCCGCTGCAGGCCGGCAATCTGGACGAAGCCTTGGCCCAGGTGGAGCGCTGGCAGAAAGAAAGCAAACGCGCATGACGCCAGCGCAGCCTATCCCCGTCACCATCGTCACCGGCTTCCTCGGCGCCGGCAAGACGACCTTGCTGCGCAGCCTGGTGCAGCGCCGCCAGACGCGCCGGCTGGCCTTGCTGATCAACGAGTTCGGCGAAGTGACGATTGACGGCGATCTGATGCGCGCCAGCAGCAGCGATGAAGGCGGGCAGGTGCGCATTCATGATTTTTCCTACGGTCTGATCGCCTACGGCGACGACGAGCATTTCGTGCCGACCATGCTTGCATTGGCGGCGCGGCGCGCACAGGTCGATCACGTGCTGATCGAAACCTCCGGACTGGCCTTGCCAACGGCGGTGATGGAAAGCTTGCAGACGCCGGATCTGGCCGCGCATTTCATTCTCGACGCGACGCTGGCGGTGGTCGATACGCCCTTGCTGCTGGATGATCGGTTCGAGCAGCACGGCAGCAGCGCCGACGCCGATGAGGCTGTCGCCGCCATGTTCGAGCGCCAGCTGGAATATGCCGATGTCGTCGTGCTCAACAAGATCGATGACCTGAACGAAGATCAGTTGCTCGACGCCGAGCAGCGCGTGCGCTCGCGTGCGCCCAACGTGCGTTTCCTCGAACTGGCCTACCAGGCGCAACTCGACATCCGCCTGGCGCTCGGCCTGCGATTGCATCAGCCGACCTTGCAGGCGCATCAGCACACTTACACGCACGTGCGCATGCCCGGCGCCGATGCCAGCGTACTGGCCGATCAGGGCCGTCTGAACGGTCATGCGCATTCGGGCCTCGGCGCGCACAGCCACGGCCTGGCGACGCACAAGCATTTCCACGAGCAGGATCCGGGCTGGCTGTCGTTCACGCTGCGTAGCCAGTCGCCGCAACCTGCGGAGAAACTCAGGCAGGCCCTCGCCGAGGCGGCAAAGTCGGAGCCCATCCTGCGTACAAAAGGCTTTGTCCGGACGTTGGAGGGCAAGCGGCCGCAACTGGTGCAGGGCGTGCGCACGCGCGTGACGATTAATTTGGATGTCGCCGATGCAGCCAACGAGAACGTCGAAACCGACAAATCTGAACTCGTCTTCATCGGCTACCACCCGAGCCGCAGCAAGGTCGCCGCCTTGCTGTCCGAACTCACCGGAACACACTGGAAATAAAGAGAACGCACCATGAAAACCGATCCCGAATCGCACAAACGCATGACCCAGCGTCACAAGGAAGGCTTCGAAAAAAAGAAGGCTGCCGCGCAAAAGGAAAAGGGCCTGCTGATCGTCAACACCGGCACCGGCAAGGGCAAGTCCAGCGCCGCCTTCGGCATGGGCATGCGCATTCTCGGCCACGGCATGAAGCTGGGCGTGGTGCAGTTCATCAAGGGCGCCTTGTACAGCGCCGAGCGTGACTTCCTCGGCGGCCATGCCAATTGCGATTTCCATGTGGTCGGTTCCGGCTACACCTGGGATACGCAAGACCGCGACGCCGACATGAAGACCGCCGCCCACGGCTGGGCCGAAGCGGTGCGCATGATCAAGGATCCGTCCTATGACATGGTGATCCTGGACGAGATGAACATCGTGCTCAAGTATCAATACCTCGACCTGCAGGAAGTGCTCGACGTCTTCGCCGCACGGCGCGAGATGCTGCATATCGTCGTCACCGGCCGTCATGCGCCGGATGCGCTGATCGAACTGGCCGACCTGGTCAGCGAGATGCGCCCGCTCAAGCATCCCTACAAGGAACAAGGCATCAAGGCGCAAAAGGGCGTGGAGTTCTGATCATGGCAACTCCGCCGTCCGACGTCGCTTCGACTTCTGCTGCTTCTTCTGTTCTGTGCCCGGCGCTGTTCATCACCGCGCCCGGCTCGAATCACGGCAAGACCACCGTGACGGCGGCGCTGGCGCGCTGGCATCGCTCGCAGGGCCGCAGGGTGCGCGTATTCAAGACCGGGCCTGACTTCCTCGACCCGACCATCCTTGAACGCGCCAGCGGCCATCCCGTATATCAGCTCGACCTGTGGATGATGGGTGTGGCGGAATGCCGCCGCCTGCTGCACGAAGCCGCGCAACAGGCCGACCTGATCCTGGTCGAAGGCGTGATGGGCCTGTTCGACGGCGAGCCGTGCAGCGCCGACCTGGCCGAACTGATGAGGATTCCCGCCGTGGCGGTGGTGGACGTCGCCGGCGTGGCGCAGACGCTGGGGGCGATCGGCTACGGCCTGGCGCATTACCGGCCCGGCTTTCCGCTGCTGGGCCTGCTCGGCAATGGCGTCGCCAGTCCGCGTCATGAAGAAATGCTGCGTCAGGGCATGCCGCATGGCGTTGCGTATCTGGGCAGCATGCCGCGCAATCTGCAGTTCAAACTGCCGGAGCGTCATCTCGGCCTGGTGCCGGCAGCGGAAGTTGCCGATCTCGACCGGCGCATCGACGCTGCCGCCGTGCTGATCGGCGCCACCGAACTGGCGCGCATGCCGGCGCCGGTCGAGTTCATTGCGCCGGAAACGGATGCTGATGTGCCGTCGCTGCCGCCACTGCTGGCGGGACAGCGCATCGCCGTGGCGCGCGACAAGGCGTTTTCGTTTATCTATCCCGGCAACCTGGACTTGCTGCGCAAGCTCGGCGCGACGCTGGTGTTCTTTTCCCCGCTGCGCGACGCCGCGCTGCCGCCGGCGGACAGCGTGTATTTGCCCGGCGGCTATCCTGAGCTGCACTTGCAGGAATTGCAGGGCAATGTCGCCATGAGGCAGGCGCTGATCGACCATTGCACCGAAGGCAAGCCGCTGTATGCGGAATGCGGCGGCTTGCTCTACCTGCTGGAAAGCCTGAGCGACAAGGACGGCGCAAGGGCGCGCATGCTCGGCGTTCTGAGCGGCCGCGCGGTGATGCAGCGGCGTTTGCAGGGACTGGGCTATCAGATCATCGCACTGCCGCAGGGCACGCTGCGCTGCCATACCTTTCACTATTCGACCACGGTGACAGCGCTTGCTGCGGCGTACACCGGTGAGCGCCTGTATGACACCTCGGCAGGCGAGCGCGTCTATCGCGTGCGCGGCGTGACGGCAACTTATCTGCATGCTTACTTTGCTTCGTCACCGGAAGCGGCGGCGGCGTTGTTTCTGCCGCAGCCTGCGCTTGAAGATGAAGCTGAACCTGAGGCAGCGGCATGAGCCATCGTTACAGCCAGGCCGATATCGATGCCGTCTACCGCGTGATCGCGGAGCGGCGCGACATCCGTCATTTCTTGCCGGACCCGGTTGATCCGGCGTTGCTGCAGCGCCTGCTCGAAGCGGCGCATCTGGGACCAAGCGTGGGTTTCATGCAGCCGTGGCGTTTCATCCGCATCACCGAACGCCGCCGCCGCGACGCCATCCATGCGCTGGTCGAGCAGGAGCGCGTGCTGACCGCGCAAGCCCTGCATGAACGCGAAGACGAATTCATGCGGCTCAAGGTGGAGGGCATCCGCGAGTGCGGCGCGTTGCTGGTGGCGGCCTTGATGGATGATCGCGAACGCCACGTATTCGGCCGACGCACCTTGCCCGAGATGGATCTGGCCTCGGTCGCCTGCGCCATCCAGAACATGTGGCTGGCCGCACGCGCCGAGGGCATCGGCATGGGCTGGGTGTCGCTGTTCGATGCCGACAAACTGGCGACGCTGCTGGCGATGCCGGCGGGCGCCAAGCCGGTGGCGGTGATCTGCCTGGGGCACGTCAAGGAATTCTATGCGCGTCCGATGCTGGAGCAGGAGGGCTGGGCGGCTCGGCAATCGCTGGACGATCTGGTGTTTCGCGATGCGTGGGGAAACAAGGAAGAACAACAATGAGTCAGAAAATGAATCAGAAAACCACCCGAACCCTGGTGTTCGGCGGCGCGCGCTCGGGCAAGAGCGCACAAGCGGAACGGCTGGCGGCCGCCGCCGGCAAGCCGGTGATCTACATCGCCACGGCCGCCGTCGGCGACGATGAAATGGCGGCGCGCATCGCCTTGCACCGGCAGCAGCGCAGCACGCAATACACCCATTGGGAAACCGTGGAAGAACAACTCGCGCTGGGCGACGCCATCGCGCGCGCCAGCCAACCCGGCAACGTCGTGCTGGTGGATTGCCTGACCGTCTGGCTGTCGAACCTGCTGTTCAGCGAACACAAGGAATATCCCGAAGTCGGCCGCATCGAAGCACCGGCACGCTTTGCGGCGGAACGTGAGCGCTTCCTGCAAGCCTTGTCGCACGCGCCGGGCGACGTGGTGCTGGTGTCCAACGAAGTCGGCATGGGCATCGTGCCGCAGGGCGCGATTTCACGCTGGTTCGTCGATGAAGCGGGGCGCCTGAATCAGGCCGTGGCAGCGCTCTGCGAGCGCGTGCAGTTCGTTGCCGCCGGTTTGCCGCTGGAGTTGAAAGGACGCGCATGCTGAGTGCTTTCAACGCCTTCGACATGACTTTGCTGGCGCTGCTGATGGTGGTCGGGGTGGCGCTCGACTGGCTGCTCGGGGAGACGCCACGTTGGCATCCGCTGGTCGGCTTCGGTCACTATGTGCAGTGGATTGAACGACGGCTGAATCGCCAGCCCGGCAGTTATGCACGCGGCGTGTTCGCCTGGCTGCTGGCGGTGCTGCCGCCGGTGGCGCTGGCCTGCGCCGCGACCATACTGCTGGCGCGCCAATCGCTGTGGCTGGCTGCCGCCTGGCATGTGTTGCTGCTGTATTTCTGCATCGGCCTGCGCAGCCTGCGCGACCACGTCATGCCGATTGCGGCGGCGCTGAAAGACAGCGACCTGGTGGCGGCGCGCGCATTGACCGGCCGCATCGTCAGCCGCGACACCACGCAGTCGCAGGAAACCGACCTGGCCAAGGCTGCCGTCGAATCGTTGCTGGAGAACGGCAACGACGCCGTCTTCGGCACCTTGTTCTGGTTTGCCGTCGCCGGCGGTCCCGGCGCCTTGCTGTTTCGCCTGGCCAATACGCTCGACGCCATGTGGGGTTACCGCACTCCGCGCTTTCTGGCGTTCGGCTGCACGGCCGCGCGCATCGACGATGCGCTCAACTGGATTCCTGCGCGGCTGACGGCGCTGTCGTATGCGGTGCTGGGCAACTGGCGTCAGGCGCGTAAATGCTGGCGCGAACAGGCGCCGGCATGGAGTAGTCCTAACGCCGGACCGGTGATGTCGTCGGGTGCGGGTGCGCTCGGATTGGCCTTGGGCGGCGCAGCCATCTATGACGGCGAAGTCGAGCAACGGCCGCCGCTCGGCATCGGCCGCGACGCGGTGGCCGACGATATTGCACGCGCCTGGACGCTGGTGTCGCGCACGGTGATGCTGTGGCTGACGGTGATGCTGGCGACCGCCATGCTGCTGTCCACGCTGTTGTCGTTCGGAGCGCCTCATGCTTGAACACGGCGGCAACCTCAACGACGCGGTGATCCGCTACGGCGTTGCGCGCGCCGACTGGCTCGATCTGTCGACCGGCATCAATCCCGATTTCTATCCGGCACCGTCCTTGCGCGCCGACGCCTGGCATCGTTTGCCGGAGGCCAGCGATGACCTGGCTGCGGCCGCCTGCGCCTATTACGGCGCGCCGCAGATGCTGCCGGTGGCCGGCACCCAGGCGGCGATCCAGGCATTGCCGCAATTGCGTTTGCGTGAGCACGGCGTGGCGCGCGTAGTCGTTGCCGCACCGGCTTACGCCGAGCACGCGCATCGCTGGCAGCAGGCTGGACACGCGATGCGCGAAGTCGGCTATGCGGATTTGCCTGATACGGTGGACGCATGCGACGTGATGGTGGTCTGCAATCCGAACAACCCGACCGGCGCGCGCGTCACGCCCGACGTCCTGCTCCGCTGGGCTCAGCAGCTGGCGGCGCGCGGCGGCTGGCTGGTGGTCGATGAGGCGTTCGGCGACACGACGCCGCAGTTGAGTGTGGCGGCGCACACCGGCGCACAGACCGGACTGATTGTGTTGCGTTCGGTTGGAAAATTCTTTGGACTGGCCGGCGTGCGGCTCGGATTTGTCGCTGCGCAGGACACTATCCTGAACGGCTTGCGCGAGTGGCTGGGCCCCTGGTCGGTCAGCGGACCGGCGCAGCAGATCGGCATCGCCGCCTTGCGCGACATCGATTGGCAGCAAGGCACGCGTACGCGTTTGCTGGCCGCAGGTGAGCGTTTGCAGCGCTTGCTGGCCGACTATGGAATCGACTCCAGCGGCAGCGCCATGTTTCAGTGGTGGCCGGAGCCGAACGCCGCCGCCTTCCATGATTGCATGGCGCGCCAGAGTATCTGGGTGCGGCTCTTTACGCGCGGCGCAGGTGGTATCCGTCTGGGCCTGCCGCCGGACGAAGCCGGCTGGCAACGTCTGCAGCAGGGGCTGCAGGTGTGGCGTGAACAGACGGAGCACACGGAGCACTCTGCATGACATTTCCTTTCCACACGCTGATGGTGCAGGGCACGACCTCCGACGCCGGCAAGAGTACGGTGGTGGCGGCGCTGTGCCGCTTGCTGCATCGCCAGGGCGTCAAGGTGGCGCCGTTCAAGCCGCAGAACATGGCGCTCAACAGCGCCGTGACCAGCGACGGCGGCGAGATCGGCCGGGCCCAGGCCTTGCAGGCGCAGGCCGCCGGCATCGCGCCGCACACCGACATGAATCCGGTGCTGCTGAAGCCGTCCAGCGACACCGGCGCACAGGTGATCGTGCACGGTAAGGTGCGCGCCGACATGAACGCGCGTGACTATCACCGCTACAAGACCAGCGCCATGGAAGCGGTGCTGGAGTCCTATCAACGCCTGCGCACACAATACGAAGTGGTGCTGGTGGAGGGGGCCGGCAGCCCGGCTGAAATCAACCTGCGCGCACGCGACATCGCCAATATGGGTTTTGCCGAAGCGGTCGATTGCCCGGTTGTACTGGTGGCCGACATCGACCGCGGCGGCGTGTTCGCCCATCTGACCGGCACGCTGGCCTGCCTGTCCGAGAGCGAGCAGACGCGCGTGGTCGGCTTCGTGATCAATCGTTTCCGGGGCGACATCAGTTTGTTGCAGCCGGGACTGGACTGGCTCGAGCAACGCACCGGCAAGCCGGTGCTGGCGGTGCTGCCGTATCTGCACGGCCTGCATCTCGATGCCGAGGATGCGGTGGCGTCCAGCCAGAGCGCCAAAGGAAGGTTTCGCGTGATCGTACCGGTGTTGCCTCGCATCAGCAATCACACCGATTTCGACGCCTTGCGCGCGCATCCGGAGGTTGATTTGCAGTTCATCGGGCCGGGCCGGCCGATTCCGCCGGCCGACTTGATCATCCTTCCGGGCAGCAAGAACACCCGCAATGATCTGGTGTGGCTCACGCAGCAAGGCTGGCCGGACGCCATCCGCAAGCACCTGCGCTACGGCGGCAAAGTGATCGGCATCTGCGGCGGCTTCCAGATGCTAGGCGCCAGCGTCGACGATCCGCATGGGGTGGAGGGCGCGCCCGGCAGTATGGAAGGATTGGGACTGCTCGACATGGCAACCGAGCTGACGCAAAAAAAACAATTGCTGCAGGTGTCGGGGTATTGTGAGTTCGGCTCCGGCCGTGTCCCCGTCAGCGGCTATGAAATCCACATGGGCGTGTCAGCGGGGACGGCGTTGCAGCGTCCGGTATTTCATATCGAAGGACGACCGGAAGGTGCGCGTTCGGCCGACGACCAGATCCTCGGCAGTTATCTGCATGGCATGTTCGATACGCCGCAGGCCTTTGCCGCGTTGCTGGAATGGGCCGGCCTGAACGGCGCTGCGGCAGTCGACCTGAATCAGTTGCGCGAAGAGAGCCTGGAGCGGGTCGCCGACGCGACGCAGCCCTTGCTGGACGCCCTGGTTAACACGGTGAAGACAAGCTAGACCGAACGAAGCCGCCGTCCTGGGGTCTATCGTGGACATACATTGAAACAAGGCATCACATGAGCTTATTCGGCAAACTGCTGATCATCGTCGGCGTGGTCGTGCTGGCGGGCGGCGGCCTGATCGCTTGTTCACCGCTGAAGGCGCTCAACGCCGTCACGCCTGGAGCGGCCTATCAGAAGACCGCCGATATTTCCTACGGCGCCAATCCGCGCCAGCAACTCGACATCTACGTCCCGCAGAAGACGTCGCCTGACGCCTCGATCGTGGCCGGCTTGCCGGTGGTGGTGTTCTTCTACGGCGGCAGTTGGAACAACGGCAGTCGCAAGGATTACGCCTTTGTCGGCGAAGCCTTGAGTTCGCGCGGCTACATCACGGTGATCGCCGACTATCGCGTCTATCCCGAAGTGCGCTATCCGGAGTTCGTGCGCGACAGCGCTGCCGCCGTAGCATGGACGCTGCAGCACGCGGATGGCTACGGCGCTGATCTCAAACGTGTGTTCGTGATGGGACACAGCGCCGGCGCCTACAATGCAGCAATGGTGGCGCTCGATCCGCGCTGGCTGAAAGAGGTGGGCGCCTCGCCGCAACAGTTGCGCGGCTGGATCGGATTGGCCGGGCCGTATGATTTTCTACCGATTGAAAATCCCGATGTGAAGCCGGTGTTCTGGTTTCCCGATACGCCGCCTGAGTCACAGCCGGTCAGGCACGTTGGCGAAAGCCACGTACCTGCCTTGCTGATCGCCTCGCACAAAGACAAGCTGGTCGAGGCCGAGCGCAATACCGCCGGCCTGGCGCGCCTGCTGCGCGAAAACAAGGTGCCGGTGCAGGAGCTGTACTTTGACAACACTTCGCATGTGACGCTGGTGCTGAGTTTGTCGCGGCCATTCCGCCATATCGCGCCGACGCTGGATCGCGTCGCCGACTTCATCGACAATCCGCCGCAGCGGTGAAACGGATCGCTTTGATTCAGCAATGCCTGACAGCGCTGCAATGGTTTCTCTGACGCGCGCTCGCGGTGCACACCGACTGCCTTTCCGCCGATGAGCTTCTAACATGGGGTTACGCCGGACACCTTGTCACGGCGACTATTTACTATCCCAAGGAGATCACTATGAAGAAGCAACTTGCCCTGTTGGTCATGGTCGGCGCAATGTCTGCCGGCATGCAAGCACATGCGGTCAATGCAGGCGGCGGCGACGGCGACGACAAGTCGGGTCCGGCCAATAACGCCACCAATCAGGTGACCGACAACGCCAAGGGTAAATCGCGCGCCACCAAGTCGGCCGAGCGCAAGGACAAACGCGCTTCCGAAGCCGGTGCGATGGGCAAGGCGTCCGGCGGTGACGGCGATGACAAGAGCATTCCTGCGAACAACCCGGACATGAAGGGCAATCCCGGCGCGAAGAGGTAAATCCGAGAGGAAAAAGTCCGTACGGACTGTACTGCTGAAGGCTCCGTCTTTCACGAGACGGAGCCTTTTGATTTCACGATACTACGGCAAACCATTCGTTACCACGTTGCTCGAAGGCGTCGGCTGCTCCCAGCACGAACTTTCCCTGCTCAACTTGCCAATGCATTCGTTCGACAATGATGTGATGCGCTTCCACGCGCAGCACATTGAAGGAATTTGTCTCGCCGCGACTGCGCGTTGAGGTTGCCGTACCGGCCTGCACCACCAGCGCCGAATATCCCTGAATGTCATAACGCGCGGCGCTGCTTGCCGCAGAACTGGTGTGCACGTGGCCGGCCAGCAGCACATCTGCACCGCAGATGGCAAACGCACGCATGGCCGGCAATGCCTTGCCGACCAGGTCGTGATGTTGCGGTCCGGGCGGCAGGTCAAAGGGATGGTGGGTGACGATGATCTTGACGACGTGATCGGCGGCGGCGGCCAGTTCGCGCCGTGCAATCTCGATCTGGCGGTCGTTGACGCGGCCATCCTTGATCGTCAGCGAGCGTGCGGTATTGATGCCGATGACGGCGATTTCCTCGTCGATGAAAATCGGCTGCAACTGCTCCGTGATGTGGCGGCGGTATTTGGTCAGCGGGCTGAAGAAACGGGCTGCCACATTGAACAGCGGAATGTCGTGATTGCCTGGCACCACGATCTGCGGCTGCGGCAAGGCGTCGAGGAACTGGCGTGCTTCGCGGAATTGCTCGGAGCGCGCCCGTTGGGTCAGGTCGCCGGAGACGACGATGAGGTCCGGCGCAAGTTCGTGTATCTGTGCAATGATCGGTGCGATCAGCGCTTCGTCGATACGGCCGAAATGCAGGTCGGAGAGATGGACGATGGTACGCATGTCATGCCTCCTGTTCTGTGAATGTACGGGTGTCTTTCATGTCTGCAGATGCATCGGCATCAGCGATGGTCGGCACGATCACCGTCAGCGACGCCGGCCGGATGCGATAGACCAGCGGCGTCTGCATGATGGTGACTTCGCCGTCGGTGGCGACGCGCAGTCGCTTGATGCGATGCTGGCCGTGACGGTGGCGGGTATCGATTTCAATTTCGGCTGCGCTCAGCATGTCGAAGTCGCGCGCCTGCAGGAGCCTGCCGAACAGCGCGTGCAGCGCCAGCCGGACCAGGCCGAGCCGGCCGGTGCGATGGCAGACGTAGAGGCTCAGCTTGCCATCGGACAGGCTGTTGCGCTTGCCGATGTTGAGGCCGTCCATCAGGTATTCATTGTTGCCGATGAAGACGAAGGGCGTGCGTCGTCGGTGGCTTTCGGCATTGTCTTGGTCGTCCTTGATATCCATGCGCACGTCGAGGAAGGGATAGCGCCGCAGCGCGCCCATCGCAGCCCAGCAGAACGCCAGCCATTTGCCGCGGCCGAGACGGTTTTGCTGCTTTTCACGGTCACGCACGATATCCGGATACAACCCCAGGCTGGAATTGTTGATGAACAGCACGCCGTTGACTTCGCCGGTGTCGATGGCGAGACGACGTCCCTCGACGATGTTGCGGATGGCGTCGTCGAGCGCGAGCGGGATGTTGAGATCCTTGGCGAAATGGTTCAGTGTGCCCAGTGGCAGCACGCCGAACGCGGCCTTGCTGGCGCTGACTACCGACGCCACGGCGTTGACGCTGCCGTCGCCGCCGCCGGCGACGATGATGTCGGCGCCGTCTTCCAGCGCGGCGCGCGCGGCATCGATGAGGGCCGCACCGTCTGCCGCCAGCGTGACGTTTGCCTCGACCTGATGCTGATGGAAGCCGTCAGTGACGCGTTGCGCCAGCTCCTGGGCATGCCCGCCGCCGGCGTGGGCATTGATGATGACAGCGACCTTGATGGAGGGGGAAGAGGAACTGCGCGGCAATTCAGCTGTTGGGGCGGATTCTGTTGCTGGTCTTATTGTCATTGGCAGAAAGTTATCGTCAAAATCAGTTTGAAGACTTTCTCGCCAATTGGTGCCGCTGTACGGTAAAAATAATCGTCGCCCACAAGGCGAACCAGGCCAGTCCTTCCAGCATAGCGGCCAGCACGTCGCTGAAGAAATGGGCGCCGAGGTAGAGCCGGCTCAGTGCTGCCAGTATCGTCAATGTTATCGCAATGGCAATAATTTCCGGCCGCCGTGCGCGATTTCCGGGCAGGCTCGCCAGCCATGCGGCCAGCACGCTGTAGAACAAGGTCGCGCCGATAGTATGGCCGCTCGGGAAACTGTAGCTGTCGAGCGTCAGGATGGGATTGTCGAAGCGCGGGCGCATACGTTGGAACTGGAATTTCAGCCAGTAGTTGAACAGCATCCCGCCCGGCACCGTGACCGTCAGCGTTAGCAGCCAGGCGCTCGCTCGCGGCTGTTGCCGCAACAGGAAAAATGCCAGCACCGCGCTCATCGCCAGCACGCCGATGGTGCCGTGCAGATGGGTGTACGCCAGCACCGCTTGCGTGAGTCCGGCAGTGGCGCGCGCATGCAGCCAGTCGGCGATGTGTTGATCGAGATCCACCAGCGCGCCCGGCGACAGCGCATGTGCGGCGACCAGGGCGAACAGCGCGCAGGCGCTCAGTACGGCCAGGATGCCGGTCGTGAGCGGCAGACCGAGATGATGGTCACGCGCGAGTCGTGCGCGCAAGAAGGAAACAGGTCGAGTTTGTTGCGTCATACGGATTACAGTGGTTGATTCGCTCAGTGCTTCAGGCGCAGGGATCCGTGCCCAGCGCGATAGAACGCAGCGCCGGGAGGTTGAGCAGGTCCAGATCGCGATGATTGACGTCGATCACGCCGTTTTTCTTCAGGTTGGACAGCAGGCGGCTGACGCTCTCGACCGCCAGGCCGAGGTAGTTGCCGATTTCCTCGCGCGTCATGCGCAGCTGGAACCGGCTCGCCGAATAGCCACGCGTGGCGTAACGCGTGGACAGGTTAACCAGGAAGGCCGCCAGCTTCTGTTGTGCGCTCATGCTGTTGAGCGTGAGCATGACGCCTTGCTCGCGCGAGATTTCCTTGCTCATGATGCGATGGAACTGGCGCAACAGCATCGGCATGTCCTGGAATAATTCTTCCAGCCGGCTGAACGGGATTTCGCAAACCTCGCTGTCTTCCAGCGCGACCGCTTCGCACTGGTGGCGACCGGTGCCGATGGCGTCCATGCCCAGCAGTTCGCCGGCCATCTGGAAACCGGTGATCTGCTGCGAGCCGTTGCTGTTGACCTGATAGGTCTTGAAGTGGCCTAGCCGGATCGCGTACAGCATGTCGAATGCATCGTCCATGCGATACAGGCTCTGGTCGCGCTTGACGCGGCGGCGGCGGCCGATGATCTGGTCCAGGCGCTGCATGTCGGCTTGGTCCAGTCCCATGGGCAGGCACAACTGATGCAGGCTGCAGGAGGCGCAACCGGCTTTGAGCACCTGCAGGACTGGTGCGGGAGCAGGAGCGGAAGCATCGGCAGCGTTGGCGGGCAGGGACATAGGCGAAGCGGATTCCTTTTTTCTGTGCGGCGACGACGCGCGTCGTTGCCGATGTAAGTGTAATGCACGGAGTTTACTTGATTAGCTTCAGCACTTCCCGAAATAACGGATGCCGGCTGTCGCGCATCCATTCGAAGGCCACCATTTCCAGCGTCACCAGACAGGCGCCGGCCTGCGCCAGCCGTGTGAAAGCGGCATCGCGGTCGGAGGTCTTGCGCGAGCCGGTGGCGTCGGTCACCACCCACACGCGATAGCCGTTTTGCAGCAGCGTCATGGCGGTCTGCAGCATGCAGACGTGGGCTTCGCAGCCACTGATGACGACTTCCTTGCAGGCCGGCAGGAAGGTTGCCGGCAGGCCGTCGACGCAGGCGTCGAAATGCGTCTTGGCGAGCGTGCGGTCACACAGGCGTTTGACGTCGGGATGATTGGGACCGAGCTTTTCGGGCGTCTGTTCGGTCGCGATCACGGGCAGTCCGAGCAAGCTGGCGATGGTGGCGAGACGGACGTTCTGCGCCAGTACGTTGGTGCCGTCGTGAATGGCCGGCATCAGTTTTTCCTGCACATCGATGATCAGCAGGGCGGATTCGTTGGCGTTCATCAGCATAAGTCATCTCCCTCAATGATTCGCGGTGGCAGGAATTGAATGTTTTGTGTCATTGACCCCATCGCGCACGGATTCGACAATTTGACCATCGCCATTGTTCTGAAAGAAGTCCGTGAGATTGCCAACATTGCATCAACAAAACGATATTAGCAGGGCTTCCTTACCCGGTTCTCATGACTCAGGGTATCGCAACGCCCGCATCCTGGCTATATGCCAGGGGCTGTTCACCTGCGCCATTTCGATCGACTTGACGCTGACCGCGCTGACCGGCTACCAGTTGGCGCCGGACAAGTCCCTGGCGACACTGCCGTTTGCGCTCATCACCGTGGCCGGGGCGGTGGTGACGTGGTTCGCGGCATTCCTGATCCAGCGGCTGGGACGGCGTCTGAGCTTCGCACTGGGCGCGCTGGCGGGGGCGATCGGTGGGGCGATTTCGGTGTGGTCGGTGTTCCACGGGCATTTCTGGGGCTTCTGCATCGGCACCGCCGCGGTTGGCGTGTTCCAGGCCTTCGCCCAGTATTACCGGCTGGCGGCTGCTGACGCAGTGAGCGCCGAATTCAAGAGCCGCGCCATCTCGACCGTGTTGACGGGAGGCGTGATTGCCGCCGTACTGGGGCCGGCGCTGGCATCCTGGAGCAAGGACCTGTTCCCGACCGCCTTGTTTTCCGGCGCCTACCTGATGGTGGCGTTGCTGAGCCTGTTGTCGATGATCGTCCTGCTGGTGTTCTACCGCGATACCGGAGCGGCCGCTGCCGTGCAAGCCGCTGCGGAACCGGAGTTGCCGGCGCGCGCCACCTCCGAGATTGCGCGCCAGCCGGTGTTCGTCGCTGCGCTGGCCAACAACGTGGTCGGCTCGATGGTGATGATGTTCATCATGACTGCGGCCCCGCTGGCGGCGGTGGCCTGCCGTCACGGCATCGACGACGGCGCCAATATCATCCAGTGGCACCTGGTCGGCATGTATGCGCCGTCCTTCTTCGCCGGCGCGCTGATCAAGCGTATCGGGCTCGGACCGGTGGTGCTGGCAGGCGTGGCGCTCAACCTTGCGTGCGCGCTGATCGCGATGGCGTCGACCAGCCTGCCGGCATTCTACGTGGCCTTGCTGTGCCTGGGCGTGGGCTGGAATTTCATGTTCGTCGGCGGCACCACCTTGCTGGCGCAGTCGTACCGGCCCAGCGAGCGGGCGCGGGCACAGGGGTTGTCGGAATTTTTGCGCTATGCTGCTACCGCGCTGGCGACGCTGGCCGCCGGGCCCTTGCTGGAACACTACGGCTGGTCGGCGCTCAACCTGGCGATCCTGCCCTTGCTGCTGGTCTGCGCGGTCGTCAGCGTGTGGTGGATGCTGGCGAATGCCGCCGCTGCCAGGAATACGGCCGCAAATACTGCAGCGGCAAGCTGAATCCATAAGAGGACGAGACCATCCATGAAGCCCCGCAATCCCTTGTGCATCGCCTTGCTGGCCTATCCGGGCATGAACCTGATCGACCTCAGCGGCCCCTTGCAAACCTTTGTGAGCGCGGGGCGGGTGGCTGCGTCGGCGGGAGTGAGCGACCCACGTCCCCTGTACGAAGTGCGGGTGCTGTCGTCAGCCGGCGGCGCCTTGATGACCGGCGCCGGACTGAGCGTGGAGACCGAAGCGCTGGAGGCGCTCGATCAGCTCGACATTGACACCATCATTGCGCCGGGCGGCAGCGTCGGCGAACGATTCGACGCCGATCCGGCGCTGGTGGCGTGGATCAAACAGCATGCAGGGCGTGCACGGCGGGTGTGTTCGGTCTGTTCCGGCGCCTTCCTGCTGGCGGAGGCAGGGCTGCTGGACGGCAAACGCGTGACCACACATTGGGACTGGGCGCTGCGCTTGCAGCAGCAATTCCCGGCGATTGAAGTCGATCCCGAACCGATCTTCATCCGCCAGGGCGACATCTGGACCTCGGCCGGGGTGACGGCGGGGATAGACATGACCCTGGCGCTGGTGGAACAGGATTACGGCCACAAGGTGGCGATTGCGACGGCGCGGCAACTGGTGATGTTCATTAAGCGCCCCGGCGGGCAGTCGCAGTTCAGCGTGCCGCTGGTATCGCAGTCGTCGGAAAACGCCCGTTTCGCCGAGCTGCACGCCTGGATCGCCTCCAATCTCAAGCACGACCTGCGTGTGGAAAACCTGGCCAGTCGCGTCAACATGAGCCCGCGCACCTTCGCCCGCACCTATGTCGCCGAGCAAGGCCGCACGCCGGCCAAGACGGTCGAAGCGATGCGCCTGGAGGCAGCTTGTCGCGCGCTGGAAGAAACCGATCTGCCGCTCAAGAGCATCGCCACCGAAACCGGCCACGGCGAAGAGCAGAACCTGCGGCGCGTGTTTCAGCGTCAGCTTGGCGTGAGTCCGGCGCAATACCGCAGCCGGTTTTCGGCGCATTGACGGATCGCAGAGGAGGTGGCTTATAGAATTGTCTCCGCAGAGAACGATGGATACCTCTCACAAGAAATAGCTTGTCAGTTCCCAGTCAACCTTATGCTCCACCAGCACCATAGGCAACCGTTCATTTCTAAGCAGCATTTTGTTGACAAAGCTCGGCAGCCAGCGATAAGGAACCGGCTCCATCACCTTGAGCATGGGCGCGGGACTGTTAGGGTAAAGCGTTGCATGGTAGGTCTTGCCGTTCCAATACGCACGGCAGTGACCGGGCTGACGACACAGTTGACCACTGCGGGTCAACGTACCCAAAGGCAGGCGGGTATCCACTTTCGCGATTGGTATGGCGTCCATCGCGCCCGGACGTACCCGGAGGGTGCGCGAGACGGCGTCCCACAGGGCGATGGCTTCGCCTTCGGTGAGGGAGGCTTTGATGATTTCATCTCTTGGTACATTTTGAGGGAAAGCGCCGTTGTCCATGTCCAGCATCAATAGAGGCGTCTGTGCACCGCTGACGGTGGAGTTCGCTTCTAGTGTGAAATGATGTCCCGGTACTTTTGAGTCCGTTATTCCGGACGCAAGCCATTCTTCAGGAGATGTCAATGTAGGAAGATCGACCTTTCCTTTTCGCACGGTGTGTCCATTTCGTTCTGCATACGTTTCTTCGATTTGACGGCCACGTTGTAGCAAGGTGGTTTTTTCTCGAATATTGGAATTGGTCTCCAGATCAAAACTGACGTCACGTTTGTCACGCAAATAAAATGACATCGACACCTCCTCCTCAGCCGAAGCCTCCATCTGGATGAAGCCGCCAGTGAGACACACGCCAGGCTCTTTCGGAATTTCGCCTGCAGCCAAGCCACGAAAGTCGTGTAACAGTCCCATCATATAACCGAGTCTGGAAGGAACCCGGTTGCCCATTTCTTTGACACTCGCCTCGTCTGTATCCTTTGATCTTGTGTAATCCCATGTATCTGTCTCCAACTTGATGCGATAACCCTTGTCCCATTTATAGGCTTCAAGAGTTCTTCCCATATCTCCGGAATATTCATCATCCAAATGGATAAAGTGCCAAATCCCTTCTTTCCGCATCTGTTCGGTACTGGAGTCCATCGGGCGATACTCGTTGTCGCCGAATAAAAACTGATAGCCATGTATGTGTTTCATCGCTTTCAGTTCAGTGTCCCTTTTATACATGCCATCCAAGAACGCTTGCTGTGACATCGGTTCTATCTTGATATCGACATCGTTCAATTTGGCATGACCATAGATATCCACCTCAGCCGGTAAGTCGATCAGGTAGCGGCCCACACACTGGGTCTTCATGTTTGCGGTCAGTTCGGTCACGGTGCGTTGTTCCTGTTCGGTCAAGGGTTTCGGCTCGCAAGCGCTAATGGTCAGCGTCAGGCCAAGGGCAATAATGGATTTTAAAAATAGGTGTGAATTCATTGTGGGCATCCTCCATCGATCTCGTAGCGCAAGGGCGGTTTGACGTGCTGGGCAATCTTAACGATGGACCACAAGGTGAAGAGACGTTGTGCCTGGTGCTTATATGCGCCTTCGTGATCGACCCCGGGATAACCAACGCAGACGCGCACTTTGTCTTGCGGCACGCGGCCAGAACGAACCGGCACGGTGCCGTCACCGTTCTCATTGGCTTCTGTCAGTTTGAATCCGGTCGGCATGGCGATGCCGCCGCTTTGTTGCAGCAGCAGTTGCTCACCTTGTCCGTGGTCTTGCAGCACACGACCGCTCTTGACGTCGTCAATCGGTGCAGCCGTACCCAGCATGCGGGCAGCATGGGAGAGCTTGCGCTCCCAGACGACATCACCCCAGGCGCTGTGCGCTTTGTCGTCGCCGTAGAAGGCGTAGGTGACGGGATGAAATCGATTGGCAATATCTTGGTGAAACGGCTTTACTTTTTTGTCGATTAGTTTTTTGAAACTCTCCCAGTCTCTATTCAGCGTCGCCTTCGTCTTTCGTTCATCCAACGGATTAATCAGCTTGTCATCAATGAGCCCCCACCACTTGCCGCGCACGGTATAAATTTCGCGATAAGGATCGTTGCCCTGCGGCAGACTGATCCGTTGCTCGCCATCCCTGATCTTGAGCCAGCCGTTGCCGTACTCGCTGCTGGGCAAGAGTTGCAGCGGCCCCGGCGCTTGCGCAAACACCGCTGTGACCTCCGCTGCGTCGTCACCCACGACAATGCCCGCGCTACCTTCCACACCGGATTTCACTCGCTTATAGGCCGTGGCCGCGCCCGTGGTCGGCATAACGCCATGCACCACGCCAAGCACCTTATCGCGCTGGTTGAGCACCTCGCTGTAATGCCGCGCCACCAGCCCACCCATGGAGTGAGTAACGAGGATGACGTTTTTGCAGGTATAGGTTTTATCGTAATGCCGGATGAATTCGTCGATCTGGGCTTGCAGGCGTTTGGCCGAGTCGGCATTCGATTGCAGCCAGTTGTAGCCGACCGCATGCACCGGGAATTGGTAGCGATAGGATAGGCCCACTTCATCGAAGGTCAGCGGATCAATGCCGGGCGCATGGGCGACCAGTTCTTTCATCAGACGCGGACGCAGGCCGCTGCTGGCGTATTCCAGTCCGGTCTTGGTGTAGTCGGCATCGTTCAGGCTCTCTTCCAGCCACTTGAGCCAAGGGCCGTAGCTCAGATGGGATACTTCGCCCCAGCCGCGCCGGACCAGTTCTTTGTCGATTTCTTCCTGCGTCGGCGTCGGGTGGGTGTGGAAGACGCTGCGCGGGGCGGCGCCTGATGGCAAGTCGCCTCCATGGTAGACTTCCGTTTTGGCAGGATCAAGCAAGTTTTTTCGTTTCTCTGTTCCTCGGAATCCCCAACGCCATGCAACACCTTTTGTGCTATTCACGACCCATACCGCTTTTGATTTTGTCGCGTTGGTTTCTATCGACTGCAAATTCGATCCCATCACCCCCGGCACAAAGATCACCGGAATGATCCGGTCCGGCACCTTGGAACACATGGCGATACTATCGTCCGGCGGCGAGGTCACGGAGTGATATTCGACGACGCCACTCTTGAGAATGCGCGGTGGAATGATACGTTTGATGGTAGTCATGATCGTTTCCGTTTTCTGTCGAGTTATTTATGGGGAGCAATGCGCAAATGCAGTGGGTCAGCCGAAATACTTTTTTGTATCGTCGTTTGACCATCTGTATCCGTTGCGCCGGCGACAACACCCTGATCGCCCAGCACCATGTTGATTTTTTGCGATGGGGGAACTTGCTGAGTGAAGCCCCAGCCAACGCCGAACTGCTCATCGAACTTGGCCTGCTTCCAGTCGTTCATCTCTTGCGCCAGCGATGCTGGTCCTTGTCGGCGATGACTCCCGGCTTTCCAGGTTCTGTCACCCAGCGTGCCTTCTTCGATACCCAAGGGGGTGATCCTGATGTACGAACCGCCTGCCTTGAGGATGATTTCTTCCTTGGCACTAATGTCGAGGCGGCCATTAGCGCTAGTCATCATGACGTTCTTGTCTGCCGTCAGCGCCATGTCGTCGCTCTGCGCCTGAATCTCGACTTTGCCCTTGGCGGCAAACAGTTTCATGCCCAGCTTGTGCGCAATCAGAGAAATGGCTTCACCCGCAGCGACTGTAAATCGCTTCATGATGCTGATATCAGCATTGCCGCCTGCCGTGGCGATCAGATGCTCGCGCGCGGAAACCTGCACGTCCATGCCGGATGCCAAGGCGATTCCAGCAGGTGCACTCATGACGATCCCAGCGTGCTTGAGTTGTTTTAAGGTGTCGTCGAGCATTGCCTTTTGTTCGGCATAGTCGGCGGCAATGGCTTGTGCAGATTTGGTGGCTTGGCTCAAAGCATAAGTCTGCGCCAGAGAGGCTTCCAGATTGGCGATAGCTGCTTGCATATCCAGCTGCCGGCCCTGCGCTCCGGGCTGCGCATCGGCGCTGATGAACACACCTTTACCGCCACGAATGGCCGCATGATTGTCGGTGCGTAGTTCCAGTCCTTCGCCACGCCGTTGTTTCTTGCTGTCGACCAGATGACCGAGATTCAACTGACTCTTGCCATGCTCGGTGGCCAGCTTGACGTGTTCCTGCCCCTTCCAGTCTTCCATCCTGAGTTTGTTGTTGCTCTGAGTGCGAATGACATTGCGGCTCAACCAACGGTCCTGTGTGGTGATGTGGTCCGGCTCACGGCTGTTGTGATGCAGGTGGGCGATATACGGTTTGTTGGGATTGCCATCCATGAAGGTGATCGCGGCTTCGGTGCCGTCGATGATCGGGAAGTGGAAACCGGTTTCATTGGCGCCGGCAAACGGTTTCGCCAGTCGCAGCGGTACGCTCTCGCCGCCCGGATTCCATTCGTCGAAATCGAGGTCGAACCGTACCGTGTAATGACCGTGCTTGGTGATGTAGGCATGCGGGTACTTGCCGGGCGAGGTGACGCGGGCCGATAGTGTGCCTGCGATCTTCGGCCAGTTGGCTTCGTCGAGTGGTAGCCGGAAGCGCCGGTCGCTGGGAATGGCGGTATAGCTGTTCTTGTAGGCGGCGTCGCGCGCGCCGCTGTGGGTGACGCTGACGATCATCTGTCCGTTGGGCGCATCGGGCAAGGCATGATCCATGCGCAGGATGCGCGCCGTACGCAGTTCGAGGATGTTGCTCTCGCCGGTGTAGACGATCTGGCGGGCAATGGCCGCTTCATGACGCAGTTGCGCTTCCCATTTGGCACTTGCCTGATCCAGGTGATGACTACCGTAGACATAGGGCTGGCCGTAGGTGGTCTTGTCGGCGCGCGCGATATTGACTTCTTCCTTGAACCGCTCCCAGGCGTCGGTCGGATGGTAGTCGGCCACGCGGTACGAGGCCGGGACCGTTTGCGATTGTGTTTGCAGGCTGAAAACGGTTTCCTGAGCAGACTCCAGTCCGGCGTTCTCACGATACGGCACCTTGAGTTCAGGCTTGTAAATGTAGTGGTCGATGTCGTCGCCGAAGACGATGATGTCGCCGAACTTGCCCGGGGTGAAGTAGCTGTACAGACCTTCCTGCTGCATCAGCAGATAGATGTAGTCCCAATCGCTCATCTGGTATTGCAGACGGAAGGCATGCTCGGGATAGGTGCGACGGGTCTTGAACTGAAACTGATTGCCGTTGAAGTCGTGGCGGCGCAGGATGGCTTCGATGATCTGCGGTGCGGTCTTCTTCTGGAACACGCGGCTGGCATGGGTCAGGCGCAGGCGAGCAACCAGCGGTTCGATGACGATTTCGTAGCTGTGAAAGTCGTGGTTCTGCTTGCGCTTGTTGAAATGGGTGATGCAGCCGACAAAGGTGCGTCCCTCTTGCGCATCGTTGACGTGGCCGGAAAATGCATCGATGACCGACGGCGTGATGTTGAAACTGGCCTCCTTGCCGAGATACTGCGCACGATCCAATTCCTGCGGATGCGTGAGCTGCACGACGATGCGATACGGTTCACCCAAGGCTTCGACAGCCTGGAAGGACACCACAGATAACAGAGCGGCGTTTGCTGTACCTGGAACTGTGACGTGGTAGTGCTGTTCGCCGGTGATGGATTTGGCGAGCTGCGTCGGCAGGAGGCGTGAATGGGAGACATCTTTCATGGCGAGCGTCCTTGGTTAAAGGTGTGCTCGCCATGCTAGAGGGGTTCGCTTCAAATATGAATAAGCAGTCCCTGGGAAAAGAATTCTATTGAACGAAAATCAAGAATAATAGAAATCCGTCGATTTAAAACCCAAGGTAATCCATCTTGCCGATCTTCACGCCCTTGTGGCGCAGGATGTCGTAGGCGATGGTGATGTGGAACAGTAAGTTCTGCAGCGCGAAGGTCAACAGGACTGTGATCACGTAACGCTGATCCCATCCAGCGTCTTCAACCCCGCCAGCGAATCCAGCCACCACGACAGGGCCGGTCCGGCGCGATAGTCGGGCCGGTACACGCACTGGATCGGCAAGGCCATGCCTTCGGGCGAATGCTGCGAGGTCAGGATGCGCACCAGCTTGCCCGACTTCAGGTCATCCTTGACCACATGCTCCGGCATGTAACCCCAGCCCATCGCCGCGCGCAGCAGCGCGTGCTTGGTGCCGAGGTCGCTCATGCGCCAGGACAGGCGCGAATGCACCGAGAAATCCTGGCGCGCAGTCAGTTCGCTGCGGTCGCTCAATACCAGCTGGGTCTGCTGCGCCAGCAGCTTGTCCGGAATCCTGCCCTTGACCGCCGCCAGAGGATGCTGCGGCGACACCACGCCGACCACCATCACGCTGGGCAAGGTCACGCGCAGCAGATTGGGCGGCGTGGTCGGCAGCGTGCCGAGGATCCCCAGCATGGCGCGACCATCGATCACGCGTTCGGCCACCGCGCCCAGCGCTTCTACCTCCAGCCGCACCGTCACCGCAGGGAAGGCGTCTCGGAAGCGGCGCAGCAGGTCGACCAGGCAATCGGTGGGGAAGAACACGTCCACCGCCAGCGCGACCTCCAGTTCCTGTCCCTGCGAAAACGCACTGGCGCGCACCTGGAGCGAATCGACCTGGTCCAGCACCTGGCGCGCATCGCGCAGCAGCGCTTCGCCGGCGTCGGTCAGTTGCGGACGATAGCCGCTGCGGTCGAACAGGGCGACGTTGAGTTGGCTTTCCAGTGTGCCGATGGCGTAGCTGACCGCCGATTGGGCACGGGCCAGGACACGGGCGGCAGCGAGGAAGCTGCCGCTGTCTGCCACTTGGACGAATACCCGCAGCTGGTCGAGGGAAAAGCGTTCTATGTTCATATCGGCAACATTATCTAATAATTAGATATTGATTATAGAAAAATAATCAATTTCTTGTTGTGATTATTCGCATTATTCTGATCGTGCTTTCTGAAACACCAGTGCTTCAGCTACAGATCACAAATCCAACATTCACAACATTCATTTATTCATTCGAGGGAGTTTCATCATGATCATTTCCAAATCCGCTTTCACCGTCGGCCGCGTCCTGCTGGCATCGCTGTTTGTCATTTCCGGCATCTTCAAGATCATCGGCTTTTCCGGCACGGTCGGTTACATGGGCAGCCTTGGCATCCCCGTGCCGACCGTCGCCGTGATCGTCACGATCCTGGTCGAAGTCGGCGCCGGCCTGCTGTTGCTGACAGGCAGCCGCTTTGCCCGTCCTGCCGCCTTGCTGATCGCTATCTTCACTGTCGGCGCGACATTGGCCGCACACCGTTTCTGGGCTGTCGACGCTGCCGCCATGCAAGGCCAACTGACACACTTCCTGAAGAACGTGTCCATCATCGGCGGCCTGCTGATCGTCTGGTCGGTGAAACCCGCCGACGAATGAGCTGGCATCAGCTGATGCAACTGCATCGTTGATAAAACTGCAATAGCAACAATCTGGTAACAAGGTGACGGCGGCACATCCGCTGCCGTCATCTCCGCACCTCACAGGAGAAACACCATGAGCACCACTTTTACCCGCCAGCTGGAACGGCTGGTCAACGGCATCCCGACCCAGGATGGCGCCGGTGTCAGCCTTACCCGCGTGCTGACGCATGATCTGCAACGTCGCCTGGATCCTTTCCTGATGCTGGACGCATTTCATTCGGACAAGCCCGACGATTACCTGGCCGGTTTCCCCGACCATCCGCATCGCGGCTTTGAAACCGTGACCTACATGCTGCAAGGGCGCATGCGCCATCGCGACAACGCCGGCAACGAAGGCCTGCTGGAGCCGGGCGGCATGCAATGGATGACCGCCGGCCGCGGCCTCGTGCACTCGGAATTGCCGGAGCAGGAAGACGGCCTCATGAGCGGTTTCCAGTTGTGGGTGAACCTGGCCGGCCGCGACAAGATGACCACGCCGGGCTACAGCGACATTCCGTCGGCGCAGATTCCCGAAGTGACGCCCCAGGATGGCGTGCAGGTGCGCGTGCTGGCCGGCGAAGCGTTCGGCGTCAAGGGTGCGGTTGAACGTCCGACTACGGCGCCGCTGTATCTGGATCTAAACGTGCAGGCCGATAAACGGCTCGCCTTGCCGATTCCGGCGACGCATAATGCCTTCCTGTATGTGTACGAAGGCGAATTGCTGATCGGACAAGACCAGCGCGTGGCCGCCGCCGGACGCATGGCGATCCTCAGCAACGCGGCAGGCGCGGAAGGCGTTGAAATCCAGGCGAGCAAGGACAGCCGCTTTCTGCTGATCTCCGGCGAGCCGCTCAATGAGCCGATCGCGCAATGGGGACCGTTCGTCATGAACACCCGCGAAGAGGTCGAACAGGCCATCGACGATTTCCGCGCCGGCAAGTTTTGAACCATCACTTTTTGACAAGGAACGCCACATGAGCAGCATTCGTCATCTGATCCACGGCCTGGTGCGCGACATCGGTTTCCCGGTGCGCCGCCTGTTGCCGGCCGCCGCCGCCCGCACGGTCGGTCCGTTCGTGTTCTTCGATCACATGGGCCCGGTCGAATTCGACAGCGGCACCACCGAAGGCGACGTTCGTCCCCATCCGCATATCGGCCTGGCGACGGTGACGTATCTGTTTTCCGGCGCCATGATGCATCGCGACAGCCTCGGCGTCGTGCAGCGGATTACGCCGGGGGCGGTCAACTGGATGGCGGCGGGGCGCGGCATCGTGCACTCCGAACGCGTTCCGGACGACATCCGCGACGACAAGGTGCCGGTGCACGGCCTGCAGATGTGGGTGGCCTTGCCGAAGGACCAGGAGCAGGGGGAAGCCAGCTTCCATCACTATGCGGAAGACGACATGCCGCGCATCGACGTGGGTGCCGCCAGTCTGCACCTGTTGGCGGGCAAGGCTTATGGTCATGAGTCGCCGGTGAAGACTTCCAGCCCGACGTTGTATGTGTGCGGTCGCATCAAGGCCGGCGGAACGCTGAGCCTGCCTGCCGATTACAGTGAACGCGCGGTGTATGTCGTCACCGGCGGCGCGACGCTGGACGGCGAAGCGCTGGAAGCGGGCGTGCTGGCGATCCTGGAGCCGGGCGTTGAAGTACTGCTGACGGCGCAGAGCGACACGCTCTTCATGGTGCTGGGCGGCGAGCCTATCGACGGTCCGCGCTTCGTCTGGTGGAATTTCGTGGCCAGCAGCAAGGAGCTCATCGAGAGCGCCAAGCTGGCGTGGCGGGCGCAGGACCGTGAAGTGTTCGGTGCAATCCCGGGCGAGGTGGAATGGATTCCGTTGCCGGAGAAGTAAGCATCTTGCTTGCAACGAGCCAGCTCAACCACGTGGAAGCCGGAAAGAAAAAACGCCCTGATTGCCAGGGCGTTTTTCATTGTGCGCAAGCATTCAGATTGTTCAGGCTTCCTTGCCGCGTATGATCCATACCGGCAACGGACATTGATGCATGACCTTCTCGGCCACGCTGCCCAGCACCAGTTTGCGGAAACCGGTGCGGCCGTGCGAACCGATCACCACCAGTTCGGCCTTGCTGTCCCTGGCCGCCTTGAGGATGGTGCCGGGAATGTCGCCCAGCGCCACCGGGTCTTCGACCAGACGGGTTTCGCCGCGCAGGCCGGCCGAGATGACGCGCGATTTGGCTTGCTCGAGGATGGTCTGGCCGGCGTCGACGACGCTGCCGTGCACACCGGCCGCAGCGCTGAGACCCGTGTCGTAAAGCAGGTGGCTATTGTCGACGACGTGCAGCACTTCGATGGAACTACCAAGCGTTTTAGCCAGTTTGATGGCTTCGTCCAGGGCCTGGTTGGCAGTGTTGCTGCCGTCGACAGGAACGAGGATCTTTGCGTACATGCGGGTGTCCTTTGGTTCAGATCATGCCGAGGATGCGGCCGAGCTCGGCGACGTAGGGGCTGTCCTTGAGGATCGCGCCTTCCACGGAATCCATCAGGTCCTGTGCCGAATTGCGGGTCTTGCCGATATGTTCGCGCAGGACTGCAGCTTCGACCTCGGGGCTGGCGAGATGGCTCTTGAGCAAGGCGAAATCCTTGCGCAGCAGTGCGGCTTGCGGCGAGTCTGCAGGAATGTCCTGCAGCGCCTGTTCCAGTTCGGCCAGGATGTGCTTGAGTCGCACGTGGTTGGCATCGTCTTGACGCAGTATGGGGTCTGACATGTCGGCTCCGGGCGTTGGTTGATGGGAATTGATCGGGATTGATCGGGATTAATCAAAATTCACGCAAAACTTGTAATTTTGCCAAGTCGTGCGTTGTTGAATATTTAACGGTTCATGATAAGAGATGTAGCGAGTTCGTGCTGGGGAAGGTTCCGGCCTCCACATTTGTTACACTGCGGCAGGCCAGTAATTCATCATTTCATCATTACTTCATCAACTCCAGCATCAGTTGCAGTTCCATCTCCAGCTCTGGTATCAACTCAAGAAAGCATCACCATGAACGATTCCCCTGATTTCCCTCTTATAAGCTGGACCGAAGCAGAGGAAAATCGTTCCGCCCGCTGGCGCTCCGAAGCCGGCAATCCGCCGCCGAAAAAGGTCATCGTCGCCGATGATCGCATTCCCGCCGACGTCGCCTACAAGCTGGTCTGCGAAGGCACCGGCCTGCTCTGGCGCGGCGACTTCCAGAATGCGCGACAACTGTTGCAAGCGCTGGCGCGCCGCATCGACAAGCAGGCCGAGCGCAAGTCGGTCAAGGTCGCTGACAAGAAAGACAAGAAGGACAAGAAAGCCGCCGTAACCACACCTGCAGCTTCGATCACCCAGACATTCCACCAGCATCGCCAGGCGCAGGCGCAACGCGCGCGTATCCTCGGCATGCTGCTGGTGCCGCTGGAAGCCGACTACGCCATTCCTTTGCGTCGCGCACCCGACGTCAGCCAGGCTTGTGAAGAAGTCTACGGCGCAGGCAAGGAAGCCAGCGTAGCGACCCTGCGCGAAGTGCTCGGCCTGATCGGCGCACATGAATGGCGCAAGAAGGGCGTGCCCATCCCGGCGCTGGACGGCAGCATCCATCCGTATTACGGTGTGTTCTCGCCGGTGCGCGGCGAATACATTGATCTGATCGGGCGCGCCAACTTGCCGTCCGTGCAATTGGCGTTCGACATCGGCACCGGCACCGGCGTGCTGGCGGCCCTGCTGGCAAAGCGCGGCGTCAAGCACATCGTCGCCACCGACCAGAGTGCACGCGCGCTGGAATGTGCGGCGGAAAACCTGAAACGCCTCGGCGTCGACAAGCAGGTCGAACTGGTCACTGCCGATCTGTTCCCGCCGGGCCAGGCGCCGCTGATTGTCTGTAATCCACCGTGGGTGCCGGCCAAGCCGAGCTCGCCGATCGAACATGCGATCTACGATCCGGACAGCCGCATGCTGCGCGGTTTCCTCGACGGGCTGGCGGCGCATCTGACGCCGAACGGCGAGGGGTGGCTGATCCTGTCTGATTTCGCCGAGCACCTGGGCTTGCGTTCGCGCGCTGAATTGCAGGCGATGTTCGACAAGGCGGGCTTGCGCGTCGCACTGAAGCAAGACATCAAGCCGCGCCATCCGCGTTCCAGCGATGCTGAGGATCCGCTGCATGCCGCTCGCGTCAAGGAAGTGACGTCGTTGTGGGTATTGAAGGCTAAATAATCAATGTAAACAATTGATTGCCGCCGGTAGTTAATCTTTGATCTCAACTTCCGGCGGCTGATTTTATTGTCTGAAAGGCATGCCAATGAAAGCAACTTCACTCCTCATCGCACTGACGCTGGGCGCGGCGAGTCTGGCGTGGGCACAGCCGCAACCGCGCCTGCCATATCCGCTCGGTTACGATCGCCCGGAGCCGGACAAGCCGGTGGTCACCACCAGCGCCAACACCTGCAAGTGCGAAGTGGCCGACACCAGCGGCAGCGCCTGCATGATCTACATGCGCACCAATGCCGGTGAATGGCTGGCGCAGAACGCGCCACAGACACGCATGCGCTCGTCCAACGACGGTCGCTACTACGACACGCCGTTCGCGCTGGCGGCCAGCGCCTGCGCCGGCCGCAAGGTCAATGCAGCGACGGTGAAAGTGCATTGGCTGGACCGCAAAAATGCCATCCTGGAGTGGAAGTGATGTATGAAGAATCGATCGCAGTCGATTGTTTACGCTTGATTTAATTGCGCTTGCAAGAAGAGCCAGTCGCGAAAGCGCATGATCTTCTTGCTGTTCTTTTCGCCCTCGCGATAACTGAGAAAATGGGTTTCGCGCAGGACCGACTTCAGTTCTCCCCCATCCAGCCGCACCAGTTCGCCGTTGGCGATTTCCTGCTCCGCCAGGCGCGTGCTTTCCAATGCAATCCCGACACTGTTGACGGCGGCCGCCAGCGCCAGCGAAGCGCGGTCGAATGATGGCATCGGCCGTCCGGGCGGCAGCTTCATGCCGTTCAACGCAAACCAGTCGCTCCAGCGCACCGGATTGAGCGTCGACTGGATCAGCGTCATGCCGGCGATATCGGCCAGCTTCACGGCGGTGGGTTTGTCTCGGAGCAGCGCGGGCGAACACAGCGGGACGATGGTTTCCGAGCCGATCGCTTCGCTGACGATGCCGGCCCGCTGCGGCGCGTTGCCGTAGGCGATGGCCAGGTCGAGTTCTTCGTGGCGCAACAGGTCGACCGGCTCGGCGCCTGAGGACATGCTGATGTTGATGTCCGGATATTGCTGCATGAAGCGCGGCAGCCGCGGGCCCAGCCATTTGGTCGCGAAGCTGGGCGAGCAATGCACCGCCAGCGCGTCGCTGCGGCGCGCCGGGCCGAGTTCTTCGCAGGCCGCTTCCATGAGATCGAACGCCACCGACAACTGGTCCAACAGACGCCGTCCTTCCGCAGTCAGTTCGACGCGGCGGAACGAGCGGGTGAACATGGGCTTGCCGAAATAGGTTTCCAGCCCGCGCACCTGGTGGCTGATGGCCGATGGCGACAGGTGCAATTCTTCGCTTGCGAGGGCAAAACTCTGCAGTCGGGCAGCAGCTTCAAAGGCGCGCAGAGAAAAGAAACTGGGGAGTTTTCGCATTGCGGCCTTGGTGGCGGATTAGGTGGTAACTCAATGAGGTGAATCAGATTCATCATATTGTGAATACTCGTCATTTGTCAAAGCGCCGGGCTTCTTGGGATGATCAGCTCATCAAACAGATACTAAAACGGAGACCAGCCATGATCGAAGTCGCAGACCGTGCAACATCCACCACGCCAGCCAAAGCCGCTTTCAGCGCGCTCGCCGCCGACGACAAGCGCATCTCGGTATACCAGCCCGAACAACAGGGGCTCAAATTTCCCGAGGTGCCGGTATTCGCCACCCACGCTGAAGAACGCCAGCATCGCAAGGAACGCCTGGTCGCCGCCTGCCGCGCCTTCGCCCTGCATGGTCTCGACTACGGCTTTGCCGGCCACCTGACGGTGCGCGATCCGGAATTCCCGGACCTGTACTGGACCAATCCGATGGCGGTGCATTTCTCCCAGGTCAAGCTGTCCAACCTGATCCTCGCCAATCACAAGGGCGAGGTAGTGCAAGGCACTTACGCACTGAACCGCGCCGGCTTCGTGCTGCACGCCGCAGTCCACGAGATGCACCAGGACATCGTCGCCATGTGCCACGCGCATACCGTCTACGGCACCGCCTGGGCGGCGCTGGGACGCCAGCTCGATCCGATCACCCAGGACGCGGCGGTGTTCTTTGAAGACCATGTCGTCATCACCGCCGAGGCCGGCGCCGTTGCGGTCAAGGCAGAGGCCGGCAAGTCGGTGGCTGCAGCCTTCGGCAAGAACAAGGCGGCGATTCATCAAAACCACGGCCTGTTCACCGCCAGCCGCCACAGCATCGAAGACGCCGCATTCTGGTTCATCGCGCTGGAACGCTGCTGCCAGGTCCAGCTCATGGTCGAAGCCACCGGCATCAAGCCGACCATGGTGTCCGCGGAGCGCGCCCGCTACAGCCGTGAGAACGTCGGCAACTCGTTCATCGGCTGGCTGCACTTCCAGCCGATTTATGACCAACTGGTGCAGACCAGTCCGGACATGTTTGACTGATTTGTCCTCCGTCGCACTGATGGAGATGTTCATGCCGGCCATTTCGATGGCCGGCGTTTGTCGTTGCCGTCACTCATTTAACTGAAGGAGAGAGCCACTCACCACACCCTTACTGCCTTGCATAGACGTCAATATATATAACCGCGCACACGCGGATCCATCCGTTCTAACAGAAGGAGCAGGAGACATGACGAAGTTAAGCAGACGCGAATTTCTGATCGCCGGCGCAGCATCGGCTGCCGCCGCCTCGACCGTAGGAGGTGCGGCGTTCGCCGCGCCCACCGCACCCGGCGGCATCGATTACCCGATAGAAAAAGGCGCGACCCTGCGCGTCTTGCGCTGGAAGCGCTTCGTCCAGGGCGACGAGGATTTGTGGAATGAGAACGTCAAGAAATTCACCGAGCTGACCGGCGTCCCGGTGCGCACCGACAGCGAGGGGTTTGAGGACGTGCGGCCCAAGGCGGCGGTGGCGGCCAATGTCGGCAGCGGTCCCGATATCGTGCTGGGCTGGTTCGACGACCCGCACCAGTATCCGACCAAGCTGCTCGACGTCACCGATCTGGCCAACTCGCTCGGCAGCCGTTACGGCGGCTGGTACGACGTGTTCCAGAAATACGGCAAGAGCAACGGCAAGTGGATCGCCATTCCGCTGGGCGTGATCGGCATCTGCCTGGTGTACCGCGACAGCCAGCTCAAGGCCGCCGGTTTTGAAGCGGTGCCGAAGGACTTGCCCGGTTTCCTCAAGATGGCGCAGGCGCTCAAGGCCAAAAACACGCCGATCGGCTTCGCCCACGGCAAGGCGGTCGGCGACGCCAACAACTACGCGCACTGGCTGCTGTGGGCGCACGGCGGCAAGCTGGTCGATGAGCAAGGCAACGTCGTCATCAATTCGGCCGAGACCCGCGCCGCTCTCGAATACGGCAAGCAGTTGTATCAGACCATGGTGCAGGGCACGCTGTCCTGGCAGGATCCGTCCAACAACAAGGCCTATCTCGACGGCCAGGTCAGCCTGACCAACAACGGCATCTCGATCTACTACGCCGCCAAGAATTCGACCGATCCGAAGCTGCTGGAGCTGGCCAAGGACACCCAGCACACGCACTATCCGATCGGCGTCTCGGGCAAGCCGACCGAGCTGATGCAACTGACCCAGATGATGGCGTTCAAGCACACCAAGTATCCCAATGCGGCCAAGGCTTTTCTGCAATTCATGATGGAGCCGGATCAGTTCAATCCGTGGATGAAGGCAGCCATCGGCTACGTCAGCCAGCCGCTCAAGGCCTATGAAAAGAATCCGGTCTGGACCGCGGACCCCAAGGCCACGCCTTACCGAGACGCCGCCTCGCTGATGCTGGACCATGGCCACGCAGGTCCGCTGGGGCAAGCCTCGGCGGCCTGTCTGGCCGATTACGTGCTGGTCGATATGGTGGCGGAAGCGGCGAGCGGATCGAAGACCGTCCAGCAAGCGATCGACCGGGCGGCCGAGCGCGCCAAGCGTTTCTACAAGACCTGACCTGGAAGCAAGAAGGCGTGACCGTTGCGGCAAGCGTCGGAACGGTCACGCCGGTCAGGCCGGCTTGTCCATCTCATTCTCGATCCACGCGGTCGCTGAAGCATGCTGCGGGTTCCAGCCCAGCTCCTTGCGGGCGCGGACGGCGTGCACACGGCTGTTGGAGCCGAGCGAATAGCGGGCGCGGGCGACGCCCCAGATGGCGATGGCTCGTTCTTCGCTGAGATTCTCGACGCTAGCGATGCCGAGGCGCTTGCTGAGCGCGGCGCCGATATCAGCGAACGACGACTCGCCGTTTTCCGCGAAATAGAAGGCGCCGGCGGGCGCCTGTTCCAATGCCAGCAGATACAGCGCGCAGGAATCTTCGATGTGCACGGTCGACCAGCGATTGAGGCCGCGACCAACGATGCGCACCACGCCGCTGGCTACGGCCTTGTCCACCAGCGCCGGAATCTGCACGCTGTGCGGCTGCAGGCCGAGACCCTTGCCATAGATCAGCGTGTTGCAAATCACCACGCCACGGATGCCTTCGGCCGACAGGATGCGCCGGTCAAGTTCGTAGCGGGCGCGTTTGCCTTCATCAACCACCAGCGGCGTCTCTTCGTCGAAGATGGTCGGATTGAGCGCGTTGCCGGCGACGGCGTCGCCGATCACGCTGGAGCCGCTGGTGTGCAGCAGGGGTTTGCCGCTGCCGGCCAGTCCTTCAATCAGCGCTTCGATGGCGTCGCGATGGTCGCTGCTGGCGCAATTGATGACGGCGTCGGCCGCGCGCGCCTCGCGAATCAGTGCGTTGCGGTCGTCGAGATCGCCCTGGACGGCTTCGACGCCCAGCCGCGCCAGCGCGTCGGCCTTGCGCATGTCGCGCACCAGCCCGCGCACGCTGTGGCCGGCTTTGATCAGGTGGACTGCAATCGAGCCGCCGACGTAGCCGGTCGCGCCTGTGATAAATACTTTCATGTGATTTTCCCGGTATCCAATGCGGAACTGTAACGCGTTTCGCGTGCGGATGCCCGGGCAGGCAAGGTGGTGTCAGTCGCCTTCGTCGTCCGAACCGAACTGGCGGCGCAACGCCAGTTGCTGGCGTTCGCGGGCTCCCTTGTTGCGTTCGAAATTGGCAGCATTCACCTGGGCTTGGTCACGGGCGTGTTCGTAGACGAGTCGCTCCAGCGGCGTCCGCTCGCATCCGCTTAATCCCGTCAAGCAGAGCAGCACCAGCAACAGGCCAAATAGTGATCGCATTTTTCCATCCGTCGGCATGAATATCGGTCAGGTATGCCGGCGTTGTCATGCATGCGGATCAGTCACCCGGATGGGGCGGAGACGCGCAGCGGATCGGGTGGATCGCCTTGGGCCGGCGTCGCGCGCGGTGATGAGGCGTAACAGCGCGGACTGCGATGATGGTAGTACCGGTGCGCCGGAAAATATGTCGGGAGAATCGTACAAATGCGACGCATTCTTATGATGCCGGGCGGCAATTCCGATGCGAAATTATTCCAGCGAAATCAAGCCGTGATGGATGGAGAATTTGACGAGGCTGGGCAGGTCGCTGACGCCGATCTTTTGCATCAGCCGGCTGCGGTAGGTTTCGATCGACTTGGGCGAGAGCGACAGCATGGCCGCTACCTGCGCACTGGAGTGGCCTTCCGCCACCAGTTGCAGCACTTCCCGTTCGCGCGTGCTCAGGGCGTCCAACGGTCCGGCGGCGCGGCTCTCCAGCAGGTAGTCGTCGACCACGGTGTCGGAGATTTTCTGGCTCAGGTAGCGTTGCCCGCTTTGCACGATGCGGATGGCATTGACCAGTTCAGAGCCGGCCGAATTCTTCAGCAGGTAACCGCGCGCGCCGGCCTGCAGGGCGCGGAAGATGTGCTCCTTGGTGGCGTACATGGACAGCATGATGGTCTTGACGGTGGGCGCGACGTCGCGCAGCAGCAGCGCCGCCTCGATGCCGTTCAGGTTCGGCATGGCGATGTCCATGATGACGACGTCGGGATGCAACTGCTCGATTTCCTTGACCGCCTGGCGGCCGTCGCTGCCGGAGCCGACCACGGTGATGTCGCTGTGCACTTGCAGCATGACCGCCAGCCCGTCGCGCACGATGGTGTGGTCATCGGCGATGTAGATGCGGATCGGCGTCGTCACAGTTCCACCGCCACTTCGATGCAGGTGCCCTTGCCGGGCTCGGAGATGATCTTCAGGTGGCCGCCCAGGGCTTGCGCGCGCTCGCGCATGGAGACCAGGCCCCAGGTCGGTTTCAGCTTATGGTCGCGCTGCTTGTTGAGGACGAAGCCGACGCCGTCGTCCATGATGGTCAGCGTGACCGAGCTCGGCAGGATGTTGAGCATGACCTCGACATTGGTGGCGCGCGCGTGTTTGGCGATGTTGGTGATGGCGCCCTGGGCGATGCGGAACAGCGAAATTTCCAGCTCCGGCTCCAGCCGGTCGGCGATGCCGTAGACATCTACCGTGAAGCGGAAGCCGGAGCGCTCGGCAAACAATTCGCACTGCCAGCGCAACGCCGCTTCCAGGCCGTAGTCGTCCAGTACCGGCGGCCGCAGCTCGGCCATCAGCCGGCGCACGGCGTCGGTGGTGTCGTCCAGCAGCACGATGGAGTCCTTCAGGCGCGCCGCCATGCCGGCCGAAGGATGGTCATTTGCGCCGGAGATTTCCCCACTCATGATGGTCATGTTGATGCTCAAGGCCGCCAGCGCCGAGCCGATGGTGTCGTGCAGCTCCTGTGCAAAGCGCCGCCGCTCGGCTTCTTCCACACGGGCCAGCTCGCGCGACACGTCGCGCAGTTCGCGCGTCAGCGCCAGCAGGTTTTCTTCCGACTGCTTGCGTTCGGTAATGTCGACGTGCGATCCCTGCAGCAGGATCGCCTTGCCGTTTTCGTCGAGCATGGCCATGGAGCGCGACAGCATCCAGCGGAAGGTGCCGTCGCGGTGGCGCATGCGGTATTCGATTTCCAGCGACTCCTGCGGCGAGGCCAGATAAGCACGCGTCAGCGTGACGGCGCGCTCGACGTCGTCGGCGTGCAGCCGCGCCGTCCATTCTTCCATGCCGTCATCGATTTCGTGATCGGCGTAACCGATCTGCCGCTTCCATTCCGGCGAGAAGTAGAACTGGTCGGTGCGCAGGTTCCAGTTCCACAGTCCGGTATTGGATGCGCTGACGGCGAGTTTGAGCTGGCCCAGCGTAAACTCCAGCTGGGCGGTGCGTTTGAAGATGCCTTTTTCGAGTTCATGGTGGCGCTTTTCCAGCGCCTCTTCGGCTTCTTTTCGTTCGGTGATTTCACGCAGGAAGGTGACCACGCCGATGCAGTCGACGCCGCGATTGACCATGATCGGACTGGCGCTGACCTCAAGCCAGCAGAAGCGGCCGTCCAGTCTGGTCATGCCCATCATGATGTTGCTGACCGGTTGTCGCGTTGTCTGTGCGACAACCATCGGATAGTCTTTCTCCGCAAAAGAAGTGCCGTCGCTGCGCATGGCCTTGCGGCTGTGGAGCAGGGCGGCGACGTTTTGTATTTCCTGCATTTGCTGCTTGCTGCATTCGAGGATGTGTTCGGCCACGCCGTTGCAATCGAACACCGAGCCGTTCGCATGCTGCATGACGATGCCGTCCGTAAACGCATCCACCAGCGCCCGGTAGAGGTCGTTCTTTTTAAGGCAATCGTCATCTGCCGGTGTGCAACTCAGACTGTTCATTTCGCGTGTCGGTATCGTTTTTGTTTTGGTGATGCAGAAGTTTTCAAGGCAGGATCTGCGGTCTCGGCGCGATCCCTGTTTTATTCAGTTTTTCTTGTGCGTCAGCATACCGCAGAGCCGGGCGCTTTCGTACGGTTTGAAAAAATACCCTCATGTCATTCCGATAACGAACGCAAGTCTTCGACCGGCTGCGTGGTGTGCGCACCCATGCCCATGTTTTCGGAAATGCTGTCGCCCCATTCGAACGCCTCTTTTTGCACACTGTAAAACTCGTCCGCGGAAAGCTGGAACTCGTTCAACAGTTCGATGCGGCGCGCCGCACTCAGCAGCTCGGGTTTTTCGCTGGCCTCCGCCAGTTGCAGCAGGCCGCCATAGAATCCCAAACGCGACAGCAGCGCCTCGCGCACTTCGATCGACACGCCGATCTGGGCGAGGATGTCGGCGATGTCCTGGTTCAGCAGGGCGTCGGTCAGTGACAGCACGCCGACCATGAATGCGGTGTCCGAGCGGCTCGAGCGGCGCGGCTGGACTTTTTGCGCCAGCAGTTCGCACAGCTTGCCGCGCGTGGCCGCCAGGATCATCAGCGGCGAGGAGGCATTGCGGCCGTTGTCCGGATTGGCGTACAGCAGGATCTGCAGCCAGCGCTTCAGTTGGCGGTCGCCCAGCACCAGCAGGGCCTGGCCGAGCGAGGCGATGTGCCGGCGGAAACCGTACATCGGCGTGTTCACCAGGCGCAGCAGCATCAGGCTCAGTGCGATGTCCTTCTTGATGAAGCGCACAATCTCGTAGTTGTTGGCGCCCTTGATGACCAGCGCCAGTATCTGCATGATCAGGATGCTGGAGGCATTCAGCTTTTTACCGTGCAGCACGTCGGGCCGGGCGAAATAATAACCCTGGTAATAATCGAAACCGTACTCGCTGCAGAGCCTGAACTTCTCCGCGGTTTCCACTTTCTCTGCGAGCAGCTTCTTGCCCTTTTGCCGCAGGCTGTGACTGAGCGCGGCGAGTTCATCATCTTGCATGTTCAGCACGTCCACCTTGACGATGGACGCCACGCGCAGGAGCAGGTCGGTGCGATCCGATTCCTGCACCAGGTCGTCGATGGCGAACATGTACCCGGCCTCGGACAGCGCCTCGATGCGCTGCATCAGCGGCAGCGTCAGTTCGACGGTCTCGAGTATCTCCAGGATCACGTGCTCCTTGGGCAGCACGTAGATGGCGTCGCTCAGCAGGATGGCGGCGTCGACATTGATGAACGCGACCAGCGAGCCGATCACATTGTGCAGGCCCAGCTCGGCGGCGTGCTCGATGACGGCGGCGGTCGCAGCGGCATCGTCCATGACGGTCGCGTAGTTGGCTGCGCTGCTGCGAAACAGCAGTTCGTAGCCGATCAACTCTTGCCGGATGTTCAGCACCGGTTGGCGCGCCAGGAAAAAATCCTTCGCGCCCAGATACTGAACCTCCCTGTTCAATGCTGCTGCAGCCATATGCCCGTCCTTCCTCATTCGCTTTTAGGTGTTGTTGGAGTGCGATATCAATGCATCTTCGGCAGTCATGAAGTCCTGCAACGCGCTTTGGCAAACGGAGTCGGTCGCCAAAGCAATCGCTTTCCCGGGCGATGGTGTCGCCGGGACGGACTTGTGATCAGGCAACTATAGCAACGTGATTTGGCTTTGTATGTCAGGAAACCTTGATTGCATGGGGGCAATCGGGAGACGGCGGCGTGCAAGCCGCGAGGGGGGAGTTCTTTCAGCGGCCGAGCAGCAGCTTGCCGCCGAGGGCAATGAGCAGCAGGCCCATCGTAGCTTCGATGGCGGTTTTGGCGCGGGCGTAGATGCGCAGCGCTGCGCGATGCGAGAACAGCACCGCCAGTCCGCAATACCAGCCGGCCGACACCAGCGTCGCCATGACCACGATGGCGGCGTAAAACCAGAGCGGTGCAGACACCGGCACCATGACCGTGAAAATACTGCCGTAGAAGCCGATCGATTTGGGATTGGTCATGCTCACCAGGAAGGCCTTGCGGGCCGCCGCCATGCCATCGGCATTGCCGTCGGCGGATTTGTTCACCGGCTTGGTCGCGCCCTTGATCATCTTCACGCCAAGCCAGATCAGATAAGCTGCGCCGGCGATTTGCACGGCGGTATGGACCAGCGGAAAGTGAGCGGTGATCAGGCCCAGCCCCGCCACAGCAAGCAGCACCCAGGTGCACGATGCCGCAGCCAGACCGAGGCCGGTCAGGATGCCGGCGCGGCGCGACACCGTCATGGCGGTGGACGTGACGAGCGCGAAGTTCGGACCGGGACTCAGAACGCTGAGGAAGAGCACGCCGGTGATGGCCAGTAATTGCAGTGCGTAACTCATGACCTGGCCGCCGTATCGAGACCGCGTTGCACGCGCCACGACAAGGGCAGCGTCAGCAGCAGGAGCGCCGCCAGCGTCATCGTCGCAACAGGGATGCCGGCAACGTCGCCAAGGTAGCCGAACACGACCGGCGCCAGCGCGCCGCCGCCGATGGTGCCGGTGTAGAACAGCGCGAATGCGTGGTCGCGCCTGTCCGGTCCGGCCAGCTCGGGCACCACGCCGTACAGCACCGAAGACGTGCCGTTCAGCGCCAGTCCCAGCAGCGGCAGCATCAGCATCAAACCGGACAACGGCAGCCATACGGCGGCCAGTATCAGCAAGGCGGTCGCGGACTCGGTCAGCCAGACCGTCTTCATCATGCCGATGCGCGCGCCCAGGTAACCGCACAGCAGCTTGCCGAATGCGCCGCCGACAAACAGCAGCGACAGTGCAACGCCGATGCCGGCAGTGCCCGCGCCCTTGCTTTTCAGCAGGAACGGCAGGAAGGTCAGGAAACCCATGCGCACGGCGCTGTCCAGCGTGCCGGTGAATTGCAAGGCGAGCAGGCCGCCCGGTGAGCCGGCGCCGCTGACGGTGCGGGCTTTCTTTGTTTTGGCGGAGGTAGCGTCGCTGCGCGCCGGGATCAGCCACCACAGCATGGCAGCAGCAGCCAGGCCGAGCAGGCCGATCAGCGTCGCGCTGGTTTCCCAGCTGACCACCACCAGCAAGAGTCCGACCAGTCCTGGAATAAGGGTCTTGCCGATGTCGCCGGCGAAGTTGTATTGCGCCAGCGCCTCCTTGACGCCGCCGTGTTCATGCGCGTCGGTCACCAGCGACGACGCCAGCGGATGCTGGGTGCTGGCGCCGAGTCCGCCCAGCAGCAATGCCACCAGCAATACTGACAAACCTCCGGCCTGACCCGCAATGAGATAAGCAAGGCCGGCCAGCGCGGTGCCGCCGATCAGCATGCGTTCACGGCCCCAGCGCCGGGCCAGCCGGCTGGCCAGCAACTGAAAGCCGGCCATCATGCCGGAATAAGAGCCGCGCAGCAGTCCGACCATGGCGTAGCTGATCGAGAACTGCGATTGCCAGATCGGCAACAACACATAGATGACATCGGTCAAGCCGTCGTGCACGGCATGCGCGCTGCAGGCGGCGATCAGCGAGCGACGACGCGCGCCGGCGTCCGGAAGATCCGACGCGCGGGGCGTTGCGGCGATGTTCAATTCATTCATGTTGGCCTGGCGGCGAGCGAAAGAAAGAATGGAAGAAGCGGAGGAAGCGAACGGAGCAGGATGGCGCCAGTTTACTAGCGCACGAAAATTTCTGCCGGGCGTGCTCAGTCGCCGTGCTTAATCGCCGCGTTTGGCCACCAGCGCGCCTTCAATCTTGTGCTTCGCCAGCGAGGCGGCGACGAAGCCCGAGGCCTTCACGTCTTCCACGAACTCGGCGAGATAGGCAGCGGCTGCTTCACCGCGCGCTTTCGGCACGCCCATGGCCTGGCGGATCACCATGAAGCGCTGGTCGAGGATGCGCAGGCCGCCGGCCTTGGCCGCGTCGTGCTCAAGCTGCTGCTTGACGCCGGCGGCCACACTCAGGTTCTGGTCGAGGAAGCCTTGCACGACCGCCGGTGAAGTCGGTATCCGCACGATCGTCGCGCTCTTGAGTTCGCGCGTCAGGAACAGATCGTAAGCGCTGCCGTTGCCGACCGCCACGGTGATGCCGGGCTGATCGACCTGGGCGTTGCTGGTGATCGGCGAATCCGTGCGCACGGCGTAATAGCCTTCGATCAGGACGTAAGGGCCGGTGAAACTAATTTCCTGCGCACGCTTGGGATCGACCGCGAAGAAGCCGATGTCGGCCTTGTCCTGCTCGATGTTTTCCACGGAAGCGCCGGCCGATTTAACCGGGACCAGTTGCAGGGGCACGCCGAGACGCCGCGCCAGTTCTGTCGCCAGATCCACCGAGACGCCGACCGGTTTTCCGGTGTTGGCATCCAGGCTGGCCAGCACCGGATTGCCGAGATTGATCGAGGCGCGCAGGATGCCGCCGGGTGCAAAGAGCGCGGCGTTTTCCTGTTGGCTTTTTTGCTGCATGGCGGCTCCTGATGTTTGCGCTTGTGCGCCTGGATTGAGGGTAAGGCTCAAGGGGATGAGCGCGGACAGCAGCAGATGTTTCAGCGACGCTGCCGACGTGCGAGTGCCAATCGATGATGATGTTTTCATATTGTTTTTCTTCCAGTCTGAGTTCTCGTATTTTATGCCGCGCCGTCCGGCCGCGCCGGAAAGCTCAACACCACCATGAAGCTGCCCGCGCCGCTATAGCCGAAACGCAGCTGGCCACCGTGTGCGCGCATGACTTCCTCGACGATGGACAGTCCCAGGCTCGCGCCCATGCGTTCGCCGCTGCGCGGAGAGAAGGGCTTGCGGATGCGTTCCCAGTCGGCTTCCGGGATGCCGGGGCCGTCATCGATGACGCACAGTTCGATCTGCGCCTCCTTGCGTTCCAGCTGCACGTGCAGGAAGCTGGCGGCGCCGTACTGCAAAGCATTCCCGAGCACGTTCTTGACGGCTTCGCGCAGGCTGATGGCGTCGCCCATGATCAGGCAGGGCTGTTCCGGCGCTTCCATGGCGAGGTCCAGCAGTCGCTCCTGATGCGACAGCATGTCGGCCATTTCCTGGCGCACCAGTTGGGCCAGGTCGACGCTTTCCAATGCAGCGGTATCGCTGCGGTGCTGCACCATGGCATGGTTGATCAGCTGATTGACCAGCGCGCCGAGTTGGCGGGTGCGGGTGCGCAGGCGGTCCAGATGATGGCGGCGGCCTTCTTCATCGTGTTGCGCCGACAGCAGTTCCATCTGCGAAATCAGCGCCGTCACCGGGGTGCGCAACTGATGCGCCGCATCGCCGATCACGCGGCGCATGGTGGCGCGGTGGACCGCCAGCCGCTGCATGAACGCGTTGATCGAGCTGACCAGCGCATGCGTCTCGACCGGCACCGTGATCGACAGCGGCGACAGGTCATTGAGGTCGCGCTCGCGGATCGCCGCTTCGATTTTCTTGAGTGGCGACAGCGCCTGGTAGAGCGTGAACATGGCGGCGATCAGCGTCAGTACGCCCATCGCCAGGATCACCAGCAGGGCGCGCGTGCCGACGCTCTTGGCGAAGGACATGCGCGCGTTATTGGTTTGCGCCAGCACGATCACGGCCCAGGGATGATCGCCCGCGACCGGCATGCGGCGGCCGATGACGGCCATGCGCACCGGCGTGTCGAGATAGGCGCCGTCCTGCAGCAGCGGACCGTCTTCCAGCTTGTTCCAGGGAATCTCCGGCTTGAAGTCGGGGTCGCCGGCGACCGTGCGGCCATCGGGATCGATCACCACGTAGAACACCTGGTCGCCGGCAGTCAACATCGAGAACGCCGCCAGCGGCACGTCGACATTGACCGCGCCGTTCTGGTACCAGGTGTTTTCGGCGATCTGCAAGGCGCTGCCGGACAGGATGCGGTCGTAGGCTTTGTTGGCTGCCAGTTGGGTGGAAATCCAGATGGCGACCAGCAGCACCGCCGAGCTGATGGAGAGCACGATGCCCACGCGCATCACCAGGCGCGTATAGAGCGAGCGGCCGGCGACGATCATGGATGGTGGACCGCGCCGGCCGGCAGCAGCACCAGCTGGTAGCCGAGTCCGCGCAGCGTGCGGATTTCAAAACCGGCGCCGGCCAGCTTCTTGCGCAGGCGGCCGACGTATTGCTCGACGGTGTTGGCGTTGGGCGTGTCGTCGACGCTGAACAGCCGGTCAATCAACTCGTCCTTGCCGAAGATGCGGCCTGGTCGCGCCGCGATGATTTCCAGCAGGGTAACTTCGCGCCGTGTCAGTTCCAGCGGCCGGCCGTCGAGTACTGCGGTGCGGCTCTTGCGGTCGATGGTCAGGTTGGCGCAGTTGAGCAGATTGGTGGCTTCGCCGCCGCTGCGGCGCAGCAGGACGCGGATGCGCGCTTCCAGCTCGCGGAAGTCGAAAGGCTTGATCAGGTAGTCGTCGGCGCCGAGATCGAGCGCGCGCACGCGTTCTTCGATTTCGGCGCAAGCAGTCAGCATCAGCACCGGCGTGGACAGGCCTTTTTCGCGCACGCGCGTGAGCAGGGAGAAACCGTCTTGCTGCGGCAGCATGACGTCGAGGATGATCAGGTCATAGGGATCGGTGACCAGCCGGGCGGCATCGTTGCCCTTGCTTTGCCAGTCCACCGTGTGGCCGATGCGCGACAGGTGGGCGACGATCGCTTCGGCGACGTCGGCCGTGTCTTCGACCAGGAGTATGCGCATGATGATAAATCCGTCGTAATGGAGCGAGCTTGAGAGCAGTGTATTTCGATATCGGCAAGATATCGCAGCCGATACTCGTGTGTATGTCAGTTTCGTTACAGCTTGCGAGATTAGCATCCTTCCAAGAACTTATAAAAGCACCTTCAGGAGATAGCTGTGAAAACTGATCAAGCCCTTGCGCCTGTCGATCCATCCATGCCTTTGCTAGAGATCGATAACGTCACCCTGCAATACAAGACCTCCGACTCGCTCGTTACTGCAACGCAGCAAGTCAGCTTCAATGTCCATCCGTCCGACCGCTACATCTTGCTGGGCCCATCCGGCTGCGGCAAGTCGACCCTGCTCAAGGCCATCGGCGGCTACCTGCAGCCGACCAGCGGCAAGATACGCCTCAAGGGCAAGGAGGTAAGCCAGCCCGGTCCGGATCGCATGATGGTGTTCCAGGAGTTCGACCAGCTGCTGCCGTGGAAGACCGTGCGCCAGAACGTCGAGTTCGCGCTGCACGCCAGCGGCCGCCTGCAAGGCAAGGAAGCTTCGGAGCGCGCCGCCTACTACATCGAGAAAGTCGGCCTCGCCAAGTTCATTGACAGCTATCCGCACACGCTCTCGGGCGGCATGAAGCAGCGCGTCTCGATTGCGCGCGGCATGGCCATGGAGCCGGACGTGCTGCTGATGGACGAACCGTTCGCCGCGCTCGACGCGCTCACGCGCCGCAAGATGCAGGACGAGTTGCTGCGCCTGTGGGACGGCACCAATTTCACTGTGCTGTTCGTGACCCACTCGATCGAGGAAGCGATCCGCATCGGCACCCGCATCCTGCTGCTGTCGCCGCATCCCGGGCAGGTCAGGGCGGAGCTCAACAGCATCCCGCCGGAAGAGATGGGCACCGCCAGCCAGGCGCAGCTGGAGCAGCGCATCAATGACATGCTGTTCGCGCACTGATCCATAAATATAAAGAAAGAGACATCGCCATGACCAAGAACAGCACACTCTTCGTGCGTCCGGAAATCGTCGTCGAACCGAACCGCAACGCCGTGGCCGAAGTGCAGCGCCCGTTGTCGGCCTTTGAAGCCATCTACCGCATCAGCTGGATCCGCAAGACAGCGATCCTGCTGGTGCTGGCGCTGGTCTGGGAAATCTACGGCCGCTGGCTGGACAATTCGCTGTTGTTCCCCAGTTTCAGCGAAACCCTGCACGCCTTCATGAGCGGCATCAGCAGCGGCGTGCTGCTGCAACGCGCGGCGGTCTCGCTGCAAACGCTGCTGATCGGCTACAGTCTCGGCATTCTGCTGGCCGGCCTGCTGACCACGGTGGCGATCAGCTCGCGCATCGGCAATGATTTCCTCGAAACCCTGACCTCCATGTTCAATCCGCTGCCGGCGATCGCCTTGCTGCCGCTGGCGCTGATTTGGTTCGGCCTCGGCACCGGCAGCATCATTTTCGTGCTGGTGCATTCGGTGCTGTGGGCGGTGGCCTTGAATACCCACGCCGGTTTCCGCTCGGTGTCCGCCACCATGCGCATGGTCGGGCAGAACTACGGCCTGCGGCGTTTTGCGCTGGTGCGCTACATCCTGATCCCGGCCGCTTTTCCCAGCATTTTGACCGGCCTCAAGATCGGCTGGGCGTTTGCCTGGCGCACGCTGATCGCGGCTGAGCTGGTGTTCGGCGTTTCGTCCGGCACCGGCGGATTGGGCTGGTACATTTTTGAAAACCGCAACCAGCTGGAGACGGCCAATGTGTTCTCGGGCCTGTTCTTCGTGATCATCATCGGCTTGTTCGTGGAAAACATGATTTTCGCCAAGATAGAAAAACGCACCATCCGCCGCTGGGGCATGCAACACTAAACCTGCTCGTGATCCTACTGCGAAGTCATGATCTGACGTCGGGCGGTGCTCGGAATCCTCATGTACTTAAGTACATTCCAAGGGTTACGCAACTGAATTCCGCTCCGGCCGCCATCAGCTGATGGCTTCTCGCTACGGATCACAAGCAGGTTTTGGCATATAACTAAAACCTTCCAAGGAGACAGAATGAAACGCAGACATTTTTCCAAACTCATGACGGCCGCAACCCTGGGCTTGTCCATGCTGGCCGCGAGTATCCCAGCCCGCGCCGAAGCCCCGGTGGTGCGCCTGTCGCACGGCTACGGCTTGCTGTACCTGCCGCTGATGGTGATCCGCGACCAGGGCCTGATCGAGAAGCACGCCAAGGCCGCGGGCCTGGGCGACGTCAAGACCAACTGGGTGCTGCTTGACGGCGGCAACGTCATCAACGATGCCATGCTGGCCGGCAACCTGGACATCGCCGGCACCGGGGCGCCGGGCTTCATCACGCTGTGGTCGAAGGCGCGCGGTATCCCGCGTTCGGAAGTGACGGGCCTGGGTGCGCTGAGCACCTCGCCGTTGTGGCTCAACACCAATAACCCGAACGTCAAGTCGCTCAAGGACTTCACCTCCAAGGACAAGATCGCTATCCCGGGCATCAAGACTTCGTTGTCGGCGGTGCTGCTGCAAATGGCCGTGGCCAAGACCTTCGGCATCGAGAATTACGCCAAGCTTGATCCGCTGACCGTCAGCCTGAGCCATCCCGAAGCCCTCGGCTCGCTGCTGTCCGGCAAGACCGAGATCACCGGTCACTTCACCTCGCCGCCGTTCTCGTATCAGGAAGTCAAGGATCCGAAGATCCGCCGCGTGCTGAATTCGTCTGACGTCCTGGGCCACATCACCATCGACGTGGTGTTCGCGCTCAAGCAGTTCACCGAAAAGAACCCGAAGCTGACACAAGCCTTCATGGAAGCCCAGGAAGAAGCCAACGCTTACATCGCCAAGAACCGCAAGGGCGCTGCCGAGACTTTCCTGCGCGTGTCGAAGATGAAGCTGACGCAGGATGAAGTCGAGAAGATGCTGGCCGATCCGGACACGCAATTCACCACTACGCCGGAAGACATCATGCAATACGTGGTGTTCATGGACAAGGCCGGCACCATCAAGACCAAGCCTGCGGTCTGGTCGGATCTGTTCGTGCCGGCGTTCAAGACGCGCAAGGGTAGTTAAGCAGCAAGAAAAATTTGGATTGAAGAAAAACGGGGAGTGCACAATGTGCCTCCCCGTTTTTCATCGCCCCAAGATCTTGCTTCAGCCGTAGTACGGAAACTGCTGCGACCGGTCCATGAACGCGTGATAGTGCACGACCACGCCCGCATCGCGCAGGCTCAGCACGGCGTAGGCGGGCGGCTCCATCGAGGTCGTGGCCGGCCCGGTCAGTGCGAAGTCGAGCGCGTGCTGGTGGTTGGTGCCGGGCACGGTGGCGAACGGCGTGCCGTACCAGGTGCCGCCCGACGGCCGATGCACGTGGCCGGAAAACATGTAGCGCACGTTGCCATGCTTCTTCACCAGCGCGCGCAGGTCGGCTTCTTCACGCAGGCGGATCCAGTCCATCGAGGGCAGGTCGAGCTCGAACGGCGGGTGATGCGAGAACAGGTACACCGATCGTTCGCCGGCTTCGGCCAGCGTGCGGTCGAGCCAGGCCAGGCGGTCGGCGCACAGGCGGCCTTCGTGGGTACCGGCCTCCTTGGTGTCGAGGAACACCAAGAGCGTGTCGCCGGCATCGTGCACACCCTGGATGAAGCCGTGCTCGTCGACCGGCATGGCGGGAAAGACGCTGCGGAACACCGGACGTTCGTCGTGGTTGCCGAGCAGCAGGCGCACCGGCAGTTTCAGCTCCTTGAGGCAATCGGCCAGGATGCGATACGAGGCTTCGTCGCCATCGTGTGTGAGGTCGCCGGTGATGACGCACAGATCGGCGTCGGCATGGTGTTCATTGACATGGGCGATGCAGTGGCGAAAACGCGTGACCGAGTCCTCGCCGAACAAGAGGTTCCCATCCGGCACCAGGTGGATGTCGGTGATTTGTATGACTTTCATCAGATGTGTTGTTGGTGTTGAGAGAGAGTTATCGGATACCGGCGCGCAGGAAGGCCTGGATGAACTGGCGCTGGAATACCAGGAAGCCGATCAGCAGCGGCGCAATCGCCACCAGCGTGGCGGCGCTGATGATGGAGATGTTGACGCCGCTTTCCGGCGCGCCGAACAGTGACAGCCCGACCGTCAGCGGCCGCGTTGCCGGCGAGTTGGTCACGATCAGCGGCCACAGGAAATTGTTCCAGTGCGTCGCCACCGACACCAAGGCATAGGCCAGGTAGACCGGCTTGGCCGCCGGCACGTACACGCGCCACAGCACGCCGAACCAGCCGCAGCCTTCGATGCGCGCCGCTTCTTCCAGCTCGCGCGGGATCTGCATGAAAGCCTGGCGCAGCAGGAAGATGCCGAAGGCGCTGGCCATGTAGGGCACCGCCATGCCGAAGGGTGTGTCGAACAGGCCGAGGCGGGTGACCATGGCGTAGTTTTCGACGATCAGGATTTCCGGCAGCACGAACAATTGCAGCAGCACCAGCACGAACACGATGTTCTTGCCGCTGAACTGGAAGCGCGCGAACGCAAAGCCGGCCAGCGTGCACAGCGTGAACTGACCGACCAGGATCAGGCTGACCAGTACGAAGGTGTTGAGGAAATAACGCAGCCATGGCGCCGATTGCCAGGCGTCGCGGAAATTCTGCAGCACCAGCGGCGCGCGCCAGTCGAACGCCAGCGCGGCGTGGGACGTATGGAAGGCGGCCCACAGCGCAAACAGCAGCGGTGCAATCCACAGCAGCGCCAGCAGCCAGGCGCCGAAGGTGTCGACGATGTTCCAGAAACGGTCATGCGACGCTGCAGCGGGAGCGGATGCCGCCGACGGGGAAATGGCGAGAGTGTTCATCGGTAATGGATGCGACGGTCAAAGAAGATGAATTGCAGCGCGGCGATCAGTCCCAGTGCGGCAAGCACGAGTACGGTCATCACGGCGGCGCCGGCCTGGTCGAGGTAGGCGAAGGCCATTTCCCAGATCCAGTACAGGATCAGCTTGGAGGCGTTGTCCGGACCGCCCTTGGTCAGGATGAACAGGTGATCGATCAGGCGCACCGAGTTGATCAGCGCATTGATTAGCACGAACAGCGTGGTCGGCATCAGCAGCGGCAACACGATGCGTCGCATGTAGGCCCAGCGGCCGGCGCCTTCGATGCGCGCGGCTTCGCGCAGATCGGGCGGGATCGCCTGCAATGCAGCCAGGTAAAAAATCATGAAGAAGCCGGACTCCTTCCAGATCGTCACCGCCATGACCGACCACAGCGCGGTGCCGGGCTGGCCCAGCCAGTTGGTGGGACCGATGCCGAATAACGCGGTGATGTGATCGAGCAGGCCGAGGCCGGGCGTATAGAAAAACAGCCACAGGTTGGCCGCCGCAATCATCGGCAGCATGGTCGGCGTGAAGAAGGCGGTGCGCACCAGGCCGCGGCCGCCGATGCGGGCGTTGGCCCACAGCGCCATGCCCAGCGCCAGCGCGATCGAAACGGGCACGGTCACGCCCGCATACAGCAGGTTGTTGCCCGCGACCTGCCAGAAGGTCGGGTCGCTCAGCAGGTCACGGTAATTGTCGATGCCGTTGAACACGCTGGGACGGCGCGCGGTGCCGCGCGAATGGAAGCTGCTCCACAGCGTCCCCAGCATCGGATAGAAGGCGAACAAGGTCAGCAGGATCAGCGACGGCGTCAGCAGGCCCCAGCCGAACAGGTTGTGCAGGCGGCGTTCGGCAGGATTTGTCGGCGCCGGTTGTGTTGCTTGGTTCATCAGGATCGTGTCCGGTGATCGGGTCTTGTCGCCATCGTCCCGGAACTCGGGACGATGGCAGTACAGGAGTACAGGAGTACAGGAGTACAGGTCTAGCGGAAGAGCGTGGATTAACGGTAAGGCCTCAGCAAACGCTCGGCGGTTGCCTGCGCTTCATCCAGCGCCTGCTTGGAGGTCTTGGTGCCGGTCAGTGCGGCTTGCACGGCGTTCGACAGCGCTTCACGCACGCGGGCGGTCTGTTCGGTCGAGAACTCCGGAATTGCTACCGCCAGCTGATCGCGCGCCACCAGTGCCTGCGGGAAGGTCTTGGCGTAGTCGCGCAGGGCCGGCGTGTTGTACGAGGCCGGGCTGGTGCCGACGTAGCCGGTCGCGATGGACCATTGCGCAGCGCGTTCCGGCGCGGTCATCCAGCGCACGAAGGTGACCGAGGCGGCTTGCTGTGCCGGCGATGAACCCTTGAACAGGTAGAAGTTGCCGCCGCCGACCGGCGAGCCCGGTTGCTTGTTGGCCGGCAGCATGGCGACGCCAAAGTCGAACTTGGCTTCTTTCTTGACCGCGGTCAGGTTGCCGGTGGTGTGCCACATCATGGCGGTCTGGCCTTGCACGAAGGCCTGGCGCAGCGTGCCCCATTCAATCGCGCCGGCAGGGCTGACCTTGTGCGTGGCGGCCAGCGAACGCCAGAATTCCAGCGCTTCGACTGCGGCAGGGGTATTGAAGTAGACCTGCGTGCCTTCCTTGTTCATCAGCGACACGCCGTTCTGGATCGCGAACGCCTGGAACATCCAGTACGGATAGCCGGTCGACGGAATCATCAGGCCGAACTTGTCCTTGCCGGTCAGCTTGGTGGCGGCGGCCAGCATTTCCTTCCAGGTCTTTGGCGGCGCGTCCGGATTCAGGCCGGCGGCGCGGAACATGTCCTTGTTGTAGAACATGACGATGGTCGAGCGCTGGAACGGAATGCCCCAGACGTGGCCGCCGATGGTGCCGTTGGCCATCAGGCCGGGATAGAAACTTTGCAGCCAGGCCTTGTCTTCGGCGCTGGTGGCGACCTTGTCGAAAGGTTCGATCAGGTTCTGGTCAATGAGATCGTAAGTATCGAGCGCGCCCAGCACCGACAACTGTGCAGGCTGGCCACCCTTGATTGCCGACAGCGCACGCACGCGGGTCTCGTCGTAGTTGCCGGAGTAGACCGCCTTGACCTTGATGTCAGGATTGGACTTCTGGAAGTCGTTGATCATGCCGTCGATCACGTCGGTCAGCGGGCCGCCGACGGCGATCGGATAGTACATGGTCAGTTCGGTCGCGGCACAGGCCATCGACGATGCTGTCATTGCGCTGGCGAAGAGTGCCGCCAACGCTGTTTTTTTGATGAGTTTGCTCAGCATGGTTGTTCCTTTTTGAGGTGGTCGAATTGAAAGTGCAGGTGAAAAACGTGAGTAAGTCCGGATGCGTTGAAAGCGCTCAGAGCACTGCGGCCAGTTTCGGCGCGATGCGGTCATCGATGTCGTTGTCGTAGCTGGCCGGCGGTTGCAGGCGGCGGCCGTCGTCGGCGGCGAATACGTGCGCGTCGGCGGGTTTCCAGCCAAGGCCGACGCGGTCGCCCAGCTTGAGCCGGCTTTTTTCCGGACTGCGCACGATGATGTCGTCGCCGCCCGGCAGGTCGAGGTAGATGTAGGATTCGGCGCCCTGGAATTCGACGCCGGTGACGGTGCCGAACAGCTCGGTCGACGATGGCGCGACGATATGGAAGTGCTCGGGCCGCACACCGATCAGGGTCTTCACATCGCCGCCGATCGGCGCGATGCCCGCGCGCAAGGCCGCCGGCAATTTCTCGGCTGCCATCAACATCATCGGCGGGCTGCCGATGAAGCCTGCCGAGAATGCGGTGGCGGGTGTCTCATACAGCTCCGCCGGCGTGCCGCTCTGCACGATGCCGCCGCCGTTCATCAGCACGATCTTGTCGGCCATGCCCATCGCTTCGGTCTGGTCATGCGTGACGTACACCACCGTCATGCCGAGCCGCTGCTGCAGCGCACGGATTTCGTGGCGCACCGAATGGCGCAACTTGGCGTCAAGGTTGGACAGGGGCTCATCCATCAGGCAGATCGAATGACCGGCGACGATGGCGCGCGCCAGCGCCACCCGCTGACGCTGGCCACCCGACAGCTGGGCCGGCTTGCGTTGTTCGAGACCCTGCAGGTTGGTCAGCGCCAGGGCGTCCTGCAGACGCTGGCGACGCTCGGCCGCATGCACGCCGCGCACCTGCATGCCGAAGCAGATGTTCTCGGCGATGTTCAGGTGCGGGAACAGCGCATACGACTGGAACACCATCGACAGCCCGCGCGCCGACGGCGCCGCTGCGGTGACATCGTTGCCGTCGATTTCGACGCGGCCGCTGTCCGGTGTTTCCAGTCCCGCGAGCAAACGCAGCAAGGTCGACTTGCCGCAGCCGGACGGGCCGAGCAGGGCGACCAATTGGCCGCGTCCGAATTCCAGGTCGAGCGACTTGATGACCTGGTGCGCGCCCCAGGATTTGCTGATGCCGGTAAGGCGGATGGCGACGTCTGTGTTCATGTTGGAGTCCTGCATGTTCATTTGCCTGCGGCAATGGAAGCAATGGCGGCCATGACGGAATTGCCGGTGGCCGCGGAGGTAGTGGATTGGCGATCCGTGGCGGTGCTGCAGTCCGGCTGCGAGGTCACGACGACGCGTGTATTGCCGGCCAGCATGGCGGCCAGCGCCGGGCTCAGGGGACTGTCGGTGACCAGAATGTCGGGGTCGGACAGATGGCCGCCGCGCACCGGCGCCTGGCGGCCGAACTTGGAGTTGTCGGTGACCAGGATCTGGGTGCGGCAGCTCTCGCGCAAGGCCTGGCGCGAGCTCGATTCCATGCGATCGAAATCAAGCAGCGTGCCGTCGGTGTCGACACCGCCGACGCCGTAAATGCCGAAGTCGGCGCGGAAGTTGCGGAACAGCTTGTCGGCGTCGTTGCCGAGGATTTCCGGATTGGGAAAGCGCAGCGTGCCGCCCGGCACGATGACCTGGTTGTTCTGGTTGGTCGACAACGCCAGCGCTGCGCGCAGGTTGTTGGTGATGACGGTGAGGTGATCGTGCTTGGCCAGCGCCAGCGCGACTTGCTCGGGCGTGGTGCCGATGCCGATCAGCACGCTGCACGAGTTCGGAATCAGCGCGGCGACGGCAGCGCCGATCTCTGCCTTCTGTTCGAGATTGTTGATGCGACGCATGTCGTAAGGCTGGTTGCGCGCCGACAGGATCAGCTCGGCGCCGCCATGCCGTCGGCGCAGGATATCCGCGTCGCACAGCGCATTGATGTCGCGCCGGATGGTCTGCGTGGTGACGGCGAAATGCTCCGCCAGCGCTTCCATCGTCAGGAAGCCGTGTTGACGGAACAGCGCAATGATTTCGTTGTGGCGCAACGAGGCCGGCTTGAGGACGGGCTTGAGAGCGGGAGTAACTGCAGGAGTCGCCGGCATGTTCACTTATCCATTCACTGGTTCATTTGAAAACGTCGTGAATGTTATCGGGCGATTGTTACCGGATCGTGACGTTCATATGAACGTGAATTGACTTTCATATCATCGCAACGTCATGGCGATGTCATATATCGAGGGCATAGTTCGCTCCGCAATCCGGCTCCACCCTCATTCAACTTTTCTGAAAACCATTCATGAAAAAAACTGCTCTCGCCATGTCGCTGCCGCTGTGTTTCGCCGGCCTCTCTTTCGCCACCGCTGCACAAGCGCAAACGACCAACGCCTCATCGGGCGTCACCATCTACGGGATCATCAATCCCAGCCTGACCTATACCGACAAGGTCGCCAACGTCACGCCGGGCAATCCGACCGGCACCGGCTCACGCCTGAGCATGGACACCGCCGTGGCGCAGGGTTCGCGCATCGGCTTCAAGGGTGTGGAAGACCTGGGCGGCGGACTCAAGGCGTTGTTCACGCTGGAAAACGGCTTCAACGCCGACACCGGCGCGCTGGCGCAGGGCGGCCTGTTCTTCGGCCGCACCGCCATCGTCGGTCTGTCGGGCAGCATGGGAACCATCCACCTTGGGCGCCAGAAGGATTACATCGATGATCTCGCCCCTTATAACGGCGCGCTCGATTTCGGCAGCCTGGTCAACAACATCCACGCGTTGAATCTCGACCGTACGCAGGGTTCGCGCGTTAACAACTCGGTGCGATACAACTCGCCGGTGTTCGGCGGCGTGACCCTGAGTGCCCTGTACGGCTTCGGCGAACAAGCCGGCTCGACCGGCGCCGGCCAGTCGTTCGGCATCGGCGGCAGCTACAACAACGGTCCGTTGTCGTTCGGCGCGGCGTATTTCCAGAATAAGCTGACGGCCAACAACACCTTCACCGGCTCCAGCGACTCCGGCATCGCGCCGGGCGCCGTCGCCGGCAGCATCGCCAGCACGTCGCTGAAGACCTTCCTGATCGGCGGTTCGTACAAGCTCGGCGATGTGCGCCTGTACGGTTCGTATTCGCAGGTCAAGCAACCGCTGGCGGTGGCGGCCGGAACCGCAATGACCGGTTTCACCGGAGCGGCCGGCGCGGCGTTCACCTTCGGCGGCGTCAACAACAGCAAAGTCGACCTGATCGACTTTGGCGTCAATTACAACGTCACGGCGACGACCCAGTTGCTGGCCAACTTCGTGACCACGCGCTCCAAGTTCGTCGGCGCCAGCGACGGCAAGGCGACGCAGGTATCGCTGGGCGTGGATTACTTCCTGTCCAAGCGCACTGACCTGTACCTGTTCTACGCCAACATTCGTTCGTCGGACATGTTCAATCCCGGCCTGTACGTGGCGCCAGGCGGCAGCAACACGCAAAACGTGCTGACCGCCGGCATCCGTCACAAGTTCTGATCGCTGAAGGAGAGTGCGCATGACAACTTCCATCAAGCTTGCCGTAGTCGTCTCAGCCACATTGCTGGGCATGGCGCTGACGGCTGGCGCCGAACCGCTGATCGCTGCCCATCGGGGCGGCACCGGCGACGGTCCCGAGAACACCATCCCGACCTTGCAGAATTCGCTGAAGCACGGCGCCGATATCCTGTGGATGACGGTGCAGGTTTCCAGCGACGGCGTGCCGGTGCTGTACCGTCCGGCCGACGTGGCGACGCTGACCGACGGCAAGGGCGTGGTCAACACGCTCACCGCGGCGCAGCTGACCGCGCTTAACGCCGGCTATATGTATGCGGTGACCGATGTCGCCGGCAACAAGAGTTATCCCTATCGCCGGCAACCGGTGCAAGTGCCGACGCTGCGGGATGCCCTGCGCGCCGTGCCGGCATCGACGCCTGTCGTTATCGACATGAAGCAGGTGCCGGCGGAAACCTTGGTCAATGCGGTCGCCAGGGTGATCGATGAAGAGGGCGCATGGAAGCGCGTGCGTTTCTATTCCACCGATGCCAATGTGATCGCCTTGATGGCGCAGCAGCCGAAGGCGCAGGTGTTCGAGTCGCGCGACGCCACCCGTGATCGTCTGGCGCGCATCGCCTTGAACGGCGGCGCCTGCGACACGCCGCCGGCGGCGGGCACCTGGTCGGGCATCGAGCTGGAACGCAAAGTCGCGGTAGTGGAGAAGTTCACCCTGGGCGAAGGCGTCTCCGAAGTCGTGGCGCACTGGTGGACCCCGGCGGCGATGAAATGCTTTCGCAGCAATCCGGACACGCATGTGATGGTGTTCGGGGTTGACTCGGCAGCAGCTTATCGCAGCGCGCAGCAACTGGGCGTGGACGTGGTAATGACGGATTCGCCGGTGAAGATGAAGGCGTTGCGGGAAGGCGTCAAATAGTTTTCATTCGACTATCCCTGCGAAGAAAAAGCCTGCGTGAGCAGGCTTTTTCTTTGGGCAAGAGATGAACCCCGACGGTCTTGATTTGAACGCGATGTTCGTGTCCGGCGATCCAATGAAATTGCATCTTGGCGCTTTTTGCCGGAATCAGCGAAAGTGTCGGCGATAGTGGAAAATAGAACATTGGTCTGCCATGTTGCGCCAGATGGCCTTTATCTTTCCAAGGGAGCATGTATGCAATCTTCTTCTCCGTCTTCAGAACAGTTCACCGTCAGCGGCGAGTTTTCCGTGACGATCAAGCCGCCTGCTGCAGTTGATGCAGAGAGCCTGGGCCCCGCCATCGGGCGTCATGTCATCGTCAAGGAATATCAGGGAGCGTTGGCGGGAAATTCCCAGGGAGAGATGTTGACCGCCGGTCAACCGGCACAGGGGGAAGCGAGCTACGTCGCCATCGAGTCGGTGCAGGGGACGCTGGACGGGCGCACCGGCGGATTCGCCCTCGTTCATTTCGGACAGATGCACGCCGGCAGCTCGACCTTGAGCGTAAAGGTCGCGCCAGGATCGGGAACGGGAGAACTGGCGGGCCTCATGGGCGACCTGATCATCCATCGCGAGTCTGGAAAGCACAGTTACACGCTCACCTATTGGTTCGACTGAGCAGGCGCAGGTGGTGAATACCTTCGTGCGTGCGCGCGAGTGCAGCCGGTACGACAGCAGACTCCGCTGCGGAACGCCGTCCAATGTCGATTAGAATGCAGGCCTGACGCGACAAAATGACGATGCACCCCATGGAAAACCAGGAACCAGCCACGCCTTTCTTCGGCACGATTACCGCCGAATCGGTCGATCTCGCGCAAAAACATGTGCACGACATCCTCAGCATGGCGATCGAGCATGCGCCGCCGCGTGCTGCCGTGGTGGTAGCCGACACGCGTTGCGATCTTGCCGTCGCCTTGACGGAAGCGTATCGGCGTTGCCTGCCGACGGCGCGCTTCATCGATTTCGACGCCGTCGCACCGGACGAGGTGCTGGCCGCCTTTGCCGGCCTTGAGGCCAACGATCTGGTGGTGCTGATTCAATCCACCAACTTCCGTCTGGAGGCTTTCCGCCTGCGGGTCGAGCTGTTCAAACGTTCGCTCAAGGTCATCGAGCATCCCCATCTGTCGCGCATGCCCGGCGTGCAGGCCGACTATTACATCGCTTCGCTGGCCTATGACCCGGCGTATTTCCGCGGTGTCGGTTACGCCTTGAAGACCCGCATTGATCGTGCGCAGAGCGGGGTGGTCGACAGCGGCGGCGAGCGGCTGGTCTTTGCGGCGCCGTTCGAACCGGCCAAGCTGAACATCGGCGATTACAGCGAGATGAACAACGTCGGGGGACAATTTCCCATCGGCGAGGTGTTCACGGAATCACAGGACCTGGAAGCGGTGAACGGACGCGTACGCATTTTCGTGTTTGGCGACACCACCTTCCGGGTGAACCGGCCCGAGCAACCGATCACGCTGGTGGTCGCCAAAGGCCGCGTGACCGGGGTAGTCGACTCCACGCCGGACTTCGATCAGGTGCTGGAGAAGATTCGCGCCGACGAAGGCGAGGTCTGGCTGCGCGAGCTGGGCTTCGGCATGAACCGTGCGTTTTCACGCGACTGCATGGTCGACGATATCGGCACCTACGAACGCATGTGCGGCATCCACCTGTCGCTCGGCGCCAAACACGGTGTCTACAGCAAGCCCAACATCAGGCGCACGACCGCGCGTTATCACATTGACGTGTTTGCGGTGACGGAGGGCGTTTATCTTGATGACGAGCTGGTTTATCGGGATGGGGCGTGGCAAGTTTGAATGGCGGGTTGATCTGCGCCGGCATCAGCTAGTGTCTTCCCGGCAGCAAACCGGCATCAAATAGTGAACGCACCATCCGGATACTGCGCAGACATGAACTCCACGAAGGCGCGGACTTTCGGGCTCTGCAGGCGGCGTGAAATGTGCAGGATCCAGAGCTCGACTTCTTCGCCGACTTCCCCCCATACCGTCAGTTCCCCTCTCTCGACCGCGCCCCCGATCATGGACCGGGGCACCAATGCCACGCCGGCGCCGGCAATGATCGCGTCGCGCGCCATCAGCAACGAGGACAGGCGCAACACAGGTCGTGGCTCGATGACGAGCCTGCTGTCGCGCACCGTCCAGGTTTCTCCATCGCGATAGCTCGGCGTCACCACCGCCGGGACCGCGAAAGGCTTGTCGCTGCGTTTGCGTGGCAACCGAAAAGAGGGGGCCGCGGCCAGGACCAGGCGATCCCGCGCAATGCATCGTCCGACCAGGTTGCTGTCCTTGCGCGGATTGATGCGGATGACCACGTCGAAATGCTCTTCGACCAGATCAACCATCCTGTCGTCCGCCACGGCTTCAATTTCGACTTCGGGATAATTCGCCACGAACCGGGCTGCCAGCCGTCCCAGCGCCAGCTGTGAGAACACCAGTGGCGCCGCGATGCGCAAACGGCCTTTGGGACTGGCCATGCCCTCGCGCACTTGCGCCAGCGTGTCGACCATGTCGCGCATCGGCCTCTCCGTCCCTGCCAACAACAGCTGGCCGGCTTCCGTCAGTTCCAGGCTACGCATGCCGCGTTCGACAAGGCGGACGCCCAAGGCTTCTTCCAGGTCGGCGACACGGCGCGACAAGGTCGCTTTGGAGCGGCTGCTGGCCCGGCTGGCGCGGCCGAAACCACCGTGAGTGGCCACCAGCCGAAAGTCTTCAAGGGCGTTCAGATCCATAGCTGTTCCAATATTGATACGTATTGTCTCTATTTTATGGTCTTTGTTTTAAATATGAAACCCCTTATCTTTGGCTTGTACCCAACTATATGGAGTTTCAAAATGAAGAACATTCGTGCATTGATGCTTACTCAATACGGCGGTCCTGACGCCCTCACTATTGCCACGGTGGAGGCCCCGACCGCCGGCGCCGGCCAGGTGCTGGTCCGTGTCCAGGCCGCCGGCGTGAACGGACTGGACTGGAAGGTCCGCGAGGGTTACGTCAGGGATGCCTTTCCTTTGCAGTTGCCGACCGTCCTCGGGATCGAACTGGCCGGCGTCGTCGAAGCGGTCGGGCCGGGCGTGAGCCGTTTGCGTAAAGGCGACCGCGTGGTGGGGGCGCTTGGCGCACTCGGCGCGTATGCCGAACTGGTGGCGGTGAGCGAGGAAAATCTCAGCCTGGTGCCGGAGGCGCTGAGTTTCGTGGAAGCTGCGGCCTTGCCCGTGGCGTCCGTCGCCGCGTGGCAAAGTCTTCATTTTGCGGGCCCGATACAGGCCGGGCAGCGCATTCTGGTCCATGGCGCGGCCGGCGGACTGGGCGGCTTTGCCGTGCAGTTTGCACATCAGGCCGGCGCGGTGGTATTTGCCACCGCGTTGAAAAGCCATTTCGACTATGTCCATGGCCTGGGCGCGGACCATGTCATCGACTACGAGCAAGGTCGATTCGAGGTCGCCGTCAAGGGCATCGACCTGGTGCTTGATTATGTCGGTGGAGAGGTCCTGGACCGATCGTGGGAAGTGCTCGCTGAAAACGGCGCGATCGTCAGCACGGCATCGCCGGCCATCCTGTCAAGCACGCCGGCCGGTCGCCGTGGGCTGTGGTTCATGAACAAGCCGGATGCCGAGAGGCTGCGCCTGATTGCCGACGAGGTGGCGGGAGGAAGCTTGCAGTCCAGGATCGACGCCGTGGTGAGTTTTGATGAGCTGCCCGCCGCGATCGAACGCAACCGGACCCGTCCGCAAATCGGCAAGACCGTCGTGGACTTCTCCCTGTAGTCCCGCGGCTCGCGGAGTTCAGTGGAGCACCGGGTTGAACATGGTGTTGATGCGAATCCCCCGATAAAAAAGCCCGCATCGAGCGGGCTTCTTTTCTTCTTGCGAATGTAGCCAATCACGCGGTCTTGACTGCATCAGGGGCTTCTCACTGCAGAATAAATGATGAAGTAAAATGGTTTTTTCTTGAAAAAATATGAATTTTACTCATTTATCATGATTGATCGCATTCATTTGTCCATCGTGCAAGAGGTGGAAAAGCAAGGTTCGCTGACGGCCGCTGCAGGCGTCCTGCACGTGACGCAATCGGCTTTGAGCCACAGCATGAAGAAGCTGGAGCAGCAGTTGGGCACCGACATCTGGCTGCGCGAAGGCCGTAGCCTGCGCCTGACCCAGGCCGGCCAATATTTGCTGGCGGTAGCCAACCGGGTGCTGCCGCAGCTGGATCTGGCAGAAGAACGTTTACGGCAGTTCGCCCAGGGCGAGCGGGGTGCGCTGCGCATCGGCATGGAATGTCATCCCTGTTACCAATGGTTGTTGAAAGTCGTCTCGCCCTATCTCGCCGCGTGGCCGGATGTGGACGTGGACGTGAAGCAGAAATTTCAGTTCGGCGGCATCGGCGCGCTGTTCGGCTACGAGATCGATCTGCTGGTCACGCCCGATCCGCTGGACAAGCCTGGCCTTGTATTCGAACCGGTGTTCGACTATGAGCAAGTCCTTGTGGTTGCCGGCAATCACAAACTGGCCGGGGAGGAATACATCAAGCCCAAACAGCTGACCAATGAGGTACTGGTGACCTACCCGGTGCCGGTCGATCGCCTGGACATCTACAGCATGTTTCTCGCGCCGGCCGGCATAACGCCCAAACGCCACAAGGCGATCGAGACCACCGACATCATGCTGCAGATGGTCGCCAGCGGGCGCGGCGTAGCTGCGCTGCCGCGCTGGCTGGTGCTGGAATACGCAGACAAAATGGATGTGGTGCCGGTCCGGCTGGGCAAGAACGGCATTGCGAAAAACATCTTCCTGGGTGCTCGCGAGGCGGATGTGAGTATCGATTACCTGCGCGCATTCATCGAACAGGCGAGAAGACCGGTCGCAGCTTGACTCTTCGTGATCGCCGTGAAGTTCTGCGGCGGCTACAGCTACAGCTACAGCCTCGCAATCGAATCCTGAGCTCGCCCTCTGTACTGCTGCGACTCCGCACAAGATCGAGCGGGCTTTCGGCCATTTCTTTCGCCGTCCTTTATCCCCGCTGAAGAGAGCAGTAAGCCTGCAAGCAAATCGACACGCCTTTGCTCATGAGCATAACTAATGATTTCATGAGATCAAATCATTTTTATTCATCGATGGGGCAGCATAAAATCCGCTTCAGACATCGACAATGCCAAAACGGGTAAATCAAAACAACCGGCCAGCGCATTGGGACGTACTGAAAAAACAAGGGATAACCGCCGGTGTTATCTCAAAAATTAGGGCGCCAGATCACCATGAATAACGAATTCACATTTGCCATCAAGAGCATCTGTTTCGATGAGGACTATCACCCATCAGACAACACGCGTATCACCACCAACTTTGCCAATCTGGCCAGAGGGGCGAGCCGCGAGGAAAACCTGCGCAACACCTTCAGGATGATCGACAACCGTTTCAACGCCCTGGCGCATTGGGATAATCCGAAAGGCGATCGTTATACGCTCCAGCTTGAAATCGTTTCGGTTGAGATGAATATCGATGGCGGGAACAATTGCAACGCGCTCCCGCTGATTGAAATATTGAAGACGAATATCGTTGACCGAAAAACCAACGAACGCATCGAGGGCATCGTCGGGAATAATTTTTCCTCTTACGTGCGCGATTATGACTTTAGCGTGCTGCTGCTGGAACACTCAAAGACGCAACCCGGATTCAGCGTCCCGGATAATTTTGGGGATCTGCATGGCAAGCTGTTCAAGTGCTTCGTCAATTCAAGCACGTACAAAGAGCATTTCAGCAAGCCGCCCGTGATATGTCTCAGTGTGTCGAGCAGCAAGACCTATCATCGGACCGAAAATGAGCATCCCGTGTTGGGCGTGGAATACCAGCAGGATGAATATTCCCTGACAGATGACTATTTCAAGAAGATGGGGATGAAGGTTCGTTACTTCATGCCGTCGAATAGCGCCGCGCCATTGGCTTTTTATTTCTCAGGTGATTTGCTGAGTGACTACACGAACCTTGAACTGATCAGCACCATCAGCACGATGGACACCTTCCAGAAGATTTACCGGCCCGAGATTTACAACGCAAATTCTGCGGCGGGAAAATCCTATCAACCCAGCTTGAAGCACCAGGACTATTCCTTAACCCGGATTGTTTACGATCGGGAAGAACGTGGCCGCTTGGCTATCGAGCAGGGGCGGTTTGTCGAGGAGAATTTCATCAAGCCGTACCAAGCGATTCTTGAGAAGTGGTCCGCCAGCTACGCTCTTTGACTAATCAAAAACCTAAGGTCATCTACTGTGAAAAAATTATTACCCACGTCAACTGCCGGCAGCCTTCCCAAACCTTCCTGGCTGGCGGAACCCGAGAAACTTTGGTCACCCTGGAAATTGCAAGGCGACGAATTGAATGCCGGCAAGCAAGATGCCTTGCGTTTGTCACTGCAAGAACAACAACATGCAGGTATTGATATCGTCAGTGATGGCGAGCAGACGCGCCAGCATTTCGTGACGACGTTTATTGAGCACCTCGACGGCGTTGATTTTGAGAAGCGTGAGACCGTCAGGATTCGTGATCGCTATGACGCGAGCGTGCCAACGGTCGTGGGCGCCGTTTCTCGCCAAAAACCGGTCTTTGTTGAAGATGCCAAGTTCTTGCGTCAGCAGACCGGGCAGCCGATCAAATGGGCGCTGCCAGGCCCGATGACGATGATCGATACGCTTTACGACAGCCACTATAAAAGTCGCGAAAAACTGGCTTGGGAATTCGCCAGGATTCTCAATCAGGAAGCCAGGGAATTGGAAGCTGCTGGCGTCGATATCATTCAGTTTGATGAGCCTGCGTTCAATGTCTTCTTTGACGAGGTGAATGAATGGGGCGTCGCCACGCTGGAAAGGGCCATTGAAGGGCTGAAGTGCGAGACTGCTGTCCATATCTGCTATGGCTATGGCATCAAGGCCAATACGGATTGGAAAAAAACGCTGGGATCCGAATGGCGGCAATACGAAGAAGCGTTCCCCAAGCTGCAAAAATCCAGTATCGATATCGTTTCACTGGAATGCCACAACTCCCACGTTCCGATGGATCTGATTGAGCTTATTCGGGGCAAGAAAGTGATGGTCGGCGCCATCGACGTGGCAAGCAATACCATTGAAACTCCAGAGGAAGTTGCCAATACCCTGCGCAAAGCACTGAAGTTTGTCGATGCCGACAAGCTCTATCCTTGCACGAACTGCGGCATGGCCCCTTTGTCTCGTCACGTCGCAAGAGGAAAGCTGAACGCCTTGAGTGCAGGTGCAGAAATCATCCGCAGAGAACTCTCGAACTGATTTTGAGGCGGAAACTGACCGTCGTGAGCAGCTCGCGACGGTCAAACGCGAAGAATGGCGTGGGCGATGTGGTTGGTTCTGATCGATGGAGCGCTTTCACTATTGGAAAATCGCTGAAGTCAGCCGGCATTAGCGGATGACTTCGGGCGTTCTTTAACACGTTCGAGTCGCACTGATTACTTATTACCTGCCATGTCACTTACCCGTTTTTCTATCGAGCCGTTGCACTTTCGCGAAGCGCTGGGTCACTATGCGTCCGGCATCACGGTGATTACGTCGCGCATCGACGGCGAGCCGGTTGGCTTCACTTGCCAGTCGTTCCATAGCGTGTCGATGAGTCCGCCGCTGGTGTCATTCAGCGTCATGTCCGGTTCGGCCAGCTATCCCAAAATTCGCCAGGCAGGTCGATTCGCAGTGAATATCCTGTCAGACGAGCAAGTCGGGATTTCCAACCGGTTCGCCCGGCGCGGCACGGACAAGTGGCTCGGAATCGAATGGCAGGAATCGCCGCTGGGCAACCCGATCATTCCCGGCAGCCTGCATTGGCTTGATTGCGACATTGTCGCCGAGCACACCGCAGGTGATCATCTGATCGTGATTGGCGAAGTGAAAGCGTTAAACCTGCAAGCGACCGCTGCAACACAGCCATTGCTGTATTACAAAGGACAATATTGCAACCTCGCCGCGCATAGCACGGCCTGAGCGTTTAACGCTGCGGCCGCGTATTTGTCTTTTCTCCGGAAAACGCGGACGTAAAAAAGCGGGAAGGGCGCAAGCCGCTTCCCGCTTTTCTTTTGTGCAGACCGATCAGGCCGCCAGCGGCACTGCCAGTGATTTTTTACGATACAGCACCAGCGTGGCGATCAGGCCGCAGACCGCGGCGAAGCTCATCCACAGGCCGGGTGCGGCCTTGTCGTGGGTGATTTCGATCAGGCCGGTGGCGATGGCGGGAGTGAAGCCGCCGAAGACCGCTGTGGCCAGGCTGTATGCCAGCGAGAAGCCGGCCGTGCGTACGTCCACCGGCATCACTTCGGTCAGCGCCACTACCATTGCGCCGTTGTAGCTGGCGTAGAGGAAGGACAGCCACAGTTCGACTACCAGCATCTTGCCGAAGGTGGCGTCGCCGACCAGCCAGGTCATGGCCGGGTAGGCGGTCAGGATCGTCAGCACGGTGAACACCAGCAACAGCGGACGACGACCGATTCGGTCCGACAGGGCGCCCATGACCGGCAGCCAGATGAAGTTGGAGATGCCGACGCAGAAGGTGACGATCAGCGCGCTTTCGGTGCTCAGCTTGAGCACGTTCTTGCCGAAGGTCGGGGTGTAGACGGTGATCAGGTAGAACGACACCGTGGTCATCGACACCAGCATCATGCCGGCGATGACCAGCTTCCAGTTCTCGACCATCGAGCGGAAGATTTCATTCAGGTTGGGCTTGCGTTTGCGCGCCAGGAATTCTTCGGTCTCCTGCAGCGAGCGACGGATCACGAACAGCACCGGCACGATCATGCAGCCGATGAAAAACGGCACGCGCCAGCCCCAGTCGCCGACCTGGTCCTTGGTCAGCCAGATGTTGAGGCCGTAGCCGATGGCCGCCGCAACGATGATCGCGACCTGCTGGCTGGCGGATTGCCAGCTGACGTAGAAACCCTTGCGGCCGGGCGTCGCCATTTCGGCCAGATAGACCGACACGCCGCCGAGTTCGACGCCGGCCGAGAAACCTTGCAGCAGGCGACCGATCAGCACCAGTGCGGGGGCCAGCAAACCGATGGTGGCGTAGCCAGGCACGAAGGCGATCAGCACCGTGCCCAGCGCCATCAACGCCAGCGTGACGATCAGGCCCTGGCGGCGACCGACGCGGTCGACGTAGGCGCCGAGGATGATGGCGCCCAGCGGACGCATCAGGAAGCCGGCGCCGAAGGTCATGAAGGTCAGCATCAGCGAGGCGAATTCATCGCCGCTGGGGAAGAAGGCTTTCGAGATGTAGCTGGCGTAGAAGCCGAACAGGAAGAAGTCGAACATTTCCATGAAATTGCCGCTGGTGACGCGCAGGACGGTGGCTAATTTCGAGGACGAAGCTGTCGTGGGAGAAGTCATGTCGTGTCTCTCTGTGTATGCCTGAATGGTCAGGACTCATTGATTTTCTGGGCAGTGCATCGACGCTGAAATTATTGTTGTTCATCGACGCTGCGAGTCTATCCCAATCGTTTTGGGGATAGCTTTCTAACAGCTTTCAACTTTCATTTATTTTGCTGAGCAGAGCAACTATGCTGACAAAGTGCTGACGACGTTGGCGCATCAACAAAAGAAAGCCGCCTGGACCCTTGCGGGCGCAGGCGGCGAAGAACACCGTACAACAAGGTGTCACAGGGAGGAACGCTTAGCTGGTCTTGGTGACCTTGCTCAGATGGCGCGGCTTGTCCGGATCCATGCCGCGCGCCACCGAGAGTTGTGCCGCCATGACATAGAACGCCTGGATCGCCACGATGGGGTCGAGGTCGGGCGTGACGGCGGTCGGCAGCGTGAGGTCGCGTTCGGCGATGTTTGCCGGCGCGGCCAGCAAGACCTTGGCGCCGCGCTGGCGCATTTCGGCGGCGAGCTGCAGCATGCCGGCCTGGGTCGGCCCGCGTGTGGCGAACATCAGCAATGGATAGCCTTCGTTGATGAGTGCCATCGGGCCGTGCTTGATTTCGGCGCCGCTGAATGCTTCGGCCTGGATGGCGGAGGTTTCCTTGAATTTGAGGGCCGCTTCCAGCGCCAGCGGAAAACCGATACCGCGTCCGACCACCATGATGTTCTTGGCTGGTGCGAGTATCTCGACGGCCTTGGACCAGTCGCTGTCGGCGGCGCGCTGCAGCGACTCGGGCAGGCTTTCCAGCGCATGCAGGAAGCCGGCGTCGTCTTGCCAGTGACCGGCGAACAAGGCGCCGGCGACCAGGCTGGCGATGAAACTCTTGGTCGCGGCCACGCTGAGTTCGGCGCCGGCGTGCAGCGGCATGCTCCATTCGGCGGTCTGCGCCAGCGGCGATTCGGCGTCGTTGACGAGGGCCACCGTGGTGGCGCCGCCGTCGCGGAAGTAGCGGATCGGCTCGATCACATCCGGACTCTGGCCCGATTGCGAAATGGCGATCGCCAGTGCGTCGCGTGCGATCAGCGGGGCCTTGTTCAGCGTCACCAGCGACATCGGCAGCGAGGCCACGATATGGCCGAGGCGCACCATGGTCAGGTAGGCGCAATAGTTGGCGGCGTGGTCGGAGCTGCCGCGCGCCACCGTGACGATGCCCGAGGGCGGCGCGGTGCGCAGCCAGCGTCCCAGTTCGGCATAGCGGGCCTGGTCGCGGGCCAACTGTTCGGCGACATGGCAGCCGGCTGAACGGGCCTCCTTAAGCATGAGCGAGGTCAATCTTTTCTCCTTCTACGTAGACTTCTTTTAATTTGAACTGGCGATCAAACACCAGGATGTCGGCAAAACAGCCGGGCTTGAGACGGCCGCGTTCCTTGACGCCGAGGTAGTCGGCCGGATAGGTCGAGGTGCGCAGCGAGGCTTCGGAAATATCCAGGCCCATGGCGATCAGGTTGCGCAGCGCCTGGTCCATGGTCAGCGTGCTGCCGGCCAGGGTGCCGTCGGCCAGGCGCACGCCGCCGGCGCATTTGTGCACCACCTGGCGGCCCAGCGTGTAGTCGCCGTCGGGCATGCCGGCGGCGGCGGTGGAGTCGGTCACGCAGTACAGGCGCGGGATGGCGCGCAGTGCGGCACGGATTGCGCCCGGATGCACGTGCAGCAGGTCGGGGATCAGTTCGGCGTATTCGGCATGCGCCAGCGCGGCGCCGGCCATGCCGGGCTCGCGGTGGTGGAAGCCGCTCATGGCGTTGAACAGATGGGTGAAGCCGGCGGCGCCGTTCTTCAGTGCGGCGACGCCGTCCTCATAGGTCCCCAGCGTATGGCCGATCTGCACCAGCATGCCGCCGGTGGTGAGGATGCGCACCAGTTCCAGGTGACCGTCCACTTCGGGCGCGATGGTGATCAGCTTGATCGGGGCGAAGCTGGCCAGCCAGTCGACTTGTTCCAGCGTTGCTTCGATGGCGAAGTCGGGTTGCGCGCCGAGCTTGCCCGGATTGATGTACGGGCCTTCGAGATGCACGCCGAGGATGCGCGCGCGGCCGCTGCCTGGTTCGCGCCTGCGGCTGGCGCTGCCGATGGCCTTGAGCGCGACTTCCAGTTCATCCAGCGGCGCGGTCATGGTGGTGGCGAGCAGGCTGGTGGTGCCGTAGCGTGCATGCAGGCGCGCGATGACGTCGATGGCGTCGCCGCCTTCCATGACGTCCTTGCCGCCGCCGCCGTGCACGTGCAGGTCGATGAAGCCGGGCAGGATGTAGTCGCCCTTGTTGGCATGCGGGGTACCGTCGGCCGGCTCGAACTCCAGCGGCGTGCCGTCGATGTTGCAGATCAGGTCGCCGAAATTGATGGCGCCGTCGATCCAGCCGTGCGGCGTAAGAACGTTGCCGCGGACCTGGGTGATGGAGGACATGGGCTTATCTCCGTTTTCAGATAGTCAGACTTGAGGTCAAGGCGCGGCGCGCCAGCAGCAAGGCGCCGTCGGCCGCATCGGCCAGCGCCGGCATGATGCGTTGCCGCAGCGCCGGCGAGAAATAGTCGTGCAGCGCCCCGGCCAGGCCGCCGCACAGCGCCAGCGGCAATTGCCTGCCGGGATCGAGCGTGGCGGCCATCAGTTCCAGCTCCGCCGCCGCCTGGATCAGGATCGTGCGTGCCGCCTCGTCGTCGGCGGCGTGGGCGATGACCAGGCGCGCGAGCCGGGCGAAGGCGGCCTGGTCGGCTTGCGATAACCAATCGAGCACGACGTCGCGTTCGCTGCGGCCGGGATTGACGCCGGGATTCATGATTGCGCCGTCCGCTTCGCAAAATGCCACCGTCGCCGCCGACAAGGCGCCATGCGGCGCGCGGCCATCGACCACGTGCTGCGCGTGATTGATCGCGCGCAAGCCCATCCAGGCCCCGCTGGCGTCGTCGCCCGAGGGGAAGCCCCAGCCGTCGACCACATGTTCGCTGCCGTCGGGATACAAGGCCACGCCGATGGTGCCGGTGCCGACCGCGATGATGGCGCCGGGCCGGCCCTGATGCGCGCCGAGCAGGGTGGTGGTGGCGTCGCTGGCGATCTCCAGGGCGCCGAATGCGGGAGCGTGGGTGCGGAACTCTGCCGCCCATTGCGCCACGTTGTAACCGGCGACACCGATGCCCGCGGCCATGTGTGACAAGGGCGGCATGGCGAGCTTTGCGTGAGCGAAGGTGCTTTGCAGCGTGGTCAGGATGGCGTTCCAGGCGGCTGGTGCGCCGTTGCGCAGGGCCGAGCCGGGACCGATGGCTTCGGCCAGCACGGCGCCGTTAAGGTCCGCCACGCGCACCAGGGTCTTGGTGCCGCCGCCGTCCACGCCGATCAGATAGTCGCAGGAAGTTTCCATGCCCGGTCTCAATGATGGCGCGACGACACCAAGTTGCCGGGCTTTAAGCGACGCAGCGCGTTGTCGTCGGCGTCGAACACATGGAAGGCGTTGCTGTCGGCGGACAGGACGATCTCTTCGCCGATGTCGACGTTGCGGTTGCCGTCGCCGCGCACCACGATGTCTTGTCCGCCGGACAGCGTGACGTAGATGAAGTTGGCTTCGCCCAGATGTTCAACCAGATTCACCTGGCCGCTGAACTGTTCGGAGCCGCTGGTGTTTTCATGAATATGTTCGGCGCGCAGGCCCAGCGTGACCTTGTCGCCGACGCTGGCGTTGCCGGGCACGACGTCGACGCGCACTTTGCGTCCGCCTGTCACTGCAACTTCAAGCCCGTCTTCCGCCACGGCCGTGACCAGGCCCGGCAGGAAGTTCATCTTCGGCGAACCGATAAAGCCGGCCACGAACAGGTTTTGCGGATGCTGGTACAGCTCCAGCGGCGTGCCGGCTTGCTGGATATGGCCGTCGTGCATGACCACGATCTTGTCGCCCAGCGTCATCGCCTCGACCTGGTCATGCGTGACGTAGACGATGGTGGCGGCCAGTTGCTTGTGCAGCTTGGCGATCTCCAGCCGGGTCTGCACGCGCAGCGCCGCGTCGAGGTTGGATAGCGGCTCGTCGAACAGGAACAGGCGCGGCTTGCGCACGATGGCGCGGCCGATGGCGACGCGCTGGCGCTGGCCGCCGGACAGTTCGCGCGGCAGGCGTTCGAGCAGGTGATCGATCTTGAGGATGCCGGCGGCGTGGCGAATGCGCTCGTCGATGTCGGCCTTGTTGCTGCCGGCGATCTTGAGGCCGAAGGCCATGTTCTTGTACACGTTCATGTGCGGGTACAGCGCATAGCTTTGAAAGACCATGGCAATACCGCGCTTGGCCGGCGGCAGGTGGTTGACGACGTCGCCGCCGATGGCCAGCTCGCCGCCGCTGATGTCTTCGAGGCCGCACAGCATGCGCAGCAGCGTCGACTTGCCGCAGCCGGAGGGGCCGACCAGCACGCAGAACTCGCCGTCGCGGATGTCGAGGTTGAGGCCGGCCAGCACGTTCTGCTTGCCGTCGTAGGATTTCTTCAAGTCTTTGATGCTTACGTTTGCCATGATTGTCTACCTTGAATGGGTTACTTCACTGCGCCGGAAGTCAGGCCGCGGATCAACTGTCGTGAAAACAGCGTGTACAAGATCAGGATCGGGATGACCGCCATCGACAAAGCCGCCAGCACCGAATTCCAGTCGGTGGCGTATTGGCCGATGAATTGCTGCACGCCCAGCGTCACGGTCTTGGTCTGGTCGCCCGGCGCCAGGATCAGCGGGAACCACAGGTCGTTCCACGCCGGGATCATGGTGAACACCGCCACCGTGGCGATGGCGGGGCGGATCAGCGGCAGGATGACCTGGAAGAAGATCTTGAATTCGCCGACGCCGTCGCAACGCGCCGCGTCCTTCAGCTCGGTCGGGATCTGGCGGATGAATTCGGACAGGATCATGACCGCCAGCGGCAGGCCTTGCGCGGTGTAGACCAGGATCAGCGCGGTGCGGGTGTTGATCAGGTCGAGCGCCACCACCAGTTGCAGGATGGACACGGTGCCGAGCCGGATCGGGATCATGATGCCGATCGCCATGAACAGCGTCATGAGGCGGTTGCCGCGGAATTTGTATTCCGACAGCGCCCAGCCGGCCATGGCGCCGAACAGCACGATCAGGATCAGCGATCCTATCGTCACCACCAGGCTGTTGCCGAAGTAGAGCAGGAAATTGGTGTTCGACAGCACCTTGTGAAAGCCGATCAGCGAAAAGCTGTCGACCGTCGGCAAGGCCATCGGGTTATCGAAAATCGCCTGGCGCGACTTGACCGAGTTGATCAGGATCAGCGCAATCGGAAACAGCGCTATCACCGCATACAGACACAGCACGATGTGCACCCAGATGTGGCCGGCCGGGCCGAAGCTGCGCTGGATCAGCGACGGGCCGCGCGCGGTGCGCACTTTGTCGCGATTCTCTGGCGTCGCCGGTGCGATCGTGGAAGAAGCTGAAGTCATCGCGATTCCTTAAAGCTCATAGCGGGTCAGCTTGCGCTGCACCAGGTAAAAATACGTACCGACACCGGCCAGGATCACCAGGAACATCAGCGTCGCCACCGCCGCGCCCATGGTCGGGCTGCCGACTTGCGCCTGGTAGCCGAAGAAGGTGCGATAGAAGAAGGTGCCCAGCAGGTCGCTCGAATAGTTCGGTCCGGCCAGCGCGCCCTTGACCGAATAGATCAGGTCGAAGGCGTTGAAGTTGGCGACGAAGGTCAGGATCGTGACCAGCCCGAGCGTCGGCCAGATCAGCGGCAGCTTGATTTGCCAGAAAATGCGCAGGGCGCTGGCGCCTTCTGCATGGGCGGCTTCCAGCACTTCTTCAGGCACCGCCAACAGCGCGGCGTAGATCAGCATCATCGGGATGCCGATGTATTGCCACACCGAGATCAGCGACAGCGTGAACAGCGCGGTGGATTCCTGGCCGAGGAAGGGGGCGAAATAGTCGCCCAGGCCGACCAGCGTCATGAGCTTTTCGCCGACGCCCCACAGCGGCGAAATGATCAGTTGCCAGATGAAGCCGATGATCACCACCGACAACAGCGTCGGCAGGAAAATCAGGGTGCGGTAAGTGCGGGCGCCGCGCAGGCCCTTGAGGCTGAACAGCGTGGCCAGCAGCAGGCCGATCGGATTTTGCAGCAGCATGTGGATGCAGAAGAACTTGACGTTGTTCCACATGGCGTTCCAGAACGCCGTCGACCAGTCCGAATCGAACAGGATGGTGCGGTAGTTGTCGAGGCCGACGAAGCTGTGCACGCCGGCGTCGTTGCTGGTGTAGAAGCCCAGGCGCAGCGTGTCGAGCAGGGGCAGCGCGCTGAACATGGAATAAATGATGACCGCCGGCGCCAGGAAAGCGACGATGTGCCAGGGACGAGCTGTTTTCACTGTGACTCCGAAAGTGAAGACTGGAAAAACCTGAGTGCGTGGGCAGTCAAGCACCGGCGCAGATGGTGCTGCGCCGGCGTTGCTGCGATGCTGATTATTTTTGTGGTTTTTTTATTGCTGTGGCTTGTACCACTTGGCGAATCCGGTCTGGATCTTGGTCGCCGCATCCTTTGGCGTCATCTTGCCGTTCAGGACTTGCGCGTTGACGTTCCACATTTCGTTTTCCATGCTCGGCGTGCCGCGGTTGAGGATCTGCGAGTTCACGCGGATGGTCGACGAGCAGGACTTGCGCCAGTCGATCATCTGCTTGGCGATCGGATCCTTGACCGAGATCAGGTGGTTCGACAGCGAGAAGAAACCGGTGACCTTGTTGGTGTAGATGTCGGCGAACTCCTGCGAACCCAGCCATGCCAGGAACTTGTAGGCGTCTTCCTTGTTCTTGGATTTCTTGTTCACGCCCATGCCGATGTCGTTGTGGTCGGAGATGTAGCAGGCGTCGCCGGCCTTCGGCACCGGAGGAGGGAACACGCCCAGTTCCAGCTTGCTGCTGGCATTGGCGTTGAAGTAGGCGATGTCCCACGAACCGGCGGCATACACCGCGCCCTGGCCCAGCGCGAACATGTTCTGGCTGTCGCCGTACGTCTGTGCCGACGCGCCCTTGGACAGGTACTTGCCGAGCTTGGCTTCATATTCCCAGACGTTCAGGAATTGCGGATCGGTGAACTTGGCCTTGCCGGCGATGAGCGCCTTGCGGCCGGCTTCGCCCTTCCAGTAGTTGGGGCCGACGCCGGTAAACAGCACCTGGTGCGCTTCCCATTGATCGGCGGTGCCCAGTACCAGCGGCGTGTATTTGCCGCTGGCCTTGACGGTCTCGAGCAGCTTGAGGAATTCGGCTTCGGTCTTCGGCGGCTGCAGGTTCAGTTCCTTGAAGATCTTCTGGTTGTACAGGAAGCCGTGCATGACGGAGGCGATCGGCATGCAGAAAGTGTCCTTGCCGTCATCGGTCTGCCACGCCACCTTGGCGGAGGCCGGGAAGGATTCCATGCCGGCTTTGCCGTCGAGTTTTTCCAGGTGGCCCTTGTTGTACAGCGACAGCGAGACGTCGAACGGGCGGCAGGCGACCAGGTCGCCGGCGGTGCCGCCGGCCAGGCGCGCCGTCAGGGTGGAGTCGTATTCGGTCGGTGCGGTCGGCGAGAACTTGACGGTGACGCCGGGGTTCTTCTTCTGGAAGGCCGGGATCAGGACGTTTTCCCACAGCGCCAGGTCGTCGACGCGCCAGCTTTCGATAGTCAGCGTGCCGGCTTGCGCGTTGCCGCCGGCCAGCGCGAGCAGGACGGCGCTGCTGAGGGTGGCGAGGGCGAGGGCTTTTTTAACGGTTTGCATCAAAGGTCTCCTGGTTTTTTTACATTGATGAAGGCCGCTCTGAGCTTCCGAAAAAATTCGCAATTGCAGAGCCAGCGGCGCGACAGTAGCACCGGAGAATGTGTGATGCGAGCGTTTGGAAATACGCCTTAAGAAAACCGCTAAGTTATTGATTTAAATTGAAATTTGTTAAATTTTCGGTACGGATGGATTACATATATTTACAGAGGATTTAAGCCGTTCCCGGTCGCCCCAAGCGCAGCGCTGCGGCCGCGTCTGTAAGGCGGCTTCGCACCAAAACAGGAAACTAAATAAAACATTACATTTCTTTACAAAACGTGAATCCAATTAATGTTCTTATCGCGTTGGGGCGCGGACTTACGCTATAGTCACACGCGCTTTGGAGACGGCAAAAAACTCAGAATGATAAAAATGACAAGGCCCGCATTGACGAGACACCGGGAGATGACGCTGCGCGCCGCAACATGCTTGTTGGCGGCGCTGCTGTCGTTGTGGCTGTTGTTTGCTGCGCAAGTCGCGCGTGCCGCCGGTCCAGTTGGACCGTCAAACTCGCCGGCCTCACTGCAGGTGCTGCACTGGTGGACCTCTTCCGGCGAGCGCAAGGCGGTGGACGTCCTGAGCAACAAGCTGGCGGAACAGAATATCCAGTGGCGCGATTTCGCGATTCCCGGCGGCGCCGGCATCGGCGCCGGCAAGGTACTGAAAAGCATGGTGCTGGCCGGACATGCGCCTGAAGTCACGCAACTCAACGGCGTCATCTTCGGCGAATGGGCCGATCTGGGATTGCTGCTTGAGCTGGACAACGTCGCCGCCCAAGGCAACTGGCAGAAGCTGCTGTTTCCGACCGTGTGGTCGCTGCTGAACAATCACGGCCACGTTGTCGCGGCGCCGCTCGGCATCCATCGCATCAACAATCTCTATTACAACATTGCCGTGTTCAACCGGCTTGGCCTGAGCGTGCCGCGCAGCTGGGACGAGTTCGACAAGGTCGCCGCCAAATTGAAGCAGGCCGGCATTGCACCGCTGGCGCAGAGCAGCGAGTCGTGGCAGGTGGCGACGCTGTTCGAAACGCTGGTGCTGTCCGAAGGCGGACCGGCTTATTACCGTCAATTGTTTGTCGACCTCAGCCCGCGCGCATTCGCCGACGCACGCTTGCTGCGTGCGCTGAAACGCCTGCGTGAACTGAAGCAGGTCATGCAGTTGCCGGTGAAGGAACGTCCGTGGACCGAAGTGGCGCGCCAACTGGCTGACGGCGAGGCGGGCATGTTCATCATGGGCGACTGGGCCAAGGGCGACTTCAACGCCTGGGGCCTGAGCGTCGACCAGCAATTCGGTTGTACCGCCGTGCCGGGCACGGCCGACTATCACCTGTACAGCATCGACACGCTGGCGATGTTCGCGGACGATTATTCACACCAGCCGGCGCAGGAAGTGCTGGCGCAGATTGCGATGTCGCCGGCGGTGCAATCCGACTACAATAAATTCAAGGGCGCCATCCCGGTCTGGCGTTCGCCGGACACCGGCAAGATGGACAGCTGTTCGCAGAATTCCTGGCGCGTGTTCAGCAAGGGCTCGGCTTATCTCGCGCCCAGCCTGGTGCATCGCATGGCCACCGACGAAACCACCAAGGACGCCATCGTGGCCGAGCTGCGGCGTTTCTTCGTCGATGACCAGATCAGCGAAGCCGAGGCGCAGCGACGGCTCGCCTCGATCGCCAGGGCGCTTTCGCGAACCGGAAAAGTGGAGTAAAGATCACCGTAATGACGCGCAAAATCCTCATCGTCGACGACGACCAGAAAACCCGGACTCTCCTCAAGACCTACCTGGAGAAGAACCAGTACGAAGTGCGCCTGGCGCATAACGGCGAAGCCTTCCTTGCCGAATTCCAGCGCTACGCCGACGAACTGTCGCTGGTGATCCTAGACGTCATGCTGCCGGATACCGACGGCTTCGCGCTGTGCAAGATCGTGCGGCGCAAATCGAATGTTCCGATCATCATGCTGACCGCCAGTTCGGACGAAACCGATCGGGTGGTCGGACTCGAGCTGGGTGCGGATGACTACATCGCCAAGCCGTACAGCCCGCGCGAACTGCTGGCGCGCATCAAGGCCATCCATCGCCGCACCGGCATCGACAATGCCGCCGCGCCGCGCTTCTATCGCTTCGTCGGTTTCACGCTGGACACGGTGGAGCGCACCTTGCTCGACAGTGCAGGGCAGGTGGTGGCGCTGACCGGGATGGATTATCAGTTGCTGAAGTACTTCGTCGAGCATCCCGGCGACGTGCTGGACCGCAACGTGCTCAGCGAAGAAACCCGCGGGCGCGACGCCGGGCCGCTGGACCGTTCGCTTGACGTGCAGATCAGCAAACTGCGCCTGCGTCTCAGTGATGACGGCAAGCAGCCGCACCTGATCAAGACGGTGCGTGGTGCGGGATATGTGTTCTCGGCCGACGTGACGGCGGCAGCAGCCTGATCATGTCAGGATTGCCGCCGCCCCTGGCATGGCGCAGCCGCGCCTCAGCAACGGTCACGCGCGTGCTCGACCGGGTGCTGCCTAACTCGCTGCTGGGACGCTTGTCGGTGGTGATGATTTTCGGCGTGCTGGTGACGCAACTGGCCGGCGGATTGATCTGGGCCGCGCAGCTGCGCACCAAATCAGAGGCGGAGACACGCGTGGCGGCGCAGCATCTGGCGCACAGCGCGTCCGGGGCGATCCGCTATTTCATGACGCTGCCGGCGAACTACCGGCCGATCATGATCCAGCAACTGCGCGAAATGGGGGGCACGCGCTTCTTCATCAACGCCAATAGCGCGCTGGTGCCGATACCGCCGATCGCGCCCAATTCGCTGGCCGATATCGCCACCGAGGCGGCGGCCGAAACGCTGAAATCCGACCTCGCTTTCTTGCCCGAATTCCACCTGAGCTTCGCCTGGCCCGACAACCTGCCGGTGTCCGACGACGGGCTCAAGATCGGCGACCTGCCCGACAGCTGGGTGCAGCACATCCTGCTGATCAAGCCGAATCCGGCGCCGGTGCTGGTGATCCAGACCCAGATCGAGTCCGGAAAATGGCTGTACCTGGCGGCGCTGATGCCCAATCCGTATTTCCTCGACAGCAGCAATCCCTTGTCGCTGGACCGCGTGGTCCTGCAGGGACTGTCGCTGGCGGCGATCTTGCTGCTGACGATTCTGGTGGTGCGCTGGACCACCCGGCCGCTGGCGGCACTGTCGGACGCCGCTGAAGCCTTCGGCAAAGGCGAGACCGTGCCGGAGCTGCCGGAGACCGGCAGCCGTGAATTCGTCAAGACCGCGCGCGCCTTCAGCGGCATGCGCGAACGTATCAAGCGCTACCTGGAAGATCGCGAGCGCTTGTTTGTATCGATCTCGCATGACCTGCGCACGCCGATCACACGGCTCAAGCTGCGCACCGAGCTGCTCGACGACGACGACATGCGCACCGAGTTTCATGACGACCTCGACGAGCTCGACATGATGGTCAAGGGCGCGCTGCAATCGGTGAAAGACAGCGACATCCACGAAAACCGCACCGAAGTCCGGCTGGATGCGCTCGTGGCGCGCATGATCCGCGACGCCAGCATGGCCGGGCATGAGGTGGCGTTCGAGCCGTCCGGCGTCAACGTCATGGCCAAGCCGCTGGCCCTCAAACGGGCCATCGGCAACCTGTTCGACAACGCACTGCATTACGGCGAAAAGGTCGAAATCGCCATCCGCCAGTCGCAGGCGCTGGAAGGCGACATGGTCGAAATCGAGATCCGCGACCATGGCCCAGGCGTACCCGAAGACGCGATGGGCAGCCTGTTCCAGCCGTATGTCCGGCTCGAACACGGACGCAGCGCCAACAGCGGCGGCATGGGACTGGGGCTGGGAATCGCCCGCAACATCGTGCAGGCGCACGGCGGCGAACTGTTGCTGCGCAATCATCCACAGGGCGGCCTGATCGCGACCATCATCTTGCCGGCGCGTTGAACCCGGATGTTGCTGGGCAGTCGAAAAGGAGGTGCCAAATTGGCGTTCCTCGCAAAACCGGCTGAAATAATTCTCATACCCGTCTACAATGAGGGTTGATTAAATATCATCCTATTTAGTATCTCGTTGTCCACCATCGCATGAACCAGACTGTTCGCAACGACCATCAGCTAGAGCGCCAGGCAGACCGCCAAAAAGAGCATGCGGTGATCCTTTTGCACGGGCTATGCGGCTCCAGCCTGGAACTGGGCACCATCCCCAAGGCGCTCAAGAAGGCCAACTGCACCGTGGTCGAGATGCAGATTCCGAACTATTCCGCCTCAATGACCGATCCGCGCGTCACGCCCAACTGGATGGACTGGTGCGCCATGGTCGAGAGCAAGGTGGTCAAGCTCAAGGAAGAGCACAAGACCGTTTCGCTGTGCGGCCTCAGCATGGGCGCGACCCTGGCGCTGGCGGTGGCCAGCTTCAGCAAGGAAATCCTCAGCGTGGTGCTGCTGTCGCCGGTGCTGCGCTATGACGGCTGGTCGATTCCCTGGTATCACCGCCTGATGAACGTTCCGTATAGTCTCGGTTATCGCAACTGGACCTACAAGGAAAGCGATCCTTACGGCATCAAGAATTTTGAAATGCGCCGGCGCGTGGCGGCGGCGCTGAAGAAGGACGGCGTCGCGGCGGTCGGTGCAGCGGCGATTCCGGCGCGCCATCTGTGGGCGGCGCAAAAGCTGATGGCCTATGTAAGGCAGTCCTTGTCGCAGGTGCGCGCCAGCACGCTGGTGATCCATTCCATCGATGACGAGACGGCGGCGCCGCGCAATGCCGAAATGATCCTGGCCAACATCAACTCGGAAGTGCGCAAGGTGATCTGGCTGGGCGACTGCTACCATATCATCACCGTTGATAATGAACGCGAGATCGTGACCAACGAAGCGGCCCAGTTCATCCGGCGCAACATCGAGATGCACAGCAACGACATCTCGCTGAAATACCTGTTGCACAACTCTCCGCTGAAAGATCGCCGCTGACCGGCGGTGCAGAGGATCTTCCATGAGCATCATCAAACTCAAAAATTCCAAGCGCTGGAAAAACGGCGGCTTCTATCCCATCCTGTTCTGCCTGTGCGGCTTCGTGGTGGCGTTCATCCTGCGCTATGTGCTCAGCTCGGTGGTCGACGAATCGATGTCGATGCTGTTCTTCGCCATCAACTGCATCATCATGAGTTACTTCTTTGGCTATGTGTATTCGCTGGGACTGCTGGTGCTGGCGATCCCGACAGCGCTGTATTTTTTCCGCAAGCCGTATTACATGATGGATGGCCTGGGCAGCAAGGACGTGTTCCTGATCGTGGTCTACGGCAGCATCGTGATGCTGGCCGCGATCATCATCGAATGGTTGCAGCGCGAGCGTTATTCGGCTGTGCTGCAGCAGCGCGTGTCGGAAACCCGATACCAGATGCTGATCGAGTCCGACCAGGCGCGCCGCGCTGAATATGCGGAACATTTCGCTGCCGTAACCAAGCGCCAGGCCGAAGAGTCATCGGCGCCCGCGACTTCCGATTCAGCGCCAATCCAAAGCTGAGCTACTTCAGCAACAGTTTTTGCAGCGTCGCCACGGTGTAGTCGATTTCTGCGTCCGTCGTGTAGCGGCCCAGTGAAAACCGGATCGCGCTGCGCGCCAGCGCCGCCGATCGGCCCAGCGCCGTCAGTACGTAAGACGGCGCCGCATTGGCCGAATTACAGGCCGATCCGGCCGACACCGCAATATCCAGCAGTTGTCCCGCCACCGGCATTTCCCCACTGACGTCGAAACTCACATTGAGGTTGTGTGGAATGCGCGCCGTTGCGGAGCCGTTCAGCACCACTCCCGGCAAATCCTTCAATCCATCCCAAAGACGATCGCGCAGCACGCCGATGCGCGCGGCTTCGGTATCCTGCAAGCTCGCCGCCAGCGCAAACGCTTCACCCATGCCGACGATCTGGTGTGTCGGCAAGGTGCCTGAACGCATGCCGTTTTCATGACCGCCGCCGTCAATCTGCGCTTCCAGCCTGAGTGCGGGATTGTTGCGAACGAACAGAGCGCCGATGCCTTTCGGGCCGTAGATCTTGTGCGCGCTGAACGACATCAGATCCACCTTGAGCGTGGCCAGATCAATCGCGATCTTGCCGACCGCCTGCACCGCATCGACGTGGAAGACAATGCCGCGGGCGGCGCAAATTTCGCCCAGTTCGGCGATCGGCTGGATCACGCCGATTTCGTTGTTGACCATCATGACCGACGCCAGGATGGTGTCCGGACGCAGCGCCTCCTTGAATTGCTCGACGGTGATCAGGCCATCGGCCAGCGGCTGCAAAAAAGTGACGTCGAAGCCGGCGCGCTCCAGTGTATGCATGGTGTCCAGCACCGCCTTGTGCTCGGTGCTGACGGTGATCAGGTGCTGGCCGCGACCGGCTGCCCGCAGCGCATGGGCCGCGCTTTTCAGCGCCAGGTTGTTCGATTCGGTGGCGCCCGAGGTCCAGACGATTTCGTTGGCCTGCGCGCCGACCAGCGTGGCGACCTGCTTGCGCGCCTTCTCCACGGCAGCCTTGGCTTCCCAGCCGAATGAATGGGAACTGCTGGCCGGATTGCCGAATTTTTCCGTCAGGTAGGCAACCATGCGTGTAGCGACCAGCGGATCGACCGGCGTCGTCGCCGAATAGTCCAGATAGATAGGGAATTGCAGCGCGGACGGGTTGGCCGCAGCAGTGGAGATACAGGCGGAGGAAGCGTTCATGGCGGAATCCGGAAGAAAGATGCGCTTACGTTACGACGAAAATGATAGGTGAAAAACGAATATAAAATCATTTCATTATTCGTTTGTGTAATTTGCAATGTAAAGTCCAGGCGGGTGCGCCTTGGCGGGCGGGCATACGTCGCGGGAGATTCTTAAGCTGATTTTCGTATTAACTTATGCAAAATGATTATACTTAATCAGAATAAATGTCTGTCTATAATTCGAAAATAATATAACTCATCATAGTATGGACTTAAATCAACTGGAAGCCTTTTCGGCGGTGATGACCATCGGCAGCGTGACTGGCGCCGGGCGCAGCCTCGGCCGCTCGCAGCCCGCCGTCAGCAAGGCGCTCCAGGATCTGGAAGGCGAACTCGGCTATGCCTTGTTCGATCGCAACGGCCCGCGCGTGACGCCGACCGACAAGGCATTCCTCTTGTACGAAGAAGTGGAGCGCTCGCTGGTCGGGCTGCGGACGATTCGCGAACGCGCGCTGGAAATCGGCCGCGAAGAACTCCAGCCCATCCATCTGGTGGCGACGCCCGCGCTGGCCTCGACGATTGCGCCGGCCGCGCTCAAGCTAATCGAAAAGCACGGCTTGCCCGAACATATCCACCTGCGCAGCGCCTCGGCCGAACAGGTCGTTCATTCGGTGCTGCATCGGACGGTGAGCCTCGGCCTGACCAGCCTGCCGGTTGCCCATCGCGGCCTCGACCTGCACTGGATCGGCCAGGCGCCGTGCGTGGCGGTGGTGCGCGCAGACAGTCCGTTGGCCAGGCTGGATGTCGTCACCGTCGACGCCTTGCGCAGCGAGCGCGTCATCACCATGTCCAACCGCTATCGCCTGCGCCAGCGTATCGACATGGCGCTGGCGCAGGACAAGCCGCTCGACGTCGCCATCGAAACCAATACCTCATTCAACGCCGTCATGGCCGCGCATGCCGGTCTCGGCGTGGCGCTGGTCGAACCGATGACCGCGCTGGGCATGCCCATCGAAGGCCTGGCGGTGCGGCCGCTGGCGGTCAACATCCCGTTTTACTTCGGCGTGGTCACGCCGTTCGGCAAGCCGGTGGACGCCGTGACGCAGGCGCTGATCGTGGCCATCGAGACGGCGGCGCGCAACATCCTGCACGGTTTCGTCCGACGCGATGCCGGCGACCACGACGATTTGCTGTAACGGCATCATGGACAAGGCAAGAACAGGCAACATGCAGACATACAATTCAATTTCGGCGATATCCACACGGGAAGGGCGTGCATCATGAGTGAAGCGACGACCTCGGCAGCAAGCGGACTGGCCGCGCTGGAAGCGCGCCTGCGGCAAGACCTGGCCTGGCTGGAATTGCCGGCCAAGTCCTGGGTTCCCCAAAAGACGGTGGACAACCAGCCGGTACTGGACGTGGCCGTCATCGGCGGTGGCCAGGCCGGGATGGCGGCAGCGGTGTCGCTGCTGCACCTGGGCATCAACGCCGTGATTTACGATCAGTCGCCGGCTGGCTTCGAAGGCCCGTGGGCGACCACCGCGCGCATGGAAACCCTGCGTTCGCCGAAGAAGCTGACCGGCCCGGCGCTGGGCTTCGCCGCACTGACCTTCCGCGCCTGGTTCGAGGCTCAATTCGGACTCGACGCATGGGAAGCCCTGGACAAGATCCCGCGCCTGCAGTGGATGGACTACCTGCGCTGGTATCGCAAGGTGATGGATCTCGACATACGCAACGACCATCGCATGGAGCTGATCCGGCCGCGCGCCGACGGCCTGGTGGAACTGCACATCACCTCACCATCCGGCAAGTCGGTGGTGCTGGCGCGCCGCGTGGTGCTCGCCACCGGCCGCGACGGTCTCGGCGGTGCACTGGTGCCGCCGCTGGCGGACAGCCTGCCGCGCGCCCTGTGGGCGCATTCGTCGGACGACATGGACTACGGCAAGTTGACCGGAAAACGCGTCGGCATCATCGGCGCCGGTTCGTCGGCCATGGATAGCGCGGGAACAGCGCTGGAAGCGGGCGCCGAACGCGTCGACATCCTGATCCGCCGCACCGAACTGCCGCGCATCAACAAGGGCAAGGGCTCGGGAAATCCCGGCCTGACCAGCGGTCACGTGAATCTTCCGGACGAGTGGAAATGGCGCATCCGCCACTACGTCAACGTCCAGCAAATTCCGCCGCCGAGCGGCAGCGTGCAGCGCGTGTCGAAGTTCGCCAACGCGCGTTTCATTTTCGGCGCGCCGATCGAGCGCGTGGAGGTCATCACAGGCAAAGACAGCGACAGCCTGCGCGTGCGCACGCCGCGCGGCGTATTCGATCTGGACTTCCTGATCTTCTCCACCGGTTTTCGCGTGGACTGGAGCGTGCGTCCCGAGTTCGCCGTGATCGCGCCGCATATCCGCAGCTGGCGCGCACGTTACATGCCGCCACCCGGTGACGAAGATGCGGAGCTGTCCGATTCGCCGGATCTCGGCAAAGCCTTCGAATTCCAGCAAAAGCAGCCGGGCGGCTTGCCCGGGCTCGAGCGCATCCATTGCTTCTGCTATCCGGCCACCATCACTCACGGCACGCTGTCGGGCGATATTCCCGCCATCAGCGAAGGCGCACAGCGACTGGCGCAAGGCATCGCGTCGCTGCTCTACGGCGAAGACGTCGAGACGCACTACCGCAACCTGCAGGCCTACGCCGAACCGGAGCTGATCGGCAACGAATGGACGCCGTCCGAGCCGACCGCCGAAGAACGCGAAGGGCTGCAGCGATGAGCGGCGCGATTGCGCGCAGCGTCTTGCAGGCGCTGGCGGTGTTGTTGCTGATGACGGTGATCGTCTTCTTCGGCCTGCACATGATCGGTAATCCGGTCGATACCCTGATCGGCCCCGACGTCGACCAGGTCGATCGCCTGCGCATCATTAAAGAACTCGGTCTGGACCAGCCGATCTGGCGCCAGTACCTGGCCTTCGTCAATGGCGCGCTGCACGGCAACCTCGGTAAAAGTTTCGTCTATAACGAACCGGCCATCAAGCTTATCTTTCTGCGCCTGCCGGCGACGCTGGAGCTGGCCTTTGCCGCACTGATTCTGGCGGTGCTGATCGGGATCCCGCTCGGCCTGCTGGCCGGCCTGTTTCCAGAAACCTTTTTCTCCCGCATGATCATGACCGGCAGCATCCTCGGCTTTTCGCTGCCGACCTTCTGGATCGGCCTGATGCTGATCATGGCCTTCAGCGTGTCGCTGGGCTGGCTGCCTTCGGGCGGGCGCGGCGAGACGGCCGGCCTGTTCGGCGTGCAATGGTCGTGGCTGACGGTCGACGGCCTGCGCCACCTGATCCTGCCGGCGCTCAACCTGTCGCTGTTCAAGATCTCGCTGGTGATCCGCCTCACGCGCGCCAATGTGCGCGAAGTGCTGCCGATGGATTTCGTCAAGTTCGCACGCGCCAAAGGGCTGACGCCATTGCGCGTGGTGCTGATGTACGTGCTGCGCAATACGCTGATCCCGCTGGTGACCGTCCTCGGGCTGGAGTTCGGCTCGACCATCGCGTTCGCGGTGGTGACCGAAAGCATCTTCGCCTGGCCCGGCGCGGGCAAGCTGATTCTCGACAGCATCAATGCGCTGGATCGGCCGGTGATCGTGGCTTACATGATGGTGATCGTGTGCCTGTTCGTCACGCTCAACCTGATCGTCGACGTCCTCTATAAAGTGCTGGACCCGCGCGTGCGGGTGGAGGTGGCGGCATGAGCGAAGTATCGGTCAACAAAACAACGCCGATGACGCAGCAGGAAGTGCGCGCCAAGGTCGCCGCCTTGTCGGCATTCCAGCCGCCGCGCCGCGAATCGCCATGGCGCGCCATCTTGCGCGGCTTCCTCGCTTCACGAACCGCGATGTTCGGCCTTGCCGTCGCCGCGCTGCTGATGATCGCTGCGGTGGCGGCACCGTGGCTGACGCCGCAAAATCCCTACGACCTGATGCAACTGGATGTGCTCGACGCGCGCCTGCCGCCCGGCACCGCCAACGGACTCGGCACCTATACCTACTGGCTCGGCACGGACGGGCAGGGACGCGATCTGTATTCCGGCATCCTGTACGGGCTGCGCATCAGCGTCGGCATCGGCGTCGGCTCTGCGCTGCTGGCGGGCGTGATCGGCACGCTGGTCGGATTGCTTGCCGCGTATGCCGGCGGCAAGGTCGACGCTCTGCTGATGCGCCTGGCCGACCTGGTGCTGTCGTTCCCGTCGATCCTGGTGTCGATGCTGATCCTGGCTTATCTGGGCAAGGGCATCTTCAACGTCATGGCGACGCTGGTGGTGCTGGAGTGGGCCTATTACGCCCGCACCGCGCGCGGCCAGGCGCTGGTCGAGCGGCAGAAGGAATATGTCGAAGCCGCCCGCGGCCTGGGCGTCTCGGGCTGGCGCATCATGGTGCGCCACATCCTGCCGAACTGCCTGCCGCCGCTGCTCGTCATCGGCATGCTGCAGATTGCGCGCGCGATTACGCTGGAGGCGACCTTGAGCTTTCTCGGCCTGGGCGTGCCGGTTACCGAGCCGTCACTGGGCCTGCTGATTTCCAATGGCTATCAATTCTTGCTGTCCGGCGAATACTGGATCAGTTTTTATCCCGGCGTCGCGCTGGTGGTCGTGATCGTGGCGATCAACATGGTCGGCGATCGCCTGCGTGATGTCATGAATCCAAGGTGGCAGAAATGAGCACGCGTAATTCTGTCCCGACGCTTGAAGTGCGCAATCTGCGCACGCATTTTTACACACCGGCCGGCGTGCTGCCGGCGGTCGACGACGTCTCGCTGACGCTCGAGCGCGGCCGCATCCTCGGCCTGGTCGGCGAGTCCGGGTCAGGCAAGACCGTGACCGGCTTTTCCATCCTCGGGTTGCTGGATGCGCCGGGCCGCATCGTCGGCGGACAGATCCTGTTCAAAGGCCAGGACCTCGTGACGCTGGACAAGAAGTCGCTGCGCAGCCTGCAGGGCAATCGCATCGCCATGATCTTCCAGGATCCGATGATGACGCTCAACCCGGTCCTGCGCGTGGAAGCGCAGATGATCGACGCCGTGCTCGCGCACAGCAAGGTCAGCCGCGAGCAGGCGCGCGAACTGGCGCGCGATACACTGGGGTTGATGGGCATTGCCAGTCCGGACGAACGGCTGCGCGCCTATCCGCATCAGCTGTCGGGCGGCATGCGCCAACGCGTGGCGATTGCGATCGCCATGCTGCACAAGCCCGACCTGATCATCGCCGACGAGCCGACCACCGCGCTCGACGTCACCATCCAGGCGCAGATCCTGTCGGAGGTGCAAAAGCTCGCGCGCCTGAACGGCACCGCGCTGATCTGGATCACCCACGACCTGTCAGTGGTGGCAGGGTTGGCGGACGACATTGCCGTGATGTATTCCGGCCGCATCGTCGAACAAGGCTCAGTCGCCGAGGTGCTCGACCGGCCTCAGCATCCTTACACGCAAGGCCTGATCGGCAGCCTGCCGGGCAACAACCGGCGCGGCCAGCGCCTGCGCCAGATTCCCGGCCTGACGCCGAACCTGCTGCACCTGCCGCCGACCTGCGCGTTCGCCGCACGCTGCGAGCGGGTCAGCGAACAATGCCTGACGCGTCCGGACATTACCGAGCCCTTGCCGGATCATCTGGTGCGTTGCTTCCATCCTGCGAGTCAGAACGAAACGACGGAGTTGCAGCATGGATAAGTTGAACGAGTCGAATCAACAAGCCGTCCCGCTGATCGATGCGCGCCGCATCGTCAAGCGTTTCGGCGAGCGCAAGCCGCGTCCGTTCGAGCGGCAGCTGACGGCGCGGGGCTGGATGCGTCCGGCCGCCGTGACGCAGGCGCTCGACGGCGTCGACCTGCACGTGATGCCGGGAGAAGTGGTCGGCCTGGTCGGCGAATCCGGCTGCGGCAAGTCGACCCTGGGCCGCATCGTCAGCGGCCTGCTGGCGCCATCGGCAGGCGAGGTGCTGGTCAATGGCGTCGATCGCAAGGACTTCAGCGCACAAGACATGCAGGCGGCGCGGCGCAAGGTGCAGATGATCTTCCAAAATCCGTATGCCAGTCTCAATCCGCGCCTGCGCGTCGACCAGATCGTCGGCGAAGCGGCGCTGATCCACGGCATGACCGACAAGGCCGGACTGGACGATTACGTCAGCGCGCAATTGCTGCGTGCAGGACTCGATCCGGAGCTGAGGGACCGCTATCCGCACCAGTTCAGCGGCGGCCAGCGCCAGCGCATCGGCATCGCCCGCGCGCTGGCGGTGCAACCGGCCATGCTGGTCTGCGACGAGGCGGTGGCGGCGCTGGACGTGTCGATCCAGGCGCAGATCCTGAACCTGTTTTCCGACCTGCGCGAGCAACTCGGGCTGACGTATCTGTTCATCAGCCACGACCTCGGCGTGGTCGAGCACGTGTCGGACCGCGTGGTCATCATGTACCTGGGCCGCATCGTCGAAAGCGCCGCCGTCGAGGAACTGTTCGCCCGTCCGAACCATCCGTACACCCAAGCCTTGCTGGCCGAAGTGCCGCGCCTGCAGGCGCGCAACAAGTCCTTCACGGCGATCAAGGGGGAAATCCCGAGTCCGCTCAATCCGCCGTCCGGCTGCCATTTCAACCCGCGCTGCCCGCATGCCATGCCGCGTTGCCGTGCCGAGGTTCCGGCGCTCAAGGAAGTCGCGCCGGGTCATCTGAGCGCCTGTCATTTGAACGATCAGTAATATTTAGAAACGCAGTTTTATCCCACCCAACCGAGGATGATGAACATGAAGAAAACCGTACTTTCCAGCCTCCTGGCCGTCGCATTGCTGGGCTTCGGCTCCGCCGGCGCACAGACCCTGAACATCGCGTTTGCCGATCCGCTGTCGTCGCTCGATCCGCAGCTCAACAACCATGCCGGCGACCGTTCCGTCGACCTGCATTTCTGGGACCTGCTGGTCGAAAACAACTACAACAAGCTGCAACCCGGCCTGGCCGCCAGCTGGAAGAACATCGACGCCAAGACCTGGGAGTTCAAGCTGCGTCCCAACGTCAAGTGGCAGGACGGCAAGCCGTTCACCGCCGACGACGTGATCTTCTCCTACCAGCGCGCACGCGCGGTGCCGGGCAGCGTGGCGACCTTCGCCGGCTACCTGCGCACGGTGGAATCGGTCACTGCCAAGGATCCGCTGACGCTGATCATCAAGACCAATATCGCCAATCCCGACCTGCCGCTGAACCTGGCGTCGGTACACATCGTCAGCAAGCATGTCGGTGAAAAATCGCAAACTGAAAACTACAACAGCGGCGCCGCCATGGTCGGCAGCGGTCCGTACAAATACGTCTCTTACACGCCGGGCGACCGCGTCGTGATGGAACGCAACAACGACTACTGGGGCCAGAAGCAAATCTGGGAAAAGGTCAACTACCGCTACATCAACAACGCCGCCGCGCGCACTGCAGCCTTGCTGTCGGGTGACGTCGACGTGATCGACAAGGTCTCGGTGTCCGACCTGGCCAAGCTCAAGCAATCGCCGAACGTCAAGGTGTTCCCGTACAACGGCCTGCGCGTGCTGTTGCTGCAACCGACTTTCCATGAAGGTCCGAACCAGTACATCACCGACAACGCCGGCAAGCAGCTCGACAAGAATCCGCTGCTGGACGCACGCGTACGCAAGGCCTTGTCGCTGGCGATCAATCGCAAGGCGCTGGTCGACCGCATCCTGCAAGGCGCGGCGACCGAAGCCAACCAATGGATGCCGGCCGATACCTTCGGCTACAACCCGGATATCAAGAACATTCCGAACGACGTCAACCAGGCCAAGAAACTGCTGGCCGACGCCGGTTTCCCGCAGGGCTTCAAGCTGACCATCCACGTGCCTAACGATCGCTATCCGCAAGCGCCGGAAACCATGCAGGCGGTGGCGCAGTTCTGGACCCGCATCGGCGTGAAGACACAAGTGGAAGTGCTGCCGTGGGCTTCGTATTCGGCGCGCGCCAACAAGAACGAGTTTGCCGTCAGCGTGCTGGCATGGGGCAATGGCACCGGCGAGGCAAGCTATGCGCTGGTCAACGTGCTGGCAACCGTCGACAGCAAGAAAGGCCTGGGCGCCTCCAACTGGAATCACTACAGCAACCCTGCCATCGACAAGGCGCTGGCTGATTCGACCGCCGAGTTCGACGCGGCCAAGCGTGAAGCGATCCTGCGCAACGCCGCCAAGATTGTTTCCGACGACGCCGGCATCATTCCGTTGTACCACTATCAGAACATCTGGGCCGCCAAGAAGGGCCTGAAGGTGACGCCGGCCAGCAGTGACCGCACCACCGCCATGATGGTGACGCAGGAAAAGAAGTAAGTTCGTTGAGGAGGTGGCCATGTCCACGCTGAACATCACCATCAGTCCCGCCGACGACCTGATCGACGTGCCGCGTCGCATCGTCGTCACCGGCGCGCAGCCGGGCGAGCTGGTGCAGGTCGTCAGCCGTACCGTGCGCGCCGGCGTCGTCTGGCGCAGCAGTGCGCGATTCGTCGCGGACGCGGCGGGGCACGTCGACCTGACGCTGGCGCCGGCGGCGGAGGGAGATTACGAGGGTATTTCAGCGATGGGGCTGCTGTGGTCGCAGGCGCCGGAACAGCCGGGCAAGCGCGAGCTGTTCCATGCCGACGTGCAGCAAGCGCTGACGACCGTGCTGGAAGCAAGCAGTGCTGCCGGCAAGGCCGAAGCGGAACTGACGCAGCGGCTGTGCGCCGATGGCGTGACGCGACAAGAAGTGCGCGAGCAGGGGCTGGTCGGGACTTTGTTCCTGCCAGCCGGTCCGGGGCCGCATCCGGCGGTGATGATCCTCAACGGCTCCGGTGGCGGCATCAATGAACCGCGTGCGGCCTTGTATGCGTCGCACGGTTATGCGGCGTTTGCGCTGGCGTATTTCAAGGCGCCGGGCCTGTCGGATTACATCTCCAACACGCCGCTCGAGTACTTTGAAAAAGGTCTTGACTGGCTGCGCGCCACGGTCAAGCCGCTCGGCGACTTCGTCGCCATCAGCGGCCAGTCGCGCGGCGGTGAGCTGGTGCTGCTGCTGGGGGCGACCTTTCCGCAAAAAGTCTCGGCGGTGCTGGCTTACGTGCCGAGCGCCTTGGTGCACAGCGGCCAGAACGCCTGCGACCCGGCGATCGGGCGCGAAGGACCGACCTGGCTGCTCGACGGCAAGCCGCTTACGCACCAATGGGAAAACAACCGGCACGCCAGCTGGGCGCCGTTCGACGAGGGGACGCCGCCGCATCGGCATGTGCTCGCCATGCTGACCGCCTTGCAGGACAAGGAGGCGGTGGCGAAGGCGCGCATCCTGGTCGAGCACATCGATGCGCCCGTATTGCTGCTGTCGGCTACCGACGACGGCTCGTGGCCGTCGAGCATCTATTCAAAAATGGTGCGCGACAAGCTGGACGAAGTCGCGCATCCGCACGCCGTGGAATGGCACGACTACCAGGATGCCGGCCACGCCATCTTGTTCCCTTACGTGCCGACTACCCAGATCAGTTACGCCCATCCGGTGTCGAAGCGCATCAGCACCGGCGGCGGCGTGCCTGCCGCCAATGCGCACGCCGACAAACACTCCTTGCAGCACGCCCTGGAGTTTCTCAGGAATGCAGTCGGAGCGCATCTCGCGCGCTCCGCGCAGCCATCACGAAAGGAAGTATCATGACGACGCAAGTGGAATACAACATCGGCAACGATGTCATCGACCGGCTGTCCGGCCTTCAAGCGGGCAACAGCCTGCATGCCTTGCGCCACCAGCGCGAAAAAGTCGCGGTCGCCTCGCAGGGCAGCTATGACGCGCTGTTCGACCCGGCGCTGGAAGGTATCTCCCTGGACGAGCGCCTGCTGGTTGCGTTGTACGCCTGTCGCCTGGCCGGCGCGCGTGAAGTCGCCGCGCATTACCGCGCACGGCTGGACGCCTTGCCGGCCGACACGGCACAGATTGCCGTCGCTGCCGACGGCGCCCCGGAGCAATTACCGGAAGGCCGCCTGCGCGCCATGCTGGCCTTCACACGAGCGCTGACCGAGCGTCCGGTGGATGGCGACAAAGCCGCCTTGCATACCTTGCCGGCTGCCGGCATCAGCACGCCCGCCGTGGTCGCGCTGTCGCAACTGATCGCCTTCATCTCGTACCAGATCCGCGTCGTCGCCGGTCTGAAGGCCATGAAACTGGCAAGCAAGGAGCAAGCATGAGCACCATCATTAAATCGCACGGCTTCACCAACGAAGTGCTGGAGTGGGACGCATGGCTCGACGTCATCGACATCGAGCAAGCCAGCGAAGACCAGATCAAGGTGCTGGAAGAGAGCCATCCCAAGGCCAAGACGTCGGACTATTACCTGTTCCTCGCGCATCAGCCGGAAATCCTGCGCCAGCGCTCGGCCGCCTTCAACGCCATCATGTACGCCCCGGGCGGCATGTCGCGTGCGGAACGTGAACTCGGCTCCATGGTGGTGTCGCGCATCAACGGCTGCGTGTATTGCGCTTCGGTGCATGCACAGCGTTTCGAGCAACTGGCCAAGCGCAGCGACACCGTGCAGCAGGTTTTCGACGATCCGTACACTGCCGGCACCGATGCGCGCGAGAAAGCCATCTCGCAGTTTTCCATCGATCTCACCAAGAATCCCAACGACGTCAATGCCGCCGGCATCCAGGCGCTCAAGGACGTCGGTCTCAGCGAGCAGGAAATCCTCGACCTGATCCATTCGGTCGCCATTTTCGCGTGGGCCAACCGCCTCATGCTGAACCTGGGCGAGCCGGTCTTCCCGGCGGCGCAATAATCCAATAATCGAGCAGACAAGGAGAGTCGCATGCTGATACCAGACACCCTCACTTACGCCGAAACGCACGAGTGGATCCGGCAGGAAGACGACGGCACCTTGACCGTCGGCATCACCGACTTCGGCCAGGACCAGCTCGGGCCATTGGTGTACGTACAGACGCCGGCGGTCGGCAGCGTGCTCCAGCGCGGCGCCGACGCCGGCGTGGTCGAATCCAACAAGACCGCATCCGACGTGCACGCGCCGGTGGCGGGCGAGGTGATTGCCGTCAATGACGAACTCGCCAACACACCGGAGGCCATCAACGGCGCGCCCTACGAACAATGGATTTTCAGGCTGCGTCCGGTGGAGACTTTCGATGAATCGCAGTTTCTTGATGCGGCTGCGTATACGAAGATGATCGGTTGACTACATCATCTGCATGCTTGATGGATTGGAAAACCGATTGAAGAGCCCGCCCTGTGCGGGCTTTTTATCGTCGTCGCTAGCCCACGCTCCCGGTCAAGCGCAGGTCGAAGTGCTAATGCAGGAAAGGCTGAAGACAGCGATGCAGGCTCAGTTGCTTGCGGTAGATGTACCGCAAGCCGCCTCGATGGAACGCCGGTATCCCTCCGGCAGATCGACCGGCAAGGCATGAGGAGGAAACGTGCCCAGGCGTTTGTGCTCGTGGCTCACGGCCGGAGCATAGGAGCCGGTCAGCGTGCAGCGGTAGGTGGCGATGAAGACGTATTTTCCCGGGATCACTTCGAACAGATAGGTGTCGAGAGGCGCACCAACGCTGACATGCAGGTCCAGTTCTTCGCGGATTTCGCGCGCCAGGCACTCGGCTGAGGACTCGCCCAAGTCAATCCGGCCGCCCGGCAGTTCCCATTCGTCGCGTTCGTTCAGCAAGAGTACGACGTCGCCGTCCGGCGTCAGCAAGACGCCTTTGACCGACACCGGATAGGCGGCCGAATGCGCGTCGCTCATTTCCACATCCCGCGCATGCGCGCTGCGACGTCGACGCGCATCTGCCGCGCATCGGGTCGGCCGCTCGGGCCGACTGCGACTACCGGCCAGGCGCTGCTGGTGAAATGCGGCAGCACGCCGGGAGGAATGAAGCGCGTGCGCGACGCATAGACGTGGCGGTCGCCTTGCGCGTGCTGGCCGCCGGTGAAAAACTTTTGCGGCACCATCAGATGCAGGTCGTCCTTGGCGCGCGTCATGGCGACGTAGAGCAGGCGGCGTTCTTCTTCGATCTCGTCAGTGCTGCCGGTGGCCAGGTCTGCCGGGATACAGCCGTCGACGACGTTGAGCACGTACACCGATTTCCATTCCTGGCCTTTGGATGAGTGGATGGTCGACAGGATCAGGTAGTCCTCGTCCAGCAGCGGCACGCCCGACTGGTCGCTGGTGGCGTCCGGCGGATCGAGCGTGAGTTCGGTCAGGAAGCGTTCGCGCGAGGGATAGCCGGAGGCGATCTGCTCCAGTTGCAGCAGGTCGGCCTGGCGTGTGGTGGCGTCTTCGTGCTTGCGCTCCAGATGCGGGGCGTACCAGTTGCGCGCATGGGCGATCTCGCCGGGCCAGCCGGTCTTGCCTTGCGCCATGAATTGCAGCACCTCGACGAAGCCGCGCCAGTCATCGCCGCTGCGCGGCGGCGCCGGCAATTCGGACAGCGCGGCAATCGGATCTGCATGCGTGGACATGGCTTCCAGCACCTTTTGCGCCGAGCCCGGACCGACGCCGGGCAATAGCTGCATCAGGCGGAAACCGGCCACGCGGTCGCGTGGATTCTGCACGAAACGCAGCATCGCCAGCATGTCTTTGACGTGCGCGCTGTCGAGGAATTTGAGACCGCCGAATTTGACGAAGGGAATGTTCCGGCGCACCAGTTCAATCTCCAGCGGGCCGCTGTGATCGGAGGCGCGGAACAGCACCGCCTGGTCCTTCAGCGTGCTGCCGGCTTCACGGTTCTCGAGTATGCGTTCGACGATGTAGCGCGCCTGGTCGGCTTCGTCGCGCACCGACACCAGTTGCGGCTTGTGATCCGAGGCGCGCTCGGTCCACAGGTTCTTGGTGAAGCGTTCCAGCGCCTTGTCGATCACGCTGTTGGCGGCGGCCAGGATAGTCTGGGTCGAGCGGTAGTTGCGGTCCAGCGTGACGATGTCGGCCGGCGGGTCGAAGGCGCGCGGAAAGTCGAGGATGTTGCGCACCGTCGCTGCGCGAAACGAGTAGATAGCCTGGGCGTCGTCGCCGACCACGGTGAGGCCGCGGCCGTCGGGTTTCAGCGCGAGCAGGATCGATGATTGCAGGCGGTTGGTGTCCTGGTATTCGTCCACCAGCACGTGGTCGAAGCGCGCACCGATGTCGTCGGCCAGCACGCGCTCGCCGATGGTCTGCGCCCAGTACAGCAGCAGGTCATCGTAGTCGAGTACGTTGTGCGCCTGCTTGGCTTCGACGTAGGCGCCGAACAGCGTGCGCAGCTGCGCCTCCCATTCCGCGCACCACGGAAACACCTTGTGCAGGATGCTGTCCAGCGGCGCTTCCGAATTGACCACTCGGGAGTAGATGGCCAGGCAGGTGGCCTTGAGCGGGAAGCGCTTTTCGGTCTTCGACAAGCCCAGCTCATGTCGCACCAGGTTCATAAGGTCGGCCGAATCCTCACGGTCATGGATGGAGAAATTGGGATCGAGTCCGATTTGGTCGGCGTACTCGCGCAGGATCTGTGCGCCGATGCCGTGGAAGGTGCCTGCCCAGGACAAGGCGTCGGCCATGATGCGACCGTTGGCGCCGAGCGCTTCGCCACAGATGCGCTGGACCCGACGCGTCATTTCTGCGGCGGCGCGGCGCGAAAAAGTCATCAGCAAAATGCGGCGCGGATCGGCGCCGTTGACGATCAGATGGGCAACCCGGTGCGCCAGCGTATTGGTTTTTCCCGAACCTGCGCCGGCAATCACCAGCAAAGGGCGGCCAGGCTCTGGAGATATGGCCTGCTGTCCCGGCAGTCGGGGGACGATGCCGAATTCCACCGCCCGGCGTTGGTCGGGGTTGAGTTTTTCCAGATAGTCGACGTTCATGCTGAGCCTTGGTGCGGCGGCAAAAGGAAGCTATTTTACTGGTGTTTTATACAGTCATTGGCGGCGGTTACAAAAAAGAAGGCGGGGCGAAAAGAGGCACTTGAGAGGACTGCCAAAATCATTTGCAAAGTGATGAAAGACCGACAATGGATTCTTTCGCGCTACTGTCTATACTGGTGTGGTTGCTCTTTGCTCATCTGTTTCAGGGACGCGCCCATGGTCAGCGATTATGCTGCAATGCCAGAACTGGCGCGGCTTCCAAGCTACCCATGATATTGCAGATTCAGTGCAGGAAGTGCTTGTGCAAGCCCCAGTCAATTGGTTAGAATTTCCTTCCGACAACTTCATCTTGAGGTGCTGCCATGGATAAGACTCTCGCTCTGCTCGATTGTTTGGTGCAACTCAAGGAAGCGCAGAGCTGCGCCGACGCCTTGCTGTCCGATATCGTCGCCGATGCCGTACGCGCCAACAGAGGCCACGGCAGCGTACCCAAGCCGGCGACCCTGAAAGCCTTCCGCAACGCGCTCAAATCCGCCAACACGCACTGCTACCAGGCCGAGCTGATCCTGGCGGAATTCGATGCCCTGCAAACCATCATGCCGATCGGCCAGCAACAGCCGATACGCACGGTGATTTACAGCGTCTGACCTGTAAGCCGGCTTCCTGGCTGCTTGCCACACCCGCGCGGTCGGGCGCGTCTATGCGAGCCTGCCTGCCTGCAAATAACGCGCGCATATAGACCTGTAAAGTATCGCCAGAGTCCGTCCTGAGCTTGGCGTAACGGGATGACCGCTTGCATTGCGGGCAGGCGATGCGTTGTTCCTGAATCGGACGCGCACCGTTGACGAGTCGCGCCACGACGGCGCCGCAACGTGGGCAGGCCAGCACGACATCCACATGTGTCAATGCATCGGTGGAGATGATTGCCGGCGGGATGGATGCAGTCATGGATCGTTGTTGTTATGGTTTTCAGGCATCGGAGCAAAACACCGGATCATCCTAGGCGTCTTTACCGGGCTTGTCTGTCGCACAAAGTGGTGACACGGCAGCGCAAGTTGTTGTGGCAACATGCCGATGACCACTATTTTGGCTATCCCTTGCAGGCACCCGGCAACTCCTGCTGACCGGAATCATGCTGATCCGCACTATTCCTATGCAACGTTCGAAACACGGCATCGCCGGAACATTCTTGCTGCGCGGCACTCTCACAGTGCTGCTCGTTGTATTTATGGCGCGCCTGACCTGTTCCCGGCTTGTTTTTGGCGTTTTAAGTCCGTTCTAGTCCTTTCGGGTGACAGACCGCAACGAAGTTTGTGTCTACAATGGATTCGGCAGGCATGCAGCTTGCATTCGTTTCCTGCAGCGACGGCAACAAGGACGCACCCGGTACTTTCCACCATTCAGGCATTCCGGAGGTAAATTGCGGCGCGGATTTTCATTCAAGGCAAAATGGCCCAGGATCCTGATTCAGGACGGCTGGGGTCTGTCCGCCTGTTTCGTGCTGCTGTCATCCTTGGTGCTGGTCGTGATCTGGGGCATCACCCTGACGCATGTCTCCAGTGAAAAGAAGCTGGCCATGGAGAGCGCGTCTTCCGAGAGCCGCAACATGGCAGCCATCATGGCCGCCAATCTCAATGATCGCCTCAGCCGTGCCGGGCAGTACGCCACGGTCGGCAGCAAAGTCCTCGACGGCGACAGTACTGCAGCCGATTACCTGGGCCTGCTCTTCAACGGCGACAGCGCCTACGTGCGCGCCGCCGTCTTCGACGACCAGATGCGCCTGCGCTATTCCTCCGCCGGTCTGCCCGAGGAAAGCGAATTCGCCCAGTTGCTGGAACGCGCCTACCCGCAGGCGGCCTCGGGCAACGATGCACCGAAAGCCGGCACTGTCCTGTTCGGCAAGACCGACCGCCATAACTGGCGCATGCCGATGCTGATCGCGCTGCAAGCGCCGAAGACCGGTGCACGCGGCTACCTGGTCGCGATACTCGATCTGGGGCGGTTCCTGAACGACTACCAGCAGATCGGCGACGGTTACCTGATCGCGGTCAATGGCGGCGCCGGCACGCCGCTGGTGGCGCTCAACGACCGCCGGCTGCTGATCGGCGACAACAGCATGGCATCCATGTCCGCCTCCAGTGTCAGCAACAGGCAAAAACTGATCGCTTATCCACTCAGCGTCAGCGTGACCATCGATCCCGATTCGGTGGTCTCCGACCTGACGCAATCGCATTACGAATATATACGCTACGCCATCGTCATTTCCATCGCGGTGGTGACGTTGACGCTCATCCTGATCGGGATTTCTTACCATCGCAAGAAACTGTACGAGCGCCTGGCGCGCTCCGAACGCGAAAAAATATGCCTCATCGAACAGCTGGAAAAAGAGAAAACGCGCGCCTATCAACTGGCCTCGCATGACTACCTGACGGGGATTCCCAACCGCATGCTGTTCAGCGAGCTGGCCGGCGCGGAATTGTCGCGCGCCAAGCGCAGCGCCAACCTTTACGCGCTGTTCTTCATCGACCTGGACGGCTTCAAACCGATCAACGACACGCTCGGCCACGCGGTGGGTGACCTGCTGCTGAAAGCGGTGGCGCAGCGCCTGTGCACCAACCTGCGCGAGTACGACCTGGTGGCGCGCCTGGGTGGGGACGAGTTCGTGGTCTTGCTATCCGACATCAAATACCAAAGCCAGATCGCCGACATCGCGGACAAATTGATCAAGGCCGTCGGTGCGCCGTATCTCAATCTAGGCGGTCACGAAGTCGGCACCAGCCTCAGCATCGGCATCGCACTGTATCCGGACGACGGTCACACCGTTGATGAGCTGCTGTCCAAGGCCGACGCCGCCATGTACGCCGCCAAGAAAGCGGGCAAGGGCGCCTATCGTTTCCACGACAGCAGCGTCCACAGCGGCTTGCCCGGGCGCCTGCCGTCGACCGTCACGCGCTACCTGTCGGCCTGACGCGATTTCAGCTGCTTCAGGAAGGCGCGCACCACCGGCGATTTCTCGTGCTTGCGCGACGCCAGCGCGATGGCGCCCGGAATGATCTTTCCCTCAATCTGCCGATACGTGACGCCCGGCATGTTCACGCGCTGCATCACCGACGCCGGCACGATCGCCACGCCCTGACCCAGTGATACCAGCGTCACCACCGCCACCAGACCGCCCGGATTGGGCAAGGTGCGCGGCACGAAACGGCCGCGGCGACCCACTTCCATGGTGCCGGAAGCCTGCTCAGGCAAGATGAAATACTGCGATGCGAGCGCGGCTGCCGGCACGGTTTCGTGCTGCGCCAGCGGCGAATGCTCAGGCAGCGCCGCGACGAAATCGTCATACAGCAAGGTCAGGAAATTGACGTCGGCCGGGCAGGGTACGGGAGGCCGGATGAAGGCGAGATCGAGGCTGCCGTTGCTGACACCGACCGGCAACGTATCCATCGGCGCTTCGATGAGGTTGAGCTGCACCAGCGGGTAGTCGGCACGAAAGCGCGCCACTTCGGTTTGCAGCAAGCCGGAATACGCCGCAGAAGCGATGTAGCCGATCTCGATGCGGCCGATTTCACCCCGACCGGCGCGACGTGCTGCGTCTTCAGCGCGCTCAGCTTGTTGAAGCGTGCGCAAGGCCTCTTCCAGGAACACCTCGCCGGCCGAGGTCAGGCTGACCGAGCGCTTGGTGCGCTGGAACAGGCGGACGTCCAGCAGGCGTTCGATTTCCTGTATCTGCTTGGTCAGCGCCGGCGGCGAAATGCCGAGCTGTTCGGCGGCGCGGGCAAAGTGCAGCGTCTCGGCGACGGCGGTGAAACAGCGGAAGTGACGAAGCTCCACGGCATTCTCCAATAATCTGATAATTAACCTGAAAGAAATTAAATAGAATTTTAACTGTAATAAAGATAATTATCGGCGGTATTAGAATGGTCTGAATACTTTTATCAGGAGCCTTTCATGCCACTGCGCCGCATCGCTGCCGTTCTTTTCCTGTGCCTCTCTGGCACCGGACTGGTTCAAACGGCCTCCGCCCAACAAACGAGCGCCGCACCCGTCGCCGTGAAACGCGTTCTCACGCTCGACAGCGCCAAGGCGATCCTCGCCGCCGCCCATGAAGAAGCGCGCAAGAACGGCTGGCCTGGCGCCATTGCCGTGGTCGACGATGGCGGCTGGCTGATCGCTTCCGAACGTATGGACAACGCCGCCACCACGGTCGGTCCGGTAGTCGCCGCCGAAAAGGCACGCACCGCTGCGCTGTTCAAGCGGCCCTCCGCCGATCTTGAGAACGCCATCAACAACGGTCGTCCCGCCGCCATCACAGCGCCCGGCCTGGTGATGATGGAAGGCGGCCTGCCCATCGTGGTCGACGGCCAGGTGATCGGCGCCATCGGCGTCAGCGCCGACACCAAGGCACACGACAGCCTGATTGCACGCGCCGGCCTTGCCGCCGTCAAACCGTAAATACAGGGAAGCCGTGATCCTGCCATGAGCAACATTCAGACTTCCAGCAACGCCGACGCGACTGATGACACGCGCCGCCGCAAGGAGCGCAACATCCTGCTGATCTGCTCCAGCGTGTGCGCGCTGATCACGCTCGACACCAACATCGTCGCCGTCTCGCTGCCGTCGGTGGCGCGTTCGCTGCATGCCGATTTCAGCGACATTGAATGGATCGTCAGCGCCTACATGCTGGCGTTCGCCTCCTTGCTGTTGCCGGCCGGCAGCCTTGCCGACCGCTTCGGCCGCAAGCGCATGATGCTGCTCGGCCTCGGTTTGTTCAGCCTGGCCTCGCTCGGTTGCGGCCTGGCCTGGTCGGCCGGCGCCCTGCAGATCGCGCGTGCAGTCAAGGGCGTTGGTGCGGCAATGTTGCTGACCTCGGCGCTGGCCGTGATCGGGCACGTCTTCCATACCGAAAAAGACCGTACTCACGCCTGGGCCGTGTGGGGCGCCTGCATGGGCGTGTCGATGACGGTGTCGCCGTTGCTGGGCGGCGTGATTACTGAATTACTCGGCTGGCGCTGGATCTTCCTGCTCAATTTGCCGGTGTGCCTGTGCCTCGGCACGTTGGTGTATCGCGAGGTTGCAGAGTCTGGCGACGCCAATGCCGCCCGACTTGATCCCTGGGGCAGCCTGTTGCTGAGCGGCGGGCTGGGCTGCGTGATCTGGGCGCTGATCAATGCCAATGCGGCCGGCTGGAGCAGCGCCGCGACCTTGCTGCGCGCCGGTGGCGGGGTGCTGATGCTGGCCTTGTTCGTGCCGGTGGAGCTGATGCAGAAACGACCGATGATCGACCTGCGCCTGTTCCGTCATGCGCCGTTTGTCGGCGCGGTGCTGGCGATGTTCGGCTACGCCAGTTCGGCGCAGGTGATGATGACTTTCCTGCCGCTGTACCTGCAAAACGCTTTCTCGTACTCGGCCATCGTGGCTGGTCTGGCGATGCTGCCGTTCGCGCTGGCGATGATGATCTTCCCGCGTGTCGGCGCTGCGCTGACGCGCTACATGCCGCTGCACGGCGTGATGGGGCTGGGCATGGCGCTGGTGTGCGCCGGCAACGTGCTGGTGGCTATCGCTGCCTATGTCGGGACCTACTGGATGGTGCTGGCCGGCATGCTGGTCACCGGCAGCGGCGCCGGCCTGCTCAACGGCAACACGCAGAAAGCCATCATGAACTGCGTGCCGCGCGAGCGCACCGGCATGGCTTCCGGCATCAGCACCACCACGCGTTTTGCCGCCATCGTGCTGGCGATTGCCTGCCTCGGCTGCGTGCTGACGGTACGCACCGGCAGTTATCTCAAGGAAGGATTGACCGGCGCCAACTTGCCGCAGCCGGCCGGCTTCACCGACGTGGTCGAGCGCATTGTCGCCGGCGACAGCGCAGCGGCCTTGCCGGCGCTGGGGAACAGCCTGGAGGCACTGCATATCGCGCAGGCCGGTTTCGCCCATGCGTTTGCCTTGCTGATGCTGGCGGCGGCTGCAATCGCCGCCGTGTCGGGTGTGTTGTTGTTCAGGTTGATGGGCAGCCGCAAGGGCGCGTCCGTTGACGCAATACCTGTTTAAGGAGGGAATTCAAATGGCATCGATGCAATCCAAAGAGTTGGAGAAACGTTCGTTCTTCGCCACGCTGGCGGCGGTGTTTTGGTCGTTCGTCGGGCTGCGCCGCCTTGCCGACTACGAGAAGGACGCGACCTCGTTCAATCCGTTTTACGTGATCGGCGCCGGTCTGGTCGGTGTCGGTATTTTCATCGCGGTGCTGCTGGTCGTTGTGAAACTGGTAGTCGTCTAGCAAAGGGGCGCGTCGACCTTGCCTTTGCGTTGTTTTTTATTGAGGGAGTATTGCCATGGACAACAAATCCGTTCAGCACTTCTTGCGCACTTACGGCAGGGCCGGCAACGCCGCCACGCTTCACCGACAGCGCGCATCGGCGTTCATACTGGCGACCTTGCTGATGTTCTCATGCGCCGCCCATGTGGCCGAACTGGACACTGCGCTGCTGCGCATGCTGGGGCAGCTGGGGACCGATTGCGTATGGTGTTCGGTGACGCCGTACTGACCTCATGTGGACAGCGAGCGCAGGAAGACCCAGGGATAAATCCCGCGGTCGTGTCCGTCGCTGAACACCAGCTGCACGCCATATTCGCCCACCGGACGGATATCGGCCAGCTGGATGTCGTCCTGCACCGTCAAGGCCTCGCCTGAATTGCGGCGGATGGTTTTGCAATCGGCGCACTGGCATTGTCCACGCAGCAAGGCATGCGTCAGCGCTTGCTGGGCGCCGTCGTCCCACGCGATATGCAGCGTGGCCAAAGGCTTGTGGTTGCGGAGGCTGAGCGGATGCGCCATGGGATTTCTTTTTGAATTCAAACAGCAAGGCGGATCTGTTCCAGCGCCAGCCGGACCGCCTTGCGTACTTCCGGGTCGCCGTCCTGTTCCGCTTCCAGCAAGGCCGGCAAGGCTGACGCGTCGCGGATTTCTCCGAGCGCCAGCGCCGCCTCCTTGCGCAGGTTGCTGATCTCGTGACGCAAGGTCGCCAGCAAGGGGACAATCGCCTCCTTGCTGCGCAGCCGTCCAAGACTGCGTGTAGCGCGCAATCTCACTTGCCAGTAGGCATCTTCCAACGCTGTAATCAATTCCGGCGTAGCCGCCGCAAGGCGCAGCTTGCCGAGCGTGGTCGCTGCTTCTTCGCGTACCTGCCAGGCGGCGTCGCGCAAGGCTGACAACAAGGCCGGCAAGACGCTTTCGTCGGTGGCAAAGCCGAGCGCGCCGGTTGCGGCGCGTCGCACTTCCGGATCGCTGTCGCTCGCAGCCAGTTGCATGATGGGCGCCAGCGCGCGGCCTTGCTTCAGATAACCGAGCACGGAAATCGCTTCGCGCCGCACCGACGCATCGGCGTGAGCGAGGGCCGCCAGCGCCGGCTCCAGACTGTCGGGCACGCGCAGCTCGCGCAAGGCCCGCAGGATCGCGACGCGCACGAAAGGGCGTTCATCCTGTGCATGCGGCAACAGCAATTCCGCCGAGGCCGGGTCTTTCAATTCGCTCAGCGCATGGGCGACGGCTTCGCGCACTTCGGTGTCTTCGTCGGTCAGCAGCACGATCAGGCCGGCGACACTGTCGTCGCTTTCAAATGCCTCCAGCGCACGCACCGCTTCCAGCCGCACCTCAGGGGAAGGATCGCCGAGCGCCTCGACCAGCAGCGGCGCATGCTCATCGCCGGCGACGTCGATCAGATCGAGAATGGCAATGCGCCGCACCGCGCTGTCGGGGTCGCGCAGACGCGTGCGGAACTGGCCGATGTCGTCGTCCGGGTTGACGTTGGAAGAGGTGTCGAGGTTGATGACTGCGCTCACTGCGTTTCCTTAAATGGCGAATTGAATATGGGACAGGTCGGGCGCGCCCAGCGGGCTCAGCCGTTCCAGCGGCACCACCCGGGTTTCCGGATGGAGCAGGGCGAGGCAGTGCCGCTTGAGTTCGGTGAACGCGCGCGAGGTCACCAGCTCCGGTCCGCGCGGGCGGGCGAAATCCAGTTTGATTTCCTCGATGATGCGTCCCGGCCGCGGGCTCATGACCAGGATGCGGTCGGCCAGGAACAGCGCTTCGTCGATGTCGTGGGTGATGAACAGAATAGTGGTCTCGATGCGCGCCCAGACTTCCAGCAACAGCTCCTGCATCTTGAGCCGGGTCTGCGCGTCGAGCGCGCCGAACGGCTCATCCATCAGCATCACGCGCGGATGGTTGATCAGCACCCGCGCGATTTCCACGCGCTGCTGCATGCCGCCGGACAAGTGCGCCGGATAGCTGTGTTCGAAGTCTTCCAGTCCGACCAGTTTCAGCAGGTCGCGTGCGCGCTGATGACGCTCACCGCGCGCCACGCCTTTCATCTTCAGGCCGAAGGCGACGTTGTCGAGCACGCGCTTCCACGGGAACAGCGTGTGATGCTGGAATACCAGCCCGCGATCCGGATGCGGGCCGTCGACTGCCGCGCCGTCCACGCGCACGCTGCCGGCGCTGGCGAGCAGATGGCCCGCCAGCGCACCCAGCAGGGTCGACTTGCCGCAGCCGGACGGACCGAGCACGCAGACGAATTCGCCAGGCGCGATGGATATGGAAACGTCCTGCAGCGCTTCAAAGCGACGCTTGCCTTCGCCAAGCTCGATATGCAGGCGATCAATGTCGACCTTGCCGAATTTTTGCGTTGTCGTCATGCGCTTACCTTTGCAACAGATACCAGGGCATCAGCAGGCCGCCCAATTTCTTGATCAGGGCGCTGCTGCCCATGCCCATGACCCCGATGAAAAGCATGCCGACGATGATGTCCGCGTAGTTCTGGATCGTGTACGAGGCCCAGGTGTAATAGCCGATGCCGAACTGGCCGGCGATCATTTCCGCCGTGACCAGGCAGAACCAGGCAGTGCCCATGCCGATCGACAGGCCGGTGACGATGCTGGGCGCCGCCGCCGGCAGGATGACTTCGATGAAGATGGCGCGCCGGCCGCTGCCCAGACTGCGCGCCGAAGCGATCAGGCGGGCGTCGACGCCTTCGACGCCGTGGATGGTGTTGAGCAAAATCGGAAATAACGCACCGATGAAGGTGATGTAGATCATCGAGATTTCCGATGAGGGGAACATCAGGATCGACAGCGGTATCCACGCCACCGCCGGAATCGGCCGCAACAATTCCAGCGGCGGCAGCAAGACGTCAGCGAGCCAGCGCATCCGGCCGATCAGCATGCCCAGCACGATCCCCGCCAGTGCAGCGACGACGAAGCCGGCGAACACCCGGTACAGGCTGGCGCTCAGATGCGACAGCAGCTTGGGCGATTGCGCCAGCGTCCAGGCGGCCTGAAGGACTTCCTTCGGCGACGGCACGTTCTGGAACGTGATCAGTCCCAGGTTGAGATGTACGGTAGAAGCCCATTGCCACAGCAACAGGCAGACCGCGACGGAAGCCAGGCGCAGGCCATAGTGCAGCCACTGCCTCAGGACCGCGTCCAGCGAGGGCAGCGCCGAAGATGCAGATAAGGTCGGCGATGCCGCATTGTCCTGCCGCACTCTATCCGCTGCCGGACTGTAGGAAGAACTCAAGGCCATGATCTGACTCCGTCGTAATAGGCTTTACACCGAACCGGCTTTGGCGGCGCTGAAGTCCAGCACCTTGCCGTTGTTCTTCTTCGCCCACGCCTCGGCGGAACTCTTCAGCAGGAAAGCGCTGACGTCGTTCTTGCCTTGCACGAACCACGCATCGGCGGCCAGTAGCTTCAGGCCGCTGTCGCGATCATGCACATAGACGGTGCGCAATTTCTTGCCGGATTTCTCCAGCTTGCGGGCTTCCGACAAGGCGGTTTCCAGTGAGGCGTAATGACGCACCAGCGGTTCGCCCTGTACCCAGATCTGGCCGACGCGCTTCGGATCGGTGATGGCTTTGCCGGTCAGGCTGTCTTTGGCGGTCAGCGGCGATTTCGCATAATTTTTCAGACGCGCTTCGTAGTCGAGGCCGGCTTGCTTGAACGCCGTGCGCAGGTACTCGTCGACGATGAAGGTGTTGGCGTCGAGATCGGTTTCGGTGCGCTTCATGGCTTTGAGCGTATCGATCGAGGTCTTGACCGCCTGGCGATATTCCGGCTTCCAGGTGAAGTCGCGCGTCTGCAGGCCGAGCGGGCCGTGGAACAGGTAATTGACTTCGGCTTCGATGCCGGTGACTTTCTCGATCAGCTCGCTGTACTTCTCGGGCTCAGCGGTGAACAGGCGATCCGCTTCGATGGCGGCGCGCAGGTAGGCGACCACGATCTCGGGATATTTCTTCGCATAGTCGGAATCGACCAGGCTGCCATGCAGCGTCGGCGTGTTGGCTTGCGAGCCGTCGAAGATCTTGCGTGCGTAGCCGCGATGCGGGAACAACTCGGCGAACGGCACGAAGTCGGCGTGCGCATCGATCTTGTTGCTCTGCAGCGCGGAGCCGGCCACTTCAGGCGCCTGGGTAATGATGTTTACATCCTTTTCCGGATCCCAGCCCTGGTCCTTGACGGCGCGCAGCAGCATGCCGTGCGCGGTGGAGGCGAACGGCACCGAGATCGTCTTGCCTTTCAGTTCGGCCAGCGATTGCACGGTCGACGCCTTCGGCACCACGATGCCGTTGCCGCTGCCGGTCGTGCTGCCGGAGAGTACGGTAATGAACAGGCTGCGCTTGCCGGCCTTCTGGAACGCCGCGCCGTTGAATGAACCTGGGAAGTCGGCCATCGCGCCGAGGTCGAGTTTACCGGCCACCATTTCATTGGTCAGCGGCGCGCCCGAGGTGAAGTTCTTCCATTGGATGTCGTATTGCGCATCCTTGTATTTGCCGTCGTGCGGCAGGTATTTCTCCAGCAGTTTCAACTCGCGGATCAGCAGGCCGCCGGTGGCGCAGTTGATGGTCGTGTCCTGGGTGCCGATGGCGATGCGGATGGTTTCCGCGCGCGCAGAGGTGGTGGCGACCACGGAGACGGACGCGAAGGCCAGCGACAAGCTGAACAGGCTTTTGTAGATGTTGTGACGCAATTGCATTGTTATATCCCCTGATGAAAAGATCCGTATGGCCGACTGCCGCGCGAAGGCGGTCAGCGCAACAGATACGGTATGTCGACATGGACTGCCCCGGTCGGGCAGTCCTTCTCACAGGGCATGCAATACCAGCACTCATCGAACTTCATGAAGGCCTTGCCTTTGGTGAGATCGATGGCGAGCACATCGAGCGGGCAGACGTCGACGCAGACGGTGCAGCCTTTTTCGGCGATGCATTTGTCTTCGTCGATGGTGACGGGGACGTTGGTGATGTTGAAGGCGGTCGGCATGGGTGGATACTCACTCGTTTTCAGTTATCAGGCTGCGGCGGGTTCGGCTGCAGCGTCGGCATCCTTCTTGATGCGCAGGTGCTGGTAGGCGTCTTTTTCCTGGTCGTCGAGCGCGACGATGTACGGCTCGATCGGGCGCTTGAAGCAGGTCATGACGTCCTGCTGCTTCTGCAGTTGCACATGCACCAGCCATTCGGCGTCGTTGCGCTCGGGATAGTCAACCCGGTTGTGGTACAGGCCCCAGCGGCTTTCGGTGCGGTACAGCGAGGCGCGCGCGGCCATTTCGGCGCAGTCGCGGATGGCGTGGACTTCCAGCGCGCGCATCAGCTCATGTGGGTTGCGCGCCTGCAGGCGGTCGAGGTCTTCGCGGATGGATTCGAAGCGCGACAGGCCGATCTCCATCTTGCGCGTGACCTTGGGCGGCTGCAGGTAGTCGTTGACCATGCGGCGCAGCTTGTATTCGACCTGGTTGGGCGGCAGGCCGTCGGTGCGTTGCAGCGGTGCCCAGACGCGCGCGCGTTCGACGTCGACTTGTTGCTGGCTGACGTCGGCCAGCGGCTGTTCGGCGCAATAGCGCGCCGCGCTTTCGCCGGCCAGCTTGCCGTAGACGAAGGCGCCCAGCATGTAGTTGTGCGGCACGCAGGCGAGGTCGCCGGCGGCATACAGGCCAGGCACCGTGGTCTCGGCATGTTCGTTGACCCACACGCCGGAAGCCGAATGGCCGCTGCACAGGCCGATTTCGGAGATGTGCATTTCCACCATCTGCTCGCGGTAGTTGGTGCCGCGTCCTTCGTGGAAGCGGCCTCGGCTGGGACGCTCATTGGTATGCAGGATGGTCTCGATGGCGCTGATGGTTTCCTCGGCGAGATGGTTTAACTTGAGGAACACCGGGCCGTTGCCGCCTTGCAGTTCGTTGTAGAACTCCTGCATCATCTGGCCGCTCCAGTAATCGCATTCGATGAAGCGTTCGCCGTGGCTGTTGGTCGTGAAGCCGCCGAACGGGCCGGTGACGTAGGCGCAGGCCGGGCCGTTGTAATCCTTGATCAGCGGATTGATCTGGAAGCATTCGATGCCCGACAGTTCGGCGCCGGCGTGATATGCCATGCTGTAGCCGTCGCCGGCGTTGGTCGGGTTTTCATACGTGCCGAACAGGTAGCCGGACGCCGGCAGGCCGAGCCGACCGGCTGCACCCGTGGACAGCACCACGGTCTTGGCGCGGATCACGTGGAAGTCGCCGGTGCGGCAATCGAACGCCATCGCGCCGGCAATGCTGCCGTCCTCGGCCGTGAGCAGGCGCGTCGCTACCAAGCGGTTGGTGATCTCTACACGCGCACGCTTGAGGCGGCGGTACAGCACCTTCTTGATGTCATGGCCTTCCGGCATCGGCAGGACGTAGGTGCCCATGTGGTGCACCTTGCGCATGGCGTAGTCGCCGGTCTCGTCCTTCTCGAACTTGACGCCCCAGCGGTCCAGTTCCTCGATCATCGGGAAGCTTCCCTGGGCGTAGGCCATCACGGTCTTCTGGTTGACGATGCCGTCGTTGGCGGTGGTGATTTCCTTGACGTATTGTTCGGGCGTGGCGAAGCCGGGCACGATGGCGTTGTTGAGACCGTCCATGCCCATCGAGATGGCGCCGCTGCGCTTGACGTTGGCTTTTTCCAGCAGCAGTACGCGCAAGGCGGGATTGGCTTCCTTGGCTTTGGCGGCCGCCATCGGACCGGCGGTGCCGCCGCCGATGACCAGCACGTCGACGGTTTGGATATGGGTTTCCATGAGGTTCTCCTGTGTCCTGTATTTGTCCGGCGCTTATTCTGCTGTTGTCGGACGGCGTGCAATGCGCAAGTGGTATTGGAAGGTCTCGCCGCGGAAGTACAGGTATTCGAAATCCAGCGGCTTGCCGTCGGCGGTATAGGTCAGGCGTTCAATGCGCAGCAGCGCGGTGCCTTCGCTGACCTGCAGGGCTTCGGCCAGTGCATGGTCGGCGATGACGGCGCCGATCTGCAGGTCGGCGTGGCCGAGCGCGATGCCGAAATCGTTTTCAAAGATCAGGAAGATGTCGCGGCCGGACAGGTCTTCATTGCGCAGGCGCTGGCCGAGTTCTTCCGGCAGGTAGGTGATTTCCAGCGACACCGGTTCGCGGTTGAGGTGGCGCACGCGGCGGATTTCCGCGACCGTCGCGCCGACTTCGACACCCAGTTGCTGCGCGACTTCGGCAGTGGCGGGCAGGGTGCGATGACCGACCACGCGGTTATGGATTTCATAACCCTTGCGCGTCATCGCCTCGGCAAAACCTTCCAGCCGGGTCAACTCCTGCGCGGCCTTTTTCTTGGCGACGAATGTACCTTTCCCCGGAATCTTGAAAATCACGCCTTCGCGCTGCAGGTCGCTCAGCGCCTGGCGCACCGTGATGCGGCTGACGCCAAAGATGGCGCCCATTTCGCTCTCGGGCGGCAACTGCGCGTGCGGCCCGTAGGTGCCGTCGAAGATGCGTTCGCGCAGCATGTCCTTGACCTGTACGTACAGGGGGACCGGGGAGGGTTCGACGATCTGGAAATCCGGCATTGCTTGTCCTGGCTATCGCTAGTTATCTTCAAATTAACCTGTCATGACAGGTTATGACCAATGCCCGGATAGTAGAGAGCCTGGCTTGCCTTGAGAACGAATCTCTTCGCACATGCTTATGAAGAAAATGATTTTGACGCCGTCGTTGCCTCAACTCAGCGTGCCGACATGCACCGGCGGCGGCGTGTTGAACCAGTGCGGGCGCGACGCTTCCAGTTGTGCCGCAAGTTGCAGCAGGCGCGCTTCCTCGAACCATTTGGCGTAGAGCTGCACGCCCACCGGAATACCGTTGGCGTCCTTGCCGGCCGGCAGGCTGATGGCGGGAAGGCCTGCCTCGCTGGCGGGGATGGCGTAGCGTCCGGCGTCCAGCAGTTCATTGATGTAGCCGTCGAAGTCGCGGTCATTGGCCAGCGAAAGCGGACCGTTGGCCTTGGGTGCGGGAATCGCAAAGGCGGGCGCCAGCAGCGCGTCGTACTTGCCGAAGAATTCGCCGAGTCGCAAGGCATGCGCATTGTTGCCGGCCTGGTGGCGCAGGACGTCGCGCTTGTCGTAGCCTTGGGCGTTGAGCCAGAACTTGCGCGTCATCGGCGCCAGCTGCTCCTGCAAGCCGGACGGGATGCCGTCTTCATAGGGCAGGCCCCACATCGCAGGACGCATGCCCAGCCAGAAGGTGCGGAACGAGGGCCAGAAACGATTCCAGTCGGTGATGAGGTCGTCGCCGATTTCTTCGACTTCATGGCCGAGCTCCTGCAGTGCAGCGGCAACCTCTCGCGTGCGCGCGGCGATGTCGGCGTGGCACGCTGTAGCGCGGCCCCATGCTCCGGTCGACAGCGCGATGCGCAGCTTGCCCGGCGGGCGTTGCAAGGCAGAGGCAAAGGTGTGTGTCGGCGATTTGCTGGAGACGAAACTGTTGCCGGCCGGGTAATCGGACGCGGCGGCGTCGAGGAAAGCCGCCGTATCGCGCACGGTGCGCGAGAACGTTCCTTCGCCGATGGTGGCGTTGCCGTATTCGTTGAAGCTCCACGGCAAGGGCAGGCGTCCGCGCGACACCTTGAGGCCGATCAGGCCGGTCAGGCCGGCAGGGATGCGCGTCGAGCCTGCGCCGTCGGTGCTATGCGCCAGCGGCGTCACGCCGGCCGCAACCAGCACGGCGCTGCCGCCCGACGAGCCGCCCGGCGTGTAGTCAAGATTCCACGGATTGCGAGTGACCTTGAGCCCACGATACGTGGTCGTGGTGTCATAGGTCATGCCCAGTTCCGCCGTGGTCGAACGGCCGACCGAAATCAGTCCGGCGCGATGCAGGTTGGCGATCAGCGGATCGGTGCGGGGGCTGCGCTTGTCCTTGTTCAGGGCCGAGCCGTTTTCAGCAAGCCGGCCGGCGATGGTCGAGCCGAGATCCTTGATGAACAGCGGCACGCCCCACAAGGCGCCATCAGGATTGGCGCCGTCGGCCGAGGGTGTTGCGGCGATGTCGTCGAAGGTCTCCAGCACTGCGCCCAACTGCGGCTCCAACAGTCGCGCCGCTGCGATGGCCTGTGCGACGGTCTCGGCCGCGCTGACCTGGCGCGTGCGCACCAGATTTGCCAGCGCGACGGCGTCCAGCCGTCCCCATTCTTTCCAGCTCAATGCAGGCTTGCTCATGCGAGTACTCCCGATATGGTTTGCGCAGCGCCGTGATAGGCATGGCCGGTGGCGCCGAGCTTGCCGCCGACGGCGTCGTGGAAGGCCTGCGCATACGGCAGCAGGCGCTTGTCTTCGAAGGACCTGGCGAGCAGGCACAGGCCGAACGGCAGGCCGTCGCTGCGCAAACCGGCGGGAACGCTGATCGCCGCCAGCCGCAAGGGATTGGCGAAGTAGGTGTAATAACCGAGGTTGGCGTTGAGCGCGACCGGATCGGCTTCGACGTCCTTGATGCGATAGATGGTTCCCGCCGTCGGCAAGGCCAGGATGTCGACCTTGTCGAGCTCCTGCGCGGCCTTGCGCTTGTGCGCTTCGAGCGCATAGACGGCGTCGAAGGCATCGGCGGCGCTGTAGCGTTTTGCCGCCAGGATCGCCAGCCGCACCGCCGGATGGACGTGGGGATCGGCAGGTTCTGCGGTGGCGCCGTAGGTCAGCCAGCGCTCGGCGATGAAGGCGCTGTTGAAGACCAGCTTGCCTGCTTCAGCGAAGGGCTCGAAATCTATTTTCACCGCTTCGCCACCCAGGTCGATCAGCCTGCGCACGGATGTTTCGAACTGCGCCTCGGCGAGTTGGTCGCCGAAGAAGTTCAGGTGTTTTTCAGCCGGCAGGCCGAAGCGGAAATGTTTGGGCAGGCGTGTCGGCGGCTCTTCGCGCGGAATGTTCACCGAGTAAATGTCGCGCGCGTCGTAGCCTTCGATCTGATCCAGCACGGCATAGGCGTCTTCGCTGGTCAGCGCGAATACCGGCGGCACGTCGAAGCTGCGGTTGCAGTAGAGGAAGCCGTAGCTGCTGACGCGTCCCGGCGTCGGTTTCAGGCCGACGATATTGTTCAGCGCCGCCGGCACGCGTCCCGAGCCGCCGGTGTCCGAGCCGATCGAGAAACTCACCTGCCCCGTGCTGACCGCGACCGCCGAGCCCGAACTGGAGCCGCCGGGCACGTAGTCGGAATTGAAGGGATTGCGGCAATAGCCTTGCGGCGAGCGGATGCCGACCAGTCCGGTAGCGAATTGATCCATGTTCTGCTTGCCGATCAGGATCGCGCCGGCCGCTTGCAGGCGTTCCACCACGTGCGCCGTGCGCGTGGCGGTGTGGGTGAAACTGGCGCAGGCGGCGCCGGTCGGCAGTCCTGCGACGTCGACGTTGTCCTTGACGCCGAAGGGCAGGCCGAACAGCGGCAACGATGCGCCTTGCGCGGCGGCTTGCTCAACCCGGCGCGCCTGTTCCACGAGTTGCTCCTGCGGAATCACATGGGTCCAGATGTACTGGTCACGGTGTTCGCGGATGCGGCGCTGGACTTCTTCCACCAGTGCGAGTGGAGAGAGACCGTCGCGATAGGCCGCAGATAGCGTGGGGAAATCGAAGCTGAGCGTTTGCAGTTCAGGTAAGGACAAATCAAGTGGCTTATTCATGAAAGACGGCCTCAGGTGGACCAATGCAAGAGGCGTCGTGAAGCCGACTGGAAAAGCCGGTCCGACACCGTGGAAATGAAGCCGAGCACCAGCAGGCCGGCCATCATGTGGCCGATCTGCATGTTTTGTTGCGTGACTTCGAGGCGATAGGCAACACCGGCATAAGCGCCGGCCAGCTCGGCCGCGACCAGCGTGTAGAACGCGATGCTGAGCGAAGTGCGCAGGCCGACGAAGATCACCGGCAAGGCGTCCGGCAACTGCACCGTCCACAGCAATTGCCAGCGCGTCGCCCCCAGGCTTTGCGCCGCGCGCACCAGCGTCTCGGTCACGCGCTGTACGCCCATGTGCGTGGCCAGCCAGACGGTGAAGAACACGCCCCAGAACACCAGGAACCATTTACCCAGTTCGGTCAGGCCGAACCAGACGATCACGATGGGCACGAAGGCGATCGGCGGAATCGGCCGCAGCAGCTGGAACACCGGCGTCAGCAATCCCGACAGGATGGCGCTACCGCCGGTCAGTACGCCGATGACGACACCGACCGCCGCGCCGGCGCTGTAGCCGATCACCACGCGGGCGATGCTCCAGCCGGCGTCGGTGACACCGTCGCCATGCAGCATGTAGTCGAAGAAGGCCTTGACCACCATCGTCGGCGGTGGGAACAGCAGCGGGTTGACCAGTTCAAGTCCGGCCACCAGTTGCCAGATCGCCAGGAAGACCGGAATCGACAGCAGCTTGGCCCATTGTTCGGCAGGAATGCGCATGGCTGATCAGAGACCTGGAATCTTGACGCGCTCCGGCGCAACCTGTTTCAGCGGCGCGGCGAAGATGAACTTGTGGAAGTCGGGCAGGGTGGCGCCGGCCGGCGCATTGCCGGATTCCAGGCGCCACTCGGCATGGTTCTTCAGCGTCGACAACACGCGTTCGTCGAGCACCAGTTCGAAGATGTAGTCGTTCCAGATCTCGGCCAGTTCTTCCTTCTTCATACCGGTCGCGGCGGCGATGATGGTGATGCTCTCATCACGGTTGGCCTTCAGGAAACGTTCCGCATCCAGTATCGCGCGCAGGAAGGCGGTCACGCTCTTCTCGTTCTTGCTCAAGTATTCCTCGGTCACGACCAGGTTGAAGGTTTCGGCATAGACGCCCTTGGTGTCCAGCTCTTTGACCTTGTCGCCGAGCGCCTTCTTGCCGTTGCTGATGTGCGGCTCCCAGGTGTTGTAGGCGTCGATGCTGTTGGTTGACAGCGCCGCTACCATGTCTTGCGGCCGCAGGTTGACCAGCGTGACGTCACTCTTGGTCAGGCCGGCTTTTTTGAGCAGCGTCAGCGTATAGATCTCGCTGCCGGTGCCGACCGTGTAGCCGATGCGCTTGCCTTTCAGGTCGGCCGCCGAGTTGATGCCCGCGGATTTGTTGACCAGGGTCTTGTCGTCGGAATATTCCATGCGCGCCAGCAAGGCGATCTTCTGGCGCGCCAATGCTGCCGCGGTAATCGGCGCTTCCGCCGTGGTCGCGATGTCGGCGCCGCCGCCGAGCACGGTTTCCAGCGCCTGACGGCCGCTGGTGAAGTTGTTTACAGCGACGTCAAGGCCGTATTTTTCGAACAGGTTCTTTTGCTTGGCGATGATGGCCAGGCCGGAGATCGGCGCCAGGTTCTGCGCCAGGCGGATCTTGTCCGCGGCGTTGGAAAAACCGGAGGAGAGCGCGAGCAGGATGGCGGTTCCCGCCAAGACAAAACGACCGATATGATGATGCATGCAGATACCCTTTGTTGTTGGATTGGTGAATGAACGCCGGAAGAGTTCAGGCGGCGATGCGTTGCGGCGGCAAGGCCGATACGGATTCGTTCCGGAACGACTGCAGGCTCTCGTCGGCAATCAGCCCGTGCAAGCGCGCGCGGATATCGAGGAATTCCTTGCTCAGCACGACGTCGGCCAGGCGCGGGCGCTTCAGCGTCACCGGCAGCACCGCCTTGACCGTGCCGGGGCGCGCCGTCATGACATAGATGCGGTCCGACAGGAAGATCGCTTCGTCGATATCGTGCGTGATGAATAGCACCGAAATGCCCAGTGCCTGCCACAGGTCGGTCAGCAACTGCTGCATGATCGTGCGGGTCTGCGTATCGAGTGCGCCAAACGGCTCGTCCATGAGCAGGATGCGCGGATTGGCGGCGAGGGCGCGGATGATGCCGACGCGCTGCTTCATGCCGCCCGATAATTGCGCCGGATAGAATTTCTCGAACTCGCTGAGCCCCGCCTGTTGCAGCAGCTGCCGCGAGCGCTGCTGGCGCGTGTGCTTGTCGACGCCTTGCAGCTTGAGGCCGAATTCGACATTGGCCAGTACGTTCTTCCACGGGAACAGCGAGTACTGCTGGAACACCACGCCGCGATCGGCGCCGGGGCCGGTGATGGCCTTGCCGTCCAGGCTGACGGTGCCTTCGGTCGGCGCGACGAAGCCGGCGACCAGGTTCAACAAGGTCGACTTGCCGCAGCCGGACGGACCGATGACGCTGACGAATTCGCCGCTGCGCACGTCCAGCGTTACGCCTTGCACCGCTTGCACGCTTTGGCCGCCCTGACTGGCCTGGGCGAAGCGCACCGACAGGTCGCGGATCTCGATGTTGCCGACCGCCGCAACGGAGGGAGGCGCGACGCCGGGAAATGAAGTTGTCATAACAGGTCTTGAGCGATGAAGTGCTGCGAGTCTAAGTCGCGTTGCCAAGGCCTGGGAACGAAGTAATTCGAGATTCGATATGCGTAGAAACGCAGTGGCGTCACAACGCCGGAAAGGCCGTTATGACGCGGCTTTTCGGGTGGTTGTAAATCGTTTTTCGTATAAGGCGGGAGCGAATGCTGCGTGGTTGCGCATGTTCGCGGAAATCAAGGCTCCCCAGCGCAACCCGGCGCGGCTCAGCGCAGATTGCGTTCGGGATGCATTGAAACGAGCGGAAGAGAGAAAACGAAAGCGAAGGAGCAAGCCGCCGCAGCTACAGCAACAATTCCTTGGCAAGATCGCGCTTGGGATCGGACGGCGTGTCGAATTCCAGCGCCTGTTCCACGTGGTGCAGGTGATGCAGCATCAGCTCGACGGCTTCCTCGACCTTGCCGGCCTTGGCGGCGGCGATGAAGTCGCAATGTTCTTCGGTCGAACAGATGGCGTCGCGGGTCGACTGGTACAACATGGTGATCAGCGAACTGCGGCCGGCGAGCTTGACCAGGATGTCGGTCAGGACCTCGTTGCCGACGATGTTCGCCAGCAGGATATGGAAGTCGCTCAACAGGGTCGAGCGGACTTGCGGATTGTTCTCTTCAATGGCGCGGCGTTCTTCACGCAGATGAGTTTCCAGCGTGGCGTAGTCGGCAGGGGTCGCACGCGCGACGAATTCCCTCACCATGGCCGCTTCCAGCGTACGTCGCACAAAGAAGATGTTGCGCGTCTCTTCCACGGTCGGCTTGCTGACGAACGCGCCCTTGTCCGGGATCAGGTCGATCAGCTTGTCTTTGGCCAGCATCACCAGCGCCGCGCGGATCTTGGTGCGGCTGACCTGGTAGACGCGCGCCAGCGCTTCTTCGCGGAGTTTTGCCCCGGGTGGAAGACGCTGTTCGGCGATGGCGATGGTGATGTCGCGCGCAATCGCTTCTGAACTGTCGGGAGGAAGTACTGCTTCGGTCATAGGATGGGTGGTTCTGTTGTGTGAGGCGCTGTGTTAGGCGAATTCTGGCAAGACACCGAATTGTACCCTTGTATTTTCGCCATCCATCCTGCGACCTTATTCCAGTATGTTATTCAAATGTTGCCGCCGGAATCTCGCCGTTCAGCACGGCGCGGGCGCGAGTCTTGTCGATGTCCTTTTCCCAGGTCGCGACGACCACGGTGGCGACGCAGTTGCCGAGCAGGTTGCCCAGCGCACGCACGATGCCGATGAACCAGTCGATCGACAGCACCAGCACCAGACCGACCACCGGAATCGCCGGAATCGTCGTCAGCGTCGCCGCCAGAATCACGATGGCCGAGCCCGGCACGCCGTGTGCGCCCTTGGAGGTGATCAAGGCGATCGCCAGGATCATCAGCAGGTCGCCCATCGCCAGATGCGTGTTGGTGGCTTGTGCGATGAACACGGCCGCCATGGTCAGGTAGATCGAGAACGCATCGAGGTTGAACGAGTAGCCGGTCGGGATCACCAGGCCGACGGTCGACTTCTTGATGCCCATATGCTCGAGCTTGCGCATGACTTGCGGCAGCACGCTGTCAGAGGACGCGGTCGCCAGCACCACGATCAGTTCTTCACGCAGGTAGGCGATCAGCTTGAAGATGTTCAGTCCGGAGGTGCGCAGGATCGCACCCAGCACCACCACCACGAAGAACACCACCGCGCCGTAGAACAGCAGCACCAGCATGCCGAGCTGCTTGAGCGAACCGATGCCGTAGCGGCCGACCGTGAAGGCGATGGCGCCGAACACGCCCAGCGGCGCCAGGCGGATGATGAAGGACATGCATTTGAAGAAGGCTTCCGACAGCGAGGCGATCAGCGAGACGGTCGGTTGACCCTTGTCGCCGATCAGTAGCAGGGCGCAGCCGAAGATGACCGAGATCAGCAAGACCTGCAGCACGTCGCCGGAGGTGAATGCGCTCACGATGGTGCCGGGGATCAGCTTCATGATGAAGTCGGCGAAGCTGGTGCCCTTGACCTTGCTGGCGGTCTCGACATAGCTGGACAGGCCGCTGGCGTCGAGATTGGTGGGGTCGATGTTCATTCCGGCGCCGGGCTGGAACACGAACGCCAGCACCAGGCCGAGCAGCAGCGCGATGGTGGTCACGATTTCAAAGTAGATGATGGCCTTGATGCCGACGCTGCCGACCTTCTTCAGATCGCTGGCGCCGCAAATGCCTTGCACCACCACGCAAAACACGATCACCGGAATGATCATCTTGATCAGCTTGATGAAGCCGTCGCCCAGCGGCTTGAGGCTCTGGCCGAAGTCGGGATAGAACAATCCGACGACGATGCCGGCAATCAGGGCGATGACAACCTGCCCGAACAAAGATTTGAAAAATCGATTCACCTTGGTCTCCTGGTGTGGTTCTGGATGGGCGCCTGTATGCGTCTCTGTGCGCTTGCACAAGGGCATGCCCGCTGTATTTGGATTCAGCTTGTAATTTCTTTTGTACTTCTTGACTGCACGGCCGCTCCTCCGGTCGTTGTTCCTTTGCTAATTACACACGTCGTTTGAAAATTGTTTTGACGCGCCGGAACAAGCTCACTATATTGCATACAATTTGTGAATACAATAAAAATATGCAATCCTGACGACTTCAAGGAGACTGCCGTGAAAACTGTTCCAGAGCAATACCTGTCCTGCGGGCAAGAGATCATGCGGCGCGCCGAGGCGCTCGCCGTCCATACGGAGGCTGCCGGCATGATGACGCGCACTTACCTGACGCCCATGCATCATGCCGCCGCGCAACAACTGAGCGAGTGGATGCGCACCGCCGGCATGCAGGTCCGCCGCGACGACGCCGGCAACGTCATCGGCCGCTATGAGGCCGCGCCCGGTCATGAGAATGCCGCGGCGCTGGTCACCGGTTCGCACTTCGATACGGTGCGCAATGGCGGCAAGTACGACGGCAATCTCGGCATCCTGTTGCCGGTGTCGTGTATAGCGGAGTGGCATCGTGCAGGCCGGCGTTTCCCGTTTCCCGTCGAGGTGATCGGCTTCGCGGAAGAAGAGGGTGTGCGCTTCAAGGCGACCTTGCTGGGCAGTCGCGCCGTGGCGGGCACGTTTGACAAGAGCGTGCTCGACAACCTTGACGAACAGGGCAACAGCATGCGCGACGTCATGCGCGCAGCCGGCTTCGATCCGGACCGGCTCGATGCGTCGGCATGGCAGCCGGCAGCCGTCGCGGCCTTTGTCGAAGTGCATATCGAGCAGGGACCGTTGCTGCTCAATGAAGCCTTACCGGTCGGCGTCGTGACCGCGATCTCCGGAGCGACGCGTTTCATGGCGGAGCTGCAGGGACTGGCCGGCCATGCCGGCACGGTGCCGATGCACATGCGCCGCGACGCCGCCATGACTGCGGCGGAAATCGGCCTGTATATCGAACAGCGCTGCAGTGGCCGGCCCGGCCTGGTCGGCACCATGGGCATCATGGAAGTACCGAACGGCGCCGCCAATGTGGTGCCGGGCAGCGCGCGGTTTTCCATCGACATCCGCGCCGAGCAGGATGGGGTGCGCGAGGATGCGGTGGCGGACGTCGAGGCCGAAATCGAACGTATCTGCGCGCGTCGCAACGTCGCCATTACGTTGCGCAAAACACACCAGGCCGGCAGCGTGCCTTGCGCCGATCACCTGCAACAGCAACTGGCGAATGCCATCGAAGCATGTGGCCTGCCGCTGCGTCGTCTGCCGTCCGGCGCCGGACATGACGCCATGGCGATTGCGGCCATTGCCGACGTGGCGATGTTGTTTGTCCGTTGCGGCAACGGCGGTATCAGCCATCACCCCGACGAAATCATGACCGAAGAAGACGCGGCAATTGCTGCGCAGGTGTTCAGCCGCTTCGTCGAAAGCTTCGCGGCCTGACCCGGTCCGCCGCGCTCTCCAATTTATTGCAAAGGAATTCTCCATGACTGCTGCCACCATCACCATCGACGGTTTCAACCTCAACGCCGCGCAAGTCGTCAGCGTTTCGCGCGGTACCAACGGCGTGTACCCCAAGGTCGCGCTCGCCGAGTCCTCGCGCGCCGCCCTCAAGCAAAGCCGCGACTTCATCGAGTCGACCTGGATGCACGACGAAGCGCCCATGATGTACAGCTTCAACACCGGCGTCGGTTTGCTCAAAGACACCCGCATCAAGGTCGAACATATCGAACTGTTCCAGACCCAGCTGATCAAGGCTCACAGCGCCGGCATCGGCGAACCGTTCTCCGAAGAAGTCAGCCGCGCCACCATGCTGCTGCGCGCCAACGCCTTCGCCAGCAATTACTCGGCGCCGCGCGTGGAAGTGGTCGACCGCCTGCTGGACTTCATCAATGCCGGCATCCATCCGATCATGCCGCAAAAGGGCTCGGTCGGCGCCTCCGGCGACCTGGCCCCACTGGCCTACCTGGCCGCCGCCATCGTCGGTTTCGACGAAGCCGAAGTGATGTACCAAGGCAAGCGCATGAGCGCACCGGAAGCCATCGCCAAGGCCGGCATCGGCCCGGTCAAGTTCGACTTGAAGGCCAAGGACGCCTCGGCCCTGATCAACGGTTGCACCGCCTCGCTCGCTGTCGCCGTATTGGCCGCACACGATTCGCGCAACCTGCTGACCGACGCCTGCCTGTCGCTCGGTCTCACGCTGGAAGCCATGCGTGCCGAGATGTCCGCCTTCGACGCCCGCATTCAGCAAGCGCGTCCGCACGCCGGCCAGATCAAGACCGCCGCCGTCATCCGCACGCTGCTCAAAGGCTCGACCCGCACCACGCATGAGGCACGCTCGGTGCAACTGCCGGACGAATCGCGCCGCACCGACATTCCGTACTCGTCGCGGATCCAGGACGTCTACTCGTTGCGCTGTGCGCCGCAGGTCTACGGCCCGGTGTTCGATGCGCTGGATTACATCGACACCATCGTCGACAAGGAAATCAACTCCGCCACCGACAATCCGCTGATCTTTGACAAGGAAGGCGGCGGCTTCGAGATCATCTCCGGCGGCAACTTCCACGGCCAGTACCTGGCGCAGGCGATGGACTTGCTCGCCATGACGATCACCGATCTGGGCAGCATCTGCGAACGCCGCATCGCCCGCCTGATCGATCCGACCTTGTCGTGGGGCTTGCCGCGCAACCTGATGAGCGGCGTGCGTGGCGTCAATACCGGCTATCCAGTGGTGCAGTGTTCGATGAGTTCATTGGTCATGGAAAATCGTACTTTGTCCATGCCGGGCAGCGTCGACAGCATCCCGTCCAAGGGCAACAGCGAAGACCACGTCTCCAACTCGACCTGGTGCGCGCGCAAGGCGGCCACGGTAGTGGCCAACACGCAGTACATCGTCGGCGTGGAAATGCTGCTGGCGGCGCAGGGGCTGACCATGACGGAGGAGTTGCTCAAGGACTTCGTGCTGGGTGAAGGCACGCAGGCGGCTTATGAAGAAATTCGCAAGCAGATCCCGGCATGCCTCGACGGCGACCGCTGGTTCCATAACGATATCCAGGTGGCGCATTCGTTCATTATCAGCGGTTCGGTGCGGGAGGCGGTAGTGGCGCGCATCGGTAATTTCGTCTGAGACGATTCGTCAGATCGTTGAATAAAAACAAACAGGGAAGGGCCGGCATGTTTACCTCAATCAGAACGCGTATTTTATTTTTCAGTATTGCCTTGCTCGTGGCGAGTCTGGGCGTGGTCGGTGCCGTGTCGTATGTCATCGTCAAGACCGACAACGATCACGCCATCGACGAGAGTTCGCGTTCCATCGCCGACGGCTATGCCTCGGCAATCAACGAGTGGGTTGCGGCCAAGGCCAGCATGGCGGCGGCAGCGGCGGACGGCGTGTTGCAGGCCGACCCGGTGTTCGTCATCAAGCAATTGCAGAAGAGCGGCGGCTTCTACGTCACCACCTTCGGCAAGGAAGACAAGACCGCCTACACGTCCGCAGCGGAAGGATTGCCGGCCGGTTACGATCCGACCGGCCGCTCCTGGTACCAGCAATCGGTCAAGGCGGGCAAGGCCGTGGTGACCAAGCCTTACACCGATGTGGTGACGAAGAAACCGATGGTGTCCTTCACCGCGCAGGTAAAAAAGGATGGCGTACTGCAAGGCGTGGTGGCGGCTGCGGTGTTTCTCGACGGTGTCAGCAACGTGGTGAAAGCGGTGCATCCAACGCCGGCCAGTTTCGCTTTCCTGGTCGATCGCGACGGCATGATGCTGGCGCATCCCGATGCGCAATGGATCAACAAGCCGGTCAAGGAGTGGAATCCTGAATTGACGACAGAGCGTCTCAACAGCCTGGCAGGAAATGACGCCAGCAAGGAAATCGTGCTCAACGGCGCCGCCAAGCTGGTCCAGGCGGTTGCCGTCAAAGACACCGAATGGACGCTGCTGGTGGCGATCGACAAGGCCGACGTCAACGCCGGCATGCGCCATGCCACGCAATCATCATTGATCGCCATCGTGCTGGTGGCGGCGCTGGCCGCGCTGATCCTGGGACTGATCACCACGGCGGTATTCCGGCGCCTGTCGCAGGTGCGCAACGCGATGGACAGCATCGGCTCCGGCAACGGCGACCTGACCATGCGTCTGCCGGAAGACGGCAAGGATGAAGTCAGCCAGATAGCCAGGTCCTTCAATGTCTTCGTGCAAAAAATCACCACCATCCTGCAGGAAATCCGGCACACCAGCGACGCCGTCAAGGTGTCGTCATCCGAAATCGCCAGCGGCAATCTCGATCTGTCCGGCCGCACCGAGCAGCAAGCCGGCGCATTGGAACAGACGGCCTCGGCGATGGAAGAGCTGACCTCCACCGTCAAACAGAACTCCGACAATGCACGTCAGGCCAATCAGCTGGCGCTGGCGGCGTCAGCCATCGCCAAGGAAGGCGGTGAAGTGGTCGGCAACGTCGTCGCCACCATGGAAGCCATCAATCAATCCTCGCGCCAGATCGTCGATATCATCGGCGTGATCGACGGCATTGCGTTCCAGACCAATATTCTTGCCTTGAATGCGGCCGTGGAAGCGGCGCGGGCAGGTGAGCAGGGACGTGGTTTTGCGGTGGTGGCGAGCGAAGTGCGCAGCCTGGCGCAACGCAGCGCGCAGGCGGCCAAGGAAATCAAGGTGCTGATCGATTCGTCGGTATCGAAGGTGAGCGACGGCGGCCTGCTGGTCGAGAAGGCCGGGCAGACCATGGTGGAGATCGTCGACAGCGTCAAGAACGTCAGCGCCATCGTCAGCGAAATCGCCAACGCCAGCTCCGAGCAAAGCACCGGCATCGAAGAGATCAACCGCGCCATCACGCACATGGATGAAGCCACGCAGCAGAACGCGGCGCTGGTGGAGCAAGCCGCCGCCGCCGCGCAATCGCTGCAGGATCAGGCGACCAGTCTGGCGACGATCGTCAGCGGGTTCAAAATGTAGAGCAGTTGTTTTTCGCATATCACAGCGCGGAAATCTTCGTTCGTCGGGCCGACCTGCAAATCTATACTTCGCCATTTTGAATCAACGAAAGGATTCATCATGCGCATGAAGTTTTCGGCAGGCAGGCTGGCAGCCGCTCTTGTTCTTGGGGCGATTGCGTTCACGGCGAACATCGCCTCCGCCCAGGAAATCAAGGAAATCCGTGTCGCCTTGCAAAAGGGCGGTCTGCTGGCAATCGCCAAGCAACGCCAGGTACTGGAAGAAGAATTCAAACCACTCGGCATCACCGTGAAATGGTACGAATTCCCTTACAGCAATCCGCTGCTGGAAGCCTTGAACGCCAACCAGCTCGACTTCGGTTCGGCCGGCAGCGCGCCGCCGATCTTCGCCCAGGTGGCGCGTGAGAATCTGGTCTATGCCGCCACACAGCCGGCCGGCCTGAACAGCGAAGGCATTCTGGCGAAAGACAACTCCTCGATCAAGAAGATCTCCGATCTGCGCGGTAAGCGCATCGGCGTCGCCAAGGGCACCAGTTCGCACCATTTCCTGGTGGCTGCGCTCGACAAGGCCGGTATCAAGCTCGATGAAATCAAGGTGGTCTATCTTGCGCCGGCCGACGCCACTGCCGCATTCGACAAGGGCGACATTGACGCCTGGGTGGTCTGGGATCCCTACCTGGCGATTGCCGAGAAGGTGCATCAGGCGCGCAACATCACGAAGGATCAGCGTGTGGTGTATTCCAATAATTACCTGATGGCCAACCGCGAATTCGCGCTCAAGCATCCCGATCTGCTCAAGCGCATCGTCGATCGCCTGATCGATATCGGCAAATGGGCGGAAAGCAATCGTCCGCAACTGGCACAACTGTTGACCGACCAGACCGGCATTCCGCTCGACATCGAACGCATCGTGGTTGATCGCGGCACCTTCGCCATCAAGTATCTGGACGACGGCATCACGGCTCAGCAGCAGGACGTGGCAAATCGTTTCGCTGAACTGGGACTGGTGCCGCGCAAGGTGGATGTGCAGAAAATCGTCTGGAAGCCGGCGACGAAGTAAGCCGATTGAAAACGTAGAAAAAGGTCGCAATCAGCGACCTTTTTTTATTGATGATCCGGATTATTCCGCAGCGAAGAAGCGGAACTGCACAGTCTTGTCCTTGACGACGCGTTCGCTGAAGGTTTTCTCCCACTCCAGATATTCGCGCCAGGCTTCATCGCGACGCGGACCGAATACCCGCATCACCGAACCCCAGTCGTCGTCGAAAGCGCTCAGCAATTGCGCAGGATCGTACCTGGCTTCGAGCTTGAGCCCGGCGACTTTCCATTGCTGCGTGCCGCCGGCAAGTACGGCTACGCGTGCTTCCGGCCATTGCAATTGCGCGTCGCGCGCGGCGATTTTTGCAGCTGCGCCATCGGGCGAGGTGAAGACGATGGTGCGGCCTGGCGCCAAGATTTTTTTCAAGGGCTTGAACGAGGATGGCAGCAGGAAATACGCGCCTGGAACATGTTCGCGCTCGAAATCGATGCTTGGCCCGACGTCGACCACGGCGAAGCTGTCGCGGCGGCGCAGCAGTTCTTCCACGGTGATGACCGGGGCCGGCGTCTGTACGTTGGCGTTCAACGACGGTGGTTTGAATTTCGCCAACTCGGACGGTGCCGGTTGCTCGTCGAGAATGTAGACCTCGGCCTGGTTTAACTGGCTCAGCCAGAACGCGGTAATGGCCGCACGCAGACCATGGGCGTCGTCGATCAGGACGATGCGCGGATTACGTGTGCCGATGAAGTTTTCGTAATGCATCAGCAACTGCCCGCCGGCCACGGAGCGGATCGCCGACTGCGGATCGTCGCCAGCCGTTTGCCTGACGTCGAACAGGTAGAGGCTGCGTTCGCTGTCTTCCTGCAGGCGCAGCAATTGCGCCGCATCGATGCGCTGCAAGCCGAAGCGCGTGGTCAAACCATCCGCCAGCACACGCAGTTCGGCAGCGGGCAAGGGCAGGATGTCGATTGCATTGGCGGCGCTCTGTTCGACCGCCGAGCCTTGCAGGCCCCAGGCCATCACGCCGTCTTCGACGAACGCCGCTTGATCGCTCAAACCCAGCAATCGCAAGGTGGTGGTGCCGATGATGCCGCGCGTGCGGCTGAAACAATTGATCGCCAGCACATGCTGTGCATTGTCTGCAGGATAGCGTCGTAGCGCCAGCTCGGTGCCGGGATAGTTGGCGGCGCCGGAGATGGTGAGGAGTTCGTATTCGTTGCGCGGGCGTGCATCAATGACGGTAGTCGGCAAGCCTTGCTTGCGTCGCTCGGCCAGTTCGCCCACTTGCAAGGTCGGCGTGCGGAAATGGCGTTTGGCGAGATCGGCAAAGGCCTTGACCAGCGTGTTGTAGCCGTCGGTGGCGGGCAAGCCGGCGCCGTTCCAGGCGCGCATGCCGCCGCTCAGGCGACGCACGTCGGTATAGCCGGAGCGTTGCAGCAACTCGGATGCGGCCGCGGCCGGGCCGTCGATGGCGTTGTCGTCATCGATCAGGACAGCCGCCGTCGCGAGGCGCGGCACAAGTCTGGCGATGCGCAGTTCCAGCGTGCTCAGCGGCGCATGGCGCGCCAGGTTCAGGTGGCCCGCATTGAAAGTGCGTGCTTCCCGGACATCGAGTACGGCGACTTCTTCCGTACTGGACAAGAGTTCTTGCAGCGATGATTGCGAAATGCTCAGTTCGCTCATGATGTTTTCCTTTTCGCGTCAGAACGCGTGCGCCTCGTGCAACTCCGACAAGGCGTGCGCCTTGAATACGCTGAGTCGTTGATCGGCACGCTGGCGCGGCTGCGGCAGGTCGACCAGGATGGTGTTGCGGATGCTGCCTGGACGGCTGCCCATGACGAGAACGCGGTCGCCCAGGTACAGCGATTCGTCGATGTCATGCGTGACCAGCAGCAATGAAATCTGATGTTGCTGCGCCAGGCTCAGCAGCAGGTCTTGCAGTTTCATGCGGGTGAAGGCGTCGACTGCGCTGAACGGTTCGTCCAGCAGCAGCACGCGCGGACGGGAGTACAGGCCGCGCGCGATCGCCACGCGCTGCGCCATGCCGCCGGACAATTGCTTGGGCAGGCTATTTTCCCAGCCGGCCAGGCCGACTTCTTCCAGCAATTGCGAAATCCAGGCACGGTCGGCGCCATCGCCATCGGCGAAGCCGACGTTCTGCGCCACCGTCAGCCACGGCATCAGGCGCGGTTCCTGGAAGACGAAGGCGACGCCGCCGTTGCGCTGGCCGGCCAATTCGCCGGCGCGCGTCACGCTGCCCTGAAAATCCTTGTCGAGACCGGCGGCGATGCGCAGCAGCGTGCTCTTGCCGCAGCCGCTCGGACCGAGCAGGGCAACCACTTCGCGTTCGGCCAGCGCCAGTTCGACGCCTTGCAGGATGGTTTCGTCGCCGAAGGATTTGCGGCGGACCTTGATGTCGAGAATGGTGCTCATGGCAATCCTTGCAGAATGAGTTTCAGGAATGCTCGCCTGTGAAGGCGTCGCGCCATGACAGGCTGCGGCTTTCCCAGTATTTGAGCAGCGAGTCGCTGAGCTTGCCCATCACCGCCAGCGCGACGATGGCGACCAGCACCAGGTCCGGGCGCGACACTTCGCGGCCATCGGTGAGCAGGTAGCCGATGCCTTGGGTGGCAGCCAGCAGTTCGGCGGCAACCACACACAGCCAGGCCATCGACAGGCCGTTGCGCAGGCCGGTGAACAGATACGGTTTTGCAGCGGGGATGAAAATCTTGCGCACCAGGTCGAAGCGGCTGAAGCCGTACATCGTGCCCACTTCCACCAGCTTGCGGTCGACGTTACGAATGCCGGCGACCAGATTCATGTAGACCGGGAAGAACGAACCGATCGCGATCAGCGTGATCTTGGAAGTCTCGTCGATGCCGAGCCATATCAGCAGCAGCGGCACCCAGGCGAGGCCGGGCACGGCGCGCAGCGCCTGGAAGATCGGTTCGATGTAGTCCTCGGCCAGCGTGCTGAGGCCGACCCAGGCGCCGAACACCAGCGCCAGCAACGCGCCGATGCCGAAGCCGGCGGCCACGCGCAAGGTACTGGCGGTGATGTGTTTCCACAGCGGACCTTCCGCCAGTTCCAGCAGCGTCACCAGCAAGTCGCTGGGCATCGGCATCAGGTAGCCCGGCACCCAGCCGGCGCGACCGGCGATCTCCAGCCCGGCCAGCAGCACCACCGGAATCACCAGTCCGCGCAACAGCGCCGGACGGATCTTCAGCCCCTGCGCCGGTGTGCTGCGCTTGCTGTCGATGGCGGCGGAACGCGACATGCTTATTTCTCCGCCACGACTTCACTGGCGATGCGAGCGTTGATCAGCGTGTTCAGCGGACCGTCAACATCGGCGCCGCGGCGCAGGATGCCGTCCTTCTGCAGCAAGGGCACCACCGGCTTGATCGCATCCAGATGCGCCGCGCCGGGAACCGGACGGCTGAAATCGTAGCGCGCCAGCTGCAGGCCGATGACGTCCACCGGCAGCTTGGTTTCTTCGGCGATCAGGGCGGCGGTTTCCTTTGGATTCTGGATGATCCAGCGGCGCGCGCGCTCGTACGCTTTCAACACGATGCGCACTTCTTGCGGATGTTCGTTGAGGAAGGATTCGCTGGTGTTGAGGAACGCCGCCAGGCCGAAGGCCGGATTGCGGTAGACGAAACGGGCGCCGGCAGCCTGCGCGCCCGCCATGTGCGGATCCAGGCCGGCCCAGACGTCGACGCGGCCTTGTTCAAGCGCGACGCGGCCGTCGGGATGCTGCAGGTGGACGATCTCGACGTCGGACGGTTTCAGGCCGTGGGCGTCGAGCGTGCGCAGCAGGAAGAAGTAGGGATCGGTGCCTTTGGTGGCGGCGATCTTCTTGCCCTTGATGTCGGCGACGGTCTTGATCGGCGAATTGCCTAGCACTACCAGCGCGCTCGGCTCGGCCCACAGGTAGCTGTAGACGGTCTTGACCGGCTGGCCGTTGACGCGCGCCACCAGCGCCGAAATGCTGGAGGTCAGCGCGAAGTTGGAGGCCCCGCTATTGAGGAATTCCAGCGAATTGTTGCTGCCGCGCGAGAATACCCATTGCACGCTGGTGCCTTGCGCCTTGAAGGTTTCTTCCAGCCAGCCGTTGCGCTTGATGATCAGGCTTTCGGGCGAGTAGTAGGCGTAGTCGAGTTTGATTTCCTTGAGGGCGTCGGCGTGGACGGTGTTGCTGAAGCTCAGCGCAGCCAGTGCGCTCAGCGCGAACGACAGGCTGGAGGAAAATTTCTTGATGGACGGGAACATTGTTTTTCTTTGTGGGATGGTGAGATGGATAGACGAACGGGACATCGTAATTCCAAAGAATCGCGCTGACAAAGACCGTTACCGCATATCCATGCGTGTTTTTCGCATGCCGCATGTTTGCCCGGCGCGGATCATTTAAGAGACTCATCACAGAAATCGTCCGCAGCGGCTGGTCGCTCAACAGGCATGGGCCTAAGCTTTATCACGGTCAAACAACAAGGAACCAGCATGCTTTCGAAACAGTATTCACACCGCCTTCCCGTCGACTACGACGTCAGCGCCATCCGCCGACGCGCCGCCGCGCGCGGCCCGATGTGGGACGATACGCCGGGTCTGTATTTCAAGTCCTTCTCGTTGCGCGAAGCCGGCAAGAACGGCGCGCCCACCAACGTCTATTCCTCGATCTATCTGTGGAAGGACGCTATGGCCGCATCCGAATTCCTGACCAGCGATCGCTTCGAAGCCGTACTCGCCGCCTTCGGTCGGCCCGGCATCGAATTGTGGCTGCCGCTGGATGCCCAGGTCGGGCCTGCGCAACAAGGGCGATGGATCTATCGGGAAGACCTGCCGTTTGGCGATACCACCGACATGCACGCGCTGCGCGAAGCCGAGCACGAACGCAATCGTGCACTGACGCACCGTGCGGAGACGGTTGTCGCTGTGACGGCGCTCGACCCGGCGGGATGGAAGCTGGTGCGCTTCCACATAACGTCATCGTCCTACGATGCGAAGCATGCCGGCGACGGCTACGAAGTGCTGTACCTGGCGCAGCCTTTGCTGGCGGAGCTGCGCAAATAAGTTATTGCACTTGGCAAAGGAATCTCCCGCAGGTTAATCTGCCCGGCTGACGCGCTCGCGATGCCGGGCGGTTTTCTTTTTTAACGGAGTTCCTGTGCAAGCCTTGTCGACCGCGACCAGTGATGAATTCAGCAATGTGCATTTCGTGCTCACCGACATGGATGAGACGCTGACGTATAACGGACGGCTGGCCGCGCAGACGTATCGTGCGCTGGAGCGCTTGCAGGAAAATGGCGTGCGGGTGATCCCGGTCACCGCGGCGCCGGCCGGCTGGTGCGACCAGATGGCGCGCATGTGGCCGGTCGACGGCGTCATTGGCGAGAACGGCGGCTTGTTCTTTCGGCGTGATGAAAACGATGCACATGCGCTGGTCCGCGAGTTCTGGCATGGCAACGCAGTTAAGGGCGTTGCCACGCAACTGCAAGCTATCGCTGCTCGCGTACAGCGTGAAGTGCCGGAAGCGAAATTTGCTGACGACCAGCAATTTCGCACCACCAGCGTGGCGTTTTCAATTCCCCAGGAAGCAGCCGAACGCGATCGGATCGCAGATGCCTTGCGATGCGCCGGCGCCGACGTCACCGTCAATAATTTGTGGATACTCGGCTGGCTCGGCGGCTACGACAAGCTGTCGATGTCGCGCCGGATTCTCGCTGGGCATTACGGTATCGACATCGATGCCGAAGCAGGGCGGAATTCAGTGTTGTATACCGGCGACTCGACCAACGACGCGCCGATGTTTGCGTTCTTCCGGCACACTGTCGGCGTGAGCACGGTGGTCGACTGCCTGGACCGGATACCGGTGCATCCGCGCTGGATCACGCAAGGTCCGGGCGGCGCAGGATTCGTCGAAGCGGCGGACGCAGTGATCGCGGCGCGCTTGAAACAGAATCGATAACAATTTCTGCTATTGCGTCGCAATCCCTTGCTGACGCTGGGCTGACGTCGTACTGACGAGAAATACTTTCGCATAAGGACATACGAATTCATTCGTTTGTCGACAGTTTTCGCTTACCTATACTTGATCGCAGCTTTTTGCTTCGACATGGATACGCAAAGGAAAACTCATGACGCTGGATCGCAGAACCGTACTCAAACAGTTGGCAGCAGCAGGCGCAGGCGTCGGTACGGCAATGCTGGGGCTGCAGGCGCGTGCCGCCAACAAGCCCGCGATCATCCGCATCGGCGTGGCGCAGCCGGGCATCGGCAATCCACCGCAATTCTCGGGCAGCTCGGCAGCGGTCGCCAACGCCAAGGGCTGGGTCGAAGAAGAGTTCAAGGCCGACGGCATCAAGGTCGAGTGGTTCTTCTTCAAGGGGGCCGGTCCGGCCGTGAACGAGGCCTTGAGCAACAAGCAGCTGGACTTTGCGTTCCAGGGCGACCTGCCTTCCATCGTGGCGAAATCGGCGGGGCTCAAGACCAAGCTGATCCTGGCCACGGGCGTGCGCTCCAACATTTATCTCGCGGTGCCGCCGGATTCTCCGATTCAATCCGTGAAGGATTTGCGCGGCAAGCGCGTGGCCATTTTCAAGGGAACCAACGCGCAGTTGCCGATCAATCGCGTGCTGGAGGCGAACGGCCTGCAGGAGCGCGACCTGCGCGCCATCAATCTTGATCAGGCCACCACGCTGGCGGCGTTGAGCACCAAGGACATCGACGCCGCGTTCGGCAACATCAACCTCCTGCGCCTGCGCGACAAGAACGCCGCGCGCATCGTCTACAGCAGTAAGGGCGGTTCGCCGATTTTCACCACGCAATCGCACGTGCTGGTGACGGAAGAGTTTGCGCAGCAATATCCGGAAATCACGGCGCGCGTGGTCAAGACCTTCGTGAAGACGTCGAAGTGGGCGTCGGACGAAGTCAACCGCGAAGAAGTGCTGCGCCTGTGGGCCAAGGCCGGCACGCCTTACGAGCACTGGCGCGAAGACTACGACGGCCAGCCGCTGCGCGTGCGCATCAATCCCAACTTCGATCCTTTCCTGGTCGCGCGCTACAAGGATTCGGTCGAGCAGGCCTATCGCCTGAAACTGAGCCGCTCCAAGTTCGACGTCGATCAGTGGATCGATCAGCGCTATCTCAAGGCCGCGCTGAAAGAACTGAACCTGGAAACCTATTGGCCGATCTTCCAGGTCAACGGCAAGATCCTGGGGACCTGATCCATGAGCGCGCAGCAGGCAGCCCTGGAGTTGCCGTCATCCGTGTCTTCACCCGCATCATCGACGGGTTCATCGATATCAGTGCAGGAGCCGCGTGCACGCTTCTACAGCAACTGGTCGCCGCGCTGGCTGGCCTTGCCGTTCCCCTTGTTCCTGTTGCTGCTCTGGTATGTCGCCGCGCAATTCGAATGGGTGGCGCCGCAGGTACTGCCGTCGCCGCAATCAGTGGCGCTGACCTTCATCGACCTGGTGGCGTCGGGCGAGATGTTCGACAACCTCAAGATCAGCCTGCTGCGCGTGCTGCTCGGCTTCGGCGTGGGCCTGGCAGGCGGCTTGCTGCTGGGCGTGGCGATGGGCTTGTCGCCGGTGTTCAAGGACTATGTCTATCCGTTGTTCAAGGCGTTCAGTCAGGTGCCGGTGCTGGGTTGGCTGCCGCTGCTGATGCTGCTGGTCGGCATCGACGAGGCGCTCAAGATCATCCTGATCTCCAAGGCGGCGCTGGTGCCGATTGCGCTCAATACGTTCAAGGGTATCGAGAACGTGCCGGCGCGTTATGTCGAAGTGGCGCGCGTGCTGAAATTCTCGCGCTGGCAGCTGCTGACGCGCGTGATCTTCCCGGCGGCGCTACCACCGATCTGGAACGGTGTGCGCTACGGTTTCACACACGCCTGGCTGGCGCTGGTGGTGGTCGAGTTGCTGGCGTCGTCGGAAGGCCTCGGCTACATGATCGTTTTCGGTCGCCAGTTGTTCCAGCTGGACGTCGTGATGGCGGCGGTGGTGGTGGTCGGTGCGGTCGGCTATGTGCTGGACCGCGTTCTGGCGCGCATTGAAATCGTGCTGCTCGGCTGGCGCCGTGCCGGCTTCTGAACAGGAAGTCATCATGGCGCGATCCTCTTCTTACCACTCGAAGGACAAACACCCCGTGCCGAAATTCCTGCGCGGCTGGATCCTGCCGGCGGCGCTCGTGCTGCTGTGGTGGCTGGCGGTGAAATTCAATTGGTCGACCTCGCCCTTGCTGGTGCCGGTCGACAAGGTGTGGGACACCGCGGTCCAGCAAATCCGCAGCGGAGAACTGGCGATTGCACTGGAAGCCAGCTTGCGGCGTGACCTGATCGGCTTTGCCATCGGCGTCAGCGCGGGTCTGGTGTTCGGCGTGGCCTTCGGCTTGTCGCGTCTGTTCGAGAGGTTGATCGGGCCGACCTTTCATACGCTCAAGCAAATCTCATTGTTCGCGTGGATCCCGCTGCTGTCGGTGTGGTTCGGCCTGGGCGATCCGGCCAAGGTGGCGTTCCTGTCGCTGGCGGCGTTTTTCCCGGTGGTGCTCAACACCTTCGAAGGCATACGCAGCGTGCCGGCCGACTTGGTCGAAGCGGCGCGGGTGTTGAAATTCAATCGTCGCCAATGGCTGTTCAAGCTGATCCTGCCGGCGGCGTCGCCGTCGATCCTGGCGGGCATCCATCTGGCGCTGATCTATGCGTGGCTGGCGACGCTCGGCGCTGAATACCTGCTGGTGTCGGGCAAGGGCATCGGCAACACCATGATCGATGGACGCGAATTGTTCTTGATGGACCTGGTGATCTTCGGCGTGATCGTGGTCGGCTTTGTCGGCTTCGCGTTGAACTGGCTGGCGGCGCAGATTGAGCGCCGGCTTTTGGCGTGGCGCGGTCGTTCGGTCGCGCAATTTTAAGGAATCGATATGTCGCAAGCCGGCACGCTGGATATCCAGCATCTCAGTAAATCCTATCCGGTCAAGGATGGCGACCTGGCAGTCCTCGAAGATGTCACCCTGACCATCACGCCGGGCGAGTTCGTCAGCATCGTCGGCTCCAGCGGCTGCGGCAAGTCGACCTTGCTGCGCCTGATCGTCGGACTGGAAGAAGACTACCAGGGCCAGGTGCTGCTGGATGGCGAGCGCATCGTCGGCACCAGCCTGCGGCGCGGCATCGTGTTCCAGGAGCACCGGCTGTTTCCCTGGCTGACGGTGGAGAACAACATCCAGCTGGGGCTGCTCAACGCCGACCTGACGCCGGGCCAGAAGCGCCTGGCGGTGCGCGAACACATCGCGCTGGTGGGCCTGGAAGGCTTCGAGAAGTCTTATCCGCATCAGTTGTCGGGCGGCATGGCGCAGCGCGTGGCGATAGCGCGGGCACTGGTGAGCAAGCCGGAGATCCTGCTGCTCGACGAACCCTTCGGCGCGCTCGATGCGCTGACGCGCGCTTACCTGCAGCAGGAGCTGCATCGTATCTGGCAAGCCGAGGGCATCACCATGATCCTGGTGACGCATGACGTCGAAGAAGCGATTTACCTGGGCGACAAGGTGGTGGTGATGGAGCCGCGGCCGGGGCGCATTCGCCGCATCGTGCCGGTCGATCTCGCGCATCCGCGGGAGCGCGCGGCCGTCGGTTTTGCCGAGGTCAAGCAGCAGGTGCTGCGTGAGTTCTCCGGCGACAGCGCCAGCCTTGCCGAGCCGCCTTTGCGCAGCGATGCAGTCGAACCTCAAAAGCCGCAGCAATGGCAGTTCGCTATCTGAAGCCGAAAACATAACGACAACGTAACGAAACAAGCACCCAATGAGCAGCAAACAGAATCAGACAGCAGGGCGCAGGCGTTTCCTGCGCGGCGGCGCCGTACTGGGCGCCAGCCTGGCCGCCGGCGCGCGCGCCGAACCATTGACGGTGGCGCCGTGGAGCAAGACGCCTGGCGAACCGGTGCTGTGGCATCCGTATGGGGAACCATCGCCGTTCGAAAAGAACGTGGTGCGCCGCTCGCGCGGCGCGGCGCCGTTGCCGGGAGCGAACTCGTCGATGACGCCGTTGCAGGACCTGCACGGCATCATCACGCCGACCGGGCTTGTGTTCGAGCGCCATCATGCCGGCATCCCGCAGATCGATCCGGAGCAGCATCGGCTGGCGGTGCATGGCCTGGTCGAGCGGCCGACGATTTTTACAATGAACGACCTGGTGCGGCTGCCTTCGGTGTCGCGCATCCACTTCCTAGAGTGTTCGGGCAATACCGGCCGCGAATGGAAGGGGCCGGGCACAGCCTCGTTGCAATTCAGCCATGGCTTGTTGTCGTGTTGCGAATGGACCGGCGTACCGCTGGCGACCGTGCTGGAAGAAGTCGGCATCAAGCCTGAGGGCGCATGGATTCTGGCCGAGGGCGCCGATTCGGCAGGCATGACGCGCAGCATTCCGATCGGCAAGGCGCTCGACGATGCCTTGCTGGTGTACGCGCAGAACGGCGAACGGCTGCGGCCTGAGCACGGCTATCCGTTGCGACTGTTTTTGCCCGGCTTCGAGGGCAACATGAGCGTCAAATGGCTGCGTCGCCTCAAGGTCGGACGCGAACCGTTCATGTCGCGCGAAGAGACGTCGAAGTACACCGACTCGCTGCCGGACGGCACGGCGCGCCAGTTCACGTTTTTGATGGAAACAAAGTCGGTGATCACGTTTCCGGCGCCGGACCATAGGCTCAAGGAAAAGGGCTTCTATGAAATTTCCGGGTTGGCCTGGACCGGGCGCGGGCGCATCAAGCGCGTCGACGTGTCGATCGACGGCGGACGCAGCTGGACCGAAGCGCGCCTGCAGGAACCAGTGCTGGATCGCGCATTGACGCGCTTCCGCTTGCCGTGGCGCTGGGACGGTGCGCCGGCCGTGCTGCAAAGCAGGGCGCTGGACGAGAGCGGCTTCGTGCAGCCCAGCGGCGCACAACTGGTTGCTGCGCGCGGTTTCGAATCCAACTATCACTTCAACGCCATCCAGAGTTGGAACGTGGCGAGCGACGGGGTCATTACCAATGTTCAGGTTTAGCGTTTTCATCGGCGTCGTTGTGCTTGCGCTGTCATTCAGCGTGCAGGCCCAGGTGTACGGCGTCGGCCATGCAGCCAGCGAGCGCGACCTGGCCGCATGGAATATCGACGTCGCCGCCGACGGCGCCGGCTTGCCTGCCGGCAGCGGCAGTGTGGCCGGCGGTAAAACTATCTACGCGCAGCAATGCGCAGCCTGCCACGGCGCCAAAGGCGAGGGCAAGCCGGCCGATCAGCTGGTGGGCGGCAAAGGCACGCTGGCGTCGGCCAATCCGGTCAAGACCATCGGCAGCTTCTGGCCGTATGCGACCACGGTGTTCGATTTCATCAACCGCGCGATGCCGTACAACGCGCCGCAGAGCCTGACGCCGGACGAGGTGTATTCGGTGACGGCTTACCTGCTGTACCTGAACGGCGTAGTGGCGGCGGACACGGTGCTTGATGCGCGCTCGCTGCCCAAGGTGCGCATGCCCAACCGCGACGGCTTTATCGGCGACACCCGTCCCGATACGACCAACGTCGCCTGCCAAAAGAATTGCAGCATTCCAGCAAGACGCAAGCCATAGACGTGAGCCATAGCAGCAATCTTTACCCTGCAAGCTGTAACCCTCTAGCCAGTCATTTTCGTGAAGGAGAACAAGATGTCCGAAGCATTGCTCGATCTGCATCCCGTTGCCGGCCGCATCGGCGCTGAAATCCGCGACGTGCGCCTGTCCGGCGACCTCGGCGGGGAGACGTTCAACGCCATCCGCCAGGCGCTGCTGAAGTACAAAGTCCTGTTTTTCCGCGGGCAGCAGCATCTCGACGATGCCGGCCAGGAAGCCTTCGCCAAACTGTGGGGCGAGCTGGTGGCGCATCCAACGGTGCCGGTGCGCGACGGCACCGGTTATTTGCTTGAACTGGATTCGGTGCATGGCGGCCGGGCCAATTCCTGGCATACCGATGTCACCTTCGATCTGGCCTATCCGCAGGCATCGATCCTGCGCACGGTGGTGATTCCGCAAGCGGGCGGCGACACCGTCTGGGCGAACACGGCGCAGGCTTATCTGGATCTGCCGCCCGCCTTGCGCCAGCTGGCCGACGGCCTGTGGGCGCTGCACACCAACGACTATGATTACGCGGCGCGCTTCAATACCGATGACGCCGGATTGAAGCGCTATCGGGAAATCTTCACCTCGACGATCTATGAAACCGAGCATCCGGTGGTGCGCGTGCATCCGGAGACCGGCGAACGCACCCTGGTGCTGGGGCATTTCGTCAAGAAGCTGCTGGGCTATCCGACCGGCGATTCGGAGCATCTGCTCAAGCTGCTGGAAAGCTACGTCATCCGCCTGGAAAACACCGTGCGCTGGCGCTGGACGGCCGGCGACATCGCGATCTGGGACAACCGCGCGACGCAACACTATGCGATCAACGATTACGGCAGCCAGCACCGCGTGGTGCGGCGCGTGACGATTGCCGGCGACGTGCCGGTCGGCGTCGATGGTCGCCGCAGCGTGTCGCGCAACAGTCAGGACAAGCCTCAGGACAAGGTGCGCACGTCCGACGTCGCTGTCGATTCGAAAGTGGCGGTGGCGTCATGAGCGGCCCGAAGAAACAGCTGCGGCTGGGCGCCTTCCTGCAGGCGACCGGTCATCACGTGGCGGGTTGGCGCCATCCGCGCGCGCAAGCCGACGCCGGCCAGAACATCGCGCATTACCGGCAGATCGCACAGACCGCCGAGCGCGCCAAGTTCGATGCCTTGTTCCTGGCCGACGGCGTGGCGATTCGTTCGCACGATGCGGAGACCTTGCACCTGACTTCGCGCGCCGCCACCTTCGAACCGCTGACGCTGTTGTCGGCGTTGTCGCAGGCGACCGAACACATTGGCTTGGTGGCGACGGTGTCGACCACCTATAACGAGCCGTATCACGTGGCGCGCAAATTCGCCTCGCTCGATCACCTGAGCAACGGCCGTGCGGGCTGGAACGTGGTGACCTCGTGGTCGGAGTCGGAGGCGCACAACTTCAATCTCGACAAGCATCCCGAGCACGGCGCCCGCTATGAACGCGCCGAAGAATTCGTCGACGTGGTGCGCGGCTTGTGGGACAGCTGGGAGGATGACGCCTTCCGCTTCGACCAGGCCGAGGGCGTGCATTTCGATCACAACAAGCTGCATGCGATCCATCACAAGGGCAAGCATTTCTCGGTGCGCGGTCCGCTCAACGTGGCGCGTCCGGTGCAGGGACATCCTGTGGTAGTGCAGGCCGGTTCATCCGAGCCGGGCCAGGAGCTGGCGGCGCGTACGGCCGAAGTGATCTTCACGGCGCAGCAATCGCTGGAGGATGCACAGCATTTCTACAGCGGGCTGAAATCGCGCCTCGCCAAGTACAGACGCGAGCCGGATGAGTTGAAGATCATGCCGGGCGTGTTCCCGGTGGTCGGCCGCAGCGAAAGCGAAGCACAGGAGAAGTTCGAAGAGCTGCAATCGCTGATCCATCCGACCGTCGGCCTGTCGTTGCTGCAGCAGCATCTGGGAGGCATCGACCTGTCCGGTTATCCGCTCGACGGTCCGCTGCCGGAAAACCTGCAGGAGCCGAACGGCACCAAGAGTCGCTTCCAATTGGTGACGGCGCTGGCGCGACGCGAGCAGCTGACGATCCGTCAACTGTATCTGCGCGTGGCGACTGCGCGCGGTCACTGGTCCATACACGGCACGCCGGAAAGTATTGTCGACCGGCTTGAAGAGTGGTTCGTCAAAGGCGGCGCCGACGGTTTCAATATCATGCCGCCGACTTTGCCGGGTGGACTCGACGACTTCGTCGAGCTGGTCTTGCCGGAATTGCGCCGGCGCGGCTTGTTCCGTACTGAATACGAAGGAAAAACCTTGCGTGAGAATCTGGGACTGGCGCGGCCGGCGCACAGGATATATCAGCAGAGTGGGACTGACGTTCTGGGACGGGTAGCTTAAGGCAGAGAAGTAAGCGGTAGAGAAGTAAACGTAAAAACGGCCTGGCATGCGTGAGCAGCCAGGCCGTTTTTATGGACGGATCAGATCAGCGGATATCCAGCGCGCGGTTTACGCTCAGCGCCGCCAGCGAGCAGACTGCGCCCGACAGCAGGTAGATGCTGACGTAAGCCAGACCGAAGTGGGCTGACAATCCCAGCGCCACCAGCGGTGCAAAACCTGCGCCGACCAGCCACGCCAGATCGGACGTCAATGCCGCGCCGGTATAGCGATACTTGGCCGGGAAGTTGGCGGTCACGGCACCGGCTGCCTGGCCATACGACAAGCCGAGCAGGGCGAAGCCGACCAGGATGAAGATGTCCTGCCCGGTGTCGCCGCCGTTGATCAGCGTCGGCACGAAGCCGCTCAGCACCGCAATCAGCACGGCCAGCGCGCCCAGCGTGGTGCGGCGGCCGAAGCGGTCGGCGATGGGGCCGGACAATACGATCCCGACCATCATCAGCACGGCGCCGAACACCTGCACCATCAGGAAGTCGCTCATCGAGCGCATCGAATACAGCGAAATCCACGACAACGGGAACACCGATACCAGATGGAACAACGCGTAGCTGGCCAGTGCGGCGAGGGCGCCGATGATCAGGTTGCGGCCCTGGGTGCGGGTGATCTCGACGACGCTGGTCGGTTCCAGTTCACGTTCCTGCAGCAGTTGCGAATATTCTTCCGACGCCACCAGGCGCAGACGGGCGAACAGCGCCACGACGTTGATCGCGAAGGCGACATAGAACGGATAACGCCAGCCCCAGTCGAGGAAGTCGTCGTTGCTCAGGTTGCCGATCAGGTAGGCGAACACCAGGCCGGCGACGATGAAGCCTACCGGCGCACCGAGTTGACCCAGCATCGCGTACCAGCCGCGCTTGTTCTTCGGCACGTTGAGCGCCAGCAGCGACGGCAAGCCGTCCCACGAGCCGCCCAGCGCCAGGCCCTGGCCGATGCGCAGCACCGAGAGCAGAACAATGGCGGTGAAGCCCAGATGATCATAAGTCGGCAGGAAGGCGATGCCGGCCGTCGACAGGCCCAGCAGGAACAGCGCGAGCGTCAGCTTGACTTCGCGCCCGAGCTTTTTCTGGATGGCCATGAAGAGGACCGTGCCGAACGGACGCGCCAGAAATGCGAAGGCAAAAATGGTGAAGGAGTAGAGCGTTCCTTCGAGGCGTTGTTCAAATGGAAAGAAAATGGTGGGAAAAACCAACACCGAGGCTATGGCATACACGAAGAAATCGAAGTATTCTGAAGCCCTTCCGATGACCACGCCGATTGCAATATCGCCGGGTGCAATCACTGGATGATCAGATTTGGCATTATTTACATTATCAGAACCACCGACAGGCGTATTTGCAGAAAATTTGCCAGGAACTTCAGGGTGATGAATATGAGTGCTAGCCATGATCATTGTCTCTCTTTCTTGGTTCGGTCTGTAATGCCGCTACGTTCCGCCGGCACATTGGGAAACTCACCATCAAGATGACCGCGAGGGTAGGACAAATTGTCCAATCGCCAATGCCGAACGGTAAGTGTACATTAGCATGATTTGATAGCTCCGACTGGACTTTCCCTGCATGTTTTCACATCTCATTCGCCGCGGATTCATTTTTCTGCCTGCAATTTTATTGGCTGGCTGCAATACGGTCGTCCTGAATCCCTCGGGAGACATCGCCAACCAGCAAGGCAGACTGATCATTATTTCCACCATCCTGATGCTGCTGATCATCGTTCCGGTGATCGTGCTGATCTGCCTTTTTGCGTGGCGCTATCGCCAGAACAATACCGCCGCGCGCTACGAGCCGGACTGGGATCACTCCACCCAGCTGGAGCTGGTCATCTGGGGCGCGCCGCTGCTGATCATCATCGCACTCGGCCTGCTGACCTGGATCAGCACCCATACGCTCGATCCGTACCGCAAGCTCTCGCGCCTCGATGCGCAGCGTCCGATTCCTGAAAACGTCAAGCCGCTGGTCGTCGAAGTCGTCGCGCTGGACTGGAAATGGCTGTTCATCTATCCGGAGCAGGGTATCGCGACCGTGAATGAGCTGGCTGCGCCGGTCGACCGCCCGATCGAATTCAAGATTACCGCTTCGACCGTGATGAACTCGTTTTATATCCCGGCCCTGGCAGGACAGATCTACGCGATGCCGGGCATGCAGACCAAACTCAACGCCGTCATCAACAAGCCGGGCGAGTTTGAAGGCTTTTCCGCCAACTACAGCGGCGCCGGTTTCTCGGACATGCGCTTCAAGTTCCATGGCGTGAGCAATGAAGACTTCGATGCCTGGGTCAAGAAGGTCAAGTCCGGCAGCGGCGCCCTCAAGCGCGCTGAATATATCGCGCTGGAAAAGCCGAGCATCAAGGATCCGGTGCAGCACTTCAACGCCGTTGACGGCACGCTGTTCCACGCGATCCTGAACCGTTGCGTCGCCGAAGGCCAGGTCTGCATGGACCAGCAGATGATGACCGACAAGAACGTCAAGGGCGAAGGCAAGGGCGAAAAGACTGAAAAGGGCGCCGCCAAGGCCGCTCCCCAGGAAGTCGCGATGGCCGGCAGCCAGCACCACCATGAATAATCAATCGAAAGAACAGCCGGCGGCATTGTTGCGCGCAGCCGGCAAGAGCGTCATGCAGGCAGTTTCGCATGGCGCGGCGACCTTCTTTTTCAGCGGAAAGTAACGATGCTAGACCATATTGACATGACCAAGCTGATCTTCGGCCGTCTGAGCTGGGAAGCGATTCCCTTCCATGAACCCATCCTGCTGATCACCTTCATCGGCGTGCTGATCGGCGGTATTGCCGTACTCGGCGCGGTCAGCTATTTCCGCCTGTGGGGCCCGTTGTGGCGCGACTGGATCACCAGCATCGACCACAAGAAAATCGGCATCATGTATGTCATCCTCGGCATCGTCATGCTGCTGCGCGGCTTCGCCGACGCACTGATGATGCGCGCCCAGCAGGCGCTGTCCTTCGGCGATTCGGCCGGCTTCCTGCCGCCGCATCACTACGACCAGGTCTTCACCGCCCACGGCGTGATCATGATCTTCTTCGTGGCGATGCCGCTGGTGACGGGCCTGATGAACTACGTCGTGCCGCTGCAGATCGGCGCCCGCGACGTGGCGTTCCCGTTCCTGAATAATTTCAGTTTCTGGATGACGACCTTCGGCGCCGGCCTGGTCATGGCGTCGCTGTTCGTCGGCGAATTTGCCCGCACCGGCTGGCTGGCCTATCCACCGCTGTCGGGTATCCTCGGCAGTCCTGATGTGGGGGTGGACTATTACATATGGTCATTGCAGATTGCCGGGGTAGGGACGCTGCTATCAGGGATCAATCTGATCGCCACCATCGTCAAGATGCGCGCGCCGGGCATGAACATGATGAAGATGCCGGTCTTTACATGGACTGCGCTGTGCACCAACGTGCTGATCGTCGCCGCGTTCCCGATCCTGACCGCTGTTCTGGGCATGCTGTCGCTGGACCGCGTGTTCGACACCAACTTCTTCACCAACGATCTCGGCGGCAACGCCATGATGTACGTGAACCTGATCTGGATCTGGGGTCACCCTGAAGTTTATATTCTGATCCTGCCTGCCTTCGGCATTTTCTCGGAAATCGTCTCGACCTTCAGCGGCAAGCGCCTGTTCGGCTACACCTCGATGGTGTATGCGACCGTCGTGATCACCATCCTGTCCTACCTGGTCTGGCTGCATCACTTCTTCACCATGGGTTCCGGAGCGAGCGTCAACTCCTTCTTCGGTATCACCACGATGATCATCTCGATCCCGACCGGCGCGAAGATCTTCAACTGGCTGTTCACCATGTACCGCGGCCGCATCCGTTTCGAAGTGCCCATGTTGTGGACGATCGGCTTCATGATCACCTTCGTCATCGGTGGCATGACCGGCGTGATGCTGGCGGTTCCGCCGGCCGACTTCGTGTTGCACAACAGCCTGTTCCTGATTGCTCACTTCCACAACGTGATCATCGGCGGCGTGGTGTTCGGCATGTTTGCCGGCATCAACTTCTGGTTCCCGAAGGCTTTCGGTTACAAACTGGACGATTTCTGGGGCCGTTGCAGCTTCTGGTTCTGGTGCATCGGTTTCTGGGTTGCGTTCACACCGTTGTACGTGCTGGGCTTCATGGGCGTTACCCGCCGCATGAGCCACTTCGAAGATCCGTCGCTGCAGATCTGGTTCCAGATCGCCGCCTTCGGCGCCTTGCTGATCGCAGCCGGTATCGGCTCGTTCATCATCCAGCTGGTAGTCAGCTACCTGCGCCGCGACAAGCTGCGCGACACGACCGGCGATCCATGGGGCGCACGCACGCTGGAATGGTCGACTTCCTCGCCGCCGCCGGACTACAACTTCGCTTTCACTCCGCGCGTGCATGACAACGACGCCTGGGCTGACATGAAGGCCAACGGCTACACTCGTCCGCAAGATGGTTTCGTGCCTATCCACATGCCGAAGAACACCGGCGCCGGTTTCATCATCGCCGCGCTGAGCGCAGTGATCGGCTTCGGCATGATCTGGCAAATGTGGCTGCTGGCCGTCGTCGGCTTCGTCGCCCTGATGGCCGCGATCATCACGCACACCTTCAATTACAAACGCGATTACTACATTTCGGCCGACGACGTCGTCCTTACTGAAGCCAACCGCACACGCTTGCTGGATAGCCATGTCTGAGATTTCCCATCACTCCGCCGCCACCATGGACGCATCGCCTAGTTCGCGTTACTTCGTCAAGGAACATCATCCCGAAAACGGCACCTTGCTCGGTTTCTGGATGTACCTGATGAGCGACTGCCTGATCTTCGCCTGCCTGTTCGCCACTTACGCCGTGCTCGGCCGCAACTATGCGGGCGGTCCGACCGGCGCCGAACTGTTCGATCTGCCGCTGGTGGCGATCAATACTTCCTTGCTGCTGTTGTCGTCGATTACGTACGGCTTCGCCATGCTGGAAATGCAAAAGCAGAAGGTCAAGACCACGCTGATCTGGCTGGCCGTCACCGGCTTGCTGGGCGCCGGCTTCATCTACCTGGAACTGTATGAGTTTGCGCACCTGATCCATGAAGGCGCGGGTCCGCAACGCAGCGGTTTCCTGACCTCGTTCTTCGCGCTGGTGGCGACCCACGGCCTGCACGTCAGCTTCGGCATCGTCTGGCTGATCACGCTGATGTTCCAGATCAACAAGCACGGCCTGACACCTGAAAACGGCCGTCGCCTGATGTGCCTGTCGATGTTCTGGCACTTTTTGGACGTGGTCTGGATCGGCGTCTTCACCTTTGTTTACCTGATGGGAGTCCTGCCATGAGCGCGCCACAGCATCAAGAACACCCGTCGCACGCCGAGAAATACGGCCATCAGGACGGCTTCGACGTCCATCATCACGACCATACTGCCGACCACGGCAGCCTGAAGAGCTACACCATCGGCTTTGTGCTGGCGGTGATCCTGACGGCCATTCCGTTCTGGCTGGTCATGGGCAACGTGATCGAAAAATCGAGCACTGCAGGTTTTGTCCTGCTGGGCCTGGCTGTCGTACAGATCGTCGTGCACATGATTTACTTCCTGCACATGAACTCCAAGTCCGAAGGCGGCTGGACCATCCTGGCGCTGATCTTCACGATCATGGTCGTGGTCATCATGCTGGCCGGTTCGCTGTGGGTCATGTATCACCTGAATCACAACATGATGCCGGGCATGAGCCAGGATCTGATCCAGGAAGCCGTACCGGGTTCGATGCAGAACATGCAGCACAACATGCCTGGCATGAAGTGATTCGCCTGATTCTGAATCTACATCTGAACGCATTGTAGTCAGCAGTGACCTCAAGCCACTCTCCAGGGCGCGCCGTTGCGGAAGCAGCGCCGCGCCCTCGGTCTTCCGGGCTGCGCCGTTTCCTTGCGGCGTGCATCCTCGTGGTTTTCCTCGGATTCCTTGCGCTCGGCGCCTGGCAGGTCAAACGCCTGTTCTGGAAGCTTGACCTGATCGAGCGCGTCGACCGCCGCGTGCATGCGGCGGCGATTGCGGCTCCAGGGCCGGATGTCTGGCGGAACGTGACGGCGGATTCTTACGAATACCAGCACGTGCGCCTGAGCGGCACCTTCCTGTACGCCAAGACCGCGCGCGTGCAGGCCTTGTCGCGGCTGGGCGCCGGCTTCTGGCTGCTGACCCCGCTGCGCGGCGCCGACGGGGTGACCATGCTGGTCAATCGCGGCTTCATCGCTGCCGGCGCACGCGACGAGAAGGAGGGCGCAGCCGATGCGCCGGCCGACGTCGCCGGTTTGCTGCGCATCAGCGAACCGCATGGCGGCTTCCTGCGCAAGAACGACGCTGCCGGTGATCGCTGGTATTCGCGCGACGTGCAGGCCATCGCGGCATCGCGTCAGCTGGAGCGCGTCGCGCCGTATTTCGTCGATGCCGAAGCCTCGGATACAGTTGCATCGGAACAGCAACGCGCTGCAAACGGACAAGCCGTGGGAGGGCTGACCGTCATTTCCTTCCCCAACAATCATCTGGTCTATGCGCTGACCTGGTTCGGGCTGGCGATAATGACGGCCGGCGCCATGTTCTGGATCAGGCGCGATGAAAAGCGCCGCCTCTCCGCCAACGGGAAAAACAAAGATGGCAAGCAAGACCGAGACGCGGGATAATTCCGGCAAATTCCTTGCTTCCGATCCGCCAATTCACCCGTACACCACGCCCGCCACATGGACAGCGTAATCCCGCCAGGCCCTGAAATCGCCCGCGCGCCCGATCGCGCCGCCGGCCACAAGAACATGCTGCAACTGATCCAGTTGCGCTGGATCGCCGTGTTCGGCCAGATCACCACCATCATCGTGGTGATTTTCGGTTTCGACATCCACTTGCCGCTGCCGCACATGCTGGAAGTGCTGGCCTGCCTGATCGCCTTCAACATCGGCAGCCACCTGCGCTGGCATGAGCGGCCGTTCGTCACCAATCGCGAGCTGTTCCTGGCGCTGCTGGTGGACGTCGCCACGCTGACCGCGCAGTTGTACCTCAGCGGCGGCGCCAGCAATCCGTTCGCCTTCCTGTACCTGCTGCAAGTGATCCTGAGTGCGGTGCTGCTGGAAGCCTGGTCGACCTGGACCATCGTCTGCATCACCGGCCTGTGCTTCGCCGGCCTGTCGCAATTCTTCATGCCGCTGTCGTTGCCGCCGGATCACGACGAAGGCCTGTTCAGCCTGTACGTCGAAGGCATGCTGATCAGCTTTCTGCTCATCGCCGCCTTGCTGGCCATCTTCATCACGCGCATCAGCAGTAACCGCCGCGCCGGCGACGCCCAGCTGGCAGCCCTGCGTCAACGGGCGGCGGAAGAAGACCACATCGTGCGCATGGGCCTGCTGGCCTCCGGTGCCGCCCATGAACTGGGCACGCCACTGGCGACGCTGGCAGTGATCCTCGGCGACTGGAAGCGCATGCCGGAATTCAGCAGCAATCCGGTGCTGATCGAAGAAATCAGCGAAATGCAGGTCCAGCTGCAGCGCTGCAAAACCATCGTCAGCGGCATCTTGCTGTCGGCCGGTGAAGCGCGCGGCGAGTCCTCCGTCAAGACGACGCTCAACACCTTCCTGGGCGACATCGCCGACGAATTCCGCGCCACGCGTCCCATCGTTGCCTTCGACTATCAGAATCACATCGAACAGGACATGCCGGTTGCCTTCGATTCCGCCCTCAAGCAGATGATCTGCAACGTCCTCGACAACGCGCTGGAGGCCTCGCCGCGCTGGCTCAGCTTCACGGCGGTGCGCGATGGCGACGAACTGGTCCTGAGCGTCGACGACACCGGTCCCGGTTTCGTGCCGTCCATGCTCGACCAGATCGGCAAACCGTATCAATCGACCAAGGCCAAGACCGGCGGTGGACTGGGATTGTTCTTCGTGGTCAATGTGGCGCGCAAGCTCGGCGGCGCCGTCACTGCACACAATCGCGCTGAAAATGGTCACGTCGCCGGCGCCACCGTGCGCCTGACGTTGCCGTTGTCGGCCATCAGCCTGGAAGCTGATGGCGCAGCAACCCGCGAGGACAATAATCATGTCGACTGAACGCTTGCTGCTCATCATCGAAGACGACACGGCATTTGCCCGCACGTTGAGCCGCTCGTTCGAACGGCGCGGCTATACCGTATTGCACGCCGCCAGCCAGGCAGAAGCCGCAGCCTTGCTGACGCAGCACAATCCCGGCTACGCCGTGGTCGATCTCAAGCTGAACGGCAATACGTCTGGCCTGTCCTGCGTGCAGATGCTGCATCAACACGACGACGCCATGCTGATCGTGGTGCTGACCGGATTCGCCAGCATCGGCACTGCGGTCGAAGCGATCAAGCTGGGCGCCATCCAATATCTCGCCAAGCCATCCAACACCGACGACATCGAAGCCGCCTTCGGCCACATCGCGGGCAATACGGAAGTGGAGCTCACGGCGCGCTCGACCTCAATCAAGAACCTCGAATGGGAGCGCATCCACGAAGTGTTGGTGGAAACCGACTTCAACATTTCGGAGACCGCTCGCCGTCTCGGCATGCACAGGCGCACGCTCGCACGCAAGCTGGAAAAGCAGCGCATCAAGTAAATTCGGGCAGGTAAAAGGAGTCAGCCGACTCAGGAGCGGGAGGGTGGGGCGTCGTGATGGCGCTGCACGTCGTTGCCGGCACGCATGGCGCGCTTGACGCTGTTGGCCAGCTCGGTGATCTGGAACGGCTTGCGCAACACCGCGTTGAGGTCGATGACTTTTTCGACGGCCTGCATGTCGGCGTAGCCGGTTGCCATGATGATGGGAAGTTGCGGATTGCGCGCGCGGGCGGCGGCGATCACTTCAGCGCCGTTCATTCCCGGCATCAGGAAGTCCACGATCAGCAGATCGAAATGGCCCGCGTTCAGCTTTTCCAACCCGAACCAGCCGTTCTCGGCCTGATCCACTGTATAGCCCAGGATTTCAAGGCATTCAACGATGAACTGCCGGACCTGGGCATCGTCCTCGACCACCAGAATGGTGCCGGATTCCTTCGGTTCCAGCGGCTGGTCCAGCGCTTCCTGATCATGTTCACGTACAGGCAACGCACCGGCCACCGGCAGCCACACCTCCACCGTCGTGCCTCTGCCCACGGTGCTGTCAATGCGCGCCAGGCCGCCGGACTGATCGGCGATGCCGTATACCTGGCTGAGCCCGAGTCCGGTGCCTTTGCCGACCGCCTTGGTGGTGAAGAAGGGGTCGAACACCTTGCTCAGAATTTCCTGCGTGATGCCCGTGCCGGTGTCCTTGACCTCGATGACGATGTAGGCGCCGGGCTTGAGCACGCCGTCGTGGGCGTAGAGGTGCTGGACGTTGATGGTCAGGTTGCCGCCGTCGGGCATGGCGTCGCGTGCATTGATGGCGAGATTGAGGATTGCCATTTCAATCTGGTTGGCATCGGCCACGGCGCGCGGCAAATCCTCCGCAATATTGATCGCAATGCCGACGCCCGAACCGACCGACACGGCGATCAGATCCTTCATGCCCTCGATGACCGAGGCGATGTCGACCGCCTTCAAGTCCAGCGTCTGGTTGCGTGAAAACGCCAGCAACTGCCCGGTCAGCTTGGCGCCGCGCTTGGTGGCGTTGCGCGCGGACCCGGCCATGCGCTTGATGCGTTCGTCAGAAGAGAGCCGTTCGATCAGGTCGACGTTGCCGATGATCACGTTAAGCAGGTTGTTGAAGTCGTGCGCGATGCCGCCCGTCAGGCGGCCGATCGCCTCCATCTTCTGCGCCTGCACGAGGGCGATCTGGGTGCGTTCGCGCTCGGACATCTCCTTCATCAGGCGATCATTGGCCTGGGCCAGCTCGGAAGTACGCTCCTGGATGCGCAGCTCGAGCGTCTCGTTGAACTGGCGCAAACTGCTCTGGCTCTCCAGCAGGAGGTCCTCGGCAGCGCGACGATCGCTGATGTCGAGCGATACGCCGGCCATCTGGACGGGCACGCCGACGCGATTGTGCAACGTCTGCCCGCGGATCTGCACCCAATGGACGGAGCTGTCCGGCCACACCACCTGATACTCGATCGAGAAATCGTCCTTCGACAGCAAGGCCGCTTCGATCACGTCCAGATGGCGCTGCCGGTCGTCGGCGTGAATGGCATTGATCAGGTCGTCGTAGGTGAATTCGCTTTCCGGCGCAATGCCGAAGTGCATCTTGCAGGAATCCGAAACGATCAGAATGGAGTTGGCCAGCTCCAGGCTCCACGAGCCGAGTCGGCCGGCGTGCAGCGCCAGGCGCAGATGCTCTTCCGAGCGGGCGCGTTCCTGCAGATGACTGCGGCTGAGGTATTGCCGGCGTCGCGCGCGCAGCGCCGAGACACCGGCGCGCAGCAGTGTTTCGCTGTTGACCGGGCGCTCCAGCAAGATCATGTTGACCAGGCGTTCCAGCACGTCCAGCACCGGATTGCGGCCCAGGTTGCGCTGCTTGGCGCTGAGGATCACGAAGGGGAAGTCAGACCACGATTCCTGCTTTTCCACCCAGCGGTGCAGTAGCGAGAAATCCGCGTTGCTGAGCGCTTCTTCGGTAATCAAGGCCGCGCCGGCGCCGCTCTCCAACTCTTCCAGCAATGCGGCATAGCTGCTGCAGATGGCGCATCTGAGGCCTTCCGCCGACAGCGTCTGCTCGATGACTTCCGCATCCCGGCCATGGGGCGCCAGGATGAGGATGCGTTCCTCCAGCGGGAGATTAATCGGCATTGGTTGCCATGATGGGAGTTCTGCCACGGTACGTCGGCAATCCGCTCATGATGCCTTCAAAATCCTGTAAAGCCTCGCCCACCTGCAGTCCGTGGTTCGGACTGAGTCGGAATTCATGAATGGAGCGGGGGTGATTGCTGGTCCGGCTCTTGACCACCGAGACTGCAGTGGCGATGTCGCCGCGCGCTTCGAAGAAACGGAACATCAGGATGGTATCGCTGAGGTAGCTGAGGTCGACGTCCGAGCGGATTTCTCCGACCAGGCCGTGCTGGCCCAGCACCAGCAGCGTGGTCACGCCTTGCTGGCTCAGGTAGGACAGCATCTCGTGCATTTGCAGCAGCAGGAATTTCTCGCCCGGCATCGCCTGCAGGTAGGCGTTGAGGCTGTCAATCACTGCAAAACTGCGATTCTCGTTCTCGACCCCGTTGCGCACCGTGGTAGCGAATTCGCCAGGCGACATTTCCGCCGGATTGATCTGATGCAGCTTGAGGCTGCCGTCGGCAATGTACGGTTCCACATCCATGCCCAGGGTACGGGCCCGGCTCATCAGTGTGCCCAGGCCCTCGTCGAACAGATAATAGGCGGCGCGCTCGCCGCGCTGCAAGGCGGCCAGCGCACAGCGTAGTGCGGTAGTGGTCTTGCCCACACCGGAAGGGCCGCTCAGCAGCGTGTTGGTGCCGCGCGAGAGGCCTCCACCCAGCAGGTCGTCCAGCGCCGTCACGCCGGTGCTGGTCATCTTGTCTTCGAATTCGGTGAAATGTTCGGCTGCAACCAGGCGAGGGAACACATGCATGCCGCCAGTCTTGAGGACGAAATCGTGAAAGCCTCCGGTGAAGCTGATGCCGCGCATCTTGATGACGCGCAGGCGACGCCGCTCGGTGCCGAAATCCTGGGCCAGTTGTTCCAGGCTGATCACGCCGTGAGCGATGCTGTGCAACTGCAGATCGCCGGCCTCGGCGGTGCGATCGTCGAGCATCAGCACGGTGCATTTGCGCGTCGAGAAAAAATGCTTCAACGCCAGGATCTGGCGGCGGTAGCGCAGCGGATTCTGCGCCAGCAGGCGCATTTCCGACAAGCTGTCGAAGATGATGCGAGCGGGCTTCAGTTCGTCAACGCGTGCGATCACGCTCTTGATGGTTTCGCCCAGTTCGATCTCGGACGGGTGCAGCACCGATTGCTGGAAATCGGGATTGAGATCTTCTTCGTCGATCAGTTCGTACAGGGACAAGCCATCGAGCGACCAGCCGTGCGACTCTGCTACCGCGCGCAGTTCCGTGGCGGTTTCGGACAAGGTGATATAGAGACCGGACTCGCCCTGTTTCAGGCCTTCCAGCAGGAACTGCAGGCCGAAGGTGGTTTTGCCCGTGCCCGGGGTGCCCTCAACGAGATACAGGCGGTCACGCGTAATACCGCCGCCCAGGATAATGTCCAGGCCGTCAATGCCGGTCGCGGATCGGGTTGGAGTGGGATCAGGAGCGCGATCCGGTGTGAGGTGGTTTTGTTGTGTAGCCATCACGTCGATATCGTTAGGTTGTGATGATCGGGGCAGGCTGCCGCGACCGCTTTTTTTATGGAGCCTACTGTAGCAGCAGGCCTATTTTCCACCCTGTCAGATGACCCCTGAATCTTTTGTAAGACATTTTGAAGTTGGGCCGCAAATGCAGGCCGCATAAGGCTTCTTGATTTTTCTCGATTTGCTTCAATTTATTCTCGCGCTATTGCACGAGCGTCAGAATGCATTACTATCGACATGTGCAAATTTATGGAAAACGGGGCTTCCCGCGTTCCTACCACCACATCAACAGATGTTGAAATGACAATACAAACAACAATGACGACAAGCGTATCGAGCATGGCGGACCAGGCTGACGCGTCTGGCCTCCATATCCTGGTCGTGGAGGACAACCTGGACTCCCAGCAATTGGTCTGCGAATTGCTCGCGGCGTTGGGCCATCGGGCCGAAGGTGTGGGCAGCGCCGAAGAGGCGTTGACCGAACTGGAGCAGCAGGCATACGACGTGCTGTTTACGGACGTCAGCCTGCCGGGCATGTCCGGCATCGAACTGGCCAAACGCACCAGCGAAAAAACGCCGGCGCTGAAAATCATTTTCGCCTCCGGTTACGGCGCACAGATCAGCAAGAACATCGGCCCCGGCGCGTTCTCGCTGCCCAAGCCCTATGACATCGAGCAGCTGCAGGACATCCTGGACAACATCGGCAAGCAATTGCAGTAAGCCAACAGCAAACGACGCCCGGCGGCGCTGTTTTGCCGCACCGCTTCAGACCCCGGAGAACGCTATCAATACCTTGGAACAACTGGCTTTTCTGGTCGAACAGAATCGCGAAACGCTGCTCACGCGCTGGCGCAGCATGGTGCGCGCCTTGCCATCGGCACGCAACCTCAGCACGCCCACCCTGAATGACCACGTGCCGGCCTTGCTGGATGAGATTGCGTTGGCCTTTCGCCGCAATTCGGACGAATCGATCGCCGAAGTGCTGGCCGACGGCACGCCGCCGGAACACGGCCTGCAGCGCCTGCATAACGGCTACCTGATCGAGGAAGTGGTGGCCGAATACAATCTGCTGCGAGGCTGTATTCACGATCTGGCGAGCGCGCACCAGATCAACCTGCAAGGCAAGCCGTTCCACGTGATCAACCTGGTCTTCGACAGCGCCATCGGTCTCGCGGTGCAGACCTTCTCGGTCAATCGTGCGCTGGAAGTGCAGCGCCGCCGCGAGGAATACCTGTCCTTCATCGCCCACGATCTGCGCACTCCGCTCAACGCCGTGGCGCTGGCGTCCAAGGTGCTTGAGTCGACGCTCGATACCCAGAATGCCGATCCGCGTGCAGCGCGCATGATCAAGGTCCTGCAGCGCAACGTACAAAGCATGTCGGGGCTGGTGGCCAAGGTCATCGAAGAAAACGACAGCATGAAAACCGAAAGCGGCGTCAAGCTGGAGCGACGCAACGTCGATCTGTGGCCGCTGGTGGAAAGCATGGTCTACGATCTCAATCCGGTCGCCGGCACCGGCAGCACGCGGCTGCTCAATGACGTGCCGGAAGAGCTGGTGGTCTATGCGGACGCCAATCTCCTGCGGCGCATGATGCAGAACCTGATCGCCAACGCCATCACGCATACGCCGCAAGGCGAAGTGGTAATCGGCGCAGCACCGACGGCGGACGGCGCCGGCATCGAATGCTGGGTCAGCGACAACGGCATGGGCATTTCCAAGGACCGCATGGACCTGATCTTCGAGAAATTCGAGACTGAAACCAAGGAGCAGGGCGGGCTTGGTCTCGGGCTGGCGATCTTCAAGACCTTCGTCGAGGCGCATGAAGGCAGCTTCGATGTCAGCAGTGAACCGGGCAAGGGCTCGCGCTTCAGTTTTATCCTGCCGAATCGGCTGGAACGCCGCTGATTCGCTTTCCCGGAATACGGAAACGCGGAGCTGCGCCAGGCGCAGACTCCGCGTTTTTTTATGCGGTGAAAATCCTTACTTGAAGGGAATCCGTCGACGGCGACGCACCGTGATGACGGCCACCGCAATCAACAACAACAGCAAGATCGCCACGCCGATGGCCGGCGCGATGAAGGGTTGCAGCCGGGCCAGCACCGGCGGCTCGCCACCCTTGCGCGCTTGCGCCACATAGGCCTCGCTAACCTGCACCTCGGGATTGCCATATTGCTTGAGCACGTAGTTCGAGATCAGCGCGATCTGCCGGTCCGTCAGCGGATTGACGTAGGAATGCGCGTCGAAACGCGGCATCAGGACTTCCTGGTCGCCGACTTTGCGTTCGACGCCGTACAGGATGGCCGACACCAGGTTGGCCGACACCAGGTTGGCCGGATTGCGCGCCCCGGTCGTCGTATTGTGGAACAGTGACGGATAGTCCTGGCCGCTGCTGCCTGATCCCGATGCGGCGTGGCAGCTGGCGCAATAGCCGCTGAACAGCACCGCGCCGCTGTTGAGGCTGTTGTGTTCATTGGGGCCGTTGGCGCCGCGCAGCGTCGCCTCATCGCTGGCCGCTTTGCCGTAGCTGTAGGCCGGCTGCGCCTGGGCGTTGTCGCGCACCGGCGGCACCGTGCGCAGGTAGGCAACGATGGCAGCCACGTCATCATCACGCAGATGCTGGAAGCTGTTGGTCACCGCCTCTGCCATCGCGCCACCGGCCTGGCCTTTGCCCTCGGCGTGACCGGTTTTCAGGTATTGCACCAGTTCGGCGTCGCTCCAGCCGCCCACGCCGCTGACCTTGTCGGACGTGATATTGGGCGCATGCCATGAACCCAGCGGCGCGCCGGCCAGCGCGGAACCGCCTTTTTCACCCATCAGGAAATTGCGCGGCGTATGGCAGGCGCTGCAGTGCGCCAGTCCTTCGGCCAGGTAACGGCCGCGATTGATCTGCTGCGACTTGGCCGTATCGGGAACGAAGCGTTTGGTGTCGAGGAAGATGGCATTCCATGCCAGCATCGACATGCGCACATTGAACGGGAAGGGCAGCGTGGTCTGGCTGGCGGCGGGCGTATCGACCGGTTCGACCGCTTGCATGAAGTAGCTGTACAGCTTGTGCACGTCGCCGTCGGTCAGCATGGCGTAGCTGGTGTACGGCATGGCCGGATACAGATGGCTGCCGTCGGCGCGCACGCCTTCGCGCAGGGCGCGCGCGAATTGGGCTTCGCTGTAGTTGCCGATACCGGCGGTTTTCGACGGCGTGATGTTGGTGGCGTAGATCGTGCCCAGTGGCGACTCGATGGCGTAGCCGCCGGCGTACGGCTTGCCGGCCGGTGCGGTGTGGCAGGCCATGCAGTCGGCCGCGATCGCCAGGTAGCGGCCGCTTTCGATGTCGTTTTTGGCAGAGCCGACCTGTCCCGAAGCAGAGGTAGAGGATGTCGAGGATGCCGGGGCAGGCGGCTTGGTCAATGACTGTTCCTGCGCATGCACCGAGGTCAAGCCAATCAACGAGAACAAGGAAAAAACGAGGAGGGAGCGAGCGATCATCATCACCCCTTCGCCAGCATCTTGCCGATGTCGTCGGCAGCACGCAGTCCCAGCGCCGCCATGCTCAGCGTGCTGTTGACCACGCTGGCCGACGGCATGGCGCCGCCGCCCGGCAGCCACAGATTGGCATGGTCATGCGCACGGCAATTGCCGTCCACCACCGAGTCTTTCGGATCGCTGCCCATGATCACACCGCCCATGACGTGATTGTTGGCGTTGAGGCTGGTGGTGATATTGAACTCGACCGCGCCGAACAGCTGGCCGATGTGTTCCAGCTGCTTGTGCGCCGCTTCCGCTCCTTTGCGCACGTAGTCGCCGACGTCGTAATAAATGTCCGGGCAAGCCAGGCCCAGCGGATCCTTGCGTGTCTTGCTCAGGGTCAGGCGGTTGTGCGCTTCCGGCAGGGGCTCGAGGCTGATCGACAAGTCCACGCCGAAGGCCGCGCGGCGACGGATCTCGTCGTCGAGTTCCGGGCCGACCAGGCCCAGCTTCAGCGCCTGTTGCGTGGCCGGACCGACGCGCGTGATGTTGTTGAGGATCATCTTGTTGGATGAGTACTCGGCACGGAAGTCGCCGTCGCGCGGACCCACCAGGCAGCTGCTCTGGGCCGGACCGCGGCCGGTCCAGATCGGCTCGTTGGCGAGGAAGGTGCAATGGAAACCGGAGTGATCCATCATGTTGCGGCCGACCTGATCGGACGAGTTGGCCAAGCCGTTCGGATTGGCGGCATTGGCGGCCAGCAGCAACAGGCGCGGCGTCTCGATGCCGTTGCAGGCGAACACGAACGCTTTTGCCGTCGCCTTGTGCGGCTTCTTGCCGGCGTCGTACCAGTAGGCCGCGGTGACGCGGTTGTTCTGGTCGGTGTCGACCTTGAACACCACCGCCTCGGACAGCACCTTGGCGCCTTTCATTTCGGCGCGCTGGACGTGATGGATGCCGTTGTACATCGCGCCGATCGGGCAGATCGGCTGGCAATTATTGTTGCCGCAGCAGGTCGGGCGGCCTTGCCACGGTCGTGTGCTGCGTCCCTGCGGAATCGGCACGGAGTTGTAGCCGTGCGCATTCACCACCTCGGCGAAACGCTTGTCGGCATAACCCCACGGGACCATGTCCATCGGATACGGTTTGCTGCGTTGGCTGGGCGACTGCAGGGCCGGGTCGTTCGGTCCTGCCACGCCCATTTCTTCTTCCGCGCGGCAGTAGTACGGCTCCAGTTCTTCATATGAAATCGGCCAGTCGCGGCCGACGCCATAGGTCGACTTCATCTTCAGGTCGACCGGCAGATGGCGCCAGCAAGACGCCGCCCAGTGCCAGGTGGTGCCGCCGACCGTACGCAGATAGCCCTGCTGAAAACCGTTGCCGTCCGGACCGGACAGCGCGATGTAGTCGTTCTTCGGAAAGTACAGCGGCGCCGGGGCGTTGGGCGCTTGCGGATAGAGGCCCTGATAGTCCGAGCCGACACGATTTTCGAACGGCATGTTGCGCCAGTTCTCGACCGCTTGCGCGCGTTCGATACGCAAACCGGCCTCCAGCATCAGCACCGAATAGCCCTGGGTCACAAGCTGATCGGCGATCATCGCGCCGACTACGCCGGATCCGACGATGACGACATCGGCCGTGGCGTCGCCATCGGCAGTAAAGAGTGGTTGTTTCATGTTTTTGCTTTTGGTTCGGGAGTGCCGGTAGTGGCGGGCGCCGGGGCAGGCGCAGGGGCGACGGGAGCGGAAACGCGGATCGCGGGCGGCGCCTTGGTCCACCACAGCGGGCCATAGTTGCAATAGGTCGGCACGGTCTGGCCGTCCGACACCGGCTGGTACATCAGCGCTTCAGCGTACGACACCACCACGGCTTGTTTGCCTTTGCCGATGGTGCCGGTGTACCAGGCCGCAACGATGGCCAGCGTCAGGTCGCGCAATCCGGCATCGGTAGCCGCAGCCAGCAAGGCCTTCGGTTCCTGGCCGTCCTGCAGCAGCGCGCCGAGGCGCGACGACTGCGCGGCGAAATCAGGATAGGTCTTGCGCATAGCGGCTTCGATCCTGACGCCGGTATCGGTCTTCAGGTCGGCATGGCCGGTGATGCGTTTGGAGAAATTCAGGAAGGTGAGGGCTTCAGGACTTGGTGGTGGCGCTGCAGCCGGAGCGGCCGGCGTCTGCGCATTGCTGAACAACGGGTTGCTCCAGAAGCCTGCTTCGGCAACCAGCGCGGCGAGACCGATCAGGATATGGCGCCGGCTGATGCCGCCGGTCAGTGTGGCTTTGCCGACTGTCGCGGGAGACCGGTCGGGAGCCGGGAAAGATGAAGAAGGTGACTTCATGAAGCGGCTCTTTTGCTGGGTGGTGGAACCTGGCGCATGTGAATTCCTGCGATTTCTTATTGGCTGGGATGGCGTAATGATAGCAATGTTAGCGCTAACATGCTTGAGGCGTTTTGAAACATGCCTTTATCGCAAAGTATTCGGTGACCTGCAGGAGTGCAGGAGTAGTGGAGAAAAGAGCGATGCGAAGAAACTTCAGCCGTCACTTTGCGGCGCGTCGCCGTCGAAAACGCGGAAGGCTTCATCTTCGTGCGCGGGCGGTGCTGGAGGAGCGGTGCCTTTCACGGGGGTGGGATGCGCCTGCGGCGTCTTGCCGGGATGGACGTCCTCAAGTTCGGCGTGGCGCTGGGCGCGACGGGCTTGCTCATGCAATTGATGGGAGGTATGGGACATGGCTGCTCCTTGCAGACGCATCGGAATAAAGCCGATGCCGGAAATGAAACGGCGGCCGGGAAGGCCGCCATTGTGCTCAACAACGTGAAATGGCTGCCGCCAATCAGCTTGCAATCAGGACGGAGTGCCTGCTTCCGCCTTTTCGGCGACATCGGCAAAACCGTCGACGCCTTCAATGCCGGCAATGCGCAGGGCAGTGCGATGACGCACCTGTTCCGCCTCCATCTCGCTGTCGTTCCTGGCGGCGTCCTGCTGGATATCCTTGGCGTTCGGTGCGGTTTTGTTCGGTTGAGATTTCAACATGGCGGTTCTCCTCAAGGGTGCAATGAAAAAGCTGCGGGCGCATCGGACGCAATGCGCGACTGAATCCAAGTCTAGTTTTGCATCCCCGCCGCCGCCATCGGCGTGCGCCGTATACGCCTGTAAGACGAACGGCAACCGCAGCTTTTCCTACAGGGCTTTCAGGCGGCCGCTTATAGGTTTGCCTGCGCCATCTGTCTAGCCTCGCTCCTGATCCACTGTATTTCATTCGCCTTCCACTTGCCTTCAGGAGACCCCATGAGCACATCCGCCGCCGCAGGAAACCACAGCTACAAAGTCGTTGAAGTCGTCGGTAGTTCAGACAAGGGCAGCGACGATGCCGTGCGCAACGCTATCGCCGATGCATCAGGCTCGCTGCATCACCTGGCCTGGTTCGAGGTCGTGAACCAGCGCGGCCATATCGAAAACGGCAAGGTGGCGCATTTCCAGGTCACGCTGAAGATCGGTTTTCGCATCGAAAAGTAGGGCGTGGCGGGCGATGTAGCTGCATCGCAGCATCGCACCAAGGTGTTCGCCCGACATGGCAGTAGGAGGCATCCTACAGTGATATGCGCCGGTGTCCGATGGTTCACTGCAACATGATTGGCTAAGGTAAGAACCATGCCGGGAATCAAGAGTACGCGTCTGAACGATCAAGAAAAAGAAGAGGGTCAACGCCGCCTCGCCATCCCGCGCTTTCCGATGCAAGGTTTTCGAAGTGCATCTTCCGGTCCAAATTTTATCCATGCCTTTGCCATGAACGGGGTGATCAATTGCAAGCTCGCGTCCTCTTAGTCAGTTCCGAAGCCGTACCGCTCGTCAAGACCGGTGGCCTCGCAGACGTTATCACCGCGCTGGCCGTCAGCCTGCGCAAACTCAACATCGACGCCAGCATCCTGATGCCTGGTTACGGCGTCGCCATCGCGCATGCCGAGGCGGACGCGACCACTGCACCGCTGCAGCCGCTGGCTTTGCCGCGGGATCTGCCGGGCGGTCCGGCGCGCCTGTTGCGCGGCGTGATGCCGGGCACTGACGTGCCGGTGCTGCTGCTCGACACCGAGCGCTTCCAGCAGCGCAGCGCCAACCCTTATATAGATCAGAGCGGCAACGAGTTCTGCGACAACGCGATCTGCTTCGCCGATCTCGCGCACGCCGCCGTGGCGATCTGCGCCGGTGAAACCGCCGTGCCGGCGCCGCACGTAGTGCATGCCAACGACTGGCATGCCGGACTGATTCCCTTCCTGCTGAAGACCGCCGGCCTGAATCACGTGGCCTCCATGCTGACCATCCATAACCTGGCGTTCCAGGGCAACTACGACTGGGATCTGGCCGCACAGTTGGGCCTTGTCCATGATGCGCAAGCCATGGCCAGCCTCGAATACTGGGGAAAGATCAGTTTTCTCAAGGCAGGCCTGCAGTATGCCGACTGCGTCACCACCGTCAGCAAGACCTACGCCCAGGAAATCCTGACGCCGCGTTTCGGCTACGGCATGGAGGGCGTGCTCAACGAACGACGCGCCGCCTTGCGTGCAATTCCCAACGGCATCGACAGCGAAGTCTGGAACCCGGCCGCCGATCCGCTGCTGCGTCATTCCTTCACGGTCGCCGACATGCGCGGAAAAACACTCTCCAAGTGCGAGCTGCAAAACATGTTCGGCCTGCTCCCGGTCGATCCGTTCGCCCCCATCATCGGTATCGGCAGCCGCATGTCGCACCAGAAGATGGCCGACGTCGTGCTGCAGACCTTGCCGAATGTCCTCGATCGCCATGAACGCATGCAACTGGTGGTGCTCGGCTGCGGCGAACGCAGCTATGAAGATGGCTTCCTCGATCTGGCGCGCCGCTATCCGGGCCGTGTCGGCGTCCACATCGGCTACGACGAAGAGCGTGCCCATGCCTTGCACGCCGGCTGCGACATGCTGCTGCATCCAAGTCGCTTCGAACCGTTCGGTCTGACGCCGCTGTACGCCATGCGCTACGGCACCATCCCGATTGCTTCACGGGTCGGCGGCCTGACCGACACCATCGCCGATGCCGGCGCACAGGGGCCGGCTGCGGCCGGCGCCAGCGGCGTGCTGTTCGACGGCGAAACCGCGCAGGACATGGAAGCCGCCATCGAGCGCGCCTTCGCACTGCACCGCAACGCAGATGATTGGCGCGTCATGCAACGCAACGCAATGAACACCGACTTCGACTGGCAAACGGCTGCGGCCGCCTATGTCGACGCCTATGCCGCGATTGCCCCGGCCGAAGCGAAACCGCTGTTTGCACGCAAAGCGCCTGATGTACAGGTCGCTCTGGAGCAAGCGGCATAAGACAACAAGCGAGACTAAGCATTGGAAAACCATGCCGCCGAGGCCTTTTCACCGCGTATCTATTGCATTGATCCCACGCTGGTTGGCAGCGGAGGATGGAGCGATCTGTTCGCGCGCTGCGCCGGCATGGGATTCGATCATGTCCTGCTGTGCGGCGACGGACTGATCGCCGGCCTGTTTGCCGGTGACGAGGGTAATGTCGAGAATCCCGTCGCCGGTTACGGCATGGGCAGCCTGGAACACCTGGAAGAACTCGCGCATCTGGCGACGGAACACCATCTGCGACTGCTGCTCGATCTTTCCGTCACCAGCCTGCACCGCAGCGACCAGTTGCTGCACAGTCATCCGGAGTGGTTTGCCGTCGTCGACACCTCCTCGCACGCATCGGAACAGGGCGGCCAGCTTCCCGATCCGCGCCGTCGCGACGGCGGCGCGTGCAAGGTCCTGACGCCGCAGCCACGCTTCAATTCTCCCGAAGTCGCCGAGGCCTTGCTCGAATGCTGGCACATGCGCCTGGCGATGCTGATCGATGCCGGCGTGGCCGGCTTCGTCTGTCACGATCCGGCCGGCTTGCCCGGCAACTTCTGGTGCCGGCTGGTCGAACGCACGCGGGAGCAACGGTCGTGCTGTCACTTCCTGGCGTGGACGCCGGGCTGCTCGTATCAACAATTGGAGCGCCTGGCCGGTTGCGGCTTCGACGCCGTGTTTTCTTCCGGCGCGTGGTGGGATTTCCGCGCCCCCTGGTATTTCCGCGAACACGAAAAGTTGGCCGCCATTGCGCCCGTGCTGGGCTTTCCTGAAGATCCTTTCGGCCCGCGCGCCGCACGCGTGCATGGCTGGCATGACAAGGACACGCGCCGCCTCGGCGCCGTCCGCGCCTTGCGCTTCGCTGCATTGAGCGGCAGCGGATGGCTGATGCCGATGGGGTTCGAATTCGGCTTGACCGAACCGCTCGGTATTGCCCGCAACGCCGCCGCATCGACGCGCATGCGCACGCCTCAGCAATTCGTCCAGGCCTGCGCCGAATCCGATTTCAACCTTGACGCCGAAGTGCGCGCCGCCAACCAGGCCATGTCGGCCGGAGGTTTCCGCCTGCGCACCGTGAGCGCGCCGGAAGCGCCGGTGTTGCTGCTGGCGCGCGAGGTAGGCGTGCATCAGCTGATCGCCGTCAATCCGCACCTCGGCCGCATGGCGCATCTCGACGACGGCGACTGGCAGCAGCGTCTGGGCGGCCGCATCCTCGACTGGCCGCCGGAACACGAGTTCGTCCTGCAACCGGGTGAAATCGCCCTGATCGAGTTGCAGACGCCTCCCGCAGTCGCCCCCGATCTCAATCGCCGCAAGAAGCCGGTGGCCGAGAAAGTGCGCACCGGCCGCATCGCCATCGAACAGGTGGCGCCCACTGTCGACGGCGGCCGTTTCGCCGCCAAGCGCACCGTGGGGCAGAGCTTCACGATCAGCGCCGACATTTTCATGGACGGCCACGATCACCTGGCTGCAGCCGTGCTGGTGCGTGCCGCCGACGAAAAGCAATGGAGACGCGTTCCCCTGCAACACGTCGGCAACGATCGCTGGCAAGCCAGCCTGTCGCTGCCGCGACTCGGTCGCCATTACTTTTGCATCGAAGCCTGGAGCGACGTGTATGAAAGCTATCGCGACGGCTTGCAAAAGAAGGCGTCGGCCGGCCTCAACGTCGACCTGGAACTGGAAGAAGGGCGCCTGCTGGTGGCCAACTTGGCCGAGCAGGCTCTGGAAAACGGCGTCGACGGCGCCGTGCTGGACGCCAGCGCAGCCTTGCTGAAATCCCTGACCGAAAAGAACGGCGACCGCCTGGCCGTGCTGCTGGCCGACGCCACCGCACAGCAGATCGACCGCCTGGCCGCACTGGCCGGCGCGCGCGCTTTCCTGGTGCGCAGCGCGGTCGAATATCCGCTGGAAACCGAGCGTCCGGCGGCAACGTATTCCAGCTGGTATGAATTGTTCCCGCGCTCGCAAAGCGGCGATGCGGCCGTGCATGGCACCTTCAATGACGTAGTCGCACGCCTGCCGGCCATTCGCGCGATGGGCTTCGACACGCTGTACTTTCCACCCATCCATCCGATCGGCAAAAAGAATCGCAAAGGCAAGAACAACAGCCTGACGCCGTCCGGCGACGATCCCGGTAGTCCTTACGCCATCGGCAGCGAGGAAGGCGGCCACGACGCCATCCATCCCGAGCTCGGCACGCTGGACGACTTCCTGCGCCTGCGCGACGCGGCGGCGGCGCATGGCCTGGAGCTGGCGCTTGATTTTGCGATCCAATGTGCGCCCGATCACCCGTGGCTGCAGGAGCATCCGGGCTGGTTCGCCTGGCGCCCCGACGGCTCGATGCGCTATGCCGAAAATCCGCCCAAGAAATATCAGGACATCGTCAACGTCGATTTCTACGCGGAGGACGCCATCCCCGATCTCTGGATCGCCTTGCGCGACATCGTGATGTACTGGGTGCAGCAGGGCGTCAATGTGTTCCGCGTCGACAATCCGCACACCAAACCGTTTCCGTTCTGGGAATGGATGATCGCTGCGGTGCGCAGCCGTTATCCGCAGGTGATCTTCCTGTCGGAAGCCTTCACGCGCCCGAAGCCGATGTATCGGCTGGCCAAGGTCGGCTTCTCGCAGTCCTATACCTATTTCACCTGGCGCCACGAGAAGCAGGAGTTCATCGACTATCTCGAAGAGCTCACCGCAGCACCGGACGGCGACAACCGTCCGTGCGATTTTTTCCGGCCGCATTTCTTCGTCAACACGCCCGACATCAATCCTTATTTCCTGCAGCGTTCCGGCCGTGCCGGCTTCGTGATCCGTGCAGCACTGGCGGCCACGTTGTCGGGCCTGTGGGGCGTCTACAGCGGCTTCGAGTTGTGCGAAGCGCAGCCGGTGCCGGGCAAGGAAGAGTACCTGGATTCCGAGAAATACGAAGTGCGCGCCTGGGACTGGCAGCGACCCGGCAACATCATCGAGGACATCACTCGCCTCAATCGCATCCGCCGCGAGAATCCGGCGTTGCAGACGCATCTGGGCGTGCATTTCCTGCCGTCGTCCAACGACAAGGTGCTGTATTTCGTCAAATCGACCGCGCCGGCCTACAGCGCCGATGCATCTGACGAACGCCTGCGCTTCGGCGACAACGTGATCCTGGTGGCGATCAACCTGGATCCGTTCAACGAACAGTACGGCGACATCGACATTCCCTTGCACGGCTTCGGTCTCGGCGACGACAGCCGCGTGCAGGTAGAAGATTTACTGACAGACAGACGTTTCAACTGGACCGGCCGCCGCCAGCCGCTCAGCCTGAATCCCGATAAAAATCCGTACGGCATCTGGCGCTTGCGCGCCATGGAGACATGAGATGGAAATTCCAACAGACAGCACGATGTTGCGCACCCGCGAACCACCTGCCGACATCAAGAAAGCCAAGGGCGAAAAAAGTGCAAAGAAGGAAGGCAAGGGCGGCCATCAGGACAAGGCCAGCCGCGCCAAGGCGCGCGCCGGCAAAGACGGCCTGCCGTTTACCGACGATCCGCTGTGGTACAAGGACGCGGTCATTTACCAGATCCACGTCAAATCCTATTTCGACGCCAACGACGACGGCATTGGCGATTTCGCCGGGCTGATCAAGAAGCTCGACTACATCGCCGGACTCGGCGTCAACACCATCTGGCTGCAGCCGTTCTACCCGTCGCCGCGGCGCGATGACGGCTACGATATTTCCGAATACAAGAACGTCCATCCCGACTACGGCAACATGAGCGACGTACGGCGCTTCATCGCCGCCGCGCATGAGCACGGCCTGCGCGTGATCACCGAGCTGGTGATCAACCATACCTCGGACCAGCACCCCTGGTTTCAGCGTGCCCGCAATGCCCGTGCCGGTTCGGTGGCGCGCAATTTTTACGTCTGGTCCGACGATGACAAGAGCTACGCCGGCACCCGCATCATCTTCCTCGACAGCGAAAAATCCAACTGGACCTGGGACCCGGTCGCCAAGGCCTATTTTTGGCATCGCTTCTATTCGCACCAGCCGGACCTGAATTTCGACAATCCGCAGGTGCTCAAGGCGGTATTTAACGTCATGGCGTTCTGGCTCGACCTCGGCATTGACGGCCTGCGCCTCGACGCCGTGCCGTACCTGATCGAGCGTGAAGGCACCTCCAACGAAAACCTGCCCGAGACGCACGCCATCCTCAAGCGCATTCGCGCGGAGATGGACCGCAAATATCCCGACCGCATGCTGCTGGCCGAAGCCAACATGTGGCCGGAAGATGTGCAGCAGTACTTCGGCGAGGGCGACGAGTGCCACATGGCATTCCATTTCCCGCTGATGCCGCGCATGTACATGGCGCTGGCCAGCCAGGATCGTTTCCCGATCACCGATATTCTGCGCCAGACGCCGGAGATCCCGGCCGATTGCCAATGGGCGATCTTCCTGCGCAACCACGACGAGCTGACGCTGGAAATGGTCACCGATGCCGAACGCGACTACCTGTGGAATTTCTACGCGCCAGATCGCCGTGCACGCCTGAATCTCGGCATCCGTCGCCGGCTGGCGCCGCTGGTTGAGCGCGATGCGCGCCGCATCCAGCTGCTCAACAGCTTCCTGCTGTCGATGCCCGGCACACCGGTGATCTATTACGGCGACGAGATCGGCATGGGCGACAACATCCACCTGGGCGATCGCGACGGCGTGCGTACGCCTATGCAATGGACGCTGGACCGCAACGGCGGCTTCTCGCGCGCCGACCCGGCGCGGCTGGTGCTGCCGCCGTTGATGGATCCGCAATACGGCTACCAGACCGTTAACGTCGAACAGCAGAGCGACGACCGTCACTCGATGCTCAACTGGATGCGCCGGCTGCTCAGCGTACGCAAGCAGCATCAGGCCTTCGGCCGCGGCACGCTGAAGGTCATCTATCCGAGCAATCGCAAGATCCTGGCTTACCTGCGCGAGTTCACCGACCCCAAGGAGGGCGGCGCCACAGAGACCATCCTGTGCGTGGCCAACCTGTCGCAATCGGCGCAGGCGGTCGAGTTGGAATTGTCGGCATTTGCCGATCGCATCCCGATCGAGATGATGGGGGGCACCGCCTTCCCGCCGATCGGCAAGCTCAACTATCTGCTGACGTTGCCGCCATTCGGTTTTTACTGGTTCCTGCTGGCCAACGAAGCGACCATGCCGTCGTGGTACGCCGCCACGCCAGAGCCGCTGCCTGAATACGTCACGCTGGTGTTGCGCCAGGGCGTCGGAGAAATCATGGAAGAGCCCGCGCGCGGCACGCTGGAGCGGGAAGTGTTGCCGCACTACCTGCTCAAGCGGCGCTGGTACGCCGCCAAGCAAAAGCAGATCGCGCGCATCGAACTGGCCACCGCTACCGAGCTGCCGATGTCCAAGAACGTCCCCGGCAGCCTGCCCATCCTGATGAGTGAAATCGTCGTACACGACGATGGCGGGGGACAACAGCGCTACCTGCTGCCACTCGGCTTCATCCGCGAGGAAGACACCGTCTCGGCGCTGCCGCACCAGCTGGCCTTGTCGCGTGTGCGCCGCAACCGTCATGTCGGTTTCCTGACCGATGCATTTGCGCTCGATTCCTTCATCATGACGGTGCTGGAGCTGCTGGCGGAAGATGCCGATGTCGCGGCCGGCGACGGCAATATGCGGTTCGTACCGACCGCTGCATTCGACCGCGCGGTCCTGCAGGCGCCGTTGCAATTGCGCCGCGTCGCACAGGAACAGTCCAACAGTTCGGTGGTGATCAACGACGCCATGGTCATGAAGGTGCTGCGCATGGTCAAGCCCGGCGTGCATCCGGAAATCGAAATGGGGCGCTACCTGACCAGTCACGGTTTCCCCAACGTGCCCGCCACCTTGGGCGAAGTGACGCGTCATGCCGGCGACGGCACACCCTATGCGCTGATCGTGCTCCAGCGTTACGTCGACAATCAGGGCGACGCCTGGCGCTGGACCATGGACACGCTGGAACGCGCTATCCAGAGCGACACCCTGGCCGACTCTTCGCCTTTGCATGGGGAGCATTCCCGCCACAACAATACCGCGTTGGCGGAGCTGGCATCGTTTGCACGCTTGCTCGGACAGCGTCTCGGCGAAATGCACACCTTGCTCGGCAAGCCCAGTGACGATCCGGCATTTTCTCCGGAGATCGTGCACACCGCCACCTTCCAGGGCTGGGCGCGTTCGGCCACCGAGCAGCTCAATGCCGCCTGCGACATTCTGCGCAAGAAAAACGACTGGATCGATGTCGACCAGGCGCGCCAGGTAGCCCGCTTGCTGGCGCAACGCGAGCCGCTGCAGAAACGCATCGAACAACTGGCGATGGCCGGCAACGGCTCGGCTGCGATTCGCCTGCACGGCGACCTGCATCTCGGCCAGATCCTGATCGCCTTCAACGATGTCTTCATCATCGACTTCGAAGGCGAACCGGCGCGCACGCTGGAAGAACGCCGCGCCAAGGGCAGTCCCTTGCGCGACGTCGCGGGCCTGCTGCGCTCGTTCGAGTATGCGGCGGCGTTCGGCAACAACATGGGGCCGGGCGACCTCGACGCCGCTGCCCGCGCCGGCAAGGAACAGGTGCTCAAACGCTTTGCGCCGGAATGTCAGGCGGCGTTCCTGGAGGGCTATCGCGTCGGCAATCCGACGCTGATGCACAGCCTGCCGCTGGCGGCGCAAAACGATTTGCTCGATCTGTTCACGCTGGAAAAGGCGGCCTACGAAATCTGTTACGAAGCAGCCAACCGTCCCGCCTGGCTGCATGTGCCGCTGGGCGGAATCCATGCCATCGCGGCGCGGCTGCTGGGCGGCAAATAGTCGGAAAAGCAGTCGCGAAGCAGCGTGATTCGGCGGCTGCACCACCAACACGCAAGAACAAGACCAAGAGGAATCAAGATGGCGTTATCTCTACGCAACGACACGCACCAAAATGATCGGGAAGTCGATCACGCGGTGCCGGACCTGCAACTGGCGAGCAGTTTGCAACAGGCCAGGCTGGGCGATCCGTTCGCGCTGCTGGGACCGCGCTATGCAGACCTGCCGGGCGGAGGTCAACGCCTGCGCTTGTGCTGCTACTACCCCGGCGCGATCGCGGTGCAAGTATTTTCGCGGCCGGCCGACGAGCGCGATCCGCACGGCGTGCTGCTCGGCAACCTGATCCAGCTCGGCGCGGTGGAAGGCAGCGCCAACGGGATTTTCTACGGCGACGTCAACTTGCCGGCGCAGGCACATCGCGAGATCCCTTACGTGCTGCACGTGGCCTGGCCGGGCAAGAACGGCAAACTGGAAGAGGTGCAGATCACCGAAGATCCCTATGCCTTCGGCTTGCTGATCTCGGACTTCGACCTGCATCTGTTCCGCGAGGGACGGCATCGCCAATTGGCGCGCTGTCTCGGTTCGCAAGTCACGCGCATCGACGGCGTTGACGGCGTGCGCTTTGCGGTATGGGCGCCCAATGCCCAACGCGTGTCGGTGATCGGCGACTTCAACCAGTGGGACGGCCGCCGCCACCCTATGCGTCTGCGCCAGAGCGCCGGCGTGTGGGAGCTGTTCGTGCCGCGCCTGCGCGACGGCACACTCTACAAATACGAAATCACCGGTCCCGACGGCCGTGTGCAGCCATCCAAGGCAGACCCGATGGCGCGCGCCACCGAGCTGCCGCCGGCCACCGCGTCGCGCGTGATCGACGACCGCGACGGCTGGCGCTGGCGCGACGACGAGTGGATGGCGCAACGCGCGCAGAGACAATCCCTGCAGGCGCCGATCTCGATCTATGAAGTGCATGCCGCCTCCTGGATGCGCATCCTCGAAGAAGAGGGCCGCAGCCTCAACTGGAACGAGCTGGCCGAGCGCCTGATTCCTTATGCCAAGGGCATGGGGTTCACGCATCTGGAGCTTCTGCCGGTGATGGAACATCCCTTTGGCGGCTCTTGGGGCTATCAGCCGCTATCGCAATTCGCACCGAGTGCGCGCTTCGGTTCGGCGGCGGACTTTGCCGGCTTCGTCGACAGTTGCCATCGTGAAGACCTGGGTGTGATCCTCGACTGGGTGCCTGCGCATTTCCCGTCGGACGGACATGGCCTGGCGTACTTCGACGGCACGCCGCTGTACGAGCACAGCGACCCGCGCGAGGGCTTCCATCAGGACTGGAATACGCTGATCTACAACCTCGGCCGCAATGAAGTGCGCGGCTTCATGATCGCCAGCGCGCTCGAATGGCTGGAGCATTTCCACGTCGACGGGCTGCGCGTGGATGCGGTGGCGTCGATGCTGTACCGCGACTACAGCCGCGAGCCCGGCCAATGGGTGCCCAACATCCACGGCGGGCGCGAGAACCTGGAATCGGTCGACTTCCTGCGAGAACTCAACCAGACCGTCATCGAACGCTGCCCCGGCGCGCTCATGATCGCGGAAGAGTCGACCTCCTGGCCCGGCGTCACGGCGCCGGTGAAGGAGGGCGGACTGGGCTTCACTTACAAGTGGAACATGGGTTGGATGCACGACACGCTGCGCTACGTGGAAGAAGACAGCATCTACCGCCGCTATCACCATCACGATTTCACCTTCGGCATGATCTACGCCTATTCGGAAGCCTTCGTGTTGCCGATCTCGCACGATGAAGTGGTGCACGGCAAGCGCACTCTGCTGGAGAAAATGCCCGGCGACTATTGGCAGAAGCTGGCCAACCTGCGCGCCTACCTTGGCTTCATGTGGACCCATCCAGGCAAGAAGCTGTTGTTCATGGGGTGCGAATTCGGCCAGTACCAGGAGTTCGATCACGACAAGTCGCCGCAATGGGACCTGCTCGACGACCCGCGCCATCGCAGCATCCAGCGCCTGGTGCGTGACCTGAACGGCCTGTACACCAGCTTGCCGGCGCTGCATCTGAACGATACCCGCGCCGAGGGCTTCTCGTGGGTGGTTGGCAACGACAGCGTCAACAGCGTGTTCGCCTATTTCCGCCATGGCAATGAAGCCGAGGGCGATGAGCCGCTTCTGGTGGCGGTCAACATGACGCCGGTGCCGCGCCACAACTACCGCATCGGAGTACCGACCGGCGCCGCCAACGAATTCGAATGGAAGGAAATTCTCAATACCGACGCCGATATCTACGGCGGCAGCAATCTTGGCAATGCCGGCAGCGTCACTGCGCAACAACAAGAGTGGCATGGCCATCCGGCCTCGCTGCTGCTGACCTTGCCACCACTTTCCACCATCATCCTGCGCCGAGGAAAATAACATGACTTTAGTAACACCACGCCATCTGCAAGCAGGATCGCCTTACCCGCTGGGCGCCCATTTCGACGGGCTGGGCGTCAACTTCGCCGTGTTTTCCGGCAACGCCACCAAGATCGAATTATGTATTTTTGACGCCACCGGCCGTCGCGAAGTCGAGCGCCTGACCTTGCCGGAATGCACCGATGAGGTGTGGCACGGTTATCTGCCCGACACTTCGCCGGGACTGGTCTACGGCTATCGCGCCTATGGCCCCTACGAGCCGCAAAAGGGCCATCGCTTCAACCCCAACAAACTGTTGCTCGATCCGTATGCGCGCCAGCTGGTCGGCCAGGTGCGCTGGACCGATGCCTTGTTCGGCTATCGTCTGCATTCGGCCAAGGGCGACCTCAGCTTCGACCGACGCGACAGTGCCGCCGCCATGCCCAAGGCCGTCGTCGTAGAAGAGATACCGATCGGGAAAAAATTCCCACGCCCGCGCGTGCCATGGTCCAAGACTGTGATCTACGAAGCCCATGTGCGCGGCATTTCAATGATGCGCGACGGCGTCATGCCGCATGAACGCGGCACCTTCGCGGCGCTCGGTCATCCCGATTTCATCGCCCATCTACAAAAACTCGGCGTCACCACGGTGGAGCTGATGCCGGTGCATGCGTTCCTGCAAGAGAACTTCCTGCTCCAACGCGACCTGCGCAATTATTGGGGCTACAGCACTCTGGGATTTTTTGCTCCGGAGCCTGCTTATCTTTCCACCGGCGACCTCAACGAACTGCGCATGGCGGTCCGCCATTTCCACGCAGCCGGCATCGAAGTGATCCTCGACGTGGTCTACAACCACACCTGCTCGGGCAGCGAACTGGGTCCGACGCTGAGCATGCGCGGCCTCGACAATGCCAACTACTACCGCCTGCTGCCGGGTGAGGAGCGCTATTACATCAACGACACCGGTTGCGGCAACACGGTCAACATGTCGCATCCGCGCGTGATCCAGCTGGTTCTGGATTCGCTGCGCTACTGGGCGGAAGCCTTCGATATCGACGGCTTCCGTTTCGACCTGTGCTCGACGCTGGGGCGCGAGCCGACCGGCTTCGATCCGAACAGCGGCTTTTTCGACGCGCTGATGCAGGATCCGGTGCTGTCGCAACTGAAGCTGATTGCCGAACCGTGGGACATCGGACCCGGCGGTTACCAGCTCGGCAACCATCCGCCACGCTTTGCCGAATGGAACGACAAGTTCCGAGACGCCGTCCGTCACTTCTGGGCCGGCGGCGAAGGCCTGCGCGGCGAGTTCGCCGGCCGCATGCTGGGCTCGTCGGACCTGTTCGATCATCATCACCGCAAGCCCTGGGCCTCGGTCAATTTCATCGCCTCACACGACGGTTTCACCTTGCGCGACCTGGTCAGCTACGAGACCAAGCACAACGAGGCCAACGGTGAAAACGGCAACGACGGCCACAACGAGAATTACAGCGCCAACTGGGGCGTGGAAGGGCCGACCGACGATCCGGCAATCCTGCAACTGCGCGCCACCGTGCAGCGCTCGATGCTGACCTGCGTGTTCCTCGGGCAGGGTACGCCGATGCTGCTGGCGGGGGACGAATTCCATCGCACCCAGCGCGGTAACAACAACGCCTATTGCCAGGACAACGACATTTCTTGGGTTGACTGGAAAGACGCCGCCAGCGAAGAGGGCCAGGCGCTGATCAGCTACGTCGGACGGCTCACGGCCATCCGCCGTGATTTCCCTGTGCTGCAAGGGGATCGCTTCCTGCACGGCAATCGTGAAATCCTGCCTGGCCTCAAGGACGTGTCGTGGTTCGACGAGCGCGCCACGCCGATTTCGATCGAGGACTGGCAGAACCCGGTGGCGCGCGCGCTGACGCTGCAATGCGCCGGCGCCGGCAACGTCGATGCCGCCGTCCCCGAAGGCGAGGCTGAGCAGCCGGACATTGTGCTGATGTTCTTCAACGCCGGCCACGAACCGATTGAGTTCACTTTTCCGCGCGCCGAGGATGCGCACTATCTGCTCATCGACAGCAACATCCCCGACGGCGCCGTTTCCAGGGAAGCCTGTACCACCGCCAGCGTCGAAGTTGCGGCGCACAGCGTGCAGGTTTTCGCCAATCGTCCATGCCGGGAAAAATCATGAACAGTCCAGCGCCGCTCCCACTCCATCCGAACAACGTTCGTTTCCACTACCGCCTGCCGTTCGGCGCCGAATACCTCGGCAACGGCCGCACCAGTTTCCGGTTGTGGGCGCCGCTTGCCAAGACCGCCTCGGTGCTGATCGACGGTCAGCGCAAGGTGCCGATGACGCCGGCCGACGAAGGCTGGTTCGAGGTCGAGACCGATTGCGAGGCGCGCAGCCAGTACCGTTACGAGCTAATGTCGCAGACCGACGGCGAGATCAGCGTGCCCGATCCGGCGTCGCGTGGCCAGGCCGGCGACGTGCATGCCGACAGCATGGTGATCGACGCCTCCGCTTACGAATGGCAGACCGTGGACTGGCGCGGCCGTCCCTGGCACGAGACCGTGCTGTATGAATTGCACGTGGGTGCGCTGGGCGGTTTCGCCGGCGTGTTGCAACGCCTGCCGGAGCTGGCCGAACTCGGCATTACCGCGATCGAACTGATGCCGGTGGCGGAATTCCCCGGCGCCTACAACTGGGGGTACGACGGCGTGCTGCCGTATGCGCCCGACGCCAGCTACGGCACGCCGGAGCAGCTAAAACAACTGATCGACACCGCCCACGGCCTCGGCATGATGGTGTTCCTCGACGTCGTGTACAACCATTTCGGCCCGGACGGCAATTACCTCAACAGCTACGCGGCGCCGTTCTTCCGCAACGACACCACCACGCCGTGGGGCGAGACCATCGACTTCCGTCGTCCCGAAGTGGCCGACTTCTTCGCCCAGAATGCCTTGTACTGGCTGCAGGAATACCGTTTCGACGGCCTGCGCCTGGATGCAGTCCATGCCATCAGCGAGCAGGGCTGGCTGCGCGACCTGGCCCGCAAGGTGCGGCGCGCGATCGAGCAGGAAGACGCCGATATCGGCTTGTCGCGTCGGCACGTGCATCTGGTGCTGGAGCATGACGGTAACGCCGCCTCTCTGCTCGACGGCGGCGCAGGCAAGCCGGGCGAGGGCGACAAGTACGACGCGCAATGGAACGACGACGGCCATCACGTATTGCACGTGCTGCTGACCGGCGAGACCGGCGGCTACTACTCGGATTATGCGGTGCAGCCGGCCGAGAAACTGGCGCGCTGCCTGCGCGAAGGTTTTGTCTATCAGGGCGAGCCGTCGCCGTACCGTGACAATGAAGTACGCGGTGAACCGAGCGTCGAACTGCCGCCGACCTCGTTCGTGCTGTTCCTGCAGAACCACGACCAGATCGGCAATCGCGCGCAGGGCGAACGGCTGACCGCGCTGGCGCATCCGGATGCCCTGCGTGCAGCGCAGGCCTTGCTGCTGCTGTCGCCGCAGATCCCGATGCTGTTCATGGGGGAAGAATACGGCGCGCCGCAGCCGTTCTATTACTTCACCAGCCACGCCGATGAAAAGCTGGCCGACGCCGTGCGCAATGGTCGGCGCAAGGAGTTCTCGCGCTTTCCCGAGTTCTCCGATCCGCAGGCGCTGGACGCCTTGCCGGATCCGAACAGCTTTTCCACTTTCATGGCATCGATTCCCGAGCCGGTTTCGCCCGAAGAAGACAAGAGTGCCGGCCAGTGGATGGGCTGGTGCTATCGCCTGCTGCAGATCCGGCGCGAAGCCATCACGCCGTACTTGCCTGGCGCAGTCGCGCTCGACGCCCAGGCCATCGGCCTGAAAGCCGTGTATGCGCGCTGGCGGCTGAATAACGGCACGGTGCTCAACATCACTGTCAATCTGGGCGAGCAGCCGCTGCGCGAGTCGCTTGAAACACTGGTGACCCCGGCCGGCGCCGACGTCCTGTTCGACAGCGGCGGCGTGCTTGACGCGCTGGCTTCCGGCACGCTGCCGGGGCATTCCATCCTGGTCATACGAGAGGCTGCAAGATGACTTTCGCTCCTGTTGAAGAAAACCCGCCCAGCGACTACGACAGAGCGGTCTTTACGCTGGCGGCACTGGCCGGCATTTCGGTGGACTGGATTGACGCCTACAACCAGCCGCAACGTGTGACGCCGGCGTCGCTGCGCACCATCCTTGCGGCTCTGGGCCTGCCGTGCGACAGTCATCGCCAGGCACTTGACAGCATGGCGCAGCTGCAACGCGCCAACCAGTCGCGCGAGTTGCCGCCGCTGATCACCGCAGAGATTGATCAGCCGGTCTCGCTGCCCGAACATTGCGGCCTGCATGGCCGCGCGTGTCTCATCACGCTGGAATCCGGCCGCAAGCTTGACCGGCGCGTATCGGACGACGACAGCCGCACGCCGACATTGGAAGCGATCGATGAATACGGCTATCACCGCCTGCAAGTGGGAGATGCCGAAGTGACGCTGGCGGTGGCGCCGCGCCGCTGCTACAGCGTCGCCGATGCCTTCGACGCCACGCCGCACAAACATTTCAAGGCGCATGCAGATCGCGGTTGGGGCCTGGCCTTGCAACTGTACGGCTTGCGCAGTCAGGGCGACGGCGGCATCGGCAACTTCACCGGCCTGGCCGAACTGGCTGCACGGGCCGGCACCGAGGGCGCTGCAGCGCTGGCGATCTCTCCGGTGCATGCGATGTTCGCCGCCGATGCGCATCGCTTCAGTCCTTATTCGCCGTCGAGCCGCCTGTTCCTCAATGTGCTGCACATCGATCCGGCTGCCGTCCTCGGTGCGGATGCCGTGGCGCAGGTGCTCAATGAAGGTGGCGCCGAGTTGCTCGCACGGCACCAGCGGCTGGAACAAACCAGCCTGGTCAACTGGCCCGAAGCCGGCGCCCACCGCATGATGCTGCTGCGCCATCTCTACGCCATGTTCCGCATGCAGGAACGACCGTCGGCCGAACTCGCGGCATTCCGTCTGCAGGGCGGGCAAGCGCTGGCGGATCACGCGCTGTTCGAGACGCTGCATCACTGGCAACAGACCAGAAACATCGACATCGCCAGCGACTGGCGGCGTTGGCCCGAGCGCTATCACCGGCCCGGCAGCGCCGAACTGAAACGTCTTGCGGAAGAGCAGAGCGGTGAAGTGGACTTCCATATATTCCTGCAATGGCAGGCCTCGCGCTGGATGCAGGCGGCGCAGCAATCTGCGCGGGAAGCCGGCATGGCGGTCGGACTGATTGCCGATCTCGCGGTCGGCGCCGACAATGGCGGCAGCCAGGCGTGGAGCCACAGCTCCGAGATGATCACCGGCTTGTCAGCGGGCGCTCCGCCTGACTTGCTCAACACCCGCGGACAGAACTGGGGCATCGGCGCCTTTTCGCCGCTGGCGCTGCGCGCGCAGGGGTTCCGTTCTTATATCGCCATGCTGCGTTCGGCCTTCGCCAACGCCGGCGGCGTGCGTATCGACCACGTCATGGGCCTGACCCGGCTATGGCTGGCGCCCGAAGGCGGCGACGCCAATGAAGGCGCGTACCTGCGCTATCCGGCGCGCGACCTGCTGCGGCTGATTGCGCTGGAGTCGTGGCGGCATCGCGCCGTCGTTATCGGAGAAGACCTCGGCACCGTGCCCGAAGGTTTCGACGCCGATCTCAAGGAAGCCGGCTTGATGGGTATCGGCGTGCTGTGGTTCCAGCGCGATGCGCGCGCCAATTTCCTGCCGCCGCAACAATGGCCGGGGCACGCCATCGCCACTACCTCCACGCATGACCTGCCGACGGTGGCGGGCTGGTGGCGGGGCAGTGACATCGGCTGGCGCACGAAGCTCGATTTGCTGATGCCGGGCGCCACCGACGCCCAGACCCGCGCCGACCGCGGCGAGGATCGCAGCCTCTTGTGGCAGGCCTTGCTGGATGCCGGCTGCGTCGTCGGCGACCAGCCCCCCGACGACGCGCCGCAGGATGTGATCGACGGCGCCGCCGCCTTCATCGCGCAGACGCCCGCGCCGCTGGCCTTGCTCCCGATCGAGGATTTGCTGGGGTTGGAAGAACAGCCGAACCTGCCCGGCACCATCGACACCCATCCCAACTGGCAACGCCGCCTGCCGGTCACCGCGGATACGCTGCTGGACCAGGCCGACTGCCGCCGCCGCATGCGGCTGTTGCAGCGCACCGTACATACAAAAAACATCGACAAGACTGGCAGGACACATTGAACGCCCCCGCATCTCCCCGGACATTGATTCCGCGCGCCACGCTGCGCCTGCAATTCCATCGCGATTTCACCTTCGACCACGCACTGGCGCAAGTCGACTACTTTGCCGGACTCGGCGTCAGCCACCTGTATGCGTCGCCGATTTTCACCGCGCGCAGCGGATCGACGCACGGCTACGACGTCGTCGATCCGACCCGCATCAATCCTGAACTGGGCGGCGAAGAAGGCCTGCGCCGGCTAATGCAGGCCTTGCACGAACGCGGCATGGGACTGATCGTTGACATTGTTCCGAACCATATGGCGCTGGGCGACCAGAATCCGTGGTGGTGCGACGTTCTCCTGTGGGGACAGCACAGTCCCTACGCGAGCTGGTTCGATATCGAATGGCTGGGCGCCGATCCGGCGCTGCACGGCAAAGTATTGCTGCCGGTGCTCGGCAAGCCCTACGGCGAGTTGCTGCGCGCCGGCGACATCAAGCTGGAAATGGACGCCGGCCGTTTGTACGTCGTCTGTCCCGGGAATCGCCTGCCGCTGGCGCCCGAAGACTATGTCAATGTTCTGGGAGCGGCGGATTCCTCGCGGCTGGCGGAAGCCATTGCGGCATTCCGGCGCGTGCAGGAAGCGGCCGTGCAGGAAGAACGCCAGGGCTGCGCCACGCAAGCCTGGCGCGTGCTTGCGCAAGCGTTTGAGGATCCGGCGGTGCACGCGGATGTGCAAATAGGACTGGACAAATTCTCCTCGCTGACGCCGGATGGCGCGACCGCCTTGCACGAGTTGCTGGAGCGCCAGCACTACCGCCTGTGCGACTGGCGCAATGCGGGCGACGAAATCAACTGGCGCCGTTTCTTTGAAATCGGCGACCTGATCGGCATGCGCGTCGAGCAGGACGATGTCTTCGAAGCGATGCACGCCTTGCTGTTCCGCCTGGTCGGCGAAGGCCTGATCGACGGCGTGCGGCTCGACCACATCGACGGTCTGGCGGAGCCCGCGGCCTACGTGCAACGGCTGCGCCAACGGCTGGAAGCATTGAAGCAGGGCGCGCCGGCCTACATCGTCGCCGAGAAGATCCTAGGTGCGGAAGAAAGCCTGCCGACTGACTGGGGCATCGACGGCACCACCGGCTACGACTTCATGGATCAGGCCGCGGCGGTGTTGCATGACGCCGGCGGCGCCTCTGTGCTGGACGCCATCTGGAAGGAATACCGCACCGATTCCGACGGCTTCGACTACTTGGTGCACAGCACGCGGCGCCGTTTGCTGGAGCGCAATTTCGCCAGCGAATTCAATGCGCTGACCTCGGCGCTGCATGCGCTGGCGCGCTCTGCGGTCACTACACGCGACCTGTCGCTGATGGCGATCCGGCGCTGCATGCGGGAGTTGCTGGTGTATTTTCCGGTGTACCGCACCTACGGCGTTCGTGCCGGCTGCAACAGTGGCGACTCCTTCGTAATTCGGGCTACCGCGATGCGTGTGCGCGACCTGTTGGCGAAATCGGATCAGTCCGCGCTGGACGCGATTGTCGGCCTGCTCGCCGATCCGCCACAGCCCGAGATGCAGGACGAACGTCATCAGCAGCTGCATTGGCGCGCGCTGACCCGCTTCCAGCAGCTGACGCCGCCGCTGACCGCAAAATCGACCGAGGACACCGCGTTTTATCGCTACGGCCGTTTGCTGTCGCGCAATGAAGTCGGTTCCGAACCCGCGCAACTTGGGATCGAGGTCGACGATTTTCATCGCCACGTCATGCGCCGCCAGCGCGATTTTCCACTGGCGATGCTGGCCACGGCGACGCATGACCACAAGCGTGGCGAAGATGCCCGCATGCGCCTGGCCGTGCTCAGCGAAATTCCCGGACACTGGCAAAGCACCTTGCAGCGCTGGCGTGCGCTCAATCAGACCGCGCGCAGGCAGATGCCGATCGATGCGGTCGACGAGCTGATGCTGTACCAGACGCTGATCGGGGCTTGGCCGCTGGAGCAAGCCGGCGAAGCGGATTTGCTGGAACGCGTGTCGGCCTGGCAGCGCAAGGCTTTGCGCGAAGCCAAGCGACGCTCCGACTGGAATGCGCCCGACCTTGACTACGAAGGACAATGCGACGGCTTCCTGCGGCGCATCCTGCGCCCCGGTGCCGACAATGCCTTCCTGCCGGCCTTGCGCCATTTTGTCCAGGAAGTGGCCGCCGCCGGTGCGCTCAACAGCCTGGGTCAGACCGTGTTGCGATTGACGGTCCCAGGCGTGCCGGATCTGTACCAGGGATGCGATCTGTGGGATTTCAGCCTGGTCGATCCGGACAACCGGCGGCCGGTGGATTACACCATGCGGCAACAGCTGATCCACACCAGCCAGACAGCACCGCTGACGCTGGAAGACTGGCGCAATGGCGCCTGTAAACAACAAGTGATCCGCACGCTGCTGCATTTCCGCAGCGGCAGGGAAGACCTGTTCACCATCGGCGACTATGTACCGCTGACGGTCACGGGTGAACTCGCGGACAAGCTGATTGCATTTGCACGCCGCAGCGAAGGACTAACGGTCATTGTCCTGGTCAGCCGTCATGCTGCGCGGGCTATCGTCAGCAGCCATACGGCGCAAACACTGCATGCGGCGACGCCGCTGATTCCTCCGCAGCAATGGGGCGACGCGGCAGTGCAGTTGCCGGAGGACATGTCGGCGGGCGAATGGCAAAGCGTCCTGTCCGGCGCCGAAGGCGCCGTGCGCGAGCAGCGGATTGTCGCGGCGGACGTACTCCGGGTATTGCCGGTAGATGTACTCGTGCTGTCGAAGTGAGGCCGCAGCAATTCCTACAGGAAAATGCGGAGCTCGCCTATCGTGAAGCGCTTGTGCGCCGACTAGTATCGGTACAAGACGACAAGAGTGCTTGGCGGCTTACATTTGCAAGGAGATTTACATGTCCTCGATCATATTAGGCAGATTTCAATTGGTGGATGAGACCGAGTACGCAGTGGATGAGCTGGTCCAGGCCGGCTATTCGCGCGACGCGATCACCACTTTCTATCTCAATCCGGCCGGTCAGCACGACACCTATCCGGTTGGCGGCGACCGCGACGAATCGCCCGGCGCCAAGGACACGCCCGCCGGCGTGGCGGCAGGCGCAGCGACTGGCGCCGTCGTCGGCGCCACGGTAGGTTCTGCCACTGCACCGGTCACCGGGCCCATAGGCCCTGCACTGGGTGGATTGGTCGGCGCGCATCTGGGTTCTCTGGTGGGTACGCTCAACACCACCGATGATACCGACGAGGGTGGTCGTCATACGCAGGAAGTAGAAGTGCGCAAGGCCGGCATGCGCGTGGCCGTGGCGGTGGAAGGCACGCCGCAGGAAAACGAAGCGATCGCCTTGCTGCATTCACTCAAGGCGGCCGACATCGAGCGCAGCGAGGGGCATATCGAGCACGGCGACTGGGACGACTTCGATCCGCTGGCGCCCCCGCGCTACGTCGACCTGCAGGGCAATCGCTCCTATACGGGTCGAATCTGATCCGGGATTAGGGCCAAGGCATCGGCGTCACGTCTTCATATTGCGAATTTTGCGCGTTGGCGGGACGCTGATCTGCATGTTTGCCTGAATTCAGGCGCGCGCCGAGCAGCAATTGCAGCTCGCGGTCGGTCGCGATGAAATCGGACGCCTGAAGCGGTTGGGCCGTGTTGGGCCAGTTTTCCACGGCCCAGCGGCGCAGCTCAAGATAACGGCGCATCAGTTCGTCGGCATATTGTTCGCGGGCTTGCGGTTCATTCGGATGGGCATTCATCAATGGCTCCTTGCAGGTTGGCGTGTCAGGTCCAAGCCTAATCCCCCGGGACCCGGCACGGCATCGGACAGCGCCTGATTGCCCTGTAGGACGGCGCGGACGACGCCAAGGCACAAATACAAAACAAATACAAAGAAAGAAGGCCGCCATGATGGATGTAGTCGGATGGATCAGCGCATTATTGTTGCTGCTGACGGTGTCCGCCCAGGTCTTTACGCAATGGCGCAGCGGCAGCACCAAGGGCGTTTCGCATTGGATGTTCATCGGCCAGCTGGCTACCTCGACCGGATTCGTGATCTACAGCGCCAGCGTCGACAACTGGGTGTTCGTGGCGTCCAATGCGGCGACCTTGTGTGCGGCATTGGTGGGGCAGGTAGTGTACCTGCGCAATCGCCGCCGCGCGCCGCGAGACTCCGGGGATAGCTGATGGCGCGCTCCTCCCGGCAACTATTGAGCCGCTTGCAGCAGCCCGCAGAATCGTCGCGGCTGGTCATCTATGCGGCGCTCGCAGGCAACTTCCTGGTTGCCATCACCAAGCTGTGGGCGGCGATATGGACCGGGAGTTCGGCCATGCTCAGCGAAAGCATCCATTCCCTGGTCGACATGGGCAACGAGTTACTGCTGCTGTACGGTTTGCATCGCGCCAATCAGCGTCCCGACCACGATCATCCACTCGGCTACGGCCGCGAAGTGTACTTCTGGAGCTTCGTGGTGGCGGTGCTGATCTTTACGCTCGGGGCCGGCCTGTCGATCTATGAGGGCATCCATCACATCCTCGATCCCGAACCGGTTGAAAACGTCGTCGCCAGCTACCTGGTGCTGTTTGCGGCGGCCATCTTCGAAGGTTGCTCCTGGCTGCTGACCTTGCACAAGTTCAAGGGCGGCAAGCGTTATGCCGACCTGCCCGACGAGGTGAGGCACAGCAAAGACCCGCCGACGTTCATCGTGCTGCTGGAGGACACGGCCGCAATATTGGGCATTATTGCCGCCTTCATCGGCATCTGGCTGTCGCAGCATTTCAATGAACCAGCCTGGGATGGCGTCGCCTCCATCGTGATCGGCGTGATTCTGGCAGCGACCGCCGCCGTGCTGGGGCAAGAAACCAAGGGCTTGCTGATCGGCGAGCGTGCGCGGCAGGAGGTGCTCGATTCCATCCTCGCAGAAGCGACCTCGCTGGACGGCGTGGTAGGCGCCAACGGCGTGCTGACCGTCCACCTGGCGCCGCATCAGATCCTGGTGGCGCTCAGCGTGGAATTTGAAGACGATCTCAAGACGCCGCAGATCGAAGCGCTGGTCATTGAAATGGAGACGCGACTGCATGCGCTGCATCCGGAAATTGTGGCACTGTTCATCAAGCCGCAAACGGCGGGCCGCTTCCGCGATGTACTGCACAAGCAGCGCAACGAAGATCCGGCGAAGATTTAATCTTCACTGCCAGATTCAGACTCAGCAAAGCCGTGGCGCTGATGCCATTCCAGCAGCGATTCCTTGGGGAATTGTCCGAACTGCTTATCCTTGCGCCCGGCCTTGACTTCGACCCACGGCGCTTTGTAATCCAGCAGCAGGTGCGTGTATTCGGGCGGCGTCGGCAAGGGCGTATCGATGGCGGACGCGAATGGATGCACCAGGTCCGGCCAGGTCGGATCGTACAACCACAGCGCGCTGCCGCAACGGCGGCAAAAATGGCGCTGGCCGGTGCTGGTGTGGATACGTTTCTCACCTTTGCGCTTGAGACGGGCGTGATAGACGCTGACGTCGTCGGCTCCCTTGACCTTGAGACTGTGGAAATCGCCGCCGAGGTTGACGGCGTAACCGCCGCCGCCCTGAGTCTTGCGGCAGATCGAGCAATAGCAGCGCTGGTAAGGGTAGGGCGTGTCGCTGTTGAGCGTGAAGGTGACGGCGCCGCAGTGGCAGGATCCTTTGAGTTTCATGTCTTCCTCATCTGGGTTTTCCTTGGCGGGCTCAACCGGCGCCGCCCATCGAAATCATCGCTTCCTTGATCTTGGCCATGCCGAAATGCCAGATCTGGTCCAGTTTGATATGCGGCATGATCGGCAGCTCGGACGGATTGATGAATACGTTCAGGATAGCCGGTCCGGGCGCAGCAAGGAACGGTCCCAGCACTTCTTCGAGCTGCGAAGGCGTCTTGGCCGCAAAGCCTTGCGCACCGCAGGCGCCGGCGAACAACGCAAAGTCGAGGTTGGGAAATTCGGCGCCTTCGAAGGCGGGCAGGCCGGCTTCTTCCATTTCCAGATGCACCAATCCCCATTCGCGATTATTGAACACCACCACCTTGACCGGCAGTTTGTGTTCCACCGCAGTCATGAACTCGCCCAGCAACATCGTGAAGCCGCCGTCGCCTGCGGCCACGATCACCTGCCGATTCCGATCCAACGCCTGGATGCCGTTGCCCTGGCCCAGCGAGGTGCCGACGGCGGCGTTGTTGAACGAAGCCAGCAGACGCTGGCGGCCGCTCTGGCGTATCCAGTTGCCGCACCAAAGCGTCACCACGCCGGTGTCGACCACAAACACTGCATCATCGGCGGCGCGATCACTCAGGCGGCGCGCCAGGTATTGCGGCTTGATCGGGCCCTTGTCCGGATCCTTCGGCAGCACGGCATGCTTGTCGAGCGTCTCGTTCCATTGCTTGCGATGCTCACCGACCTTGCGCAGGAAGGCGGTATCGGTCTTGCCCTGCACCTGTTGCAGTAACTGCGTCACCGCCGGGCCAACCGAGCCGGTGATGCCGAGGTCGACCGGCATGCGGCGACCGAGGACGAATCCGCGCTCGTCGATCTGTACGGTCTGGGTGCGTGTGGGAAGAAATTCGGAATAGGGATAGTCGGTGCCGAGCATCAGCAGCAGTTCGGCGTCGCGCATGGCGTCCATCCCGGGGGCGCCGCCGATCAGGCCAACGCCGCCGATCCAGTGCGGGTGATCGTAGGGCAGCATGTCCTTGGCGCGGAAGGTGTGCGCGACCGGGGCTTGCAGCTTTTCTGCCAGCACGGCGATGTCGGCAATGGAGGAACGCGCACCGTTGCCGACGAAGATAGCGACCGACTTGGCGGCATTGATCAGTTGCGCGGCATGGGCGATTTCGCTTTCGGGCGGCGTCACTTCCGGTTGCGGCCGCAAGGTGTTGAGGCTGGCCACGGCAGCAGGGCCGGGCAGCTTGGCGCCAATCACGTCGGCCGGGATGCTGATGTGGGCAACGCCGCGCTGATGATAGGCCTGGGCGATGGCCTGGTGCACGACTTGCACGGCTTGCGCGGGATCGATGATGGTCTGGGTGTAGGCGGCGACATCACGGAACAGCAGGTCGGGATTGTTTTCCTGCAGGTAGTCAATGCCGCGCCGGCTGGCCGGAACGCCGCCGGAAATCGCCAGCACCGGCGCATGATCCTTGCGCGCTTCGTACAGCCCCGCGACGAGGTGGTTGGCGCCTGGGCCGGTGGTGCCGCAGCAGACCGCGAGCTTGCCGGTGAGTTTGGCCTGTCCGGCGGCGGCCAGCGCGGCGCCTTCTTCATGGCGTACGCCTATCCATTCGATGCGCTTGTCCTTGCGCACGGCTTCGGTGAAGGGATTGAGCGCATCGCCGACGACGCCGAATATCTGTCGGACGCCGATGGTGTGGAGGGTTTCAACGAGCATTTCGGCGACGGTGGTGGACATGGCTTCCTCGACAGGGTGGAGTAGCCGTTCAGCATAGGCTTGCCTTGGTGACGCCAGTATCGGCAACTGCGGTAAATCGCTGTAGGAATCCATCCAAGCTCCTGAATTCTTACAGGCAAGAGCGGCGCTGTCCGATTTTTCGCGACGTTTTGCTGCATTACATTGAACACAAGTTGCAGCGGCGACGTCCGCAGCCACACTCAAATTCAATAAGGAGAACCACCATGTCATCCACTTTCCGCATGCCATCCGCCAATATTGCGCCACGCCGTTCCGGCACCCTGATCAAGGTCTTTGGCCTGACTGCCATGAGCGTCGCGAGCCTGGCGCTGCTGATGGGCCATGCACGCGCCGATGAACTGCCGCGCGCCGACAAGAGTTTCCTCAACAGCGCCGCCGAAGCCGGCAACGCCGAGGTCAAGGCCAGCAAGATCGCGCTGGAAAAGACCACCAATCCCGATGTGAAGAGTTTCGCCACGCTGATGGTCGACGAACACACCACCGTCGGCGACAATCTCAAGAAACTGGCCGCCACCAAAAACGTCGAACCGCCGACCGAACCGAGCGTCGCCCAGCGCGCCAAGATCGCCGTGCTGGAGAAACTCGACGGCGCGACCTTCGACAAACAATACGTGAGCATGATCGGCGTCTCGGCGCACAAGGACGCGGTCAAGCTGTTCAGCAAGAACGCCGCCGAAGCCAAGGATCCGGACGTCAAGGATTTTGCCGCCAAGACCTTGCCTGGCCTGCAACATCACCTGGACATGGCGAATGCGCTGAAGGCCAAGCTGGACGCCAAGAAGTAAGTAGAACTACGAAGTAGCGTTGCGACATACATACCGAATCCCCGAGTTGCACCCCCCGCCTGCCGCCAGGCGCACATGTTCCCCTGCATGAGTCTGGCGGCAGTTTTTTGTCCGGTTGTCCGGTTGTCTGAGTGTCTGGATTTGCCGGGTGATTGTTTCGGCAGGAGGCAGCATGAAAAAGACCGCATCGACAGCAACAATTGAATACGTGCCTTGCGTGCTCAAGCTGGACAAGCACAAGTTCGCCTGTTACGTCGAGCAGTTCATCGGTAAGGTGCCGCCGCTGGACATGACGCCGAGCGGCGTCAGGATTGTGTCCAAACGCAAGAAGGCCTGGCGTGCTGCGATCGCCATGGCGCGACTCTGCAGCAGTAAATCAAAACAGCGAGAACAGAGATAAGGCCGGATCGCTTCTGGCCTTCATCTCGTTCCTCCCGCGTCACTCCACCTCTTCCAATACCAGTTCAAAGCAGATCAGCACCGGATTGCGTCCGCGCGCCAGCACGCCTTCGCACACGTGGCCGCGTGGATCGATCAGGGCGATATCGAGCTGTGCCCGTACGCCTTCATGGCCTCGGCTGACGTGGCCGGAACGCACCAGGATTTCGGTGGCGCGATCCTCGATCACGCGGCCGTCGTCGAATTCCGCGCCGATGATGCTGCCGACGCTGCCGCGCACGATGGCGTTCTTGATGCTGTGCGTGCGGCAGACTTCCTCTATCGCCATGGTCAGGTCTTCATCGGGCCGGATGCGCGCCAGCAAGGTGCGACGGCCGCCGTCGCCGGTCTCTGCCGCCACCATGGCAGGGTGGAACAGGGTGAAATTGGTTTCCGGATCGAAGCGCGTTTCCATGGTGGCATTGTGCACGCCCCAGGCTTGCGCCTGCGCGGTTTCGGCGACGATACTCTGATCCATCAGCATGTGGCCGCCGCGACGCCGGCCTTGTTCGTCGGTCCACACCGCATGGCAATGCACGAAGGGCGCGCCGTCGCGGCGGCCGAACGTGGCGCAGGCCAGCTCGATCGTGACGCCGCCGGCGACTTCGTGCGGATCGCTGTAGAAAGCGGCGTGCTTGCCATCGTGGGACAGCGCCGGCATCAGATAGTGGTGCGGTGAAACCTTGAGGTTTTCGATGCGGATGGTGCCGCCTGCAATGCCGGCGGCCGCCAGCGGAATGGCGATGGCGTCGCGCAGGTTGCGCCCGGCTTCGAGCGTGATGGTCACCGCCATGGCCGGGCCGGCCAGGCTGACGATGCGCACGGGGTCGGGCGCGCCGGGATGGCGGGCGGTACGGGCAAAGCTAGGGGCTTGTTCGAGTGTCTGCATGCTGTCTCCTGGTGTCCTCGTTGCCGCGATGCGTGCCGCGGCTTGTCGTCGGTTGGGGTAGGCCGGTGGGCCAGGTAAACATGGTATCCGGCTTTGGGATTTCATGTTTTCGGGGAAAAAGCCAGGTTTCGATTGGACTCCGGTAATTCGACGGGATTGGCATCCCGCCCGGAAAGACAGATCCACAAAGGCTTTGAGCGTACTGATCATCTTATTTAAGGGCGCTTGTCCGGACAGATGTCGAATCTGCATTGACAATATCTGACTAGTCAAATATATTGAAGCCATCACGGAGAGCACATGAAACACTACACGAAAGACAACTTCCATCCCACCACAAGCGTCGGCTTTTCTCTGGTCAAGGCCCGCAACGTGGTCATCGCCGAGATGGACGCGGTGCTGAAGGGCCTGGACATTACCGCGCAGCAGATGGGCATCATCTTGTGCGTGGGTCGCGGCATCGCCACCACGCCGTTCGAACTCAGCAAGATGCTGGAAATCGATTCGGGCCTGATGACCCGCATGCTCGACAAGCTGGAGAAACAAGGCCTGCTGGCGCGTGAGCGCAGCGTGGAAGACCGCCGCAGCGTCAATCTCGGTTTGACGGAGCAGGGCGTTGCGACAATGAAGGAGATTCCGAAGGTGGCGCCGGAAGCATTGAACCGCCGTCTCAAGGATTTCACACAGGAAGAATTTCTGGAGTTTCACCGCTTGCTGGAAAAGTTCTTGCAGGGGTAGCCGGACACCGTTTTTTGTCAGTTGCAGGATCGCTGTTGAATCAGTCACGGGCTTTTTATGCCCCATTTTTTTAAACATTTATTTGACAAGTCAGAAAATGAATAATCAATTATCTATCAATCGGGAAAGCCAGCGCCCCGGTCGCTATGGCGCCATGTTCGCGGCCTTGCTGGCTGCAGCGATGATGTCGGCCTGCGCCAATTACGCCGGTATCGGCAGCGACAGCAAACTGACGGCAGCAGCCGATCTGCAACAGAAGCAAAGCCTGGCGGCGCCGCATGGAAACTGGCCGGCCGCCAACTGGGCCAATCAGTTTGGCGACGCACAACTGGCCGCACTGATCAATGAAGCGCTCAAGTCCAGCCCGACGCTGGCCGAAGCGCAGGCGCGTCTGCAAGCCGCCGCCGCCTTCACCGAAGAAGCGCGCGCCCAGACGCTGCCGAAGGTCGGCGCTGACTATGCGTACTCACGCCAGCAGTATTCCTCGACCGTGCTGGTGCCACCGCCGTACGCCGGTTCCTGGCAGTCGGAAAACAAGGCTGTTGTCAGCGCCTCGTATGAACTCGATGTCTGGGGCAAGAACAGCGCGGCATGGAAATCCTCGATCTCCAAACTGCGCGCCGCCGAAGCGGAGCAGGAAAAAGTGAAACTGACGCTGAGCGCCGCCGTCGCCGTCACCTATAACGAACTCGCACGTCTGACTGCATTGCGGGATCTGGAGCAAGAGGAAGTGCTGGCCTGGCAAGGCATCGCCGATATGGCGCAACGCCGTCTGCGCTCCGGCCTCGATACCGAAGTCGAGCAGCAGGGCGCACAACGCAACCTGGCTGCCGCCCGCGCGACACTGACCGCGCTGGACGGCCGCATGTTCGACACCCGTTATCAACTGAGCGCCTTGCTTGGTCAAGGCCCGGATCGCGGTTTGCACATTGCACGTCCAGACCTGGGCAGCGGCGACGCGGTGACGGTGCCTGACAACCTGCCGGCCGATCTGGTCGCACGCCGTCCGGATTTGACGGCAGCGCGCTGGCGCGTCGATGCGCTGACGCATGGCATCGATGTCGCCAAGGCCGACTTTTATCCAAACATCAACCTGAGCGCCGCCATCGGCCTGGATGCCTTCGGCTTCGGCCGTTTCCTGAACGCCGCCAGCCGCACCGCGAGCGCAGGTCCGGCCATCCATATTCCTATCTTTGACGCTGGCGCATTGCGCGCTCGCCTGAAGGAACGCTATGCCGATTACGACGCCGCCGTGGCCGCCTACAACGGCACGCTGGTGTCGGCGCTGTCGGATATCGCCACGCAACTGGCGCGCATCCGTTCCGGCGATGCACAGCTGGTCGATGCACGCCTTGCCGCTCAGGCTGCAAACCGTAGCTGGAAACTGGCCGACAGCCAGTATCGCGGCGGCCTCAGCAGTCAGACCAGTGTCTTGCAAGCGCGCATTGGCGCATTGGCGGCCGAGCAGGCGATCGTCAATCTCGGCATGAACCGCCGCAGTCAGCAGATCGCCTTGGCGGCAGCGCTGGGCGGCGGCTTTGTCGCTCCTGCGGACCACGCCGACTGAACAAATCAATCGATCAAGCGAATTCAACTTACTAATTTACTCAATTCAAGAAAACAGGTGCTCATCATGGAAAACAAGGAAAACCTCGGACCCACAACGCAGCCAAACAAAGCGGCCTCTGCAGGCCTGGCGGGCAACAACGGCAAGCGCAAGACCATGCTGGTCTGGCTCGGCGTTGGCGTGATCGCCGCATCGGCTGCGTATGCCGCCTACTATTTCGGTTACAGCCGCTATCACGAGGAGACCGACGATGCCTACGTCTCCGGCAACCTGGTCCAACTGACCTCGCAAGTCGCCGGCTCGGTGGTGACCATCAACGCCGACGACACGCAAATCGTCAAGGCCGGCGAACCGCTGATCCAGCTTGACCGGGCCGACGCCAAGGTCGACATGATCAAGGCTGAAGCGGCGCTCGCGCAGGCAGTGCAGCAAGTCAGTACGCTGTACGTCAACAACGGTGTCTATGAAGCCCAGATCGCCCAGCGTCACTCCGACCTGGCGCGCGCCGAAGACGACTTGAAGCGCCGCCTCAGTGTTGGCGTAGCTGATAGCGGCGCCGTCTCGGCCGAAGACATGGCCCATGCACGCGCTGCCGTGACCGCCGCCAAGGCCGGCCTGCAGGTCGCGCAAGAACAGCTGGCGTCGAACCATGCGCAGACCGGCAAGACCTCAGTAGCGCAGCATCCCAACGTCATCGCCGCCGCCGGCAAAGTCCGCGAAAGCTATCTCAACTATGCACGCAATACCTTGCCGGCACCGGTCACCGGCTACGTCGCCAAGCGCGCCGTGCAGCTCGGCCAGCGGGTAGCCCCGGGTACGCCGCTGATGGCCATCGTGCCGCTGGACGGCGTCTGGGTCGATGCCAATTTCAAGGAAACCCAGGTCCGGCATATCCGTATCGGCCAGGACGTGACGCTGCACGCCGACGTCTACGGCGGCGACATCGAGTACCACGGCAAGGTGGTCGGTTTTTCCGCCGGCACCGGCAGCGCCTTCGCCACATTGCCCGCGCAGAATGCCACCGGCAACTGGATCAAGGTGGTGCAACGCCTGCCGGTCCGGATCCAGCTCGATGCGGAAGAACTGCGCGCCCATCCGCTGCGCGTCGGCCTGTCGATGCAAGTCGACGTCGCCACTCGCAAGCAGGACGGCACCGAACTGGCCGCTGCCAAGAACGCCTCGTATCAGACCCGTGTATTCGACAACTACGCGCAACAGGCCGATGCCGAGATCGATCGCATCATCAAACAAAACCGCATCGGTAGCTGATACCTCACAGGTGACCCATGAACACACTTGATCAATCTGAGCAGGAAAAGCCGCCAGGACCGCCGGCGCCGCCGCCTCCGCTGACGGGAGGAAAGCTGGTCCTCGCCACTTTCGCCGTCGCGCTGGCGACCTTCATGAACGTGCTGGATTCGTCCATCGCCAACGTCGCGATCCCGACCATCTCCGGCAACCTCGGCGTCTCGGTGGACGAGGGCACCTGGGTCATCACCCTGTTCGCCGCCGCCAACGCCATCTCGATCCCGCTGACCGGCTGGCTCACGCAACGCATCGGGCAGATACGCCTGTTCGTGATTGCGATCCTGCTCTTCACGTTTTCGTCGTGGCTGTGCGGCGTGGCGCCGACCTTGCCGATTCTGCTGGCTGCACGCATCTTGCAGGGCGCCGTGGCCGGTCCGCTGATTCCGCTGTCGCAGGCAATCTTGCTGAGTTCCTATCCCAAGGCCAAGAGTTCGCTGGCGCTGTCGCTGTGGGCCATGACCGCCACCGTCGGCCCGATCGCCGGTCCGGCGCTGGGCGGCTGGATGACCGATAGTTATTCGTGGTCGTGGATCTTCTACATCAATATCCCGGTCGGCATTTTTGCCTCCGCCGTGACCTGGGTCATCTACAAGGATCGCGACACGGCAACCAAGTCGATTCCCATCGACAAGGTCGGCCTGCTGTCGCTGATCGCCTGGGTGTCGGCGCTGCAAATCATGCTCGACAAGGGCAAGGACCTGGACTGGTTCCATTCGCCGGTGATCATCGGGCTGGGCGCCTTCGCGCTGGTCAGCTTCATCTTCTTCGTGATCTGGGAGCTGACCGAGAAGAACCCCATCATCGACCTGCGCCTGTTCCTGGGACGCAATTTCCTGGGTGGCACGGTGGCGATCTCGGTGGCGTACGGCGTATTCTTCGCCAATCTGGTGATCCTGCCGCAGTGGATGCAGCAATACCTCGGCTATCGCTCGGTCGATGCAGGTCTCGCCACCGCACCGCTTGGTGTCTTTGCAGTGCTGCTGGCGCCGGTGATGGGCAAGCTGGTGCCGAAGTCGGATACCCGCATCCTGGCGACCATGGCCTTCGTCGGCTTTGCCATCGTGTTCTTCATGCGCTCGCTCTACACCACGCAAGCCGATACCTGGACGCTGGTGCTGCCGACGCTGCTGCAGGGGATTCCGACCGCCTTGTTCTTCGTGCCGCTCACCGCAATCATCCTGTCCGGCCTGTCGCCCGACAAGATTCCCGCCGCCGCTGGGTTATCCAATTTCGTGCGGGTGTTCTTCGGCGCCGCCGGCACCGCGATTGCCAGCACTGCCTGGAGCGACCGCAACATCCTGCATCACTCGCGCCTGATGGAGCAGGCCAGCCCGCTCAACCCGGCCTTCAACGAGTCGATCGCGCTGCTGCGCAACAACTTCGGCATGACGTTGGAACAAGCCCAGGCGCGCTTTGAACAGACACTCAATTCGCAGGCCACGATGCTCGGCATCAATGACATCTTCTGGATTTCGGCGGTGATCTTCGTCGCCATCATCCCGTTGATCTGGATCACCAAACCGGCATCCGGCGGTTCTTCGGCAGCCGCGGCAGCGGCCGCGCACTAGACGTCTCAATCGATACCGGGCCGCCGTCAACGCGGTCCGGTTCCAGCGCAACACCACGCAGTCCTCAACAGTCCGGATTCAATGGAATGCCGGCAGGAGATGCACACCATGGAAAACATCGACCAACTCATCGCCGGCATCGTGCGCGACACCGGGCTGGACAGCGCCGAGGTCATCGCCGGCCGCAAGCAGTTCCTCGAATTCACGGACGCCGACGTCGAGCAGCTACGCAGCATCCATGCACTGCTGCGTGAGAATCGCAGCGAGTTCACAGAGGATTTCTATGCCCATCTGCTGCAATTCCCCGGCTTGCAGGACCTGCTCGTGGAAGAAGGGCGCGTGGACAGGCTGAAGCACACCATGGCCGGTTACTTCGACGGCATGACGGCGGGCGATTACGGTGGCGATTATGTGCGCGATCGCCTGCGGGTCGGCGCCGTGCACCAGACCATTGGCCTCGATACGCACTGGTACATCGGCGCCTATCGCAAGTATCTGTCGGGATTGCTGCCGGTGTTGTGGAAGCTGCTGGCGCAGGAGCCGGCACGCTTCTTCGCGGCAACCAACGCCTTGCTCAAGGTGGTGTTCTTCGACATGGGGCTGGCGCTCGACACCTATGCCGCGGCGGATCACCAATCCCTGCTGCGCTACCGCAACTACGCCGAACACATCGTCAGCTGCACGCCGAATGGTTTGCTGGTGATGGACGCGATGTTCCGCATCCGCTCGATCAATCCGGTGATGCGCCGCCTGCTGGGCATGGACGAGGCTGAGCCGGTGGAATACCGGGTGTTGCCGCATGTGTCCAGCGTGGAGCCACTGCGGCGCGCGGCGCAGGACACCCTGATCACAGGCACGCCGCACTTCGCGCTGGACTTGTCGGGCGAGGGCGGGATTGCGGGCGCCGCCAATTTCCAGTTCAGTCTCACGCGTACCGAGGTCGAGGGCGAATACCTGCTACTGCTGATTGCGCAGGATATTTCATCCATTCTCGACGCCAAGGCCGAGCTGGCCGAGAGCGAAGAGCGCTTCCGCCTGTCGTTCCGCCAGACCGCGGTCGGACTGGCGCATCTGGCGCCCAACGGCCATCTGCTTCGCACCAATGAGAAGCTGCAACAGATCCTCGGCTACGACGAATCCGAGCTGACCGGACTGACCTTGCAGACGATCACGCACCCCGATGACATCGAACAGGACCTTGCGATGATAGGGCGCGTGTTGTCCGGTGAGATCAAGGACTACACGCGTGAAAAACGCTACCAGCGCAAGGACGGCGAATACATCTGGAGCCGGGTGGCGGTGTCGGCCATGCTCGACAGCCGCGGCAACGTGCGCTTCATCGCGGCGATCGAAGACATTACGCAACGGCGTGCAGTGGATCAGGAGATGCGTCACCTGGCCAGCCACGACGCGTTGACCAACCTGCCCAATCGCAGCCTGCTTACGGACCGCCTGTCGCAGTCTATCCATCATGCGCGGCGCTCGGGCAAGTCGGTGGCGGTGCTGTTCATTGACCTTGATCGCTTCAAGAACATCAACGACAGCCTCGGTCACGACGTCGGCGACCTGGTGATCATCGAGGCGGCGCGCCGCCTGTCGATGTCGGTACGGGCCGGCGATACGGTGGCGCGCCTGGGCGGCGACGAGTTCGTGGTGATACTCAACGACGTCAGCCGGCGCGAAGACGTGGCGGCGATCAGCAGCAAGATTCTCGACACCATCGCCGAGCCGATGCTGCTGCGCGGCCACGAGCTGTACCTTAGCGGCAGCGTCGGCATCAGCCTGTACGCCGACGACGGCGACGACAGCGCGACGCTGCTCAAGAACGCCGACACCGCGATGTACCAGGCCAAGCAGGCCGGCAAAGGGCGCCACAAGTTCTACGTCGACGCCATGAGCAAGGGCGCGATGGACTACCTGCGGCTGGAGGGCGCATTGCGGCGCGCGCTGGAACGCCGCGAGTTCGTGCTGGACTACCAGCCGCAGGTCGACATCCCGACCGGGCGCATCGTCGGCTTCGAGGCGCTGATCAGGTGGAAGCCGCCGGGGCAGCCGGTCGTGTTCCCCGACAAGTTCATCTCCATCGCGGAAGAGACCGGCCTTATCGTCCCCATCGGCGAGTGGGTGCTCGACACTGCCTGCCGCCAGGTGGTCTCGTGGCAGCAAGCAGGGCTGGGCGGCGAGATCAAGATGTCGGTCAACCTGTCGGCGACCCAGTTCCGCCAGGACGACATTGTCGAGATGGTCCGACGTACGCTCGATCGCACCGGCTGCGCGGCAGACAACCTGGTGCTGGAGATTACCGAAAGCGTCGTCATGGAAACGCCGGAAGCCGCCGCTGAAGTCTTGCGCCAGCTCAGCGCGATGGGGGTGAAGCTGGCGATCGATGATTTCGGCACCGGTTATTCCAGCCTCAGCTATCTGAAGCGTTTTCCCATCCACACGCTCAAGATCGACCGCAGCTTCATCCGCGACATCGCCATCGACAACGACGACGCCGAGATCGTCAAGGCGGTCATCGCGCTGGCCCATGCCATGCAGCGCAATATCGTCGCCGAGGGCGTGGAGGAGCGGCGGCAACTGGACTTCCTGCGCCGCCAGGGTTGTGACCAGGCACAGGGTTACTACTTCGGGAAAGGCATGTCCGGGCATGCGGCGACCGATTTGCTGATACGGCAGACGCTGTACGACTCGGCGCGTTTGCATGCGGCGTGACGAGTTACGTTTGTCCGGCTCCAAATTAATTGATGCACGGCAATAGTCATTCTATTCCCCTGTTTGACCCGTGTTGTCATGGAGTAGTAATACTTGAATGCAACAATGCGGCCATCACAAAAGAGCCGCGCGTTCCACCCCAGAGGGCGTGCCGCTTGCCAGTCTCCAGGGAAAAGACAAATGACTATCCGTCTGCGCATTACCTTGCTCGTCATCCTTACGTTCATCGCCATTTCAGCCATCGGCGGCTACGCCGTGTTCCAGTCGCGCAGCAGCGCGGTCGAGGTCAAGTCCGTGACGGAAGGCGTGGTGCCGAGCGTGCTGGCATCGTCGGACCTGGTGGGCCAACTCAAGGATGTCCAACTGGCGGCCATGGTGATGGTGGCCGAGACCGATGCGCAACTGGTCATCCAGGAAAATGAGAAGCTCGCCGCCAAGAAGGCCACACTCGAAAAAGCGCTGGAGTTCCAGGCAGGGCAGGCCGCAAGCCAGGCGCAAAAGGGCCTGATCGAACAGGCCAAGGAAAGCCTGGACAACTATTTCGGCGCCATCGACAGCACCGCCAAGTTCAAGCTGGCCGGCAAGGATGCGCTGGCGCAGGCATCCTTCTTCGGCAACGTGGTGCAATACCAGGCTGAACTCGAAGGCGTGGTCGACACCTTGCGCATCGAGAAGAACCGCAGCAAGGACAGTGCGATCGCCGCCCTGAACCAGAACCTGGCGTCGACCACCACGACGATCTCCGGCGTCACCGCCGTGGCCGTGATCGCGCTGGCGCTGATCGGCTTCCTGCTGTATCGCCAGATCACCGGCCCGATCAGCCGCATGCAAACCATGATGACCGAAATCGCCGCCAGCCAGGATTTCACGCGCCGCCTGCCGGTCGATCGCATGGATGAAGTGGGACACTCCATCGTCGCCTTCAACGGCATGGTCGAAAAGATCGAGGAAGCCTCGGCGCTGGTCAAGCAAAAGACTGCCGACATGCAGGCCATGCTGCAGAACATCCCGCAAGGCATCCTGACCGTGGTCGACGGCAACAAGGTCCATCCGGAATATTCAGCTTTCCTCGAAACCGTGTTCGAGACCACCGACATCGCCGGCCGCGACTTGATGGACCTGGTATTCGCCGGCACCACGCTGGGCGCCGATACGCTGTCACAGATCGAAGCCATCGGCGGCGCCTGCATCGGCGAAGACATCATGAACTTCGAGTTCAACGAACACCTGATGGTCGGCGAAGTCGAGAAGAAGATGGCCGACGGCCGCATCAAGATCCTCGACCTGAGCTGGTCGCCGATCACCGACGACGCCGACACCGTGATCCGCCTGATGCTGTGCGTGCGCGACGTCACCGAACTGCGCAAGCTGGCGGCGGAAGCCAACGAACAGAAACACGAGCTGGAAATGATCGGCGAAATCCTCGCCGTGGCCGCGCCGAAGTTCGAAGACTTCATCGCTACGTCGCGCCGCTTCCTCGACGAGAACGAGCAGATCGTCCATCAGAATCCGGAAGCCACTGCCTTCGCCATCGCCAAGCTGTTCCGCAACATGCACACCATCAAGGGCAACGGCCGCACCTACGGCCTGCTGCACCTGAGCAACGTGGTGCACGACGTCGAGCAGCACTACGACGACCTGCGCCATCCCGACACCGGCGCTGTCTGGGAACAGGAGCGCCTGGTGCAGGATCTGGCCCGCGTGCGCGTCGCCATCGACCGCTACGCCCGCATCAACGAAGTCACGCTGGGTCGCCAGGCCGCGCCGGAACAGGCGGCAGCGGTGGAACGTCACATCCTGACCATCGACCGCAAACACATCCAGGAAAGCCTGCATCGCCTCGAAACCGTCAACACCGCCAACCTGCATGAACTGGTCGCAGTCCGCAACGCCGTGCGCAAGACGCTGCGCCTGCTCGGCACCGAGCCGGTGGCCGACATCCTGGCCAGCGTCACTGACTCGCTGCCGGCGCTGGCAAGCGAGCTCGGTAAAAACGCACCGGTCGTGGCGATCGAAGACAACGGCTATGTCATCCACGCCCATGCCTCGGCGCTGCTGCAGAATGTATTCATGCACCTGATCCGCAACGCCATGGATCACGGACTGGAAACGCCGGAAGAACGCCGGGCCAAGGGCAAGAATGAAACCGGCACGATCCGCCTGCAGCTCGGCGTGATGGACAACATGCTGCACATGGCGCTGTCCGACGACGGCCGCGGCCTGGCGCTGGCGCACATCCGCCGCACCGCGGTCGACAAGCAACTGATCGCCGCGGATGCGGTGCTGAGCGACGCCGAACTGGCGCGCCTGATCATGCGCGCCGGCTTCTCGACGCGCAGCGAAGTGACCGACGTGTCCGGCCGCGGCGTCGGCATGGACGCAGTACTGGATTTCGTGACGCAGGAGCACGGCCGTATCGAGATCGAGTTCCTGGATCACGCAGAAGGCGCCGATTTCCGCGCCTTCCAGATCAATGTCCTGCTGCCGGAAAGCATCGCCGTGGAAGTCGACGGCATCGATGTCGCTTATCCATTGCCGGATATTGATCAGGCAGCACCGGCCGGCATTCTTGTCGCCGGCAGTGATCCGCAGGTGGCCTGAACGGGCGGAGCAGGGCAAGACTATTGCCGTAACGGATTTATCGCAAGGAACGTTTCATGATGTTGAACCAGATTCTTTTTGTCTTGCTGGGGGCGCTGTTGTCAGGCTTGCCGCTGGCCCTGATGCTGAAACGCCAGAACACGCGCATGCGGCGCATGGTCGACGTCGACCAGGTCGACACGCTCAAACGCAACGTCCAGCTGACGCTGGACGAGCATCAGCAGAATATCGACGCGCACCGGCAAGAGCTGGAAGCGCAACGTCGCGACAATGACGTGCGCCTGTCGCAAACGCAGCGCGACACCGAGAAGGTGGTGGCGCAGCTGAGTTCGCAGAATTCGCAAAGCGTTGCTCGCGTGCTGGAGAATTGCGACGCCTCGCAGGAGACCATCTCGAATCTGCTCGGCCTGATGCGCACCTTCGAACGCTGGCACGACGACATGAACGTGCTGATCACGCACAACCGCGAGATGCACCGCAAGAACGACGAATTTGCGCTGATCGTCAACCAGGTCATCATTGTCGCGCTCAACGCGTCGATCGAAGCGGCGCGCGCCGGCACCCACGGCCGCGGTTTCGCGGTAGTGGCGTCGGAAGTGCGCGACCTGGCGCAGCGCGCTGAGAAACTGTCCAAGAGCTATCGCGCCAACCTGTATCAGAACGACCTGATCACCACTACCACGTTCCAGGATCTGCAGGCAGGCGGCAAGATGATCATCGGCGCCGTCATCGGCCTCGACCTGATCAACAAGAAAACCAAAGAAGCGCTGGCCGCCTGACATTGAGAAACAGACCATGCTGACCCAATCCGCTAAAGACGGCTTCGACACGCTGCTCACGCAATCGCTGAAATCCGGCATGGCGCCGTCCGGCACGCCGGTTGAGGTATCGGTCCTGGCCGACGACGCCGTGATTCCGGAAAAAAAGATGGTGGTGCTGACGGTGTCGTCCTATCTGTTCCGTCTGATGGCGATGTTCTATTTCACGCCCGACGCGGCCACCCGCGCCCATTTCGCGCGTCTCAACAATATCGACGCTGCCGAGATGAGCGAGCAGACCTTCATGGACGCCATCGCCGAAAGCGGCAACCTGTGCTGCGGCATCCTCAACCGCGATCTCGGCAATTTCTTCCCGCATATCGGCATGTCCACGCCCAACGTCATCGACAGCAACTGTGCCGCCTACCTGCAAACGCTCAACTGCCAGCATGTGCGCCACTTCGCGGTCGACATGGACGGCGCGCCGCGTTTCCACGTCACGCTGAGCGTTTCGGCCTATGCCGACATCGATTTTGCGGTGTCGGCCGACGAACTGGGCAGCGACACCGGCGAGCTAGAGCTGTTTTAACTCCATTCATCCAACGCAAAGAACCATAGAGAACCCATGGCACAAATCCTCGTAGTCGACGATTCCAGCACGGTCCGCGCCGAAGTAGGCGATTTCCTCAAGAAGAACGGCCTCGACGTGGCCCTGGCCGTGGACGGCCGCGACGGCCTGGTCAAGCTCAAGGGCGATCCGTCGATCAAGCTGGTGGTATCCGACGTCAACATGCCCAACATGGACGGCCTGACCATGGCGGAGAAGATCCGCAGCGAACTCGGCAACGCCGCTGTCAACATCATCATGCTGACCACGGAAAATTCGCCGATCATGAAAGAGCGCGGCAAGGCGGCCGGCATCAAGGGCTGGATCGTCAAGCCATTCAAGGGCGACGCCGTACTGGCCACGTTCAAGAAACTGGTCGGCGCCTGAGTCTGTTCAGGCGGCGGTGCGCAAGACGCTGGACGGCGACTCGCCGAAAAGCTTCTTGTAGTCGCAGGAAAACTGGCTGAAATTGCTGAATCCCCAGGCGGCTGCAACGTCGCCGATGCGCACCGCCTGCGATGCGCCGGCGGCGGCACCCTGCATCAGCTGGCGTCGCACGCCATTCAGGCGCAGCGAGCGCAGGTAGGTCATCGGGCTGATGCCCAGCACATCTTCAAAACAATATTGCAGCGTGCGGCGGCTCACGTGCAGCTGCTCGCACAGCATGGAAATCGTGATCGGCACATCCTGGTTGTCCATCGCGTAGTCGCGCGCATCGCCGACGATGCGCCGACGCCGCAGCAGGCTGGTGCAGGCTTCGCTCTCGACTTCGCCGGCGTCGAGCATCGCCAACAGCGTCGTGACAACCTGGTCTTGCTGCATTGCCTTCGCGCTGTGCGGGGTTGCCGGATCGAGCAAGGTCTGGATGTGCTGCGCGCAGGCATTGAGTGCGCCCTGGCCGACGTGCAGCAATTCCGCCGAGGCCAGCTTGGACCATTCGATCCGGCAGCCTAGGCGATCGGCCGCGGCGAGCAGGGTATTGCGCTGGATAACGATGCCGAGGATGGCATGATCGTCGGGTGTCATCAGTTCGAATTCGTGGTGGCCCGGCTGCGTCATGATCATGCCGGCGCCGACACTGCGGCCGTTGATGCGCATGCCGCCCGCCTGCGGCTCGATGCCGAACCAGAAAGCATCCGGCCAGACACAGCAGGATTGCAGCACGGCGCGGCTGCTGCGTTCCCGGAATATCTGCAAGCCGTCGGCTTGCCATTCATTCAATTCGCCGCAAAAACGACCGTGCGTGATCTGGTCGTAGCGTTGCTCCCAATTGGTCAGATTGTGGGCGTGCTCATCCACGTCGTGCGCGACAACGGTGCGCAGTACATCGCCGATGTGCACCGGCGGTGCACCCGGACGGGCCGACGAAGATGAGGGATGGAACATTGACAAGAGATTTATCCCGTTGAAGTGAGCGTGGCAATTTCCGGTGAGGTGACGACACCGCAACTTTGCCGATTTTCGATAACGCCGGCTTTTCCCCGTTGTTATATTCAATGCCGGGGCCAATGAAAACGTTTGCAAGCAAACGTTATGCCCGCAACGGCCGTTGCCCCGTTCCGATTGGTCTCCGATCAATCGCATTCGCCATTGCACAGGAGCATTCATATGGATTCAGCGACATCCAGCCAGCATGCGGGTCTCAAGCCGGTGTTGAGCACATTGCAGCTGTGGGGCATTGCCGTCGGGCTGGTGATTTCAGGCGAATATTTCGGCTGGAGTTACGGCTGGGCGTCGGCCGGTACGCTCGGCTTCACTGTCACCGCGCTGTTCATCGCAGCGATGTACACGACCTTCATCTTCAGCTTCACCGAACTGACCACGTCGATCCCGCATGCGGGCGGTCCGTTCGCCTACAGCAAGCGGGCATTCGGTCCGACCGGCGGTTACCTGGCCGGCGCGGCGACGCTGATCGAGTTCGTGTTCGCACCGCCGGCGATCGCGCTGGCCATCGGCGCCTATCTCAACGTGCAGTTTCCGACGGTCGATCCCAAGCTCGCGGCGCTGGGGGCCTACCTCGTCTTCATGACGCTCAATATCGTCGGCGTGCAGATCGCCGCGACCTTCGAACTGTGCGTGACGCTGCTGGCGATCTTCGAACTGCTGGTATTCATGGGCGTGGTGTCACCGGGCTTTTCGCTCGCCAATTTCACCAAGGGCGGCTGGTCCGGCAGCGACAGTTTCAGCCTGGCCTCGATTCCGGGCATGTTCGCGGCGATCCCGTTCGCGATATGGTTTTTCCTGGCGATCGAAGGCGTCGCCATGGCGGCGGAAGAGGCCAAGGATCCCCGACGCTCCATTCCGATCGCCTACATCACCGGCATCCTGACGCTGGTGGTGCTGGCCATCGGCGTGATGCTGTTCGCCGGCGGAGCAGGGGACTGGAGCAAGCTGTCGAACATCAACGATCCGCTGCCGCAGGCGATGAAACTGATCGTCGGCGCCAACAGCAACTGGCTGCACATGCTGGTGTGGCTGGGCCTGTTCGGCCTGGTGGCGTCGTTCCACGGCATCATCCTGGGCTATTCACGCCAGATTTTCGCCTTGTCGCGGGAAGCCTACCTGCCTGCCTATTTCGCCAAGGTGCATCCGCGCTTCAAGACGCCGCACCGCGCCATCCTGGCCGGCGGCGCAGTCGGCATCGCGGCGATCTACAGCGACGAACTGATCACCATCGGCGGTCAGACGCTCACAGCCAACATCGTCACGATGTCGGTATTCGGTGCAATCCTGATGTACATCCTGAGCATGCTCAGCCTGTTCAAACTGCGCCGCAGCGAAGCCGGCCTGATGCGGCCGTTCCGGGCGCCGCTGTATCCGTTCTTCCCGGCGTTCGCGCTGTTCGGCGCGCTGGTCTGCATGGCGACCATGATCTATTACAACCCGCTGATTTTCGTCATCTTCCTGGCGTTCCTGGCGCTCGGTTACGGCTATTTCCTGATGACCGGAAGCCAACGTGCGACGGCTGCCGTCAATTGAAGTCGGCAATCATTTTTGCAGCACGCTTCATCCTTCTTTGAGCCATAGATAGTCACTAACAAGAGAGTCCATCACATGAAAAATAATCAACAGGGAAACGCGCCGGTCACCGAGGCCATCGCGCGACGGGGATTTCTGGGACGCGCGTTGGCTTCTGCGGCCGGCGTCGCCATGGTCGGCGCACCTCTGGCCGCGCAAGCAAAAACCGTCAAGACGCCGGTCGGTCTTGATCGCGCCAAATGGGCGCCGCGCAATCGTGCCATGGTGGAGCAGATGATCGCAGCATATGGCAACACGTCGCGCGGCTACAAGAGCGGCAAGAAGCCCTACGCCGTGTTCGACTGGGACAACACCAGCATCATGAACGACTGCGAAGAAGCACTGCTGATGCACCAGATCAACACCTTGTCGTTCAAGCTCACGCCGGCCGAATTCAGCGCGATCATCCGCCAGAACGTGCCGCCGGGTCCGTTCACCGCAGATTTCAAGAATGCCGCCGGCAAAGTGGTCGATCTCGATTCGATCTGCGCCGACCTGGATGCCGACTACGCTTTCCTGCATGCGAATTACAAGGGGTTCGCCGGCGGCAAGTCTCTTGAAGAAATCAGCGCGACCAGCGAATTCCTCGACTTCCGCGCCAAGCTGTACTACCTGTATGAAGCCGTCAACGATACCCACGGCGTCAATGTCGGTTATCCGTGGGTGATTTATTTCTTCGCCAACATGACCGTGGCTGAAGTGTCGGCGCTGGCGGAGGCATCCAATGACGCAGCCCTCGGCGCAGCGCTCACCAAGGTCAAATACACCAGCCCCGCCGACCGTCCAGGCAAGGCCGGCGTGGTCAGCGTCGGCCATTTCCACGGCATCCGGCTCTGTACCGAGATCGGCGGCATGATGGATACGTTCCGCGATCACGGCATCGACATCTACGTGTGCACCGCCTCGCTCGAGGACGTGGTGGCGGTGTTCGCGACCAATCCGAAGTACGGTTACAACGTGGCCCGCGAAAACATCATCGGCCTGCGCCTCGAACGCGACGGCAGCACCTACAAGAACGCTTACCTGAAAAACTGGCCGCTGACCTGGGGCCCGGGCAAGACGGTGGCGATCAAAAGCGAACTGGTCGCGGCCAAAGGCTACGGGCCGATTTTCGTGGCGGGCGACAGCGATGGCGATTACGATATGCTCAGGGACTTCACCGACACGCGCTACGGACTGATCGTGAACCGCATGAAGAACGGCAAGATCGGCGAGTTGTCGAAACTGGCGGCAGCGCAGATCACCGCCGGCCAGCCGCGCTTCCTGTTGCAGGGCAGGCAAGAGTCCACCGGCAACTGGCTGCCCGTGGAAACCAGCATCAAGTACGGCAAGACGACGCCGCTGCTGACAGTTTGATCGTTTGACCGCCTGACCGCACCTGGCCGCATCTGGTCGGGATCATCTGAGGAAAAGGAAACGTGCAGTCCTATCAATTCCGCCATACCGTCGGCGCCATCACACATCAGTTCCGCGATCTCAAGGATCTGATGGCCAAGGCGACGCCGCTGCGTTCCGGCGACATGCTGGCGGGCGTCGGCGCCGCCAGCGCAGAGCAGCGCGCGGTGGCGCAGATGGCCTTGGCGGAACTGCCGCTGCGGATTTTCCTCACTGAAGCGCTCGCGCCGTATGAGACCGACGAGGTGACGCGCCTGATCATCGACGAGCACGATGCCGCCGCGTTCGCCGCGATCAGCCACCTGACAGTTGGCGATTTCCGCAACTGGCTGCTCGGAGACGACGTCGACAGCGCCGCGCTCAGTGCGGTGGCGCCAGGCATCACGCCGGAAATGGCGGCAGCGGTGAGCAAGATCATGCGCAATCAGGACCTGATCCTGGTGGCGAAGAAGTGCCGCGTCGTTACCGCCTTCCGCAACACCATCGGCCTGGCGGGACGCTTGTCGACGCGCCTGCAGCCCAATCATCCGACCGACGACGCCACCGGCATCGCGGCCAGCTTGCTTGACGGCCTGCTGTACGGCAGCGGCGACGCCGTGTTCGGCATCAATCCGGCCACCGACAATGTCCCGCAAGTGGTCAATCTGGTGACGATGATGGCCGAGATCATTGCGCGTTACGAGATCCCGACGCAGTCCTGCGTGCTGACCCACGTGACCAACACGATCGCCGCCATCGAACGCGGCGCCCCGGTCGACCTGGTGTTCCAGTCGATCGCCGGCACCGAGGCCGCCAACCGCAGCTTCGGCATCGACCTGGCCCTGCTGGCGGAAGCGCGCGGCGCGGCGCTGTCGCTGGGGCGCGGCACGGTCGGCGACAACGTCATGTATTTTGAAACCGGGCAGGGCAGCGCGCTGTCGGCCGGCGCCCACCACGGCATGGACCAGCATACCTGCGAAGCGCGCGCCTATGCGGTGGCGCGCAAGTTCAAGCCGCTGCTGGTCAACACCGTGGTCGGCTTTATCGGTCCCGAGTACCTCTACGACGGCAAGCAGATCATCCGCGCCGGACTGGAAGACCATTTCTGCGCCAAGCTGCTCGGCCTGCCGATGGGTTGCGACGTCTGCTACACCAACCACGCCGAAGCCGACCAGAACGACATGGACAACCTGCTGACATTGCTGGCGACGGCGGGCTGCAGCTTCGTCATGGGCATTCCGGGTTCCGATGACATCATGCTCAACTACCAGACCACCTCGTTCCACGACGCGCTGTACGTACGGCGCGTGCTCGGCCTGGCGCCGGCGCCCGAGTTCGAGACATGGCTGCAGCGCACGCAGATCTTCAGCAGCGAGCCGCAGTTCCGCCTCAACGACGGCTTGCCGCCCACTTTTCGCGACGCCTTGCGGCATCTGTCGTGAAGTCCGGGAGCCGCGGCGATGCCTGACAACAAATCCCCCGTCATCGACAATCCGTGGCAAGCGCTGCGGCAGTTTACGGCCGCCCGTATTGCCTTGGGACGCGCCGGCGTCAGCCTGCCGACCGCGCCGCAACTGGCCTTCCAGCTGGCGCATGCGCAGGCGCGCGACGCCGTGCATCTGGCCCTGGATACCGACACGCTGCGCGCGCAATTGCTGCAAGCGGACATCCCCGGCGCCGATGCCTGCCAGGTGCTCGACAGCGCGGCCGCCGACCGCCTGACCTATCTGCAGCGCCCGGATCTCGGCAGGCGCCTCAGCGACGCGTCGCGCGCGCTGCTGAGCCGTGCCGTGGGAATTCCGCAAGCGCAGGAAGACAGGATTTACGATCTTGCCTTCGTGATTGCCGATGGCTTGTCATCGCTGGCCATCGCCAGAAATGCCGTGCCGTTTCTGCAGGCAGTCCAGCAACGCATCGCACCGCGCAACTGGAGGCAGGCGCCGCCGACCATCGTGCGTCAGGGCCGTGTTGCCATCGGCGACGAAATCGGCAGCCTGGTGCGTACCCGGCTGGTGGTGGTCATGATAGGCGAACGACCGGGCCTCAGTTCACCGGACAGCATGGGCTTGTACCTGAGCTGGATGCCGCGCGTGGGCATGACCGACGCCGAGCGCAACTGCGTCTCCAACGTCAGGCCCGAAGGCATGCGCTATGACGAAGCCGCCGGCAAACTCGATTACCTGCTGGCGGAAGCGCACAGGCGCCAGTTGACCGGCGTCGGTCTCAAGGATGAGAGCGCGGGAGACGCGCAGACGCTGGCGGCGCCGGGGACGAACTTCCTGTTGGTGGACGATCCGAAATCCTGACATTTCAATCATTCTGCGCGGCAACGCAAATACATTTTTTCGTTATACTTGCGGCGACCGTCACACAATAATCAATATCGGCAGCCATTCAGCGGGAGAGAAAATGTTAAGAGTAGCCAGTCAGGACGACCTGTCCTCGTTCGTCAAAGCCAAAGCACTGTCGCCAACCATCACCAATGCGCCATTCAGCGGCGTCTTGCTGAGCGCGCAGGCAAAGGCCGCGGAAACCCAGGCTGTGGCGCCAAGTCCGGACGCTGCCGCCGTTGCGGCTCTCAGCGCTGCGCTGTCCCAGTTCGGCATCTCGGTGCCGCCGGCCCTGCGCATCACTACCGGTGCCAACGGCCTCGAGCTGTCCGGCGACAACCGCAACGCCAAGTTCCAGGCCATGCTGCAGGCCAATCCGGCGCTGGAGACCACGCTCAACGGCATGATCGGCCAGCAGGACATGGCGCGTAAAAACGCGCTGAAGGACGTGGTTCGCGACTTCCTCGGAAAATCCCCCAGCCCCGGCATTGAAGCCTTCGCAGCAGATTTCCTGGACGAGGAGGCCAACGACACCTACAGCCTCAGTTTCAATGGCGCCAGCATCGGCGTTGACGAAATGGGCGCCAAGGGATGGCAACCGGTCAAGGATACCAAGGACTTCCGCGCGGACTTGCTGGCGGCCTATACCAAGTACCAGGTCACCCATGCCGTGACAGTCGAGAAACGCAAAGATGAGGACGACAATGAGCAGAACCTCAGCATCAAGTCCAAACTGGCGGAAGCGCTGAAGAAGGATGATGTCGCAGTGAGCTGAGATGGAATGCTCGTCGCGTTGCGAAAAAAAGCCCCGGTTCCGGGGCTTTTTCTTTTAGTCGATTGTCATCCTGCAAATTCCAGCAAGGTCCGGAACGCAGGCAAGGCCACCTCGAGCTTGTCGGCGTCCTCCCGAACCGGCAATCCAAGCGCACGCGCCCGGGCGGAAATGAGACCGCGATCGCCGCCGCGGAAGCGGATCGCCGCAAAGAACGCCTCCCGCTGCGGCGCATGCGCGGCGAGCTCGCCGAAGCGCACAGCCAAGCTGTTGGCATCGGCGAACTCCAATGCAAAGTCCGGACCCCAGCCGCCAAGGCGTTGGTAGCTTGCTGCTGCCTGCACAGGATCTTCATCGATCACCAACATGCCGGCAATGCCTTGCACGCCATTGGCATGCGCCATCCATTCCGGCCGCCAGACCAGCTCCGGCGTCAGGTGCCTGCATGCATACACACGTCCGGCGGCAAATTGACCGGGGCGCAGGCGAACGGTGGAAAAGCGCGCGTCGACCGATTTTTCCGCCACCTCAACCGGCCGCGAAAAATGCTGGACCGGCTGCGCATCGAGTCCCAGGCCAAGCCAGCGGGCGTGACAAGCGTCGATGTCGTCGACGGCGTAGACCAGGCCATCGATGCCGACCGGACTGTCGAGGATTTCCTGGCGGACCTTGTCGCTGTCGCGCGGCTGGCCGATCAGTTCCAGATAGCCGCCGGGCAGCACCACGAGATGATTGACCGAGCCCAGCGTGTGGTAACCACGCGGCGTGACAATGAAGCCCAGGCCTTCCAGCAGCCCCTGTGCGGCATCGATATCGTAATGGGTGTTGATGACCAGATGATCAAGGGCGGCTTGGGGTTGGTCAAAAGAAGGGGGTGTTGGAATGGAGGAACGATTCACGATGGATTGATTGGTGAAGGAGGGAAAAGCGCCTCGCCTGAGTGAGCAGCGTGGCGAAACCGGCATTGTACGGAAAACCGTAAAACCAGGTGTTCCAAACGGCAGTTGGGGCGCGGTAAAGCTTCGGATCCGACCTGTGCGAATCAACGGTTTGGCGTATATGTCAGACATCGTGAAATACCGCCGGGGCAGGTTTTCATGAATTGGGAGGGGGCTCGACTTGTCTATTTCCCCGCTTCTGCGATCGTCTTCATGCGGTCTGTATTGGAGAACGGATCGACGGTCGAAATCGCCGTTGTCGGCAATGAAGGCCTTGTCGACATTTCTTTGTTCATCGATGGCGAATCCATCCGCAGCCGCTCCGTGGCGCAGATGCATCACGGTGAAGTTGACGTCTTCAGCGCAGGGGCAGGTGACGGCAGCAGCCTTGCCGTCACGTTGCCGGCACCCGTGCAGTCGATTTGACCGGCTTTCTTCGCTTTGCGTGTCAATGCCACCGAACCGCATCATTGCACCAGGTATTGATGTTACAGTTTGCTTTCCCGCCAACCCGCCTGCGTGTCATCCCATGACGCAAGCCGGAGCGTACCCACGTCGACCGCAGCATGGCCGGCGAACACACCGATCGGCATATGGATATCGCAGGAAAAGAACAAGAAGAGGGCGGTTCCTGGCTGAAAAAACTGGGGCCCGGGCTGATTACCGGCGCTGCAGATGACGATCCCAGCGGCATAGCGACTTATTCGCAGGCCGGAGCGCAATTCGGTTTCAGCATGTTGTGGACCGTGTTGTTCACCTATCCGCTGATGGTCGGCATCCAGATCGTCAGCGCCCGTATCGGTCGCGTGACCGGCCACGGCCTCGCCACCAACATCCGCCTGCATTACCCCCGATGGCTTTTGTACGCCGTCATCGCTCTGCTATTGCTGGCCAATACGATAAACATCGCCGCCGACGTCTCTGCCATGGGCGACGCCATGCACCTGATCGCGGGCGGTCCCAGTCAGCTGTATGCCGTGGGGTTCGGCCTGTTGTCTCTGCTGCTGCAGGTGTTCCTGGCCTACAAGCGTTATGTCCGCATCCTCAAATGGCTGACACTGGGCCTGCTTTCGTATGTGGCGACGGTGCTGGTGGTCCATGTACCGTGGACGGAAGTGGCGCTGCGTACTTTCGCGCCGCATTTGTCGTGGAAGACGGAATACATCACCACGGTGGTTGCCGTTTTCGGCACCACCATCAGTCCGTATCTGTTTTTCTGGCAGGCTTCGCAGGAAGTGGAAGAGCAACTGGCGACACCGGGCGCCGCACCACTGATCCAGGCGCCGCACCAGGCAAAAGCCAACCTGCGACGCATCAAGCTCGATACCTTTATCGGCATGGGATTCTCGAACATGGTGGCCTTCTTCATCATCCTGACGGCCGCCGTCACGCTCAACCTGCACGGGGTGGGTAACATCCAGACCTCGGCGCAGGCGGCCACGGCCTTGCGGCCGATTGCCGGCGAGTTTGCCTTCTTCCTGTTCAGCGCCGGCATCATCGGCACGGGCCTGCTGGCCATTCCTGTGCTGGCGGGGGCATCCGCGTATGCGATGGCCGGCACCTTCGAATGGAAGAACAGCCTCGAGAGCAAGCTGAACGCAGCGAAGGCTTTTTATGGCGTCATCATCGTTTCAACGGTGGTGGGCACCGGCCTTGGGTTCAGCGCGATCGACCCGATCAAGGCCTTGTACTGGAGTGCGGTCATCAACGGCGTGATTTCGGTTCCGATCATGACGGTGATGATGCTGATGGCCTCGCGCACGGACATCATGGGAACATTCGTGATCAGGCGCAAGCTGCAAGTCCTGGGCTGGCTGGCGGCGCTGATGATGGCAATTGCCGTGGTTGCCATGCTGGCGACGCTCTAGAGGGCATGCAGCGACGTGCGTGGCAGGAACTTGTGCATCAGCAAATGCTCTTCCATTCCTGCGGAGACCGCCAGGAAGCGAGCCACTCAGGGAGCATCGAAGCAGGCATGGGCCTTGATATGCCGTAGCCTTGCGCCTGCTCGCAGCCGATACGCAGCAATTCTTCCCCGTGTGCGATCGTTTCCACGCCTTCGGCAATGACGTTGCGATGAAACGCATCGGCCAGGCCGATAACGCCGCGCACGATTGCGAGGTCTTCCTGGTCGCTGAGCATATCCCTGACGAAGCTTTGATCGATCTTCAACGTTTCCGCCGGAAGGCGCTTGAGGTAAGTCAGCGACGAGTAGCCCGTACCGAAATCATCGATGGAAAAATGTACGCCGAGATCGCGGCATACGCGCATTACCTGGGACACGGCATCGATGTTTTGCAAAGCGCTGGTTTCAAGAATTTCCAATTCCAGGTTTTCAGGGGCGACGTCAGGATGGCGGGCCAGCATGTCGCACAGCACCAGGTAGAAATTTTCTTGCTGCAGTTGTCTCGGTCCCAGGTTGACGCTGACAGCGAGCGTCAGTCCCATTTTTTTCCAGGTGCTCATTTGCGCAAGCGCCGTTCCGATCACCCAGGTTCCGATGTCATCACTGAGACGATGTCCTTCGATCAACGGCAGAAACGACGCCGGGGGAACCAGCCCCAGCTCGGGGTGCTGCCAGCGGATCAGCGCCTCGGCCCCGGTGACGGCGCCGGTTTTCATGTTCACCTTGGGCTGGTAATACAGGACGAATTCACCGTGTTCCAGCGCCTGTGCGAGTCGCCGCAGCTGTGCTCCGCGGCCTTTTTCCTCTGCGTCCCGGGCCGCATCGAAGATGTGGTATCTGTTCTTCCCGGATTGCTTGGCTTCATACATCGCGAAATCGGCATGCCGTATGAGCTGGTCCTCGTCAACGTCATCGTCGGGAAAAAGGGTGGCGCCAATGCTGGCGGAAACCTGGATCACGTGATTGCCGATGACAATCGGATCCGAACAGGCTTTGAGAATTTTTCCCGCAAGACTGTCGAGCTCCTGGCGGCCGCCAACGTCCACCAGAACTGCAACGAATTCATCTCCGCCCATGCGCGCGAGCGTATCGATGTCGCGCAATACGGAAAGCATGCGTTGCGAGAGCGCAATCAGCAACGCATCACCCACTTCATGTCCATGCTCATCGTTGACCAGCTTGAAACCATCCAGGTCAAGGTAGAGCACGGCCAGATCCTTGCCATTGCGCTTGCTCATGTGCATGGCCTGGCGCAATCGATCAGAGAGCAGCAAGCGGTTAGGCAAATCGGTGAGCATGTCGAAATTGGCGACGTGCTCCAGCTTTTCCTGCTGTTTTCGCAATGAGGTGATATCGGTAAACAAGGCGATGTATTTGTGTGTCTTGCCCGACTCATCGGTCACGGCGCTGATTGTCAGCAGGCCTGTGTACGATTCTCCGTCTTTACGCCGGCTCCAGATTTCAGTCCGTGCATGGCCGCTTTGCAGCAGATTGGCCAGTATTGCCTTTTCGACATCGGGCCCCTGGCGGCTCGATCTGAAGACGCTGGATGTCCGGCCCACCAACTCTTCCCTCGCATAGCCGGTAATGCATGTCAGCGCCTGATTGACTTCAACGATGACGCCGTGGCTATCGGTAATGGCGATCCCTTCGCTGGTATGGGTAAAAACGCTGGAGGTCAGCTTGAAGTTGGCTTCCGCGATTTTCCGGAGTGTGATATCGCGCGCGATTTTCGACGCGCCGATGATCGTCCCGTGCTTGTCGCGAATCGGGGAGATGGTCACGGAAACGTGGATGGGCGATCCGTCCTTGTGCAAGCGGACCGTGTCGAAGTGATCGATTTTTTCGCCGGCCAGCATCTTTTCCAGAATGAACAGTTCTTCATCCTGCCGGTCTTGCGGAAACAGCTTCAGCATCGGTTCGCCCAGCATCTCTTCTGCGCTGTAGCCGAACATGGCCTGCGCAGCAGTATTCCAGCTGGTCACCTTGCCGTCGAGGGTCTTGCTGATGATAGCGTCGTCGGACGAAGTCACCAGCGCATGAAACTGTTCTGCGGTCGTCTCCAGATGCGACTGGGCGGTAATGTCGCGTGCAATTTTCGAGGCGCCGACGATCCTGCCTTGCCCGTCGCGTATCGGCGAGATGGTGACCGAGACCTTGATGGGCGAACCATTCTTGCAGATGCGCATGGTTTCAAAATGCGTTACGCGCTCACCATTGATGATCTTCTCGAGTATCAGGGCTTCTTCGTTGATCCGGTCATTGGGGAACAGGCGTAACAAGGGTTGGCCCAGCATCTCACTTTCGGTATAGCCAAAGATCGTTTCCGCACCGGGATTCCAGCTGGTGACGATACCATCCAGCGTTTTGCTGATGATGGCGTCGTCGCAGGATTGAATGATTCCCTCGAAATAGGCCTTGGCTGAGCAGGTCGCGGGATCGTGTCGCGCCGCGGTCTGAAACGGCGCATCGCTGAAATCGATCCTGCGTCCGCCAGTTGCTTCTTCTTCCGGATGATTTTTCATATGCCTAGTGGTGACGGATAGTTCCTGAGTCGGCTTCCAGCGCAGGGAACCTACCGATTGGTATTTTTATTTGAAACTACTGACATATCGCCTGCCTCCGATACTACCCTGATATCGTATTTCCGCTCGAAGAAGATTTCCTGATGTCTCAGTACGTGCGCGTTGAAGAGAAAAACAAGAAAAAGCCAGCTGGTTTGAGCTATCTCAATTCCGTTTTCCTTACCAGGGACCATAGTAGGGGCATCCATCTTCATCAAAGCGTTCAGCGAGGTAGCCGTGTCGAAATCCGATGCACGTTCCCAGTCATCCCGGCCGCTGCTGCTGCTTGCCTTGTTGCTGAGCATTCCCGCGTTCTACATGATGCTCAACAACGACGTGTCTCCCTATCGCGATACGGGAAGATCGCTCTATGTGATCGTGGCGTTGCTCATTGCCGTGGACATGTGGCGTCTGTATCGGAAAAATCCTTCGGGCTCCCAATACAGGCGCCTGGCCGTAGTGGACTTGTTGATACTCTTCGGCGCGATCGCGAGCGCCTGGTCGTACGAATCATCATGGCATTTCACCGAGTGGCTGTTCAGGCTGGCGTATTGCGTCGTGGTGTTCTTGCGATTGTCGGTCTTGCTGGCCCGCTACGTGGGCCCGCACAAATTGCTCCAGATCGGCGTGTTTGCGCTTTTCGTCCTGGCGATAGCGGGGGAGGGCTTCCTGTTGCTGGAGCCGAAAATCCACACCTATGCGGACGGCGTGTGGCTGGCGTTCCTGACGGTGGCGACGCTGGGATATGGGGACCTGGTTCCCTCCGTACCGGGGTCCCGGATATTTGCGGTCTTCATCGTCTTGCTGGGCTACGCATTGTTCTCGATATTCACGGCAAGTATTTCGGCCATTCTGGTCGGCGAGGATGAAAAACGCCTGCGCCATGAGCTGCATATGGATACGCGCATGCTGCGCGCCGAGATTGCAGCGCTGCGCGGAGAACTGCGGGACGCGCTGCTTGAGAAGCGCCATCTGCCTGCAACATCCGGCGAAGACAGCCGACAGGAGGAAGCGTAGAGCAAGGCAGCCAGGCTGATCAGCCTGTAACTTCGGGCGATTTTTGACGTGAATTCTTTTCCTTTGACCTGGATCAAGTACAAAAAAAAGCTTCGGAATAGAGTTTGTCCATAGGGAATACTTTCAGCTTGCGCGAGGAGCGGACAATATGGACAGAGTTGCATTGGTTACCGGCGGAACCCGAGGTCTTGGCGCGGCCATTGCCGTCGCCTTGCGCGATGCCGGTCATCGTGTTGCGACAGTGCACCGGAGCAACGTCGACGCTGCGCAGTCCTTCAGGGAAAAGACATCCATCCCGGTGTTTTGCTGGGACGTCGCCGATTTTTCGGCTTGCCGGGAAGGCATCCGGCAGGTCGAGTCGGAACTCGGTCCGGTCGACATCCTGGTGAACAACGCCGGGATCGCCCGCGACGCGGTGCTGCATCACATGACGCCGGAACAATGGTCGGCAGTCATCCTCACCAATCTGGGATCCGTATTCAACATGTCGCGCAACGTCATCGAGGGCATGCGCGAACGCGGCTTCGGCCGCATCGTCAACATCAGCTCAGTTAACGGTGAACGGGGACAAGTCGGGCAGGCCAACTATGCCGCCGCCAAGGCGGGAATCCTGGGCTTTACCAAGTCCCTGGCACTGGAAAGCGCGCGCAAGAATATCACCGTCAATGCCATCGCACCGGGCTATTGCGATACGGATATGGTGGCTGCCGTTCCCAAGGATTTGCTGGAAAAAATCCTTGCCGGAATCCCCGTCGGTCGCCTCGGCAACGGCAGCGACATCGCGCGCCTGGTCCTGTTCCTGGTCGATGATGCCGCAAGCTTCATCACCGGGGCAACCTTCGATGCCAACGGCGGACAGTTCATGGCATGACGCGGGATTTTTTTTGAACACGATGTACGCAGGAGGAAGATATGGAAGCACTGACATGGTCGCCGCAGATGTCGTTGGGCATCGTCGAGATGGACAACGCCCACAAGGAACTGATTCAGGAACTGACAGACATCATGAGCGCACCCGACCCGGAATTTTCCGGACGTCTTCTGCGCATTGTCGCCTTGCTGGAAAACGATTTCCGGGAAGAAGAAACACTGATGGAAAAGATAAATTATCCCGAGCTGCGCCTGCACCGGGAGGAACATGCGGAGTTGCTGAGCACCTTGCACCATGTTGTTCCCAAGGCCATGAGCGGCGATTACGTGCTGCCGCGACAGATTCTCAACATGCTTCCCCAGTGGTTCCTGAACCATCTGGTCAGAATGGATTCGGCATTGGTCAAGGCACTGAACGTGGCGGGCGCGCAACCGGCGAAACATGCAGAAATTGCTCCGTTGTAACGATGCGCGGAACCTGTCCCGTCAATCTCACCTGGCTTTCCTGACGAAGGTCGTTCACCAAGGAGTTCTCCATGTTTTCTTTTCCATCCATGCAAAGCCCGGATGACATCCGGCGCACCTTCAACGCCGAGCTGCGCTTGTGTAACGCAGTGACGAGCAATGCCGTCGACGTGGCGTTCCGCATCGCCGATCTGAATTTCTGCATGTGGAAGCAAGGCGTCGCCAACTGGTCGAAACGTTCGGAGACGCTGGAATTGCAGGACGCCAAAAAACTCCCCGGATGGCTCGACGCCAGTCATCTCAAGCAAGATCTTGAAAACATCACCACCTACGGGCAACAAATCACCAAAATCATGCTGGACTTGCAGGGAGACCTGGCCAAGTTCGCCCAACAGCGTGCCACCACGTGGAATGCGGCGGCAGCCAACACGGAATCACAAGCCACTGCCTCCGCGCCGGCATCGAACGCCCCGGCCATGGCATTCCTCCAGAATATGGTCGACCAGGCCAGCAAGGGCTATGCGCAATGGACCAGCAGCGCCTTGAACGCAATGGATGCCGTGGAAACCGATCTGGCGCATGCCGCCGCCGGCAAGGATGCCGCCCCGGCGGTGAAAACACGCAGTCGGAAATAAAACGTTTTTCCCCCGTAGCGCGACAGTATCGATTGTTCCTCTTGTCGATGCTGTCGCGCTTTTTTTGACGGTGCATCAATTTTTCAGGTCGTCGTCCCCGGACGCGGGGCCTGGGCTTTCTTGATCAACAATACCGGCACCGGCGACAAGCGGGCGACCTGCTCCGCATCGCTGCCCATGAGGAAGCGATGCACACCCCGGCGTCCGTGAGTTCCGATCACGATCAGATCGGCCTTGTTGGTGACGGCGCGTTCGATGATCACGTCGGCGACGCGCGCGCCCATGGCCTCCCGTATTTCAACGTCCACCGCAATCCCGAACTTTTTCAGCATTGCAGCGGTGCGGGCGAGCATGTCTTCGGATTCCTTCAATGCGAGCGGTCTGGTGGTCGTGATGTAGACGTTCGGGTCTTCGAAGCCATTGCTCAGCGTGGTCATGTCCAGCACATGCAGCAAACGCACGCGCGCCTTACACAAGACCGCCAGCGCGCAGGCTTCTCCGACTGCAGATTCGGCGGTGACGCTGCCGTCAATAGGGACAAGAATCGTGTTGTACATGATGCGCTCCTGATGTAATGAGTGATGAGTGCTACGCGGTGTATCGGACAGACGTTGGCGGCAGCAGGGGTTGCGCCAGGCTCGCCGCCATCCATTCCTCGTTGGTCGGCTCCACGGCGACGGCGACGCGGCTTTGCGGCGACGAAATCAACGAGGCTGCGACTTGATTGCCGCCATCGTCCAGGACCAGGCCGAGAAACCCAAGATGCTTGCAGATGCGGGACCGCAGCTCAGCGTTGTGCTCGCCGATGCCGGCGGTGAACACCAGCATGTCGAGGCCGCCGAGCACAGCCGTCAGCGCGCCGATTTCCCGTACGATGCGACGCACGTATAACGCCAGCGCGTCGGCCGCCCGTGGATCAACGGCCTCCGCCGCGATCAGCTCGCGCGGGTCCGAGGACGTGCCGGAGATGCCCCGCAGTCCCGACTCGTGGTACAGAAGGTGCCCGAGTTGTTGCGGGGAAAGCTGTTCGGTCTCCATCAGATAGAGAAGTACGCCGGGATCGAGCGACCCGCAGCGGGTTCCCATCATCAGGCCGTCCAGCGCGGAGAATCCCATGGTAGTTGCGACGCTGCGCAGGTCCTGCATGGCGCACAGGCTGGCGCCGCTGCCCAGATGAGCGACGATGGTGTTGCCGCGGGCCGCATCGCCGTGGCGTTCCGCCAGCACGACGGACATGTATGCATACGACAGGCCGTGAAAGCCGTAGCGGCGGAGGCCCCGTTCCCAGGCCGGGTAGGGAATGGGCAGCATCTTTTCGACACGCGGCAGGCTGTGATGGAAGGCGGTATCGAAACAGGCGATCTGCGTCAGTCCCGGCCGCGCTTGCAGGAAGCTCTCGATCGCCTCCAGCGCAAACGGCTGGTGCAGCGGCGCCAGCGGGATGAAGCTGCGCAGGTCGGCAAGCACGTCGTGATCGACGCAGACCGGTTCAAAATAGTTGGCGCCGCCGTGCACCACCCGGTGCACCACGGCGATGAGGCGATTGCCGCCCAGCCTGCCGATGGTGTACTCGCGGATGCGCAACAGCGCGGCGTGATAGGGCGCATCCCGATCAACCGGCATCTGTTCAGTCGCCTGGCCGGAAACGGAAAAGGTCGGCGAAGATCCGGTAATGCCGTCGGCCTTGCCGCTCCAGAGCGGGGTGCGCTGCATCGGAAGCGGCGAATTGAAGAGCGCGAACTTGATGCTTGAGGAGCCGCAGTTCAATACCAGGATGCAGTCGTTCATGCCGCCTCCCGTGCGCGATTGGCCAGCAACAGCGCAATCGCGCAGGAGGCGATGCGGGACTCCCGCGAGTCGGCGCGGCTGGTCAGGACGATCGGTACGCGCGCGCCCAGCACGATGCCGGCACTGGCCGCGCCGCCCAGGTATTCGAGCTGCTTGGCCAGCATGTTGCCGCTTTCCAGATCCGGCACCACCAGGATGTCAGCGCGTCCGGCGACCTCGGAGACGATTCCCTTGATGCGCGCGGCTGCGATGGAGACGGCATTGTCGAACGCCAGCGGACCGTCCACGATGGCGCCGGTGATCTGTCCGCGGTCGGCCATTTTGCAGAGGGCGGCGGCGTCCAGCGTGGCCGCCATGCGCGCATTGACGGTTTCCACCGCAGCGAGAATCGCCACGCGCGGCTGCTGTACGCCGATGGCCTGGGCCAGTCCGATGGCGTTGCGGATAATGTCGGCTTTTTCGTCCAGATTGGGGGCGATATTGATGGCCGCGTCGGTGATGATAAAAGGCCGCGGATAACTGGGCGTCTGCATCAGGAAGCAATGGCTCAGGCGCCGGCCGGTGCGCAGGTCGGGGCAGGCCAGCACGGCCGACATCAGTTCATCGGTATGCAGGCTGCCTTTCATCAGAGCGGCAACTTCGCCGTTGGCTGCCAGGGCGACGGCGCGCGCGGCGGCAGCATGGCTGTGCGGCACGTCCTCGATGCGCAAGGCCGAGATGTCCAGCTGGTTGTCATCGGCGACCGCTTGCAGTTTGGCGCGCGGCGCCACCAGTACCGGAACGATCAGGCCGGCGGCCTGCGCGTCAAGCGCGGCGGACAGGCTCAGCGCATCGCAGGGGTGTACCACCGCAGTCGCCACCGCGCCCATGGGGCGCACATGTTCCAGCAGTCGCAACAAGCCGTTGTCGCTGCCCAGCAGCCGCACTTCGGGCAAGGTGGTGCGCGGCATCGAAATGCGCTCGACGGGTGCGATGACATCGGCCTGGCCCTCGATCACCGTCACGCCGTCCTGGTTGATGCAGGCGCACGCCAGCGACAGCCGTTTGCTGGCCTCGTGACGCTCGGTGACGCGTACGTTGATCGTGAGCCTGTCGCCGATGCGCGCCGGCGCCTTGAAATTGAGCGTTTGCCCAAGATAAACCGTTCCCGGCCCCGGCAGGCGTGTGCCGAGGACGGCCGAGATCAGCGCTCCACCCAGCATGCCATGCGCGATGACGCCATGGAAACGGGTTGAGGAGGCAAATTCGGCGTCCAGATGCTGCGGATTGACGTCGCCGGAAAGGATGGCGAACAGCTGGATATCCTGTGCCGTCAGCGTACGTTCTATCGAGGCACTGTCGCCGACGGCGATTTCATCGAAAGTACGATTCTGTACCAGGAGCAGGTCGTCTTTGTGCATGCGGTTCTCCGGATGAAAATAAGTTGTCGGTATGGATCGGCGGTGTTGATGCCGGCTCAGGCCATCTGTCCGATGGTTTTTCGAAAGCGCATCAGCGCGGCAACGAACAGCACTGCACCGATGCCCACGATCGCCAGCATCTGGGGCCAGATCACTGCCGCCCCCGCGCCCCGGTAAAGCACCGCCTGGGCGGCAGAAACAAAATGCGTCGTCGGCGCCGCCAGCATGATGTTCTGCACCAGCACCGGCATGCTTTCGCGCGGGGTCGACCCGCCCGACAGCAATTGCAAGGGCAGCAACACCAGCACCACCAGCATGCCGAACTGCGGCATCGAGCGCGCCAGCATCGCCATGAAAATGCCCATCGACGTGGTCGCGAACAGGTGCAAGGCCGCCACGGCAAGAAACAACATGACCGAGCCCTGGACCGGCACCCGCAACGCTCCCTGGACGATGAACACGAGCGCCGCTGCCGCCGCCAGCAAGACCACCAGGCTCATGGACCAGACTTTGGCCAGCATGATCTCCAAGGGCGTGACGGGCATAACGAGCAGATGCTCGATCGTGCCGTGTTCGCGCTCGCGAATAAGCGCCGCACCGGTGAGGATGATGGACAGCATGGTGACGTTGTTGATGATTTCCATCAGCGCCCCGAACCAGGCGCGCTCCAGGTTGGGATTGAAGCGGGAATGAAGCACCAGTTCGGCCGGCGCGGCGGCGATGCCGCGATAGCGCTGGAGGAATTCGGCGACTTCTGTGTTGATGATTTCCAGGATGTAGGAGTTGCCGGTGAATGCCTGGCTCATGCGCGTGGCGTCCACGTTCAGCTGCACGGCAGGAGAACGGCCCGCCAGTACGTCGCGTTGGAAGTCCGGCGGAATGTCGAGCACAAAGGTGTAGTCGCCATTGTCCATGCCGACGTCCATCCGGCTGAGGGAAATCATGTCGGGCGTCTTGAAATAGGGCGGATAGAAGCTGGCGGCAATGCGCGCCGACAAGGGCGAGCCATCTTCGTCGACGATCGCGATCGCGGCATTGTGCAGGCTGTCCGGCATGGCCGTCGCCGCCACATAGATGGACACCGTGAACGTATAGGCGATCAGGACCAGCATCGCCGGATCGCGGGCAAGGCTCCACAATTCCTTGACGCCGAGGCGGGCGATGTTGGCGACCGCGCGCCAGGAAAGGGGGCTTTTCATGTCAACGCTCCTGCTTCCTGAGCAGCAGGATGGAGGCGCCGAGTATCACCGGCACCGCCGCCAGCAGCGACCAGAAGGACGGCATCAGTCCCGACAGGTCGAGCGCTTTGTTGAAGATGCCCCGGCTGATGGTCAGGAAATGCGACGCCGGATACAGACGTCCGATCCAGGCGCCGACGCCTTCCAGAGAAGAGACCGGATTGAGCAAGCCGGCAAACTGCACGCACGGAATGATGGTGCCGATCATGGTGACGAAAATGGCGGCGATCTGGCTCCTGGTGAAGGTCGATGCCAGCAGGCCGAAACCGGTCGAACAGATGATGAACACGAAGGCCGTCAAGGCCAGCGAAGCGAAATCGCCCTTGATCGGGACACCGAACACGGTCACCGCCAGCAGCGTCAGCAGCAGGAAATTGAGCATGCCCAACAGCACATAGGGAACTTGCTTGCCCAGCAGGAATTCCGCGCGGGTCACCGGCGTCACGTACAGGTTGATGATCGAGCCGAGTTCCTTCTCGCGCACCACCGACAGCGCGGTCAGCATCGCCGGAATCATCATCAGCAGCATCGGAATCACTGCCGGCACCATGGCCGGCAGGCTTTTGACGTCGGGATTGTAGCGATAGCGGGTCTCCACCGAACTGGCGGCAACCGGACGCACGCCGAGACGGCGCGTTGCCATGTCAACCATCCACAGCTGGTGCATCGCCAGGACGTAGCCGCGCACGGTTTCCGCGCGCATCGGCATGGAGCCGTCTATCCATGCGCCGATCTGGGCCGGGGCGCCGCGTTCCAGGTCGCGTGCGAAGCCTGGCGGTATCTCAATGGCCAGCGCCAGTTCGCCGTTGCGCATGCGACGGTCGATGTCGTTGTAGTCCGACAGCGCCGCCTTCTCGATGAAGTAGCGTGAGCCGGACAGGTTGAGCGCGTAGCTTTGGCTCAGCGCGGTCTGGTCGCGGTCGAGGACAGCGTAGGAGAGATTCTCGACGTCGAGGCTGATGCCGTAACCGATGATGAACAACAGGATCGCCGTTCCCAGCAGGGCCAGCGTGGCTCTCACCGGATCGCGCCGCAATTCGATGGTCTCGCGCAGGGCGTAGCTGTACGCGCGTCCGAAGCGGAAGCCGCCGCTGTTTTCTTGCGGCGGCGAAGTCGATGCAGCTGCTGCGACAGCAGGCGCAAGGGCTTCAGTCGCGACGGCATCCTGCTCACCGGCGGCTTCCCGCAGATAGCCGATGAACGCCTGCTCCAGCGTTGCCGCACCGCTTTGCCGCACCAGATCGGCCGGGCTGGCGCTGATCAGCACGCGGCCGGCATGCATCAGCGAGATGCGGTCGCAGCGTTCAGCCTCGTTCATGAAATGGGTGGAGATGAAAATCGTCACATGGTCCTTGCGCGCCAGGTCGATCATCAATTGCCAGAACATGTCGCGTGCGATCGGATCCACGCCGGAGGTCGGTTCGTCCAGGATCAGCAGTTCCGGACGATGGACCATGGCCACCGCCAGCGATAATCGCTGGCGCACACCCAGCGGCAATCCTTCCGGCAATTCATCGAGCACCTGGCGCAGGTCGAAGCGTTGCGCCATTTCGTCGATTCTTGCTGGGATGGCGCTTTCCGGCACCTGGAACAGGCGTGCGTGCAACATCAGGTTTTGCCTGACGGTCAATTCACCATAGAGCGAGAAGGCCTGCGACATATAGCCGACGCGCTGGCGCGTAGTGATGTCGCTGCCGTCGACTTCGCGGCCGAACAGCCATGCCTTGCCTTCGCTGGCGGGAATCAAGCCGGTCAGCATCTTCATGGTGGTGGATTTCCCGCAACCGTTGGAACCGAGAAAACCGAAGATCTCGCCGCGCCGTATCTTGAAATCGACATGGTCGACAGCCACGAAATCCCCGAAGCGCATCGTCAGCCCCTTCGCCTCGATGGCGATCTCGTCGTTGTCGGAGGGTTGCAAGGGGGTGACGACCACGGCGCGATGATTGCGGCGTTTGGCCTCGGGCAGCATGGCGATGAACGCCGCTTCGAGCGATGCCGCGCCGACGCGCTCGTGCAGCTCGCGCGGCGTCCCGGTGGCCAGTATCTTGCCATCGTCCATCGCGACCAGCCAGTCGAAACGATCCGCTTCTTCCATGTAGGCGGTGGCGACTATCACGCTCATGCCTTTGCGCTCACCCCTGATCTTGCCGATCAGGTCCCAGAACTGCGCGCGCGACAGCGGATCGACGCCGGTGGTCGGTTCGTCCAGGATCAACAGATCGGGATCGTGGATCAGGGCGCAGCACAAGCCGAGTTTCTGTTTCATGCCGCCGGACAATTTACCGGCGGGGCGCGACAGGAACGGTCTCAGGCCGGTGCTGAGAGTCAGTTCATCAATCCTGCGCCGGCGCGTGGCGGCGTCGTGGCCGAACAGGCGGCCGAAGAACTGCAGGTTTTCCTCCACAGACAGCGTGGGATACAGGTTTTTCCCGAGTCCCTGCGGCATGTACGCAATGCGCGGGCAAGTCCGGTCGCGATGACGCCGGTCGGCCATGCTGCCGCCCAGCACGTCGACATGGCCTTGCTGCAGGCGGCGGGCGCCTGCCAGCAGTGACAGCAGGCTGGATTTTCCGACGCCGTCGGGACCGATCAGGCCGACCATGCGCCCGGCCGGGATGACCAGGTCGATGGCCGACAGCGCCTGTGTCTTGCCCAGCACCAGGCTCACGCCGCTCAGGCGTGCAACGACTTCCTGCGCGCCATCGGAGGCAAGCGCATTCACTTGGGTACCTTCACCGCGAGTTCTGCGGGCCATTCCGCCTGTGCCGCCGTTTTGACCCAGGCTACGCCGGGCAGGCCGGTCTTTACCAGATGCAGATGCTTGACCAGCAAGTCGCGATCAATCTGCGCCTTGACGCGAAACATCAGTTTCTGGCGTTCGCTGGCGGTCTCGACGGTCTTCGGCGTGAATTGCGCCGTGCTGGCGACGTACGACACCCTGGCCGGGATCACGTACTGCGGCGCGGCGTCGAGGATCAGCCGCACGTCGCTGCCAATGGCCAGTTTGCCGGCGGCAGCTTCCGGTACGAAGAAGGTCATGTAGACATCGCTGAGGTCAACCAGATTGAGGACCTTGCCGCCGCCGCCAAGCACTTCGCCCGGTTGCGCAACGCGGTATTGGACCCGTCCGCCGCGCGGCGCCGTCAATGCGCTGTCGGCGATGTCGGCGTCGATGCGGGCGACCGTTGCGGTGGCGGCGGTCACCGAGGCCATCGCGCCGGTGACCTGCATATGGGCGGCATTGATTGCCGCCGCAGCAGCGCCGGCTTGCGCCGTTGCCGCACGGAGCGCGGCCTGCGTGGTGCGCACGCGGGTACGATCGTCATCGACCTCCTGGATGGAGGATGCGCCTTCCTGGACCAGCGTTTCGGAACGGACCAGTCGCCGTTGCGCGGCGTCGAGTTCGCTTTCACGTTGCGCCACCTGCGCCAGCGCAGCCTGCCGGTCGCTCTCGCGCACGGCCACCTGCGCCTGGGCGCTCGCCACGGCGGCCGCGGTTTGCTGCTTCTGCGCGACGGCCTCGTCACGTTGTGCCTGCAACACCTGGATCTGCATATGCGCGAGCGGTTGGCCGGCGCTGACGTAGTCGCCTTCATTGACGAGTATGTCGTCGATACGTCCGGGCAGTTTCGCCGCGACGTCGATTTCGGTGGCTTCGATGCGGCCGTTGCCGCTGGCGAAGTCGACGCCGGGACCGGTATTGCGGAAATGTTTCCAGCCATACCAGGCCGCCGCCAGGACGGCCATGACGAGCAAAAGGGAATACAGCGTGCGACGCGGAGGAGTGGTCATGGCGGGTTGTCCGGATTGTTCTTGGGATCGGGCGGCCGGCGGCCGGCGGCATCGTCTGCGGCTCCGCCCAGCGCGGCGTAGAGACTGACATTGGTGGTTGCCAGTGCGCGTTGCAGCTGGACCAGCTGTTGCTGCGCGACGAGCAGGTCCCGTTGTGCATCAAGCACCTCGAGGAAGGAGGCAGAGCCGTTGTCGTAACGCAGGGTCGACAGGCGTGCGCGCTCAGCCTGCACCTCCAGCGTCACGGCGGCGATGTCCGCCTGATAGTCCAGCCAGACGCGGGCGGACAAGGCATCGGAGACATCACGGAAGGCGCTCTGGATGGCTTTTTCGTAGTTGAGCACGGCAATGTGGCGACGCGCTTCGGTCAGCTTGAGATTGCTGTTGCGCAGACCGCCGTCGAACAGCGGCAGGGAAATGCTGGGCGAAAAAGTCCAGGCGCGGCTGCCGCTGTCGAACAAGCCGCCCAGCTCGGCGCTGGCGGTGCCGGCCGATCCGGTCAGGGCGATGCGAGGAAAGAACGCCGCACGCGCCGCGCCGATATTGGCGTTGGCCGCGCGCAGCTGATGTTCGGCGGCGATGATGTCAGGCCGGTTGTTGAGCAGGTCGGATGGAATGCCGGGATGGACGCGGCGAGGCGCCTCGACCTCCGACAAACGTTGCTGCAGCGTTGTTTCGCTCAGTTGCGTGCCGACCAGCAGGGCGAGTCGATGTATCTGCATCTCGCGTTCCTGCTCCAGTTGCGCCACCAGGCTTTGCGCCTGCGTCAGCAGCACCGCGACTTGCGTGAGATTGAGCCGCGAGGTCGAACCGACCTCGACGCGACGCTTGAATATCCGATAACTTTCGGCGCGGCTGGCAAGCGTCCGGCCGGCGAGGAACAGGCGTTCGTTGAGCTCGGAGAGCGTCAGGTAACTGATGGCCACCTGGGCAATCAGGTCGATGCGCACGGCCCGTCGGGCGGCATCGGAGGCGAGGTAACTTTCAAGCGCAGCGTCCTTCAGACTGCGCACGCGGCCCCAGAAGTCCAGCTCCCAGCTGGCCATGCCCAGGCCCACCTGGTATTGGCTGGAAACCAGCGGTTTGCCGGTCAGGTTGAGATCGCCCGGCACGCGCGAGCGATCCAGTCCGGCCTGGGCGCCGACAGTGGGAAACTGCGCAGCAGCTTCGATCCCGTAGGCAGCCCTTGCCTCGTCGACACGGGCCAGGGCGAGGCGCAGATCCTGGCTGTTCTGCAATGCAAGTTCGATCAGCGATTGCAGGTGCGCATCCTGGAAATAACTGCGCCAGCCGATGGGTTCGAGGGGCTCGCGCAACGCGGCTGCGGTATTGGGGTAATGCGTGGGGACCGGAAGCGCCGGCCGGATGTAGTCCGGCGCCAGCGACACGCATCCGCCAAGTTGCAACGCGGCGAGCGCCATGATCAGCAGGCTGCGCGCAGTGCGTTTTCTCTTTGTCGCAGCCGTTCTTGCTGAACTCACTTTCGCTCCCGCGTGGATTGATGCCATGCAGCACAGTCTACGGGGCGCCCGGCTGTTGCTTCTTGATATCAATCAAATGCGCGCCGGAAGATGCAGCAGTCACTTCAAACCGAAACGCCTGATGAGCCAGGACTTCATCAATTGCGTCATCAGCAGGTAAGCGAAAACGATCGCCAGAATCGCCGCATTCAGATTCAAGGGCAATGCCATCAATCCGAGCGTGTGCGCAATGGGTGACGCCGGCAGCCAGAACGCCAGCACGCAGATGACCGCGGCCGTGGCCAGCAGGGGCAGGCTGGGCTTGCTCTGGATGAACGGGATTTTCCCGGTGCGAATGACATGCACCACCAGCGTCTGGGACAGCAGCGACTCGACAAACCATCCCGACTGGAACAGCAGCGGCTGGCCGGCGGCGCCAAAGACGAACCACAGCACGCCGAAGGTCATGTAATCGAACAGCGAGCTGACCGGCCCCAGCACCATCATAAAGCGGCCGATATCGAGGATTTCCCAGCGCCGCGGTTGTTGCAGGTACTCCTCGTCCACGTGATCCGTCGCTATCGTGGTCTGGGAAAAGTCGTAGAGAAGGTTGTTGAGCAGGATCTGCACCGGCGCCATCGGCAGGAAAGGCAAGAGGGCGCTCGCCCCCAAAACGCTGAGCATGTTGCCGAACGCCGAGCTGGAGCTCATCTTGATGTACTTCGTGATGTTGCCGAATACCCTGCGGCCTTCCAGTACGCCGTCCTTGAGCACGATCAGGCTCTTGCGCATGAGGATGATGTCGGCCGACTCCTTGGCGATGTCCACGGCGCTGTCGACGGAGATGCCGACGTCCGCCGCTTTCAGCGCAGCCCCGTCATTGATGCCGTCGCCGAGGTAGCCGACGACATGCCGGCGAGCCTGCAGGCAGCGGATGATCCTGGCCTTCTGTTGCGGATTGAGTTTGGCGAAGATGTTGCTGCGTTCCGCCAGCCCGCCGAGCGCCTTGTCGCTGAGCGCGTCGATATCACCGCCGAGCACGGCCGGTTCCCCGGACAATCCCACGTGGCGACAGACATTGCGCACCACCGCGCCGTTGTCGCCGCTGAGCACTTTCACCGTCACGCCGCAGGCATGCAGTCCGGCGATCGCCTCGACGGCACTGTCTTTGGGAGGATCGAGGAAGGCGATGTAGCCCACCAGGATCAGTGCCGATTCATCGGCATTGCTGAGCGCGGGAACATCGTCAGATCCGACTGCAGGGAGCTCCTTGTAAGCGACGGCAATCACGCGGAAACCGTCTTCGTTGAGATCGTCAACCGTCTTGCTGAGCGCCGCGCCGTGATGCCCTGCCAGCGGCATCGGTGTGCCCGCGTGCTCGGCGTGCGTGCAGACGGCCAGGATTTCTTCCGGTGCGCCCTTGCAGATGAGCAGGCGAGTGCGGTCGGCTTGCTCGACGATGACCGACATGCGGCGCCGCTCGAAATCGAAGGGCAGTTCATCGATTTTTCGGAATTCCTTTTCCGTCTCCGACGGTGTTCCTGATTTCTCGCGGGGCTCGGCGTAGCTCAGGATTGCCATGTCCAGCAGGTTCTTCAAGCCGGTCTGGAAGAAGCTGTTCAGATAGGCGTACTTGATCACTTTAGCCGAGTCCACGCCGTCGATGTCGACGTGTTTTTCGAGGATGATGCGGTCCTGGGTCAGCGTGCCTGTCTTGTCGGTACAGAGGATGTCCATCGCGCCGAAGTTCTGGATCGCGTTGAGCCGCTTGACGATGACTTTCTTTTCCGCCATCGCCAGCGCGCCCTTGGCGAGGTTGATGGTGATGATCATCGGCAGCATCTCCGGCGTCAGTCCCACCGCCACGGCGACGGCAAACAGCAGGGCTTCGAGCCAGTCGCCCTTGGTCAGCCCGTTGATCAGGAACACCAGCGGCGCCATGACCAGCATGATGCGGATGATCAGGCGGATATACCTGTCGACGCCGCGATCAAAGCTGGTCATCTCGCGCGCTTTGACGAGGTCGGCGGCGATATGGCCGAATGCGGTGCGTTCACCCGTCGCCACCACCAGCGCGGCACCGGTTCCGCTCACCACGTTGGTGCCCATGAAGGCGAGGTTGGCCAGGTCGGTCAGGCTGCCGTTCGCAGCGTCCGCCAACGCCGCAGGTGTTTTTTCAATCGGCAGTGATTCTCCGGTCAGCGCAGCCTGGCTGATGAACAGCATCCTGGCCGACAGGATGCGTACGTCGGCAGGGGCGATATCGCCGGCCGACAAGGCGATGATGTCGCCCGGCACCAGTTCCGCAAGCGGCAGTTCAACGCGTCCCTGACCGGCGCGCTGCACCGTGGCGGTAGTCGCCACCATCGAGCGCAGCTGCTGCGCCGCCTTGTCGGCACGGTGTTCCTGCACAAAGGAAAGCAGCGACGACAGCACGACCATCACGCCGATCATGATCCCGCCCCAGGTCTCGCCGATCAGCAGATTGACGGTCGTGAGCGCGAGCAGCAACAGCGACAACGGACTGGCGAACAGCTTGAGGAACTGGCGCCAACCCTGCAGGCGGGGACCCGCGGCAATGACGTTGGCGCCGTATTGCCGGCGTCGCTTGCCGGCTTCCTCTGTCGTCAGGCCTTGCAGTGAGGAGGCCTGCTGCGCCAATCCGGCTTCCGCCGTCATGGCGGCCATGCTGCGCAACGTGGTTTCCGCAGCTTGCGCCGGGGTATGGGAGGGGGGCCGGCGCGCATCCGGATGAACGTCCTGGCCAGGAACCAGCGGCGGCGCGGAAGCGATGGCGGGCGAGCCGGGCATGGTCAGGTTCCGTTCATCAAGGCTGGAGGACATATTTGCCGGGCGCTGCGAGTTTGTGCGCGGGCAGGGACGGCGGTGCAATACGCTTGCCGGAATGCTTGCGCAGCCAGGCCTCCCAGGCCGGCCACCAGGAGCCGTCATGAAGCGCCACGCTGGCCTGCCAGGTATCGGCGTCGACCATGCCCTGCTTATCGGCATGGGTGGCGATCTGATAGCTGCGACGCGGATGGCCGGGAGGAGAAACGACGCCGGCGTTATGGCCCCCCGAGGTCAGCACGAAGGTCACTTCTGTGTCGGTCAGGCGATGTATCTTGAACACCGAGCGCCAGGGCGCTACGTGATCGGTCACGGTGCCCACGGAAAACACCGGCAGGCGGATGTCGCTCAGGCTGATGGGCTTGCCCTCGGTGCAGTAACGGCCTTCAGCCAGGTCGTTATGCAGGAACAACTGCCGCAGATACTCGGAATGCATGCGATAGGGCATGCGGGTAGCGTCGGCGTTCCATGCCATCAGGTCGCTTTTTTCCTCGGGCAATCCAAGCAGGTATTGCCTGAGCCGGCGCGACCAGATCAGGTCGTTCGAGCGTAACAGCTGAAAGGCGCCGGCCATCTGTTTGGTGTCCAGGTAGCCTTGCTCCCACATGACGGCCTCAAGGAAGCTGACCTGGCTCTCATCAATGAACAGCGACAATTCGCCGGGTTCTTCAAAATCGACCTGCGAAGCGAACAGACTCATGCTGGCCAGACGGTCATCGCCGTCGCGCGCCATGGTTGCGGCGGCGATCGACAACAGCGTGCCCCCCAGGCAGTAGCCTACGGCGTTGATGCGTTTCGCTCCGGTCTGCGCGGTGACGGCGTCGATTGCCGCCATGACGCCGAGCCTGCGATAGTCCTCCATGGACAGTTCGCGATCTTCTTTCTGCGGATTCTTCCAGGAGATCATGAAGACGGTATAGCCCAGGTCAACCAGATATTTCACCAGTGAATTCCGGGGCGACAGGTCGAGGATGTAGTACTTCATGATCCACGCGGGGACGAACAGCAGAGGAACGGCGTGGGTTGTCCTGGTCGACGGGGCGTATTGAATGAGCTCGATCAGGTCATTGTGAAAGACGACCTTTCCCGGCGTCACCGCCACATCCTTGCCGACCTTGAAGTCGCCGGGCTGTTCCTCCTCGCCGGGTGATATGCTCTTGCGCCAGTCGCTCATCGCGTTAATCCATCCCTGCACCAGATTGCGTCCGCCCGACTCAATCGTCGCGTGTTGCGCCACCGGATTGGTCGACAGGAAATTCGACGGCGCCAGCATGTCCAGGATCTGGCGCACGGTAAACGTGACGACGTCCTCGTGATGCTGGGATTGTCCGCGCACGCCGGTGGTGGCGCGGTGCCACCATTGCTGCTGCAGAAGAAACCCCTGATGGATGGCATTGAACGGCCATTGCTGCCAGGCCGGATCGCTGAAGCGGCGATCCTGGGGAAGAGGTTCTATGCAGGCCTGTTCGCCGCCAAGCTGGCAACTGCGGCTGTAGACATACATGCGCCACCAGTTTTGCCAGGCTGTCTGCATCAGAGCGGCGCGCTTGGTGGGAGACAGCGCCAGATGCGTCGACCAGTCGACATAGGCGTTGAGCAGCGCGGCAGGGGAGATATTGCCGGTCAGCCGTCCCAGCCAGGCGTTGCTCATCAGATCCAGGCGGGCGGCGTCATTGTCGGCCTCCGGATACGCAAATGCCAGTGGCGTCAGCCATGCGCTGGCAAGACGTTCGGCGCCGACCGACGGCGAAGTTTTCTTTGTTGCCATGGAGACCTCGATCAATGCAATGAGGTCAGCCTAACGATCTGGATCGCCGACGCGTTGATGCAGATCAAGCCGACGGATTTATGCCCGAAAAGAGCGTGTGGAACGTGGCCCGGAGGCGTGAACCGGACGTGAGCACCGCCTCCGGTTACTTGAAGATGATCACCGGCACATTGCTATGCACCAGCACCTTGTGGGTCTGATTTCCGAGCAGGATGCTGTTGAGGCCGCTGCGGCCGTGCGACGCCATGAATAGGCAATCGCATGCATGCTCTGCGGCGGCATCGACGATCGCTTTCCAGGGCTGCTGGCTGTCGATAATGTGCACCTGGCAAGGGACGCAGGCCTTTTCGGCGAGATCTTCAATGATGTGCACGTAGTCCCTCGCGCGCTGGCGGAGCGACTCCGACAGCAACGAGAAGTCTTCGCGCCGGCTGATGAGCGTGAAAGCGTCATAGGGGAGGGGCTGTGCGACCGACAACCCGACCACCGCGCTGCCGTGATCCTTCGCGAACTCTATCGCCGCCCGCGCTGCACGGTTGGAAAGATCGGACCCGTCCGTGGGCACCAGTATTTTCTTGAACATGCATCCTCCGTTGACATTTTCCGCTTTTCAAGCATACGTCAGCGCCCGGGGCCTGCTTTGATCGATGTCAAATGAGCGCCTCACAACGGCGAATCCGCGGCGGCATTCATCGGACGCGGATGTTCCGGCTTTTGATGCAGATCAACGTGCCGTGCGTCGCAGACTTCATAATCGGATCACATGCTGAATCAGGAGGACTGCCATGAACACGTTTGCCGAACCGGATGTTGACTCGCGTTGGCAGGCTTGCGTCATGGCGACCGCGGGGATAGCGCTGCTGGTCTCACCTTGGTTGACGGACTATCCGCAGCACCTGATTTCCCGCAATTCGGTGGCGACCGGATCTGCGATCACGGTCTTTGCCGTGCTGGCCATCGTTGCGCCGGCGCTCTGGGAAGAGGCAGCATTGCTCATGCTGGGCTGCTGGTCGGTGGCGTCGCCCTGGATCCTCGGCTTCGAAAGCCAGCGCGGCGCGGCCCTGATTTGCGTCGTCGCCGGCGGCGTCGTTCTGATATCGGCCTTGTGGGCGATGAAGAACGGGGATCGGCTCGCCGCAGGAGCAAGAAGCGCGGGCAAAGATCTGACGGAGCCCTGACCGGCGCCCGCAGCACCGGTTTCATTAAACTGCATTCACAAGGAACACAGCATGTCCTATCTCACGGAAGAACAGTTGACGCACTTTCGAGACCTCCTCGAACGACAGGAGGCGACGATCCGCTTCAGGGCCAGGCTCACCATACCGGCGGAACCGGACGACTGCGATGTGACTGAGGTGGACGACGCGCTCGGCAACAAGGAGTTTGCGGAGCTGGCGGACATCGAAGCGGCCAAACTCAGAATCAGCCAACGGCAGTACGGGCTGTGTTCAGAGTGCGGCTGCACGATCGCGGAAGCGAGGCTGGAAGCCTATCCCATCGCAAAACGATGCACGCATTGCCAGCGTCTGCATGAGCAGCATCGTCAGTGACGTCGCTTACTGCGCAGGCGGGAAGAGATACGAAAGCGGCGGCATCTCATCGCGACAGCAGCAGCGCGACCGGCGACTCCGCGATCACGACGCCGGTGGTCCCGCCCAGCAGGACGCCGCGCCAGCGCGGATGCGCAACGCAGCCCATGACGATGAGATCGGCATCAAGCTCCGCCGCCAGCGCCAGCAACGCATGCCCGACATCTGCCGCGGCCGGACGATGCAGGATGGCGACAGGTTTTCCGAGCGGCGACAGGCATTGATTCAGTTCGTCTTCCGAGGCCGAAGCGCCGGCGCCGGGAACAATGCCATCACCGAAAATCACTGCACTGATGGCGTCGACGTCTTGCAATAACGGAATGGCGTTGCGCACGGCGCGCGCGGCGGCGCTGCTGCTGTTCCACGCGATCAGGGCATGGCGCCAGGAAAACGGCTTTTCGCTGATCGCCAATACCGGGGCTGCTGCGTTGAGCGCGACAAACTCGATGAAGTCGCTGTCCTTGTGATCATCGACGCCGTGCAGTTCGCTTTTGCCCAGGATGATCAGATCGGCGGTATTGCCATAGTTGCTCAGCGCGGCGGCTGCATCGTCGTCAACCCGCAGCGTCTGGATTCTGGCAATGCCGAATTCCTGCGCCAGGACCTCGAATCGTTCCAATGAAGCGGTCATGTCGAGATGCTTTTTCTCGCGCCGTTCCTGTTCTTCGGCTGGAAGCATTGTTCCGGGAAGCGTTTCTCCGGCGCTGCCGGTTACTGCCGGAAGTACTTGCGACATGAATCTCGACATGCCTGAGATGGCAAGGCCGATCACGGTGACAGGTTCACCTGATGACAGGCGGGCAGCAAGCCGGACGCGGCGTTCCAGATCGATGGCGTTGCTGACGTAAATCAGAATTGATCGATAGCGCATTGCGTGCTCCTTGATGTGAGGCCCATCGGATCACGACATGCTAATGGTTTGGGCGCGGATCGAATTGACTTGCATCAAACGGAACGGCAAGAAGCTGCGGCATGACAAACACTTTTTTTGCATGGCGCGATTTTGATCCAGGTCAAATGGATACTCCGCAACGAGGCATACGATGACCTTCATCGCATTCTTTCTCCTGGAGGCATCATGCTCAAAAAGATATTGCTGGCAACGGATGGATCGGAATTGTCCAAACGAGCGGTGGCGGCTGCTGTGGATTTTGCTGCCTCGTATGGAAGCAAGATCGTCGGCCTGGCCGTCTCCGAAGTCTTTCCCAGCCTGATCATGCCCGAGCTCGGCGCAGGATACGACCTGCAGGGAATCGAAGCCGAGATATTCGCACAATCCAAACTCAATGCCGACTACGTTGCCGACTGTGCAAAAAAAGCAGGCGCGGACTGCGAAGTCCATACCGTCAAGGGCACGCATGCGCATGAAGAGATCCTCCGCTTTGCCGCCGAATACGGTTGCGACTCCATCTTCATGGCGTCGCACGGACGCAAGGGATTGGACAAACTGATACTGGGAAGTGAAACGCAGAAGGTACTGACGTACAGCAAAATCCCGGTGCTGGTATTCAAATGAAGTCGCCGCAATCGGGCGACGCAACTTATAACCGAGTGAAGGTATTGCCATGAAAACAGATTCTCATATCAAGCAGGACGTCGCCGACGAACTGGCGTGGGACGCAGCCGTGAACGACAACGAGATTGGCATCGAGGTGCGCGACGGCGTGGTCACCCTGACAGGAAATCTCGATAGCTATGCGGAAAAATATGCCGCCGAAAAAGCCGCCCAGCGGGTCGCCGGCGTCAAAGGACTGGCGGTGGAAATCGACGTCGTGCTGCCGGGTTCAAGCCGTCGCACGGATGCCGACATTGCGCGAACGGCGTCCCACGGACTGGAATGGAATGCCCTGGTGCCGAAAGACAGCGTCAAGATCATGGTGGAAGACGGCTGGATCACATTGAGCGGCGAAGTCGATCATCAGTATCAACGCATGGCGGCCGAGAACGCCTTGCGCAGCCTGCTCGGCGTCATCGGCATCAGCAATCAGATCGCAGTGAAACATGTCGCCCGGCCGACCGACATCAAGACCCATATCGAAGCTGCCTTGCAGCGGCGCGCACACTCGACCGTGAAAGCGATCGAGGTGGCGGTGAACGGCGACCAGATCACGCTCAAGGGATCGGTCGCCTCGCTGGCCGAGCGCGAGGAAGCGTTTGCGGCAGCGGCGCGGACTCCGGGCGTTCATAAAGTCGTCGACAAGCTGTCCATCGTTTACTGAGCGTTGCCGTCAGGCCGGTTCTTGTTTCACGGCGTCAGACGATGACGCCGCATCCTATTGGGTAATGCAATGAAAAACACCATGCTCGCTGCGGTAGTCGAACAATTCGGCGCACCGCTCGTCATCAAGGAAATCCCGCTGCCGTCACTGGGCCCCGGACAGATTCTGGTCAAAACGGAGGCGTGCGGCGTATGCCATACCGACCTGCATGCAGCGCACGGCGACTGGCCCGTCAAGCCGTCCCTGCCATTTGTGCCCGGGCATGAAGGAATAGGCGTGGTGGTGGCCCTGGGCGCCGGCGTCAGCGAAGTGAACATGGGCGATCGTGTCGGCGTACCGTGGCTTTACTCAGCGTGCGGTCATTGCGAGCACTGTCTGGCGGCATGGGAAACCGTGTGTGCGCAGGCGGAGTTCGGCGGTTACACAAAGAACGGCGGCTTCGCCGAGTACATTCTGGCCGACCCCAGGTATGTCGCCCATATCCCCGCAGGATTGGAAGCGGCCGCGGCCGCCCCGATCATCTGCGCCGGCGTGACGTCCTACAAGGGCATCAAGGAATGCCAGGTGCTGGCGGGGGACTGGCTGGCCGTGTCGGGCATCGGCGGACTCGGCCATCTGGCGGTCCAATACGGCAAGGCGATGGGACTGCGCGTGTGCGCCGTTGACATCGACGATGGCAAGCTGGCCCACGCCCAACGTCTCGGCGCGGATGCCGTCGTCAATGCGCGTGTCGGCGATCCGGTTGCGCGCCTGCGCGAAGTTACCGATGGCGGCGCGCACGGTGTACTGATCACCGCGCCGTCACTGGAAGCATTCCACCAGGGCGTCGCCATGACGCGCAAGCGTGGCACCTGCGTGCTGGTCGGCCTTCCGCCCGGAGAGTTTCCTACGCCATTGTTCGATGTGGTGGCCAACTGCATCACCATACGCGGCTCGTTCGTCGGCACACGCCAGGACATGGTGAGCGCGCTGGCATTCGCCGCCGCCGGCAAGGTCAAGGCGGATTTCGAGTTGCAGCCGTTGTCGGCCATCAACACCGTCTTCGAGCGGCTGCAGCGCGGCGACGTGCCGTCACGGGTCGTGCTGGATTTCTCATGAGTTCGTGAGAAAAGCGCCGGATCAGTGCTGCGGGTGGCACACCGGCGTGGAAGTCAGCGTCTGGGTACCTGACGCCAGTCTGATCAGCGCCGGCATGTCGAGTATTTCGACATCGCGCTGGCGTACCTGAATCAGTACATCCTTGCGCATTTTGGCAATCATGCGGCTGATGCTCTCGATGGTCAGGCCCAGATGGTTGCCGATATCTTCCCGGGTCATCCGCAATTGGAAGCGGGTCGCCGAGTAGCCGCGCGCAGCATAGGCCATTGACAAGCTGACCAGGAAAGCCGCAAAGCGTTGTTCGGCGCGCATGTTTCCCAGCAACATGATGATCTTCTGCTCGTTGGTGATTTCCAGGCTCAGGGTGCGATGAAAGTGGTGGAGCAGGGTGGGCATCTGCGCAAACAGGGCTTCCAGCATCTGGAACGGGATTTCGCAGACCTCGCTGTCCTCCAGCGCGAGGGCATCGCACTGATAGCGTTCGGTATTGATGGCGTCCATCCCGAGCAAATCGCCCTTCATCTGAAAGCCTGTGATCTGACGATCGCCGGCAAGGTTCTGCTGATAGCTTTTGAAATGGCCGACACGTACGGCGTACAAGGAAGTGAAGCGGTCGCCGATCCGATAGAGAAAACCGTCGCGCGGAATCTTGCGCCGGGAAATGATCTTGTCCAGCCTCTGCGTATCGGAGTCATTGAGGCCGGTCGGCAGGCACAACTGATGCATGCTGCAACCGGAGCAGCTCCTCGCTGCCGAGCCGAGAGCAACGATCTGCGCGGGCGGGGAAGGCGGGGCAGTGACATTCAGGGCATGGTTCATGATTGACTCCGACGGACATACGGTTGATAAAAGGTCCCGAGATGAGGCAGTGTACGCTTCCCCTCGCTTAAATAAAGGCATTGGCTCGCGTTTACCTGTCCTGGATCAAGTGATCGTTGATTGGTTGGGTCAGTTGGCGGCGAGGCAAGATAAAACATGAGTGAGAAGGGGTTGTCGTTTTGTCAGTGACGGAGCTGACTGCGGCCGTTCAGCGGGCGAAACTGGCGTAGTTGCCCGCGCTTGTCCGCTTCTTTAATGCCGAGCGCTCAACTGGCCGGCCCAGAGCGACTCAAGGCTGGGGAAATTCCAGCGCTCCCGTTCCTCCCGCCCGACAATCGCATCGTCAACCTGCGAATCCGACAAGTCCAGACGCTCCACCTCGATCGGCTCCCGCGATTGCTCGGAGAAGAATACTTTCACCACCGGCTTGGTCAACGACGCCTTGTTTTGTTCCAGCACGACCGCCAGTCGCCCGGAGTGGAGCCTGACGAGAGCGCCGGTCGGATAGATACCCACGCTCTTGATGAATGCGGAAAGAACCGTCCGGTCGAAATGACCTTTCCATGACGCCATGCGAGCCAGCGACTCCGCGGGATCCCACCCGTTTTTATACGGCCGGTTCGAAGTGACCGCATCGTAGACGTCGCATACCGCGCCCATGCGCGCAAGCAAGGATATCTTGTTTCCGCACAAGCCCCGGGGATAGCCGCTGCCGTCCATTTTTTCATGGTGATGCAGACAGACGTCGCCGGCAGCTTCCGGAATGGCGGCATCGCGACTCAGCAGCTGGTGACCGAGAGAAGTGTGCAGCTTCACCGTTTCATACTCTTCCGCGGTCAATCGGCCGGGCTTGTTCAGGATTTCCAGCGGGGTCAGCGCCTTGCCGATGTCATGCAGCAGACCGGCGATGCCGGCTTCGCGACAATACTCTTCGTCCATTCCCAGGGTGCGCCCGAGCGACACCATCAACGCGCATACGGCAACAGAATGCATGTAGGTGTAGTCGTCGCTGGTCTTGAGCCGGGCCAGGCTGATCAACGCGCCGGGATTGCGCAGGACCGAGGCCGCAATCTCGGCCACCAGCGGCAGGCAGCCTTCGACGTCGATGGCCTTGCCAAGCCTGACCTCGTTGAACATGGAAACGGTGGCGGCGCGGGCGCTCCTGCAGAGAATGGCCGCGCGCTGCAGTTCTTCGTCAAAGGACGTGTTTTCCTGCTCGATGGCAACCACGTCAGGAGGGCGTGTTTCGGCGGCTTCGCAGTCCGACTCGGGTTCTTCCTGCAGCACATCCCTTCCTTTGCTGGTGTCGATCCAGCAGGTCTCGATGCCGCAGGTCCATGCCGCTTGCAGATCGGCGTATTCGCGCAGCAGGAACCTGCTTTTCCAGAACGGATGTTTTATCCAAGCGTCGTCGAAGCCATGCAGGTACATGCCAAGACGCAGTTCGCTGATCCTGATCTTTTTGATTGGGCTCATTTTTTTAAAAAAAGTAAACCTGTTCCAGTCCGGCTGCCGATATCAGGCCTGAACGGCGTGCAAGCCGGGTGCTGCCACGGCAGCTTTTTTCTGCAAGGCAGTTTTGATGGTCGCGGCCAACTCCTCGACTGCGAATTTGGCCACGTAGCCGTCGGCCCCGACGCTGCGCACATGATCTTCATTGGCCGAACCGGACAGCGAAGAGTGAATCACGACAGGGATGCTTTTCAGGCGGGTGTCGGACTTGACGTTGCGGGTGAGGGTGAAGCCATCCATTTCCGGCATTTCCAGGTCGGTCAGAATCAAGGCGACCTTGTCGCTGATCGGCGTTCCTGCGCGTTGCGACTCGGCGGCGATGGATTGCAGCTTTTCCCACGCTTCCTTGCCGGTCTTGGTCATGATGTACGGCAGCCCCAGCGACTCCAGTCCGTTTTCGATCAGGGCCCTGGCGACTTTGGAGTCATCCGCAGCCAGCACGATGGCGCCGGGAGTGATCATGGATTGCAGCGAGCTGACCTGCGTTTGCTTGAGCATCTTCTGGATCGGCGAGGTGATGTGCAGGATTTGCTCGACGTCGAGCACCTGAACCAATTGGCCGCCCTCAACGTTTGAATCCAGGCGTGCAATGCTGGTGACGATGTCGCCGCCGGCGCTGGATTCGGCCGACAGGACCTGGCTCCAGTCGAGACGGACGATTTCCTCCACCGATTCGACGGCAAAAGCCTGGGTGCTGCGCGCGTATTCGGTGATCAGCAGGATGTTGAGACCGGTGCGCGGCGTACAGCCCGCCACTGCCGGCAGGTCGATGACGGAGATGACCTGTCCGCGGATATTGACCATGCCAAGCACCGGCGACTGCGTGCCCGCGGCTTTGGTAATGGGCATCATCGGGACGATCTCGCGGATCTTGAAGACGTTGATGCCGAACAGTTCGCCCGGTACTTCTTCGCTGCCGCCACCGAGGCGAAACAACAGCAGTTCGAATTTGTTGCTGCTGGTGAGATTGGTGCGTTCGTCGATTTCTTTTTGAAATGAATCCATGGGAGCCTCAGTATGGTGTTCTGCAGACATGCGAGGCATGCCGGCAGGTGCGATGTTGTCTTGCGTCCTCAGTGACGAGGGGCGAGCCGGCTGTGCTTCAGAATTGCTCCCAGGAACCACTGACCTCGCCGGTTGCGGCGGCCAATTGTTTTTGCGCCACCGAACGGACGTCTCTGCGCGGCAGCTGGGCTGCGCGCGGGGTGATGTCGATCGTCCGTTTTGCCGAGGCCGGCGCGGCGTTCAGTGCAAGGCTGTCGCTTTGCTCCAGTTTGAAGACACCAATGGACTGCGACAGGCGTTCCGCTTGATCCCGCAGCGACTGGGCGGCCGCGGCCGCTTCTTCGACCAGTGCGGCATTTTGCTGGGTGACTTCGTCCATTTGTGTGATGGCCAGGTTGATCTGTTCGATGCCGGTGCTTTGTTCCGCGCTCGCCGCCGATATTTCGCCGACGATGTCGGTGACGCGTCTGACGCTGGCGACCACTTCATTCATCGTGGTGCCGGCCTGGGCAACCAGTTTGCTGCCGTCGCCCACCTTCGATACGGAGTTGTCGATCAAGGTCTTGATTTCTTTGGCGGCTGCCGCGGAGCGTTGCGCCAGATTGCGCACTTCCGAGGCAACCACGGCAAAGCCGCGCCCCTGTTCGCCGGCGCGCGCTGCTTCGACGGCCGCGTTGAGTGCAAGGATGTTGGTCTGGAAGGCGATGCTGTCGATGACGCTGATGATGTCCACGATCTTGCGTGAAGAGTCATTGATCTCATCCATCGTGCTGACGACGCGGCCGACGACATTGCCGCCCTCGATCGCCACTTCCGAGGCAGACACCGCGAGTTGATTGGCCTGGCGGGCGTTGTCGGCGTTCTGCTTCACGGTTGACGTGAGTTCTTCCATGGCGGAGGCGGTTTCTTCCAGGGAGCCCGCTTGTTCTTCGGTGCGCGAGGATAAATCCAGGTTACCTGCAGCGATTTCGCCGGAGGCAGTGTTGATGGTGTCCGTGCTGGCACGCACTTCGCTGACGATTTTGAGCAGATTAGCGTTCATCGACTTGAGCGCCAGCATCAGTTCGCCGGTTTCATCCGTGCTGTGCGCTTCGATGTCGGCGGTCAGGTCGCCTGCGGCGACGCGTTGTGCAACGTCGAGCGCCTCAGCCAGCGGACGAGAGACAATTCTTGCAATCCATACCGCCAGGCACATCGACAGGGCGATTGCGGCGACCAGGAATGCCGAAATGAGAATCTTGGCGTTGGCGTAGGTATCCGCAGACAAGAGATTGGATTTCTTGGCGCCTTGTTCGTTGACCACCACGAGTTTTTCCAGGGACTTCATGGCTTCGCGGTACGATGAGGTCGAGGCGCCATTGAGCAGTGCGAGTGCCTCGTCTTTTTTTCCCGCCACCGCCAACTTCATGATCTTGGCGTGTTCGCCGACGAATATCCCGATCTCTTTTTCGACCTCAGGATAGACCACTTTCTCCTCGTCTTCCGAGATTTGAGTTGTGTACAGCTTTTGATGTTCTGCGACGATACCAAGCTGCTGGTTTGCATTCTTGTCCGCTTCGACAGCGCGTTCCGGCGAAAGCGCGGAGATATATTGAAGCTCGAAGCTGCGCACGCGCGAAAGCGACAGTTTGATGTCTGCGAGCGTGCGAATGCTTGGCAGCCAATTATTGGCTATTTCGCCGGACACCTCATTGACCTTGCCAAGCTGCATCAGGGCGAAGCCGCCCAGGGCGGTGACAAACAAAAGGATCACCGAAAAGGACAAAATCAATTTCCTGGCAATCTTCAGATCGTAAAACCATTTCATGTGGATCTCCTCAGGCCGACTATGTAGAAAATATCGTCGACCTGCGGGGACGCATGGCATGAATGGCGTTGCGCATGGCTCGACGCAACAATTATAACAATTTAATTAAATAAATCAAATATTTGTTTTATTTGTTTTATTTGCTTTATTTTAGGTCTTTCCGGGTTGAACGCGCCGCATCAGCCGCAGCGGTTGACCGGCCACTGTCATGGGGAGAAACGCCGCCGTCGGTTTGTGCCGAAGAATCGGGAGGCGTCGCCGACAGCCACCGCTCGATCATCGTCAGGAATGCGGCTGCGGTGAAGGGCTTGGGAAGATAGTCGTCCATGCCGGCGGCAAGGCAGCGCTCACGGTCGCCCTCGATCACGCTGGCGGTCAGGGCAATGACGGGGAGGCGGGGGAGCCCGGCAGCCGCTTCGCGCTCACGCAACAGGCGCGTCGCCTCGTACCCGTCCATGACCGGCATCATGCAGTCCATGAGGACCAGGTCGTAGGGTCCTTGCGCCAGCGCCGTCAGGGCCTGCGCACCGTTTTCCGCCTCGTCGACCTGATAACCCTTCTTGGTCAGCAGCATGCGCGCCAGTTGGCGGTTGATCAGGGTGTCTTCGGTCACCAGAATGCGCCTCGCGGCATGCGTCGATGCCGGGGCCGGCAAGTCGTCCTTATTATGCGCATTGCTGCTGATCGCCGAAGATGAATAGGATGCCGGCAGCGGCGTTCTCTCGTCTGCGAAGCCGCTGATGCGCCGGCAGGGGACTTCGAAACGGAATGTAGTTCCTTTGCCGGCCTCGCTCTGGAAGGAAATCGTGCCGTGCATCAATTCGACCAGCCGCTTGCAAATCGACAGGCCCAGCCCGGTGCCGCCGTACTTTCGGCTGATGGAGGTGTCCGCCTGGGTGAACGGCTGAAACAGTCGCGCCTGCTGTTCGATCCCGATGCCGATGCCGGTATCGGCGACCGCGTAGCGCAAGATGACGCCATCGGAATCCGCCGCATCGGGGCTGCATTGCAACCTCACGCTGACATGCCCGGAAGCAGTGAACTTGATGGCGTTGCTGAGCAGATTCCCGAGCACCTGCCGGATGTGGGCAAGATCTCCGTCGACCACAATTCCTTCCGGTTCGTCGATACCGATATCGATGTGCAAATCTTTTTTCTGCGCCGGCGCACGATGCAGGGCGACCACGTCGTTGAGCAGCTGCGATGGAGAGAAGTTACTGCTTTCGCAGTCCATGCGCCCGGATTCGATTTTTGAAAAATCGAGAATCTCGTTAATGATGCGCATCAGCTCCGACGAGGCCTCATGCACTTGCCGGGCATAATTGTGCTGGGTCTTGTCGAGCCGGGTATCAAGCAGCAGCTCGCTCATGCCGAGAATGCCATTCATCGGCGTGCGGATCTCGTGGCTCATCATCGCCAGGAATCGTGATTTGGCCTCGTTCGAGGCGTCTGCCTGCTCCCTGAGCAGCGCGGCGGCGACGGCATCGTCTTCGCGCCGCTTCAGGATGATCGCCATGGCGCTGAATGCAATCAGCAGCACCAGCATGCTGGCGCCGGCTATGCCGCCGAGGATACGCATGACGCGCACCCATTCTTCCTTGAAGCCTTGTTCGGTGATGCTGACGGTGATGTTCAGGGGCGTTTGCCGGATCGGGCGGCGGGAAAGAATATCAGGCGTGTTGTTCCTGACGCCCGCGAACAGCCTGCTTGTCAGCGTCGAGGTATCTCCACGATCTCCGGGACGGCTCTTTCCCGCGTCTCCGGTTTTCAGCGGCCAACCCGCCAGCAGGGTGCCGTCCCGGCCGGTCAGTTCAATGGATACGTGCTTGTCCAGGCTGATGCTTTTTAAAAAACCGGTGAAGAAGTCGCAGGAGATGCCCACCAGAACGATGCCAGCCATGTTGCCGCGGACGTCGTTGATGCGCCGGCTCAGGTAAAAGGTCCAGTCGTTTCCGGCCCGGTTGCGCACCGCTTTGCTGAAGAAGATATCGTCGCTGTCATTTGTCAGATGGTGCTGATAATAGTCACGGTCGCTAACATTGATGCCGCCTGGAGGCAGTTTGCGCGTCAATGCGAGAACGTCGCCGTCGCCCCCGACAATGGCGACGCCCGAGATTTGGGGCAAGCCGCTGATCTTGTCGCGCATCATCTGGGCAATTGCGGGATCGGAGGCGGCGGCAAGGAAGTCGTGCCGCCCGTCTGCACTGGTCTGGGAAAGCTGGCTCACATCGTTGAGCACCAGCGTGGCGGAGGCCATTGCCTGGGCAGCGTTTTCCGACAAGACCAGGGAGAGGTTGCCGATATCTTCCTGCCAGTCGTCGACGGCCCATTCATAGAGCAGGGCGCTGGCGCTCAACGTCACTCCGCCCAGCAGGATCAGCAACAGCAGCCCGACAACAAGCGTGGCGCGGCGTGCGCTGCGGCCAAGCCACAGCAAAGGATGCAACGGGGCGAATAGCAGGGAGGTCGCGGAAGACATTGGCATCGGGCGTCAGCCGTTGCGCCGGTTGTCGGCAGATCCTGGAGACTGCTCGAAATGCAGGATGCTGCTGCGCACTTCGGCAATCGTTTCCGCATAGGCGTCGGCGAGATCGTTCCAGAGCATGGGGATCTCTACGTCGGAGGTGGAACGTGACAGCGCTTCGACACGCCCAAGCATGCCCGCGAGACGTTCGGCGCCGACCAGGGCGACGGTTCCTTTGAGGGAATGACTTTCCAGCGTAATGCGCGAGGTATGTCCGGCTTGGATGGCCTGTTGCAGGCGCTCGAACATCGGCGGAGCGATGTCGAGAAAGGTAGCGGACAATTCCAGGAAGGCCTGGACATCCTGTCCGGCGGCGTCCAGAAGCACCGACGGATCGATTTGCCGATAGCGTGACGTCATGCTCGCATCCCCTGGTGCCTCTCTGGCTTATTGTCGTTTTATTGTACGCGTTGCATCGGGCACTGTCCCGTCCAATGACGGCAGGCGGAAAGAAAAAGTGCTGCCGGCGCCGACATCGGAGCGGACGGTAATTTCACCGCCCATGAGCTCGACCAGCAGGGCGGCGATGGTCAGTCCGAGTCCCGCGCCATCATGGGGACGCGCAGCCGAGTCGTCGGTCTGCGTGAATTTTTCAAAAATGGTTTTCTGCAAGGCAACAGGGATGCCCGGGCCCGTATCGATGATGCTGAACAGCAATCCCTTTCCATCGGTTTCCACCGTCAGACGCACGAATCCGCTGTCGGTAAACCGGCACGCATTATCGAGCAGCTTGTCCAGCACCTGCAGTAGCCTGACCCGATCGCATTGCACGTAAGGCGGCACGTCAGCGGCGATGCGGGATTGGATTTGCAGTCCCTTTTTGGCAGCAACTTCCTGATGCGTACTGACGGCGTGCGTGATGATGTCGGCCAGTTTCTCCTGGCTGATACTCAGGCTGATTTTTCCCGAACGCAGGGCGCTCAGTTCCAGTACCGAATCAACCAACGCGAGCAAACGCAGCCCGCTTTCCTGGATGGCGCCTGCAAATTCGCCGTGCCGGGTGCCGGCGAGGTCTTCGGCCAGTGTTTCCGAATAGCCCAGGATGCCGTTTAGCGGAGTGCGGAACTCATGGGACATGTTCGACAGGAAATGTAGTTTAGCCTTGCGCGCCAGCAGGGCTTCGCGACGGCTTTCTATCAGGTGGCCGATGAGGATGACCAGTGCGGCGGTGCCGAGGATGATGAGCAGCGACGCCAGGCTCGTCAGCGTCAACGTCTGACTCCGGGTCTTGCGATAGCCGTCGAGACGTTCATCCAGATCGATGCCGACAGTGACGTACAAAGGATAGTTGTCCAGTTTCTGATAAGCGTAGAAACGGTCGCGATGATCGATGATGCTGGTGGCGCGCAGCATGCCGCTGCCGTGGCTGCGCATCGCCTGGAATACCTCGCTGCCCGAGATGTCCTGCCCCATGGAGTCGTCTGCTCCGATATGGCGCACGCGCAGCACGCCATCGTCGCCCACAAGTGAAATGGAGCCCAGCTGCCCGACGTCGACCTTTTGGTAAATTGAGGTGAAATATCCCGGATCCATCGACGCAATGACCACGCCGTTGAACGCGCCGTCAGGCCCGCTGATGCGGCGCGTCATCTGCAGCGACCATTTTCCCGAGACACGGCCGAGCAAGGGCTTGCTGATGTACAAACCCGTGTTGGCCGATTGCATGTGCACCTTGATGTGTTCGCGATCAGCAAGATTAAGAGGCTTGAACGGCTTGGTCGACAGGATGACGTCAGCTTTCTCGTTGACGATGGAGAAAAGATTGAAGACCTCCGACGGCGCGACGCCGTCCTTCAATTCCTTGTTGATGTCGAGGCTGCTTCCCAGGGCGTTATATCGGGAGCGCAGATAAACCACAGCCTGGTCGGTGGATTCGACCGTGCGGGTGGCGTGTTCCTTGAACAACAGGGACAGGCTGATCGCGTCTCGCCTTGCGCTGTCGACTTCGTCACGATAGCTCTTGTCCAGCTGCCACCATGCCGACGCCCATAGTCCGGCGAGGAGCAGGGCGGCGCAGATGCAAAGGATGACGCCGACGCAGGCCTCCAGTGCGTCGCGCAATTTCTGCAGGCGCGAGACAGGCATCTGGGGACGATGTGAAAAACTCATGGCGTCATACTTCTAAAAAGTGGCTAGGCGCGCGCTGCCCGGGCCTTTTGGGCGCAGCATGCGCGGAGATAGCCGGACAGCTCGTCATAGTTGACCGGCTTGCGGAAAAACACGACGCCTTCCGGAACGCCGCCGCGCGCATCCAGTTCTTCCGGCGCCAGGCTCGACACGATGGCGATGTTGATGTCCGACAGCGAAGGGTAGCTGAGGATGGTGGTGATCACCTCGTAGCCGTCGATGCCGTCCATGACGATGTCGGCCAGCACGATGTCCGGTTTGTTGCTGGCGATTTCCACCAGGGCCTGATAGCCGTTTTCACAAAACGTCGTGGTCGCAGGCAAGTTCCACGACGCGATCTTCTTTGCGTAGATGTCGCGTTGCATCTTGTTGTCCTCCACCACCAGGATGGAGGTCTTCTTGTTGAGCACCGGCTTGTCGTGAGTGTCTTGCGGCGTATGCGGCGCGGCTTTATATGCTTCCACGGCAGCCAGAGGGATGCGGCGATGTCCGCCTTTTGTCTTCCACGCCTCGATCACGCCGGATTCCACCAGTTGCTGAACCGATGTCACGGAAATGCCCAGGATCTGGGCAGCTTCCTGGGTTGTGCATACCTCGGCAGTCGTCATGGCAACGTTTCCTATCATATTGATTGAATTTTAAACGAATTAAATAAATTTGCAAATTTAATGTTTAATTTGTTAAAATTGATTTATTCGATGAGATTTTGTTTTGCTGCCTGCTTTACGGCAACTTTGGGTCCCATTATGGGATGAAACGTGCAAATCTGAAAGGGGCTAGGGGAAATATGAAAAACCACGAATTCGTTATGGCAACCGGTATTGCCGATTATTCCCGACTGATGTGCGAACGCCGTGTCTCATTCGTGCGGGCGCTGATGGATGAATGCCGGCTCCTGCAACAGCGGATCGACCAGGAAAAGCTGGCCATGGCATCCGGAGTTGTCGAGTTCGTATGGGAAGGCTCTGTCTACGAGACCCGCCTGCCGCCCACCAAGGCTTCCATTGCGGCACTGGCGGAACTCAATGCCGTACTCGGCGATTTGTCCAAGATCGACCACATCCTCAACGATGTCGCAGTCCAGGTCGGCGCAGACGCGCTGGCTTACGGGAACATGTTGTGACCTCAGCAACCGCACGACTGTCGGGCCTCTGGCGCTGTGTCGGCGTGCGTCATGTGTTCCTGTCGGCGGGCCTATTGCTGGCAATCGCCGCGTTGGGCTGCAGCCTTCGCCTGGACGCGGCGTTGCCTGCCGTGCACCAACTGCAACTGGCCATGTTCGTGCTGGCAGCGGCCATCTTCATCTACAGCGTGTCGCTCTGGCGTTTCATGCGGCGGCGGGAAGATGTGGAATGCCAGTTGCAAAACGCAAAGGATGCCGCCGACAAGGCCAACTCCGCGCGCGGCGAGTTCCTGTCGACCATGAGCCATGAAATCCGCACGCCGATGAATGCGATCCTGGGCATGGCAGGGCTGATCCGGACCACACCGCTGGACGCGCAACAGGACGGCTTCGCCAAAGGGATAGAGGAGTCTGCACAATCGTTGATGAACATCATCGACGACGTCCTCGATTTCTCGAAGATCGATGCCGGAAAACTGGATATCGAAGCGCGCGAAGTCGAGTTGCTGGGCATCGTCGAAGCCAGCGTCGACGTGCTCGCGTCCCGCGCCAGGGAAAAAGGCGTACGCCTCAGCAGCTATGTCGATCCCAACCTGCCGGACATGGTCCGCGGCGACCCCGGTCGTTTGCGGCAGATATTGCTCAACCTGTTGAGCAACGCCGTCAAGTTCACCTCCTTTGGGGAAATAGCCGTCAGTGCCAGGCTCGTCGACGAGGCGCCCGGCCAGTGCCGCGTCCGCTTCCAGGTGACCGATACCGGGGTCGGCATCGACAGCCGGGCCCTGGACAAACTCTTCATGCCGTTCGTCCAGGCCGACGGATCCGTGACGCGCAAGTACGGCGGCACCGGCCTCGGACTTTCCATCTGCAAGCGCCTGGTCAGCCTGATGGGAGGGCAGATCGGCGTCGAAAGTCGCGTTGGGCATGGTTCGGCATTCTGGTTCGAGCTTGCGATGCCGGTCATCAAGAAGGCCGGAAATTCAAACCAGTTGCAGGGAGAGATGCTGCTGGTGGCGCCGGACGACGAGAGCGCCAGGGCCTTGCGCAAGTATGCCGCCGCAGCGGGAATGTCGGTGCGCAGCGCCCTGAGCCTGGGGCAGGGGCGGGAGCTTGCAGCCAGGCTGGCCCCTGGCGCCATCGTCGTCATCGACACCGCGGTACATGACTTTTGCCTCGAAAAACTCGCCGAGGTCCGCACCGCGTGGAACCGGGCAGGGGCTTGGCTGCTGTTGGCCGCCGATGAAGACGTCCGTGACGATCTGGCGATGGCCACCGATGCCCCGATTCTCATGTTGCCGCTCAGGAAAGACGTCTTCTGCAATGCTCTGGCGGCGCGCAGCATCCCGCCGGCGATCCCCGATGCGGCAAAGCCAGCCGCCCCGGACGAACAGACCGCCGTTCCCCCCGTAAAAAAAACGTACGTCAATCTGCCCATCCTGCTGGTCGAAGACAACCTCATGAATCAAAAGGTCGCAGTGCATCAGCTGAATTTTCTGGGATACGACGTCGACGTCGCCGTGAATGGAAGGGAGGCATTGGCAATGCTCGACCGCGGCACCTATGCTGCGGTGCTGATGGATTGCCAGATGCCGGAAATGGATGGCTTCGAGGCGACGCGACGCATCCGCGCGGGCGAACATACCAGCGGCCAGCACATTACGGTGATTGCCATGACGGCAAACGCGATGATGGGCGACCGCGAGCGGTGCCTGGAAGCCGGCATGGATGACTACCTCAGCAAACCGATCCTGCGCGATCGACTGGAATCGGTGCTGGCCGGACATGTACAGCGGCACGGCAGTGCTGCCGGTTCTGGCTTGGGCGCCGGGCAGCCGGAAGCGCTCGACATGAGGCGCCTGCAAGAACTGTTCGACGACGACCGCGACACCATGCAATCGATGTTGTCATTCTTCGTCGTCAACACCCGGCCGGTCATCGACGCGTTACAGCAAGCGGCACTGAACCGGGACATACCCGCCGCCCTTGAGTTACTGCATCGCCTGGCCGGATCCGCCGGCAATCTCGGGGCGTCCCGAATCGCTGCGCTGGCGGGCGTCGCCGAAGCGGCGGCACGAGAGGGCGACTGCCTCCAACTCAACCAGCGTTGCCAGGAGTTGCTCAAGGCATTTCACTGCGTGCAACAGCGTATTGAAGAAATGAAGGAAACAACATGAACGTACTGATCGTCGACGACGACCGCATCAACCTCGCCCTGTTTTCGCACCTGCTGGAAGACATCCCGGATACGACCATCTTCGGGGCCTCCGATCCTGCCCATGCCCTGGACTGGTGCCGCGAGCATGAAACGGACTTGCTGCTGCTGGATTACATGATGCCGGATATGAACGGCTTTGCCTTCCTTGAGCAATTCCGACTCTTGTCGGGACAGGATCATGTTCCGGTCATCATGATCAGCACAGACGCCAAAACCACCGTGAGGCACGCGGCGCTGGAGCTGAGCGCCAACGACTTCCTCACCAAACCGGTCAACAAGGTCGAGTTGCGCTCCCGCGTCTGCAACATGTTGAACCTGCGCAAATCTCAACTGCGCCAAAGCGGGCTTGCCCGCAGCCTCGAATGCAAAGTGCAGGAGGCCGACGAAAAAATGCAGCAAAACGAGCAGGCAACTGCTGGCCGGCTTGCAACTGCAGCCCAGTACCGGGACCCGGAAACAGGTGCGCATTTGCTGCGCATGGCGGGCTATGCCCGTCTGGCGGCGGCCAACCTCGGGCTATCTGTGGAAGAACAAAACGATATCCATGACGCCGCGCCACTGCACGACATCGGAAAAATCGGCATCCCTGACCACATCCTGCTCAAGCCAGGTCGACTGGACGATGCGGAGATGCAAATCATGCGGACCCACCCGTTGATCGGCGCGCAGATTCTCAAGGATGGCAATTCGAAGCTCATGCGTAACGCCTCGGTGATCGCGCTGACACACCACGAGAAATTCGACGGCAGCGGCTATCCGCACGGGCTGAAAGGCAAAGATATCCCGCTCTATGGGCGCCTCGTCGCCGTTGCTGACGTCTTCGACGCGCTGACGTCAAGCCGTCCATACAAGGCGGCCTGGAGCATCGAAAGAGCCACCGGCTGGCTCAGGCAGAATGCCGGCAGCCATTTCGATCCCGACTGCGTGGAAGCGCTATTGAGAGACATGGGACAAATCCACGCCATCCTCAACGCCCATAAAGATGAGGACATCCACTAGCCATGAGCGACAAAATAGATTTCAACGAACTCAAGGAAGTCCGGACGTTGCCATCGCCGACGGGCGTGGCCCTGAACGTCATGCGCATGTGCCGTAGCGACAATGTCTCGTTGAGCGACCTGGCTGCGCAAATACAGGCCGACCCGGTACTGGCGGGACGGCTGATCCAGCTCGCAAACCTCGGCAAGCGCGCCCAGGCACGCCCGATCATTGCCGTGTCAACGGAAGTCCTGCTGCTTATCGGCATACAGGCGGTGCGCCAGGTCGCACTCGGCGTATCGCTCATCAGTTCTTACCAGAGCGGCGCCTGCCGCGGATTCGATTACAACCAGTTCTGGTCGCGGTCGCTGGCCATGGCATGCGTGGCCCAGGCAATCGGCGAGCGCCGTCCGATCGCACCAACGGCTGAATTGTTCACTTGCGGACTGCTGGCGGGTATCGGCAGACTGGGCCTGGCGGCGGTGCGTCCCGATGCGTATGGAGAACTCCTGTCGGCAAACGCCTCGGCCACCGTCGACGAGCTGATGAAGCTGGAACGGGAACGCTTCGGCTGCGATCGCGTGCAATTGTCGGTCTCCATGATGGAAGACTGGAAAATTCCGAGCCTGTTCGTCGGCGCGGTGCGGTTCTACAAGACGCCGGCGTTATCGGGCTGGGTGGAAGACAGCCGCCGCCAGCAACTGGTGCGCTTGCTGAACCTGGCCGCATTGATTGCCGACATCGACGTCGCAGCCGAAGAAGAGAAGCTGCAGGCGATGCCGTCGCTGTTTGAACGAGCCGCCGCCATCGGCCTGTCGGCCGAAGATGTGACCGAGGTGATGAAACAGGCGGCGAAAGAATGGATAGGCTGGCGCGAAGTGCAGCGGTTTTCGCGGTGACGTCAGTTCGGGCGCGCGCGACATCATCTCGACTCTCGGAGGTTCGACAGGCGACCCAATAAAAAATGCAAAAAATATGGCTTCCTGGGGCATGATGGCGATTCCACACAAATCTTGATGGATGGAATTGACATGATCCCCATACGCCCGGACATCCCTCACGACAGCGAGGGCCAAGCGCTCGAACGTGGTTGCAGCGGCTGCGCCGACTCTGCAGAATTGGACATCCAATTCGACTATGCCTATCAGCCGATTGTTGAATTCACAACCAAATCGATTTATGCGTATGAAGCGCTGGTGCGCGGTCCGCAAGGGGAGTCTGCCGCCAGCGTATTAGCGCAGGTCAACGACAACAATCGCTACCGGTTTGACCAGGCATGCCGGGTGAGGGCGGTGGAGGGGGCATCGATACTCGGGATGACCGAACTGTTATCGATCAACTTTCTTCCCAACGCGGTGTATCGCCCCGAAGTCTGTATCCGCAGCACGTTCGCGGCGGCCCGCAAATATAACTTCCCGATTGAAAACATCATCTTCGAAGTGACCGAGGGCGAGCGGGTCCAGGACCGGCCGCATCTGGTCAACATTTTCAAGGAGTACCATCGTTTTGGATTCCAGACGGCCATTGACGATTTCGGCGCCGGTTATGCCGGCTTGAACCTGCTGGCGGAGTATCAGCCTGATCTCATCAAGATCGACATGGACCTGGTACGCGATGTGGATAGCAACAAGCCGCGCCAGGCAATCGTGGCCGGGATCGCCGCCATTTGTAAAAGTCTGAATATCCGCGTGCTTGCGGAAGGTATCGAAACCGCTGCCGAACGCGACTTTCTACTGAGCGCGGGCATCACGCTCATGCAGGGCTATTGGTTCGCCAAACCTGGATTCAGGAAATTGAGCACCATTCCTGATTCGGCCTGGCGGTAACTTCAAACGCCGGCTTCCGGACAGTTAAACCACGGCGGCGCTGAACGACTCCGGCCGCCGCGCGAGCAGATGCGACAGCCGCTGAAGACCGGCCTGCAAACGTCCGCGATCCTTGATGCTTCCCAACGAGATCCGAATTGCATTCACGGATGCGCCGCCAGTTGCGAACGCCTCCGCCGGCGTGACTGCGATGCCCTCGCTACCGGCTGCACGCGCAAGCTGCGAGGAGTTCCAATAGCCCGGCAACTCGAGCCATACATGCAAGCCGTCGCCGGTGCCGCTATACCGCCCCGCCAGAATATCCCGCGCCATCCGGTGGCGCAGGCGCGCCTCGTTGCGTACGCCTTCCATCAATCCGCCCGCCGAACCATCCATGATCCACTGGGTGGCCAGCGCAGCAGTCAGCGGCGCCACCATCAGCGCAAACGATCTGAGCGCGACCAGGAAACGTTCGCGTTCGTGCGGGTCGCGTATCAGTACGAAAGCGACGCGCAAGCCGGGCGTGAGGCATTTCGACAGGGTAGAGATGTAGACCACATGTTCCGGGGCAAACGTGGCGACAGGCGGCGGGGCATCGGCAAGGAGCCAGTAGGGATCATCCTCGACGATGCGTACATTGCAGCGCCTGGCGATGCCGGCGAGCTCCTTGCGCCGCCGTTCCGGAATGGTGACGGCGGTCGGGTTCTGTAACGTCGGATTGAGGTAAACCAGCCCAGGCTGGTACTGGCGACACGCTTCCTCAAGTCGCTCAGGCACCATCCCGTGCTTGTCCGCTTCCACCGCAACGATGCGTCGGCCGAATTGAGCCGCTGCGGTACGCAAGCCGGGATAACTCGCTGGTTCTGCCAGGATGACATCGCCAGGCTCCGTCAACGCAAGGATCAATGCGGCGATCGCCGCTTGCGCACCCGGACAAACCACAACTTGCCCAAAATCCAGATGCCCAAACATCGGCGCCAGCCATTTGGCGCCGGCCTTGCGGTCGGAGTCGCTTCCCCCGGCCAGGTGGTAAGTCATCAGCAATTCATTGTCTGCCCGCATCAGCACCTGAGACAAACCTTGCTTCAACATGTCGTCAAAATCCACGCCAGCCGGCGGTGGCGGGGTGTTCATGCTCAGGTCGAGGATAGCGGTCAATTCGACTTTCGGCGCCGCGACATAGGTGCCGCGGGCGCCTCGGCCCTCCAGCAAGTTGCGGCGCCTGGCTTCGTCGTAGGCGCGCGTGATCGTCGTCAGATCGACGCCCAGCCGTGCCGCCAATTGGCGCTGCGTAGGCAGACGGGCACCCGGTTTCAGCGATCCTTCGGCCACCGCCGCCTGCAACGCATCCGCAATCTGCAAAAACCGTGGCCCGCCATGCACAGCCAGGCGCGGCAACCAGAGCGGCGAATTTTCATCTTGTATGCTTTTTGACTGGGACATTTTGTCTCAATGTATGGAAATTGCTTTCAAGTAGTATGCGTCAGGACGTGCAGCAGCGCCATCCTTGCATGGCCGCCTGGCGGTGATGGTTCGGGTAAAAATGAAGCTGCTGACGTCGCGTTTCAAGGTAGTTCTCCGCACGATAACTGGTATCAAGCAATAGCCTGGAAGTATTAAAAAGATGGAATGGGTCCCGATAGTCTTCGTTACGTTCAAAGTTCTCGTGCTCGGCACGGGCATGTTCTACGCCATCAAGTGGCATTACGATCAAGGGAAGGAGAAAGGACCGCGTGCGGTGTTGCGCGCGAGCGGCAAGGTGGTCACGGTCGTGGTGCTATCGCTGGCGGGCCTGGGGCTTTTCACTTACGTCCTTGCCAGGACGCTGGGATTGGACTTGACCTTTCCATGACGGGCAAGAATGGATGGGAGGCTGGTATTCGGGGAGACGGCTGTCGGGCAGCGTCGGGCGGGTTATAGAGAATCGCCAGGAACATCTCAAATACTTGCTTATGTCATTTAACGAGTCCTCAATGTTGTTTGTTCATTGGTGCGATAAGTAATTGATTCGCAGGTCATTTCCGTGACTAGACGTCACTTTTGTTCACGAAAATATGTTCATATCGTTGTCCTCTCGGGTTGGACCAACATGGAGCAAGAAACTAAGCCCCTTGCCGAGCGAGTTGTGCTTCAAATTGGTTATCCTTGGTGCAGTAGTGCACAGTCAAGAAGATTCTGGAGCCTTGTTGCCTCTATGTGATTGGTGCTCGAGAAGATCCAATGTAATGGTCGAGGAACACGAACTCGGATACTACGGCATCTTCGAGCTTAAAACGACGGTCATCGGGAGTGTTGCTATTGCCGCGGCTAACTTTATGTAGTGATGCGGTAAGGGTGGACATAGTGAATACTGCCATCTTCTGTAGCTTAGCTTGGGATTGTGTTAAGAACCCAAAAGGTACATTGTACTGAGTCGCATTCGGGGTCTTCCAATGATAAGTCGCAACGCCAAAGACTCCTGGAATTAGCAAAACCTCGACACATTGATGCTTGGGTTGGTACGGACTTAAGATAACGCGGCTGAATCCTGCATCAATCAGGTGGTGTGCGCGCTTAAAAAGACGGTCACGATGTTCGCTTTGATGACATGGTGCGATGGCCGTGATTTCCTTCGGCGAGTCAAACGTATCTTGAAACACACCTTGGATGCCATTGATGAGATCGCGAACTAAGCTTGTGCGCCCCCATAGCTCGGAGTCTGGAATCACCCAAAAGATCGCCTCTGGCATTCCAGTATTGCGACTTTTCTTAATTGATGAAAACGATTTTCTAAGTTCATCTAGTAGGCGAGATTGGTTCTTTGGCATATATAGCGCACCGAGAACGGCTTTGCTTTTGCCACCCTCATATACTTCACCGTTCGCTTGACCATGAACGTCGCGGACATATTTTGCGAAATCAATCGTCGGCTCTCTACGTAGACCAATTTTTCCGTCAGCGTTGATCACGACACCTTTGTTTTTATCTTCAGTTGACTTATGAAGGTAGCGGGCAAGTAACTCGTCGTTAAAGTACTCAACAAATGTGCGTAAGTGATCACTGTGAGTTGAGAGGGTAGCTATCCTGTCGGCAGTAAGGGTGCGCACCTGAGATCGTAGCGATTCAGGTAATAGTTCAAGTTGCGCATCAATCTCGAACTCGACATTTCCCTCGATGTCTACGTCAAAGTGTACTGGAAGCGGTATGCTAAATGGGCGTCCGGCTCTGATATCGTCGACCTTATAGCAGGAGTAGGCGCGCCTCTTTTCGTCTTCAAATTCCAGGCGTTCGATATCAAGAAAATGCTTGTGAAATGCCGCTTCTGCTCGCTCGATGGTTTTTCCTGCTACGTCGCTATTTTCATCCCATTTGAGTTCCAAGGCATTGTCCCAATAGTTGTTCGCCAATACCTTGGGCAGAGGGGTGTAGCTAAGCAGTTCAAAAATAGGACGGCTTTGCCGCTCTGCTATTTTTGTAAAGCGCGGCAGTCCGTCTTCAGACACTGCAAAACGAGACTCGGCGTAAGACGTCAATGAAATGCGGCCATTGGCTTCGCCTACAAGTCCTTCTTCCCTCAGAATGTCCAGCAAGTCACGAAGTTGTCCAGCTGAAAATCCGAAGTACTCTCTTATGGCGCTGACTTCCATAGGCCCGCTTAAGTGTAGTAGACGCACTGCGAAGTCCGTCATGACCGGAACCTGGCGGTCAATCGAGACATGGCAACGAACGTAGAAGATTTGCGCAGGAATGGCGACCGCGACGGTGTTAAAACGCTCACGCATAGGTTAAGGTCCGTTTCAAGTCATTTGAAGGAACGATGTGCGCCAATTGATGCTCCGCAAGACGCTCGACTTCATCGAGTACGCGCTTCATGGGCGTCGTGGTCCGCGCTCGCCACATAGCTGAAGAACTGACAATTATCAATCGATCTTTGGCTCGAGACATCGCCACATTGACTCGCTCCGGGTCAACAAGAAAGCCGATATGTTCGTTCTCGTCATTACGCACGACCGAGAGCACGATGATGCGATTCTCTTTACCCTGGTAGCTGTCCACCGTGCCCACTGTGAAGTAGTCTCGAAGACCTGATGCCCATTCGGCCTGTTCAAGCTTCCGCCTGATTAGATCTCGTTGGGCGGCATACATAGCTATGATCCCGACAATCGGTTCGTGTCCCGTTTCTATGGCGCGAACGCTTTCCAAAAACTCAGTCGATGTCAATATGCTTCGAATGACTTCCACTACGGCAGCGGCTTCAGCCTCGTTCACTAGTGCCCCTTCTTGGGTTCCAGACGAACGATGGAATCCGGCGCGCCCCTGATCTCGTGTGTCGATCCATACTACCTGCGAGGCAAGAAAATCAGGCAATAGCGCGTACTCTTCACCTGGAGGTACTCGTCCGACCTCTAAGGCATCGGCATAAAAGCAATGCGAAACAAGTCGACTGATGTGTTCTGCCATACGGTACTGAACCTTAAGGGTTCGTCCGACCAACTTGCCGTATTTGGAAGAGAATACTCGTTGGAAATTGTTGATTTTCCTGAAATCCTTGCGGGGTACGCCAAGCAACGTGGATGCTCGATCCTCAACAGCCCGAGGATAGGAAGGTGGCAGCTGAAGATGGTCGCCGACAAGCAGCACACGTTTTCCAGCCTGCATCGCAACCACGAGCTCCATCGGCGAGGAGCGTGCTGCCTCGTCCACGATGACCCAGTCATAAGGAACTTCAGTGATTCCAAGCATCTGCTTGCCAACACCGACGCAAGTGCCGGCTACGATATTCGAACTCCGAGCGAGGAACGCTGTGTAGTTCGATCTAGGACTTCGCAAGACCTGAGCAAACTCCGTCGATAGGCGTGCAATTTCTCCCAGACGTGCACATTTAGCGGGGCTTGGTGAACCGTATTGCTCAGCTAAGGCATCAAGTTCTATTTCTAGTATGCCTAAAAGTTCGTCGTCGGAGCCTGACGTGTCTATCTCGAACTGGCGGGCTGCGATTTCGGTAATTACCTGCCGAAGGCGTCGTATATGTTCTTCTGCCGATTCATCTGTCGTATCGCTCTCTTCAACAGTGCTAGCAAGCCTATCAACACGTTGAATTAATGGGCCTAAGGTAAGGTGCAGTTCAGTAGCATCACGAACATAGCCTTCTGGCAGACCCATGGCAACGCCAACTGCACGTACTCGTTCTTTAATCTCTGCATCAAAGGACTCTCGGTAGCGTTGCCGCAGCGAGTCTTCCTGAACGCTACGTAACCCCGGGGACACCATTGATTGAAGTCCGACTCGCACTATTGATGCTTCTAGGCTGGACGCACGTAGCGATCCTGCAACCTTGTCTAAAACGTTATTAACCGCTTCGTGCGATTGGCTGACTAATAGTATGTTGTCGGCCATGTTGCGTGATAAAAGTAGATGGACAAACGACGCTATAAACTTTGTCTTTCCTGTTCCAGGAGGACCTTGAAGTAAAGAAATGGGGCTGAAAGAAAGTGCTGCCCGAAGTGCTTCTTCCTGTGATTCGTTCAACTCATACTCGCCAAGATCGCTCGGCTCAATCTTCGATTCATGCCTCGGCATTTGCTCAGTGTCGGGGTCAAAATAGTCGACTAATGAAGGAATGAGGCCGCCGCCGGCAAGTACCCGTTTCATTGCCGCAACACGGCGTTCGGACGCTGCCTTCTCAAAAGTTCCTCGTATGTGCAAAACGTCGCCTTGCGTGGGAGAGAATCGCATGCTCTTGGAATGGACTCTCATTACATCCTTGCCCAAATCAGGCAATACCGATCCCACGGTGAACCATCGTTCTCCTCCATCGCTAACGTCGAAACCTCGTTGCAAAAGTTCAATGCGTTCGTCTTCAGAGAAATCAAGCACGCCGCCATCGCAATCGAAAGAGATTATCCATTCACCGCTCCTGGGTGGAACCTGCTTTGCGCCGCGTACAGTGATTGTAGTGACGTTCATCTCGTCGGTATCAGCTAGCGCACTCCAGAGATCTACCGCAGTCACGAGGCCCAGAAGGCCGGCCTCGCTCTGGTGTGCATACGGATCGGCGGTGATTGCTTTTACTTGCCCTCCACTTTCGGTTTCATCTGGGAGGTTGACACTGTAGTGCTGGAATAGCAGCCCCGCCAGTGCGGCAATATCATGCTCTTCCGCATAGCCAATTTGAATTTCGGCGCTTAACGTGAAAAGTCTTCTTCGGTAAGCACTGACGAAATCGATGTGATCGATTTCTTTTACGGCAGCATCGAGCACCGCATCTTCTATTGGATCGTATTTGATGTAGAGCTCTTGCCTCGTCCCGACAACATAAAACCGTATTTGCTGAGACTCTAAATGCCTGTTGGCTCGCACGGAGTATTCGCCGTTGTTAGATATAAACGCGAATGATGTGGGGCCACTTCGGCTGCGGTGCTTCAGTACTACCTTGAAGGTTGCATTCGTGTTAGGTTTGGGATGGAGTTCATCCTGTAACGTTTCCGCTAGCAGGTCTAATGGGGGTAGAGCATCTACTCGTTCGATAGCTCGCGCTACGTTGCTTCTAGTGTCCGAGAAGTCTTCTGGTAGCAATTCAAGAACCAAGGCGCATACCGCAAATGTATCTCTGTGCAATGGAGATGCATTTTCAAGTGCAGAAGGAATAGCACCTATAGTGATACCATCGTCACCATCTGCGCTTAGGTCGGGGATGTCTACTAGAACGACGCGTGGAGATTCTCCCTCTGGGATTTCTGGCACGATGATATTGGCGGCCTTTACGTCACCATGAGAAAGCCCAAGCATATGAAGGCGTTGCACTGCGTTCAACAATGCGAGTGCCACGAATGCTCGTTGACGTCCATCGGGACTTGTTCCTAACCACTCTGTGAGCGTCTGTCCTTCAGTCCATCGTGTGACTAGCATTAGTCCAAAGTTGCTGAGACCAAAATCAATTACGTCAGGGGCTGCATCAAAACCAGATTGCCGCAGTGAACGCGCTTGCTGCAGAAACGAGAGAAGACGAAGGTTACGTGCAGTGTATTTTGGATCGTATTTGAGTTGAGGCCAGCATTTTACCAAGATACGAACCCCATTCTGGACCGATTCGTAGACCAGTTTTGCCGAAGTCTCCGAGATCATACGTTTAGGTGGTAGCGTGACGATGCTGGAACTTGTCTTATAGCCTCCGAAGTCATCTGAGCAAATATCCGGCCCTGCGTCGACCGCCAAGCATGCATTCAGCGCATCTAGAGCGTCAGAGGCATCTCGGTACCGTGCTGCCGGGTCGAGATCCATTGATTTTGAGTACCAACTTGCCAAGGCCGGAACGATGAGCGATAGGGTATTGTCATAGACAGGGACTTGATTTAGACGGTCAAGATCTCTGCCTTCCAGCAATTCGTAGATTAATACTCCGAGTAAGAATACATCTCGAACAAACGGATCAGACGAGCGATCTTGTGGGGAAGCATCTTCGTCTTCCGGCAATTCGATGGAGCCAGTTTCCAACTCAACTCGATGAACTCCAACCGTATGCATCTCCGGAACGCGTGCCGCGGCGAACGTTGATAGGATGATCCGGGATGGTTCAAGTACCCATAGCGTGCGTTTGGTGATGTCGCGATGGGCTATGCCCAGATCGTGTAGCTTCGCGAACCGAGCCAAAATACTCTTCGCCAGGGAGCGCCTGTCTTGTTCGTCCATGTCTGCGTTACGAGACATGTGCTCACCAAGCCGCTCGATGCCGGTGGGAAGGCGATAAGCTTCGACGAAGTTGGTGGTAATGTCGTCAGCAGTCGCCGAGCCGACGGGCTCTAGTAGATCTTCATGCAGCTCGGGTGCCTGAACACGCAGTGTTTCATTCAGACGTAACTCACGTAAGCCAATGGTTTGGCGCTCAATTTCGGACGTACCGCCGTCGGCAAGATTTTCAAAGTCCCACTTTCGCAATAGTGCTTTCGAACTTCTACTCTCCTGATGTTCGGCACGAAATTCCGACCAAATTTTTCGTGGGTGAATGTAATCCTCATGATCATCGATTTGTTCGAACCCGTGTAATACTGTGTGGCGCTTTCGTACCTCTGGGTTTTTCGTCGAAATGATGACGTCGTATTGTTGCCGATCCGGCAGCGGATTGGATGATTTATAGCTGAAAGACGGCGGAATGTCAGGGAATCGTTTTTTATAGCGATTGTCGTCTGAGGCGGCGTGTATGAACTCAGGGAGCGTCATGACGAAACGCCGCTGCTCGTCTGGAAACTTGACCAAGCGACACTTGGGATGGCACAGCACCACAACAGATTCGATAAATGGGACTTTTATTTGCGTGTTTTTCTCGCGAATAAAAGTTTTCAAAGCCCGAACTTTGTTGTCCGTAGTGTCCACCGGTGAGGGTACTGCGTCGCCTCGACGAAACCACTGACCGGAGGAGTATTCGATATCACCGTACCAGTTTTTCAACTCGACTACCAGAATTCGACTATTCGTCAATAACAGTAAGTCGATATCCAGTGGCTGCTTAGACCCTCGAGTGAGCAAGCGAAACGCAGCATAGGCTCCCCAAGATTTGGGGAGCTTAGCTTCTAGTTCTCGTAGAGCAGCGTGTTCAACCTCCAAGACTCCTCGCGGACTTAAATAATTGATTCGCACGGTAAAGCCTCCTCAAAATTTTATCTATTGCGTACGGTATGTTCTATATGACATGGATGATCAAACTACCGCCTCAGGATTGTGTTCGGCAATAGATTCGCGGCGTGAGTGATCAGCGCGTGTATCGGATAACCTTCTGCAGTTCCTCAACTGAGGGTCTTGAGCGAGGAGAAGCTGCTTTTATTAAATCTGAAATCGGACCAAAATCTTCCAACAGTGAATGGCTGTATGCTATTCAGTCGAGGTGTTGAGTTACGGCATTATAAAGCGCAACTTGACTATTTGTTACCATATAAGCCAGGATCGATACGCCCAAAATTTAAGAATTAGACGGTGCGGTATGCCCGTTGAGATAAGACGTATTCCAAGAAGGGGGGAGACATGGCAACAGGAAAAAAAGTAGCGACTGAAAAAACTGATGAGATTGCACCGCGAGCACGATTGCATAAACTAATCATCAGAAACTTCAGAGCGATAGGGGCATCTCCGGTCACCATTGAACTTGACGATATTGTGGTTCTGGTCGGGCCGAATAATGCGGGAAAAAGCTCGGTTCTAAGAGCCTACGAAGTGGTAATGCAAGCAGGTAAAGAGGGGCACCTTTCCTTAGAAGACTTTCCGAATGGGCAACTCCCAAATCCGGATGAGCCTAATGGCTTCCCCACAATAGAACTGGAAACGGTGTTGTTTCAGGACAGCCGGCTCCCAGCAGAACGTTGGATGGATACGCGCCAAAATGGTGATCGCCATGTACGGGAGCGCTGGATATGGTCGGACGTTGGTGCACCAAAGAAAATAGGCTTTGATGTAGTAACTGGCTGCTGGGATGAAAATCACGGTCCTTGGGGAGCTGCTGGTGTTGCGCAACCTAACAGGCCAGAACCTCATCGAATTGAGGCCTTTGAAGATCCATCAAAGCAGGGCGCGGATATCGTCGGTTTGCTGCAAGAGGCAATCAAAGAGCGAGTCAAAGAATTTCAGAAGCGTAGCGTAGACGGCGAAGAAAAAAACGACTACGACAAGTTATTAGATGCTGTCGCAGATCTTCAAAAAAGAGTGGCGAGTAGCGCAGAAGAAGCAATTACGGAAGTGAAAACCGCACTCAATAGCTCCATCGCTGAGGTCTTTCCTGGCTATACGATCACATTAGACGCTCGCGCAGAAGACGACCTTGAAAAAGCAGTCACGCTTTGCAAGACGATCCCGCTGCTTCGTATGGGGCCTAATGATGGTCATCAATCGACACTTGACCGTCAAGGAAGCGGTGCTAGACGTACCTTATTGTGGACGGCACTGCGTATTCTTGCAGAGCACAAACGGCCCCCAAAAGTAGGAGATGCTAATTCTGAGCGACCGCATGTCCTTTTGCTTGACGAGCCGGAGATGTGTTTGCATCCGAACGCAATACGAGATGCTTGTAACGTCTTATATTCACTTCCTAACGGTGGAAAGTGGCAGGTTATGGTGACCACCCATTCACCGATATTTATTGATCTATCCAGAGATAACACGTCCATCGTCAGAGTAGAACGAACTGCCACAGGCAACGTAACTGGCACCACGATTTTTAGGCCAAACCTAGTTAAATTGAGTTGCGAGGAAAAGGAAGAACTAAAGCTATTGAACATGTTTGACCCTTATGTTGCGGAATTTTTCTTTGGTGGCCGAGTTGTAATTGTGGAGGGAGACACTGAGCATTCTGCATTCAAAGAATTAATTCAATCAGACCGAGATCGGTATAAGAACGTCCATATTGTTCGTGCAAGGGGAAAATTCACTATCGTAGCGTTGTGTAAGATACTTAACCAATTTGGCAATCCATATGCCGTATTACATGATGCTGATACGCCCCTCATCACAAATAAAAAAGGGGAAACGAGAAAGAATTCCGCATGGGCAGCAAATACGAAAATTGCCGAAGCTGTAGCTGCCGCGCCTAACGGCAATGCCGTACTGGTGGCATCGATAGATAATTTCGAACAGGCCATGTTTGGCGCCAACGCAAGCGGCGAGAAACCATACAATGCATGGGCGAATGTTCGCCAAGATGAAAAAATTCGTCAACGGGTTAGTCAACTATTGAATTACCTAATTGGACAAAGTGATGAACTTCCAAATACAACTCTGAGGTGGAGCGACATTTCTATTTTAGAAAATGCCGTTACTCTGTGATGGGATAACTCTTTTTTCGGAGCTTTTCTACCAACCAATACTTGTCCCAAATGGTAAATAGATCAATTGATAGGTCAAAAAAATATGCAAAATTTTGAACAATCGGGGATTTGGAAGCGCACTCTTGCGCCGCAAGGCGTCGACGACAAGTGCCAAGTTGCACGTTCGCGACTGGCACAGTCCTTTATTCGGACACGGGACGCAGTAATTCCCTTGGTACGAAAAATTGAGATGGAATTACCGTCTCTGACATTGCACGATGTGACGCATCTCGACACACTCTGGCATGTTGCAGACAAGCTGTTGGGGGCGGATTTTGAAATCAATCCTGCAGAGGCGTATGTTCTTGGAATGGCATTTCTATTACACGATGCTGCAACATCGTCGTTTGCGTACCCAGATGGAATTGCTGGCCTCCGAGATTCAGTCGAGTGGAAGGATTATGTAACGCAGCAGGGTTTTACCGAAGACCAACTCCGCCAAGGAGAACCCCAATACCAGCAAGTGTTGTTTGAGACGCTCCGATTGCTTCATGCGACCCGCGCTGAAAACTTGTTAGCGCAGAACTGGGAAGACTTAAATGGTCAAAGTCGCTATTTATTAGAAGACGTCGAGCTCAGAAATCATTACGGAAAGACGATTGGAAAAGTTGCCTCTAGCCATGGCTGGGACGCTAGTGTGGTTGAGCAGGAATGGGCATCAGCGTCACCCATCGCGCCTCACAGTTCACTGGGCTTAGACGCCACAGAAAACTGGGGTGTTGATAGATTAAAGTTGGCGATGCTCCTTCGTTGCATTGATGCCGCGCATATCGATAATTTGCGTGCGCCTGATGTTCCTCTGATGCTGAATTCGCCAACTGGCGAGTCTAGAAGGCACTGGACTTTCCAGAATAAGCTCAGTTCTATAGCTATCAATGCAAAAAGCGAACTATATTGGTCAGGCTCTGCGTTTGGCGTTACGCAATCTGACGCTTGGTGGCGTTGTTATGAAGCGTGCCAGATGATCGATCGGGAAATACGTACATCCAATCGGATTTTGTTAGATCATGGACGAAAAACTATGGTTGCGATTGGAGTTATGGGGGCAAATGATGTTGAAGTGTTCCAGAAAAACGTGCCGGTGGAAGGTTGGCATCCATTTGATTTTAATTATCAAGTTAGTCAAGTAGGTAGCGTAATTGAAAAATTCGGTGGAGAAAGATTGTATGGTGATGATCCCGCAATAGCCCTGCGCGAGCTCATTCAGAACGCCGCTGACGCAATCCGCGCCCGCCGATTTCAAGTTGGAAATCAAACACATGGGAAAATTAAAATCTCACTGCGAAATACAGTTGATGGCAGCGTATGGTTAGATGTCGTTGATGATGGCCTAGGAATGAGCCGGTACGTTCTTACTGAAGTATTGCTCGACTTTGGTAGATCCCTCTGGAAGGATGCCTCGCTGCGCGATCAATGGCGCGGTCTGGCCAGCAAAGGTTTTTCTCCGGTAGGGAAGTATGGAATCGGTTTCTTCTCCGTGTTTATGTTAGGCGACGAAGTAAAAGTAACGACATGGCGATATGGCAACGCCATCACAGATCAAGTTACGCTTCATCTGCGAAATCGCGTTGTTGAACGGCCGATCTTATTGCAAGCTACTCAGGATGAACTCCTAACAGAAAGCGGCACTCGGATTTCTGTTAGGTTGCGCGAAGGGCGCAAGACGCTTCTTAAAAACGTTCCTCAACGTGTTGAACAAAAAAAAGTGCCCCAAGTTGAAGATCTAGTCGCTCACCTGGCGCCGACATTGGATATCGATGTTTGGTGTCAGGACGGTGCGGTTTCACCAGTACAAGCGATTAAAGCTAATGATTGGGAGACACTAGATCCGTACGATCTTCTGTGCCGGCTAAAAGTGAATATGACCGCGGATGCACTAAAACGTTATGCTGCCCGCCTTCAACCCATGATCGATGAGAATGGAAAAATAGTTGGGCGCGCAGCGTTGCTATTAGATAGAAATCGGTGGTATAGGTCGGACAATACCGGTGCATTAGTACACTGCGGCTTGCGAACAGGCAATTGTGAAGGAATTATTGGATATATATTGGCGGGAAATAGCGTTGATTTAGCCAGGCGCAATGCGGTGCCTGTAGTTAATAGCTCGACTTTACGCCAGTGGGCAGAGCGTCAGCTTTCTGCGACTCCAAATGTCGTACCGTCGCTCACCGAGAAAATCGTGAGCCTTGACTGCGGAGATAAAACCTCTGTTGTCGGAAGATTAGATGGCCAACTAGTCACGATCCTTGACCTTATAGAGCAGTTTAGATCTGGCGAAGTGAGCGAACTTGTCTGCTTTGGCGGCGACGTCGAATGCCCGGATGATATGTCTCAGTCAGATTTCGGTAACTTCGAACATTCTGACACGTTACTCGATCTGACGGAGGCTGAAAGCTCAAATCGATTCAGTTTTGGAATGAAGGATTGGATAGAACAAGTCATCCCAGTAGCAGTCGGAAAACCAAAAACAATTGTTGATTTGATTGAGCATTATTTGCGCGCGGAATTCGATGATTTGCATATGTATTCTGAGGATAGAATTGTTGGAACAGCCAACTTTGTTGAATTCGAAGAGGAATGTCTTATTTTCGAACGCAATGCATCGGCGCAGTAGATCTATTGGACGCTATAGCCTGTAATGAAGACGAGATGTTTTCAGAAAAAGGACGACAGCACAGTGCCAAATAGTCTAGGCGCGACGGCGAGAAAGACGGTAATTGCCGGTAAGGGGGGCCGATTCAGCGTAAGCGCAAGGCCTCAGCTTTTATGCTTACTCGAAACGCGTCATCTCAGCTTGGAAGCCGAAATGAATCAGGCAATAATGAATATTTCGTACTAGAAAAGATTTCCAATCATGAAACTCAAGATACATCTTCCCGTGATCCTGGCCAGCTTGGATAGTGAAAATGGCCGTATCGTGCTGCCGCAGACAGCGACCGGCTTCAAAGTTGGGCAGCGTATATTCTTCGGACTTGAGGGCCGGAGTATCCGTGTTAGTCGCAGGCCGCAAGGGTTGAGTCTTGGGCGTATTCTTTCCACACGTGTTTCCAGATGTTCGGTCAGAAGTAAGCTGACCAAAACCAATCGCCAAGGGCAGCACCAGGTCCAAATTTTCTAAACCTCTGACTGATATTCCGAGGAGTCAATGCCCGAACATCGGATTACGGCCTATTGGGCCTCAACACGACGAGCGACTCTTCAATATTGACTCCTTTGCTTTGCAACTGCTGAACTATGGTCAGTAGTTGCTCGACGTAGTGGTCTCTAGCATTTTGAAGCTCCTCGACCTTCTTTTTTAGGATTTCATTTTGATCTTCTAATAAAAGCCGGCGTCGCTTCCCATCATCGTAGGAACCTGAAGCTTTCAATTGAGCTGCTCGCGCAGCGTCGATTTTTTCTCCGCGTCTTCCGACAAGCGTACTACGGCTTTTGAGTCGTAGTAATTCTTGAACTGAAGTACGAGAAATGGGGGCGTTCTCAAATCCTTGAGTAAGCATTTCTGCAAGCAATTTCTCCAGCTTTTGGTCGAGATTTTGACCACGCGTGTTCCTAAGCATATGGGGTCCTAATCCTCTGATACCGAGCTCCGCCCTATGGTAGAAGCATGGTTAATGGACTCTGAAGCTTGAAAGACAGGAACGGGAAGTCCGGTTACCGTCATCGCCAGCGATTTTTTCATGCCGCCAATCTTCTTTTCTAAATCGTCAATCCAAACGTCCGAACCGAACTCATCATCAGCTTCTGCTTTCATTTTTTCTAAAGCTAGTTCGCTTCGGTAAAGTTGAAGCTTAATCGCTTGCTCTTCAGTGGACGAATTGGTTCGATGCAAGTGACTACAACTATTCCAGCATTGCAGGTGTTTAGGGCAGGGGGCCTGACTAAAATCGTGTGAACATGCTCCATAGGGGGTCACATGCATCGCTTGAGCATGCATGCTCAAAAATCTTTCTGCTGCAACAATATCCTGCTCTGATTTTATTCGATGGTACGTATCAGTTACGCCCCCAAGAATTCGGCGATTACGAATAGCTTCATGTACAAAAGACATTTTTTCTTGGGCATTACTGAATTTCAGAAACTCATCGTGATTTTCTGTTCGTTCTTGCAGAGTGGTATGTTGATATACGACGTTTTCATCAAGCCGCCTTCTTCCCATCGCCAATGCTTGCTGCACATTGCTCATCCCCGCCAATTCGTACAGGGTGTTACGCCAATGCCTAGGCTGATGGCTGGTGACTGCAATTCGCTCGCCATTTTTTTCTGTTAAGTTCCGTCGTTCAAAAATAGATTGCTGTGGCGGATTTGATCCAAGTCCAGTGTTAATTTCTAGAAGAGTGGTTCTCCGCGGAAGTACCCTTGTGACATTCGCTTCGCGGATAAAACGAAACGCTCCATCAAATCTGATACTGAGAGTTTCGCTGGTCAGCAAAACAACGTGCCATTTGCCATTCACTCTTTTTTTAAGAACGGTATGATCAATTTTAGGCGCCAATAAGCCTTCTATATCACCGGCTCGATAGTAACGATCAATCGACTGTGCTCGGACCTCTCTGGGCACAATTCCTTTATTCTTAAGATATAAATAAAGATTGCGCTTGCTCGCATAGCCCAACAGCATCAATAGGCGCTTCTCATCCAGCCATTCGTCAGGAGCAATGTCCCACAAACGTCCTGGATTACCCTCCTGCCATTTCGCTATCGTGCGTGGTTCCACTGTTAACGCTTCTAGTCGAGTGACTGCTCGCCGAGCCAAGGGAATGTCTTGATCTGCAAGCCAATGAATTCTGGTTTCAAAATTCTTTTCTGGATAGTACCGAATCCCGACCTCTAAGATAGGGTGGCCGTTTGCGTCCAATGTTAGGTTGCCATTGCTGTCTTTGATAGGGTGTTCTACCCAGCAATCTAATGGGAGACAAGCGATTTCATTTCCTCTCTGCCCCATCACGATGAGGAGATCGATTGTCCGAAGCAGAATTTCTTCATCGTCATTAAACGGATCGTTTGTGCATTGCGCGTATGCCTCTAGTGCCTCTCTACTTGGAAGTTTTTCAGCATCTTTGCGAATTTTTTCATCCCTACCTGGATCAATAAGCGGAACGTATCGCAAATACTTGCTGTTGGGCGTCATGCCGTGCTGAAAGCCAATTGGCGATTTAGTGAGCTGCTTTTTATCAATCAGCTCCGATATCGCCTGTAAGCGCGTGCACGAATCATAGATGCCAGAATAATTCTGTTCCTGCATTGCCTGAACAGTCTCTTCAAAATGCCATCTTAAAAAGGGAAGAGGGCTTATATATCCTTGTTTGCGAAAGCTGTTAAAAACGCGGCGAAGATCAAACAGATAGACCCGCACGCCCATATGGGTTAGACCACGTGTCCGTTGAAAGTGAACGACAATTGCTTTACAAAAATCCGCGAAATCCCTTGGTAAAGGTGTGTTTTTTCTCTGCGCACTGCCGGCATCCGAAAGCTCGCGAAAAAGAAGTGTTTGATCTTTACTACGATTGAGCAGCCAATTTTTGGTGTTCCAACATTCATGTGACCAATTGATATCAGGAGCCGCTTGGGCAAGATGCTGTTTCTCTAGTTGAATGAATTCATGTAGTCGTTGCGGAACGATTAGCTGATGTTCCGTAACCTTAGGAACAGCATGTACACCTTTCTCACGCATTTCCAGCCTCCAGCTTTTCTCGGCATTTCTGAACAACGGCACTAACTGCTTCCAATGTTTTTTCCAATTGAACTGGTACCCTTGTTCGACCGAGTTCTGCGGCGTTTGCAGCGCTATCTATAAATGTCTGTGCCTGCATTTCCAGCGCTGAACGAACTTCTTCGTGCGGACCATCAGAGAATGGATGGAATTTGCGACATGTATAACAGGAGTAAATTGGATTCTTCGGACAATGGTTATTCGCCGGCAGACCACATCCGCCAACGCCCACGACATACTGTAAATGCACTACGCCTTTGACCCAACGCTCTTTGGGAAAGCTCTGCTTATCAGAGATATCCCCTGTCAACATCATTTTCATAATGTTCTTATAGCTGTCGCTTTTGCCTAAAGCGCGAGATTTTATTTTTGCAATGGTAGGCGTAGCAGCAATATAGGCACGTGCGGCAACAGTTGAATTGTGGCCAAGTGCCTCCGCAATGACGTCTGCTGATGCTCCTTGATCCGCCAATCCTTGGCCTAAATGATGGCGCATCAGTCTTGCACCAACGGTTTGTCCGTCAAGAAGCATCATTGCATCACGCAGTGCCACGCCTATATAGCTCGCTCGGAGTCGCTCTTCGCGGGCCGACCAAAATAATGCCTTTACCGGTTTTCCAAATAGTCCTTCATTGAGAGCCGTGAGGAACTGAATCTTCTTCCCCAGTTGAGCGCTTATACGCCGAGGACGCCGTTCCGGAACGCCGGCGCCACGTTGTTTGCCGAGTGGAAGCCACAAGCTAAAGTAATTATCTTCGTTCGCTGTTCCCCCGGATGCTTCGACAACCTCAAGATCATCGGCATTCAATGCATACATTTGCGAAGGGCGAGGCGCAAGCTCAAACGCTAAATGAAGAATCACATTCGTTTGAAGTGAATGCCAGTCGTCAGGATCGTATGATTCATCGATAAGGCGTAGTATCAATGTTTCTTGCTCAGGCGTGACATATCGCTGATGGAGAAAGAGGGATTCATATGAACTTCTTCGATAGAGCGTTGTTTCGTCTAGGTGAAAGTATGTTTCGAGCGAAAAACCTGGTTTTCCGCTAGATGCACACCAGCAGTAGAACACCCGAAACAAGATGGCCAATTCAGCTGCGTGATGTTGGTAAAGTTGGGTCAGTAATGATAGAGCTCCAGGTGTTGACCACGGGGCGTTATGGGATCGGCTGAGTACAGAAACGGTTTTGATCATCAACGCGTCGGAAGCAACGGTATGTGGAGATCGGGACTCCAATCTATGGAATATGTAGGCTTTTGCGATCTCCGTTTCAGTCTGAGACCAGTCTAACTCGTCCCATTTCATGTGATAGACCGCACCATCCTCAGACCACGACCAAATGGATTTTGAAGTGTCCACATAAGGGCTTGAGTCCTCCGTCCGACGCCTAGTTTTTGCCCTACCTGGATTTGCAAACTTATAGCTATTCCCTGGCTCAGGTGCTGAGTCAAACAGTGCAAACTGCATTAGAGGCTCCGATTACTCGATGTGTTGGCAGGGGCCGACTTAAGTCTTTCCCATGCGGATTCGATCCGATTCTGATTATGTAAGTTGGCCAGGTTATGGATATATCGCCTCGAATAATATTGCGGCATTGTTGAGTCGTTACTCCAACCACAGATTGCACGCAACTCATCCTTCGCTCGTTCCATATCGCATCCCTTCACTTCAAGAAGATATTGAAGAAAGCGTTCTGCAAACGTATGACGAAAAGAATGTGGAGATGCCGATCGCAAGAGTTCCGGTGTCTGTGCTCGAATCCCATTTGCGAGGCGTTCAAATAAATTCCCGACTGAGTTCGCCGCTAACGGCTTGCCGCGTTCGCTTACCCACAAGTAACCATGTTTGAGCTTGAGTGAACGTCCATTTCGGATAGGGCGTCGTTTGTGAAGAATGTAGTGTTGAATTCGTTCGAAGAGATGCTCTGAAATAGCAATGGTTCTTTGGCTATGCAGAGTCTTTAGCGATGGCGCTCGCGATCTCGTATCTATTCCAGCATTTGGATTACGGACAATGCTTAGATAACAAGTGCTGTCACCTCGATGAATGGAGTTGGTGGAAAGACCCAAAAGCTCACCAACGCGAATACCTGTTTCAAAAAGCACATCGACAATAAGCCAATTGCGGAATTGGTTTGTATTGCGAAAGGGATTCTTTGGATCACCCGGATAAGCGAACTCTCTGATTGCAGCTATTTCTGCATCAGTGAAGCTTTTAAAATTGAAATTGCGCCGGCTAGTCGCAACCAGGAAGCTGTCGAATCGCGAGGCTATTGCGCTTGAGGATGCAGAGAGAAGGGTACCGATCTCTTTGACTGACGTCGATCGACCATAACGGTCTACGCACCAAAGTAAGTAACTTTTGAGAGCACGCACATATCCATCTCTCGTTACTGGATCGATTCCGTAATGACTTGTAGGCTCGACACTGCCAAGTCGGCCAACCACATTATGAGCAATTTTCTCGGTGCTAAGCCAGGCCAAAAACTGTTCGACTCTAGCTAGCAGGATGGCAAACTGACCATCAATTAATACCTCATCGACGTCGATTCCGTCCTGCGCAAAGAAATCGTAGAAGGCCTTGATCGTTACCAGATCATTGCGAATTGTGTTGTACGCCTTGTACTGTCGCTTGAGAGTAAGGTAGAGAAATGGCAGTAACACCGGTTGAGGCGGTGTATCTCGAAACAAGACTGGAGTACGTCGTCCACTGGACAATCGGCAAGAAATTATTCGCATGGCCGCCATGATAGGCGGCCGCAAACATATGACAAGCCCTGATTCAATTTTGATGAGAAAGGTAATTCAAATCAAGAACTTATATAAAGTGGTGAACACTTAATACATTAGGTTCTATATTAAAGTTGGCAAGCTACAGAACATAACAAAAACATAGACTTAGCCACGGCCATGAACACCAGATTACATAAGGTTCGGTTTTACATAATGTAAATTATGCGAATTAATACGTGTAGTGGATTCCTGAATTGCTCCGGCTCCAGCGCCTGGAGCAATCTCACGTTCTGCGGGAAATGAACATGCGGCCGGTCCGCTATCAACTCGGCATCCTGCGCTACCAAACCGGCTAACGTCGTCCCGATGGCTGGCGGCACGTTCCGCACGACCGGTTTTGGCGAGTCACAGAACGAAGCCTAGGGCGCGGCATTAAAGGTCGCCGCATCGACGTGCAGCAAATCCAGCAAGCGTCACGATGTCGCCAGCGAGGAAACCAAATACAAGGGCGTCGTCAGCGAGTCGACCAACCGCAACCTGAACAAGGTCGGCGAACTGGCATCACTGACAGGCGCATGGATTCCTGGCCTTGGCAGTGACGACGACTATGAGGTCACGCTGACGTTTTCATGCGATTGACGACGCTGTTTAACGCCTCTTTATTGCACAGACGCAATTAAAATTAGGTGGTGTTTTGATAACAAAAAGCCCCGAAACCGGGGCTTTTTGTCGTTCCTGCTGTTTAAAACAACAGTACGAGCCAGGACCCCTCAAAAAAAAGGAATACAATGGCCTCGCCTACCTTGAGTTTCGACGCGAAAGGTAAGCATTTCCTCAACTTGCATAAAGGACTCGCAATTATGCCTAGAAAAGTAACTGTCGGATACGACTTGATTGCCCCTGCTCAGAAATACGACAGGATTATCAATGCGATTTATCTGCTTGGCACAACCACGAAAGTTCTGCTCTCTCAGTTTGAGGTTGAAACGGACCTCAGCTGCGACGCAGTCTTTGACCACCTGTCGAAGTATGTCGATTCTGACGATAAATTGTATGTGGCTGAAGTTGTGAATAGTCGGCGCTCATACAATTCATTGTTCTCAAGCGCATTGTCTTACGGGGCGGTCAATAAGCTCTTTCAGGTCCAGGCCAATAGCCTAGCCCAAAATCACGCGCAACACGGGATTAGTCGCAAAGGCCTTTTCGATTCAAAACTGTAAAAGAAAAAGCCCGGCGACGAACCGGGCTTTTTTCTATTCGTCAGAAAGGGCATCCGAGTATTTTTGGTTCATCAATCGTTCGTGCCCCTCCTCCAATTTATCCGCGCGCTTTTTCTCTGCACGCCCTATCCAGTAAATTCCTAAAGCGAAAACCACTATGGAGAAAAACCAATTTTCCCATTTTAGGTAAACAACTGCCGCAGCAAGAAATGCCATTGGAAAGGAATATTCGTTCGCCAACGCGGCTTTTGCCTCTGCAACCTTGAAATTTACAATCAAGTCTTTTTCGTCTTCGGTGTAGTCAAATCGCACGGTTCCCCCTTTTGTCATTTTGTTCTCCGATGCCGTCAAGGCGCTTATGCGCTGTGTCGGCGGGGTTTTGCGCGCGGTCATTGGCACCCACAGTGCTCGGCCAGATCGATCGCAGGAAGTGATGGGAAAGCGTACCGAGCCGCGCTCTTGCTGGCCCTTCAACAACGCACTCACAAATGCGAAGCCCCATCCTTAAGCGCCAACAAAGAAAGCAACACATCATCCCGCTCCGCCTGCACGGCCACGATATCGCGATCCCCCAACTCGTCTTTCACACCCTGAGCAAAGCGCCCGATCAGCTCTGGATTCAGTGAGACGTCGCCCAGATCCTTCCACCAGGATTCGATCGGCGGCCCCAGATGCTCCAGCATATGACCGATCCCACCAGCGCCGCCGGATAACTCCAGGTTCATGAACGGACCAAGCAGCGCCCAGCGCAGGCCGGGGCCGTAAGCAATCGCGGTGTCGATGTCGCTGACCGATACCACGCCCTCCTCGACCAGATGAAAAGCCTCGCGCCATAGCGCCGCCTGGAGGCGGTTTGCGACGTGGCCTTTTACTTCCTTGCGGATGTGGATGGCCTTCTTTCCGACCGAATCGTAAAACGCCATGGCGCGCGCAATGGCGTCCTCTGAGGTGAGGCGTCCGCCGATCACTTCCACCAGCGGGATCAGGTGCGGCGGATTGAACGGATGTCCCAGCAGCACGCGCTCGGGGTGCTTTGCGGCGTCCTGGATTTCACTGATGACGATGCCTGACGAGCTGGTGGCGATCAGGGCCTCGGGCGGTGCAAAGGCGTCGATCTCGGCAATCAACGCGCGTTTGACGTCGATGCGCTCTGGACCGTTCTCCTGCACCAGGTAAGCGCCGGCGACAGCGTCCTCCAGCGATGTGTGGAAGCTCAGGCGGTCACGCGAGGCGCCCTCCTCCAGGCCGATGCGTTCCAGCGCCGGCCAGAAGCGGTCGACCAGCATGCGCAACCGCTCTTCAGCGCCCTCTGCCGGATCCGTCGCCGCCACGTCGAAGCCGTGCGCGAGGAAATGCGCAGCCCAGCTCGCGCCGATCACGCCTGTTCCAACCACTGCAATCTTTTTCTTTGTCTCCACCATAGTCGCTTTCAATATGCCTTCATGAGAATGTGTATCTGCCTGCCGGAATCATCCCAGTCTTTTGATGTTCCCGCAAACCGGGGTTGCCCCGGTCGCTTCCGCGCTAACTGCCTGAGTACGTCTCCTGGCAGACCGCGCGCAAGGCTTCGGCGAACAGTTGGTCTGCCTTGCGCTCGACCCCGTCCGAGCGCATGAACAAGGCGATCGGGGACAGCGTCCAGTCAAACGAATACGGCACGATCGCCACGCCGGCGACGCGCACCAGTTCTTCTGCGATATCGGACGGAACAATCGATATCGCACTTTCGTTGGAGACGATCATCTCGCCGATCAACTTCGCCGAGTAGCTTTCCACGACCGGCGCCGGAGGGACGATACCCGCGCCCAGGAAAATATCGGCCACCTGCTCCCGCATCGGCGTATTGGGGGCGCCGAGGATCCAGTCGAGCTCAACCATCTTGTGCCAGTCCAGGCGCACGCGGCCCAGTTGCGCCGCCAGGCGGCGGCTGGCGATCAACCGCGGCTGCTGACGGTACAGCACCTCGAACCGGATGTTCTCCAGGTTCACACCGGAGGATGCGCGCCCGATGACCAGGTCGAGGGCGTGTTCGCCCAATTGCGCCAGGAGCTGGTCGCTGGTTCCTTCATGAATCGTCACGGTCAGCCGTTGGTCGCCGTCAGGCCGGGTGCGCTGAATCGCGCTGGTCAGTAGCTGACCCGAGATGAAAGGCGTGATGCCGATGTGCAGATGGCCGGCATGGCCGGAGGAAAGCGTCTCGATGTCGCGCACCAGATGGCGCAGGTCGTGGACCATCGCCTCTGCCCGCTCCAGCACCACCTTGCCTAGTTCCGTGGGCGCCATGCCGCGCGCCGAACGATCGAACAGCGCGCCGCCGAACATCCCTTCCAATTCGGAAAGCGCATTGGTAATGGCCGGTTGCGTGCTGGCCATGTGCTCGGCCACGCGCGTGAGCGACTTGTGTTGCCGTATTTGCAACAACAAGAGCAGATGGCGCATTTTCAGGCGGGTGCTTAGGCGTCTGAGCAGCGCATTGGCGTCAAAAACCTCCATGAGGATGGTCTTTCATTAGAAAAATATGATGGAGTCATAATAAATCAAAATGATCTCCATATAGTTGTTGCCTAAACTTGCCTCAAGTCATTGCGGTGACGATGACCAAGAAAAAACGGTGTGAGCGCCAACAACAGCAAGAAACTCAACACCGATAACAAACTGACAACAAATCGACAACCAAGCGCCTTGAGCCATCGGCCGGCGCATTCTGGAAGAGGATGAACACATGAACACGACAGACCGCCAAGCAGCACTGGATTACCACCAGTACCCTACCCCCGGCAAAATTACCGTCAATGCCAGCAAGCCCCTGGTCACCCAGCGCGACCTGACGCTGGCCTATACGCCGGGCGTGGCCGCGGCCTGCGAAGAGATCGTGGCCGATCCGCTCAATGCTTTCCGCTACACGGCGCGCGGCAATCTCGTGGGCGTCATCACCAACGGCACCGCGGTCCTCGGGCTCGGCAATATCGGCGCATTGGCGTCCAAGCCGGTGATGGAAGGCAAGGCGGTCCTGTTCAAGAAATTCGCCGGCATCGACGTCTTCGATATCGAGATCAACGAGACTGATCCGGACAAGCTGGTGACGATCATTGCCGGCCTGGAAGCGACCTTCGGCGGCATCAACCTGGAAGACATCAAGGCGCCTGAATGCTTCACCGTCGAGCGCCAGCTGCGCGATCGCATGAAGATCCCTGTATTCCATGATGACCAGCACGGCACCGCAATCACGGTATCGGCCGCTTTCATCAACGGTCTGAAAGTCGTCAAGAAAGACATCGCCGAAGTCAAAGTGGTGGTGTCGGGCGCCGGCGCAGCCGCGTTGGGCTGCCTGGAACTGATGATGGACCTGGGCCTGCCGCTGGAGAATATCTGGGTGACCGACATCGAAGGCGTGGTCTACGAAGGACGCCCGACACTGATGGATCCGGACAAGGAACGCTATGCGCGCAAGACCGACTTGCGCACGCTGGCACAGGTGATCGAAGGCGCCGACGTGTTCCTCGGCGTGTCCGCCGGCAACGTGCTGAAAAAGGAAATGGTCGCTACCATGGCGGCGCGTCCGCTGATCCTGGCGCTGGCCAATCCGACTCCCGAAATCCTGCCCGAGGTTGCACTGGCGGTGCGTGACGATATCGTGATGGCGACCGGACGTTCTGACTATCCGAACCAGGTCAACAACGTGCTGTGCTTCCCGTACATCTTCCGCGGCGCGCTGGACGTCGGCGCCACCACCATCACCCGCGAAATGGAAATTGCCGCGGTCTACGCCATCGCAGGCCTGGCGGAAGAAGAACAGAACGATGTCGTCGCAGCAGCCTACGGCAGCTACGACTTGTCGTTCGGTCCCGAGTACTTCATCCCGAAGCCGTTCGATCCACGCCTGATCGTGCGCATCGCGCCGGCAGTCGCCAAGGCCGCCATGGAGGGCGGCGTCGCCACGCGACCGATCGCCGATCTGGATGCCTACGTGGAACAGTTGCAGCAATTCGTCTACCACTCTGGCGCGTTCATGAAGCCTTTGTACGCAGCTGCCAAGCAACGCGTACGCGACGGCGACAAGGCGCGCATCGTCTTTACCGAAGGCGAGGACGAGCGCGTTCTGCGCGCAGTGCAAGTGATCGTCGATGAAAAACTGGCGCGCCCGATCCTGGTCGGCCGTCCCGAAGTCTTGCTGGCGCGCATCCAGAAATTCGGCTTGCGGCTACGCCTGGGGCAGGACGTAGAAGTCACCAGCCCGGATTATGACGAGCGCTTCCATCAATACTGGACCACCTACTGGGACCTGATGTGCCGTGAAGGCATCACCAAGGAGATGGCGCGCGTCGAGATGCGCCGACGCCTGACCCTGATCGGCGCCATGATGGTGCGCCTGGGCGACGCCGACGGCATGATCTGCGGCACCGTCGGCGCGTATCACGACCACCTGCGCTATGTCGACCAGGTCATCGGCAAGAAACCCGGTGCGAACACCTATGCCGCGATGAACATCCTGTTGCTGGATCAGCGCACGGTGGCATTGGTCGACACACACGTCAACGATGACCCCAGCGCCGAACAGATCGCCGAATTCACCATCGCGGCCGCAGAACAAATGACCCGGTTGAACCTCGTCCCGAAGGCAGCGCTGCTGTCGCGCTCCAATTTCGGTTCCGCCAGTTCGGCCTCCGGCAGCAAGATGCGTCGCGCCCTGGACATCATTACCGAGCGGGCGCCGACGCTGGAGGTCGACGGCGAGATGCATGGCGATTGCGCCTTGGACGAGGCACTGCGTCTGCAGATCCTGCCGAGTTCGCGACTCAAGGGCTCCGCCAACCTGCTCGTCTGCCCGAATGTCGACGCCGGCAATATCGCCTACAACCTGCTCAAGACAGCCGCGGGCAGCAACGTGGCGGTGGGTCCGTTCCTGCTCGGCGTGAACGCGCCGGTGCATATCCTGACATCAAGCTCCACCGTGCGACGCATCATCAACATGGCGGCGCTGACGGTCCTGGATGCAAATCGCCCATCGTAGTTTTATCGGCGATCGTCCCGGCAATCTGATGCAGCCAGTTCCCGAATAAGCGATGCGCATGCCCCTGCCACTGGTTTTCCGGTGGCAGGGTTTCGCAGTCGCCGGGAAAATAGTTTTTCGGAAGGCCGATGTTTTTGCCCGCTTTCCGGTCACGGAAGTATTCGTCGGCCAGCGTGTGGGTGTCGTACTCGACGTGGTTGAAGCAATGCAGCGCGCGATGTTGCGGATCGTTGAGCAGGCAGAGACCGGTTTCCGGGGAACCCATCAGAACCGAAATGCCGCTGTCCGCCGGAATGTCGGCGCGCCGAATTTCCATCCAGCGTGACACCGGAATATTGAAATCGGCCGGAAAGCCTTTCAGATACGGCGAGCCTGCATCCAGCCCGTGATGCCGGAATATGCCGAACGCCTTCTCCTCCAGCAGGTATCGCGGCATGCCATGAAAATAATGCAACGCCGCCTGGGCCGCCCAGCAGATGTTGAAGCTGCTGTGGACGTTGGTTTGCGTCCAGCGAAAGATATCGGTGAGCTCATTCCAATAGCGCACCTCCTCAAACGGGATCGTTTCTATCGGTGCGCCGGTGATGATGAAGCCGTCGAAGTTCTGCCCCTTGATGTCCGACCAGTTCCGGTAAAACGACGCCATGTGTTCGCCCGGCGTGTTCCTGGGCACATGGTTCGTCATCTTCACCAGTGTCAGATCGACCAGCAAGGGGGTAGCGCCGAGCAAGCGGGCAATCTGGGTTTCCGTATTGATCTTGTCCGGCATGAGGTTAAGCAAGCCGATGCGTAGCGATCGCTGGTGCCGAGGCCATGCGCTCTGGTCATCCACCACCATGACGCCTTCGGCCCTGAGCGTGGCTCGTGCGGGCAAACGGCTTGGAATTTTGATTGGCATAGGCTTCCGGTCTGCTTTGCCGGCCATGGTAGCACCGGCATTTTCGGCGACTATACCGTGCGTCTCACATTTCAAAAAAAGCCTTCGGGCCAGAGTTTGGCGCATAAAATACCGACAACATTCCACGACGCAATGACGCATGATCCGGACGACTCGCCATGGCTGCACCTGACTTGCTGACAATTCCTGCGGCCGTACTTTCAGCCGAGGCCGCGCTCGACATTGCCCTCCCGGCGCTGCCGTCGCATAGCGCGCTGTGCATCGGCGTCACGCTTGCGCCGGACCGGTTCGCCGCCCTTACTGCCTGCTGCCTTCCATACACTTCGGCATCGGAACAGGATCGCGCCGCACGCTTTCTGCACGCTGCCGATGCGGTCCGGCATTTGTATGGACGCGCCCTGCTGCGTCGCGCCGCGATTGCTTGCGGCGTCATGTCAGGCGTACAAGAATTCGATGTCAATCCGTGGGGCAAGCCGATGCTGCCCGGCGCTGCGCTGCAGGGCAACATCAGTCACTCGGGAACGCAGGTGTGGCTGGTGCTGGGGCGCGACTGCGACGTGGGGATCGATATCGAGTCCGTGCAAGCGCCTGCTGACTTTATCGATATTGCGTCCGCATTTCATCCGCAGGAACTGCGGTCGATACGAGAGGCCCCCGATTCGCCGCACGCGATGATGCGCTGCTGGAGCCGCAAGGAGGCGGTGGCAAAGGCGGTGGGACGCGGACTGTCCCTTGCGCTGGATAGCTACGCGGTCGACATCCGTGTCGGCGCGATGGATTGGCTCACGCATGCGCCGGCCGGAACCCGGCTTGCCGACTGGCGTTGCTCCGATCTTCCGCGGGCAGCGGATTATGTCGGGGCCGTTGCCGCTTACGGAGATTGCCGGCGGATTTCAACCTGGCAACTGAAGATTGAGACCAGACCTAAATGATCCCGGCAGGCTAGAATAAGTACTCCATCAAGCAGGTTGTCCATCGATACCCTCCCCCCGAACATCCAGGAGAAAACATGACTGCGCCCGCCCCGCTCACCCGCGCCGCGTTACGCCGTTTGCACGCGCAGGACGTGATCATCCGGCATACCTCCATGGCCGGCGCCAGCATGGCCATTCCCTTGCCCTTGCTCGACATGGCTGCGGCCTTGTCGATACAAGTGCGCATGGCGAAAAAGCTATGCGCGCTGTACGGCGCCGAATTCAATCGCACTGCCGCGCGCGACGTCATCACGGGAATCCTGGGCGGCTTGTCGCCGGGCAGCCTCAGCGCCACCGCGTTGCGCTATCTGTCGTTCGCGAGTTATTTTGCCGGCACCCTGCCCTCGGCCGGCCTCAGCGCCGCCTACACTTACGTGCTCGGAGAACTGCTTATGGGCCGACTGATTGCGAACGGACGCATTGACCTGCCCTCGCCGGGAGAAATCGGCGAACGCCAGTCGTCGGCTTCGCCGGAATTGGCCGAAGCGCACGCCTGATTCAAGCCCTCTGCCGATCTAGCGCAAAGGCGGCGGCATCGGCATCGGCGGGTGGTCGCGCAAAGGCCGTTGTTCCCGGTGTGCTTCACGTGCCTGGAGATCGCGAGCGGAATCCGCCGGTTTGAGGGCAGCGGCAGCGGCGGCCGCTTTTGCCGTTGCGCTCTTCTCTGAAGGAACCGGGTCGGCACCCGCATTCTTGCTGTTGCGTGCGCCTGATTTCAGCTCAAGCGTGGTATCGCCCCTGCCGATGTCTGCGCGCGGAGCGTTCGCTTTATCCTTGGCGTCCTTCTTCTGCGGCACGCCGTCGCCGTTGATGGAAATCAAGGGCAGGCCGCCCGTCTTGTCGTTGCCGATCACCACCACCTTGGCGTTCTCGGAACGCGCCAGTTCCAGCGTCGCCTCGATGCCGCGCCAGCGCAGATAGGCATCCGACATGCCGCCGCTGATGATTTCCTGGAAGTTGCGGATGCCGAGCGCTTCCACGCGCTTGCGTTCGCTCTCCTGCTGTTCCTTCTCGACGATCAGTGCATATTGCTCGACCTCATGGCGCGCCACGTTCTTGCGCACGATGGCGTCTTCCACGCCGTCCGGCAGCACGATGCGCTTGACCAGCACGTCTTCGATCAGGATCCAGTTCTGGCCGGAACGGAGCTCCGTATTGAAGCGGTTCTTGATGTCATAACGCACCGACTCGGAGATCTGATTCTGGATTTCCAGGCGATGGCTGGTGTAGATGTCTTCCGGACGATAGATCGCAATCACGTCGCGTGCACGCGCGCCGACCGATTGACCGAGCAGCGTCTCGGCGTACTCCGGACCGGCATATTTGTGCAGCTCGCCGAGGTGTTCGGGAATCACGCGGAAGCGCCAGGCCAGCGTCGCCATCAGCTTGAGGCCGTCCGAGGACAGCACTTCGAATTCGCGTTCCACGCTCTGCAGTCGCGCGTCGTAGACGTACATGACGTCCCACGGCATCATCAGATGCGTGCCTTCCGTCTCCACGTGATCGATCACCGTGCCGCCGCCAAAGCGCTTCCACAACACGCCCAGGTGGCCGGCCGGAATCGTGACGATCATCGACGGCAGCAAGAACGCGATCATCACCACGAGGATCACCGCGACGATCATCAGGTCGTTGCTGAAAAACTTCAGGCGCCGACACAATCGCTCCCAGACGGTGACTGCCGGGGCGTGGAATGCTTCTGTGGTGCTCATGTTGCGGCTCCCTTGCTGGAGATACTGGTAACGCGGCCTTCCTCGAAATGGAGGCGGCGGTCTGCGTGGTGGAAATATTTATCGTCGTGGGTGATGGCGATGACGGTGATGCCGTCGGCGCGCAGACGCGGCAGCACAAGCTGGTAGAACTTGGCGCGGAAGTGCGGGTCCTGATCGGCGGCCCATTCGTCGAGCACCATGATCGGCGGGTTTTCCAGTTGCGTCGCCACCAGGGCCAGCCGCTTGCGCTGGCCGGTCGACAAGTCGACGGTGGAGAAGCGGCGACCGTCGAGATGCGCCTTGTTCTCGACTTCCATCTCGTCGATCAGGCCGGCCGCACGTTCGCGGTCGATGCGCTCGACGCCGTACAGCGTGGGGAACAGGTGAAAATCGGAAAACACCGCGCCGAACATGTCGCGATAACGCTGCATGTCGGCCCTGACCACCAGCCGGCCGTCGACCAGTATCTCGCCGGAGTCTGCAGGATAAAGCCCGGTCAGCATCTTGATGAACGTGGTCTTGCCGGAACCGTTGCCGCCTGTGATGAACAGGGTCTCGCCGCGCTGGATGCTCAGGTCAACCGGGCCGACGGAGAAGCGCTCACTGCCCTCGCCTCGCGCAAACGTCAGATGTCGCAATTCAAGGGTATTGAAGTCCGCGAAGGCAGCCGTCGGCGCTGCGGCCTCGCGCTGGTCGCCGGAGGGAATGCCTTGTTCCACGTTTTCATCGAACAGTTTTTCCAGCTTCAGCAGATTCTCGGCGGCGGCATTGGCCACCGTAATCTGCGGCGCCGCCGAGATCACACCCGATACCGGGCCGACCAGGAACAGTACGGCTGTCAGCACCTTCACCGTGCTGTCGGCGAAGGTGGTGCTGAGCGCGGGCAAGATGAAGACCAGCGTGCCCAGCAAGATGAAAATGGCGACTTGTGAAAAGACGAAATTGACGCCCAGCGCGCGCTGCGCCAATGAACGAAAGAACGCCGTCCGTCCGGACACCATGACGGCATCCTGCAACAACTCCGCAGCGCGCCGGCTCGACAGCTTCACTTCCTTGAAGCCGGCCAGCAGCCCTTCGACCATTTCGTGCAGGGACACCACTTCATCGTGTGCGCGCCGCAAGTCGATACTGGCACGCTCGCCGCGCTTGCGATACAGCCGCGCTGCCACCAGCAGGACCACGACCACCAGCGCCAGCGCCGGAATCGACAAGGTGGCGATGTAAATGGTGGTCCAGAAGATCATCATCACCGCCTGAACGCCGAGGATCAGGCTGCCGGCAGTCTGCGAGATGGTCTGCGTGTCGGTGTTGATCGCGGAAAAGATGGCGCCGTGGCCGATCTTTTCCACCCCGAGCAGTTCGCAGTCGGCCAGCTTGCGGATCAGGCTGCGGCGACGCTCGTCGACAATGCGCTCGACCTCGTCGGTGGTGGTCTGCAAAACGTAGCGCTGGCTGAAAATGTACACCAGCAAGGCCAGGCCGTAGAGCAGGATGGGAATAAGCTGGTTGCCGCCGCTGGCCTGCGTGGTGGCGGCCGAGTTGACCACCGCCAGTATCCCGGTACTGGCGCCGCCGGCCAGGAGGGCCATTAATCCGAGACGTTGCAGCGACGTCTTTGAATCGCGAATAAGAAGTTCGGTCAGACGCATCAGATCATCGCTCGGCCGGACCGTTGTAGAACACCTTGCTCTTGTCGTCGATGGCGGCGAACAGCAGCACATAGATAAACGCCACCAGCGGTGTCAGCAGGAACGCCAGCAACAGCGTGCGCAGGGATCCCAGCCGGCTCCTGCGCGCGACGAAGGCGACCAGAACGCACAGCACCAGATAGATTAAGAATGCGATAGGCATGATGTTGACTCCTTGTTATTTCTTGTCTTGGATTTTCAATGGCACGGCGCCGTATTCCAACGCACGCACGTCCTGGGCGCAGCTCTCGCCGGTGTCGTACAGGCATTGGATGACTTCCGCTTCACCGATGGTTTCTTCGCAGCTGGAAGTGTCGAGCACGCTGGGGAAGAAATGCATGTCCTGCTTGCCGGTCTTGATCAGATAGAAGCGCGACAACGTGCTGCCGATGGTCTTGCCGGCTTTCTTGTACCGGATGCCGACAACCAGTTCTTCCAGCGTCTGGTTGGACGAATTGGTCAGCTGGATTTGCGGCGAGCAACTGGTCTTCTTGGCCCCGCCCTCGTTGGCGACCATGATCGCCTGCGGCACCGCAAGATAGATCAGGCCTTTCGGGCGACGCTTCTTGAGCAGCTCCTGCAGCGGCTGATCGGAAACGAAGGCGCCTGCGCCCAGATGATGGCTGGCGTCCTGCGCATTGGCTCGGGCCGGCAGCACGCCGCTCAGCGCCGACAGCAGCAGTACGCAGCCTGCCCCTGTGACTGTACGTGCGACGACCTTCGGCAATATTCTTTTGATGTTCATGAGGCAGCTCCGCTCAGGCGGAGACAAGTGGGTGTAAATCGGCCGACCGCACACGCGCAACACGTGCAAGGTCGGTGTTCAACGCCGCGCAGACATCCGCGCTACGGAGGAAAAAATGATCGCCTGCGAATTCTTTCAGCACGAAATCTGCTGTGGTAAAACGCTGCCACCCGGCCATGCTTTCTGCATCGGCATGCCTGTCGTCGGCACCGGCATACGCCGTGATCGGATATGCGGCAGGCGCGGCCGCGAATGGCGCTGCGGCCAGCGCAAAGTCGGCCCGCATCACCGGCAGCACCATCTCCCAGAAGGCCGGCTCGTGCGACATCTCGACAGGGATCCCACCGTACTGCAATAACAGCGCCTTGAATGCGTCGTCGTCCAGGCCGATCGCCCGTAATGCCGGCGACGGCAAGTCCGGGGGCACATGCGCCGCGACGATCAGCTGCATCGGCGGCCAACCGGCGTTCGCCAGCCTGGCCGCCAGCGCGGATGCCAGACGCGCGCCCATGCTGTAGCCGAACAAGACATACGGGCGATCCAGCAGAGGCATGATCGTTTCCTGCAAGGCCGTCAGCATGTCATCCCATGCGTGCAGCGGCGCTTCGCCCAGGCGCGTCTCGTGCCCCGGATACTGGAGCGGCGCCACGGCCACCCCGGCATCTTCCAGACGCGTGCGCCAGGAAAGGAAATTGGATGCCCCACCGCCCGCAAACGGCAGGCAGAACAGGCGCATATGCGCGTCTTCCCGGCCCAGCCCGAAAGGAAACCAGGCGCGTGATTCTTGCAGCGGACTCATTGAAGGACGTTCATGTCAGCAGTCACCGTCGGGACGCGTAAAAAAATACCGGAAGCGCATTGACTCCCGGTATGCCTTGCCCGCAGCTTGTGCAGGCAAGGATCAGACCGCGTCCTTCTTGCCGCCGGGAACGTGCTTCTTCAGGAAGTCTTTGCCTTCCTGAACCTGCTGCTTGAGCTTCTGCCCCATTTCCTTGGTCTTGACGTCGAGGAAGGTGCCGCCCGATTCAAAGTGCTGCAGGAACAGCTTGCCGATCGCATAGGTGGTGGCGCCCGCCAGCGTCGATTGCGCCAGTACGCCTGCGGCGATGCCCACGCCCGGGATGAATTTCAGGATGCTGCCGACGGGACCAGCGATGAGCAACGGCAGATAGCCGCTGAGCACGGAGCCGAGCAGTTTCTTGCCGGTTTCGTCGGACAGCGTAAAACCGTACAGGCCGCCGAGCTTGCGCAGCAGGCTCAGTTGCACACCGGTCAGGGCGATCAGGTCGAGGCCCGGGATCGGCAGGATGCCGACGCCCATGGCGGTCATTGCATGGTTCTTGATGGAATGCAGCGCTTCGTTCTGGCGCTCTTCCGGGGTCAACTCGGCCGCCTGCTCTGCGACCGGTTCTTCTGCGGCGATGGTTTGTTCTGCTTGATCCGTAGTGCTCATGGAAATCTCCTTCATCAATTAAACGCCCTGACGCACATGAGGCTTGCTGCATGACTCAAGGCGGGGGAAAAAGACTCTGCCGCGTTCGACAGAGCGTCACTATCGGGAAATCGTCGAATATGAGGCCAACGCGTCAACTCATCGTCAACTCATCGTCAATATACGCAGACCGCAGAAATTATTGGGCATACAGCCAATATATTCAACAAATTCCCAACAAAAAAACCTGATTACTTTCTTGATTCATCTCATATGCCGGCCCCTCCGTACTGACCGGTTGGAAAAATGCCCGGTTTAACGCCGTATCGCAGGGAATAAAGGGCGTCAACCATGCATGCCCGCCATCAGGATTCCCAGCGTCGATTCATCCGGCACACCGAGCACATCCAGCAGCCCGGCGTAGGAGCGCAACATGGCCTCGGCTTGTGCCGCTGAAACCAGGCCGGCGTCATAGACCGCGATCAGGCTCAGTTGCTCTCCCGGCGTGACTTCCACATTGAACGGGTAATGCCACTGGTCACAAATGGCGACATCGCTGACTTGCAGCGCGGCATTGCCTTGTCCGACCTCGCCCAGCGGATAATTCTGGATGCGCAGCGCCGTCCCAAACAAAGCGTCGCCGTCCGACAGGCCGATGCACTCTGCGATGTCCGACAAGGCCAGCGTGGCGTGCGCGGTTGTGGCCGTCCGCTTGCGCTGAATCTGCAGGCAGGCGGCAACGAAGTCCGCGGCCGGATCGATCTCGCATCGCAACGGCGGCGTGTTGATCAGGTTGCCCACCATGGATTCGATACTGTCGACGTCAGCCGGACGCAATACCGTGGTGACGCCGAAACAGACCTCGTGCGCACTGCTGTGACGCGCCAGCACCAGCGCCCATGCCAGCATGAAAATACTGGGCGCGGACAGGCGATGCTTGCGTGCAAACGTACTCAGGCGCGCGCCGGTTCCCGCTTGCGGCTGCACGCTGATTTCCGCAAAGTTGCCGCTGCACGCAGCGCCCGGCCCGGCAGGCCAGCGTGAGGGTTTCATCCCCGCCAGCTCACCGCGCCAGAAGCTGCGTGCGGCCACCCCGTCCTGGCGTTCCAGCCAATCAAGGAAAATCCGGAAGTCCGGCGCCGGTGCAGCGGTCAGCTGCTTGGCATACGCAGCCATGACCTCGCCGAGCAACACCGGCATCGACCAGCCGTCGACCAGGATGTGGTGATAAGTCCAGACGAAATGCCAGCCGGTCCCGGTAGTCAGCAGCGCGAAGCGCATCAGCGGCGGCTTGGCCAGGTCGAAGCCGCGCTGCCGGTCTTGGCTGCAATAGGCGTCTACAGCGGCGCCGGCCTCTGCTTCCGGCAAGCCGCTCCAGTCTTCGCGCTGCCAGACCAGTGTCGATGGTTCGCCGAAATATTGACCGGCCTCGCCGCTCTCCCCGATCGCAAAACCGGCGCGCAATGCCAAATGACGCGACAACACCGCCCGCCATGCGGCGATGAAATCGTCGACCTCCAGTTGCGCCGGCAGACGCGCCGTGAATTGCACCACGTAGGCGGGGGACTCCGGATACGCAACGGCGTGTTCCAGCATGGAGACCTGTTGTGGCGCCAATGGGTAACGCCGCGCCTCTTCCTGTTGCGTACTCCCTGCCAACTCCTGCAGCCAGTTGCGCATCCCGTCGCTCAAGCGCCCGGCGAAGTCCTGCGGCAGCACGCGCGGATCGAAAGTCAGGTCCAGCTGCAGACGCCCGCCGGCGATCATGGCGTTGACTTCCAGCACATAAGGACGCGGCGTCGACGGCGCAAAGCCGGCGCCGTCGGTTTCCGGCGCCGGGCGGACAGACAGGTTTTCAGGCCATGCCGTATCCCATTGGCCGAGATAGTTGAAAGCGATCTGCGGAACCGGCAACGCCGCCAGCGCTTCGCGCACGGAGGGATCGGGAGAGAGGAAACGCAGAACGCCGAAGCTGAATCCGTGCCGCGGCATTGCCTTGAGTTTCTCGCGCACCTTGTCGATACGCTGCTCGCCCAGCGGCATGCTCCACGGCGCCAGCACGGTGAACCAACCCGGCATGCCGCCAACGTCGACGCCTTCCAGCACGACGTCGCGGCCGTGGGACTCGAGTGCAATGCCGATCTCGCTGCCGATCCCGCGCCGGCCTGCGTCATCGATCAGTTCGCCCAACGCCACGCTCAATGCCGTCAGCAGAATTTCCTGTACTTGCACCCCACGGCAGCGCGGCAGCTCCCGCACCAGCATGCCGGTGACGGCTTCATCCAGTGTGAACCCCATGGTGTGCGCGGCACCTGCGGTAGCGGCGATGTCGGTACGCAGCAGCGGCAGTCGCACCATGTTGCGCGGCTGGTCCAGCCAGTAGCCAAGTTCGTTGCGTGCTTGTGCAGACACTGCATGCCGCTCCACCGCAGCAGCCCATTGCGCGAAGGAAGCACGCGCAAGCGGCAGGCTGATGGTCGCGGATGTCCGCGCTTGCGCATAGGCGTCGAACAGATCTTCCAATAGCGCACGCCACGACACCGCGTCGATGATCAGGTGATGCGCCACGATATGCAGTCTTGCTGTCGCCGATCCCGCCGGCGGTGCGTACAGCACCAGCCGCAGCAAGGGACCTTGTTCGATGTCGAGGCGCGTCTGATTGTCTGCTGCGCCTTGTTCAAGCAAGGCATGCCATCCGGCCGGGTCTGCCGGCGGCGGCACGATCTCCAGCAGTGCCGCAACATGCTCGCTGATATGCTCGTTCAGATGCTGATGCCAGACGCCGTCGATTTGTTCGAACCGCAGCCGCAACGCATCATGGCGCGCACAAACGGCGTCGAGTGCGCGTTGCAATGCCTGCGCATCCAGTTCGGCCGGCACCTCGAGCAAGAAGCTCTGGTTGTAGTGATGCAGGTCTGGCGGATTCTGCTGCAGGAACCAATGCTGGATCGGCGTCAGCGGTACGGGGCCGCTGGTCAGCATCGGCATCGGCGCACGTTGTGCGCTCTGCCCCACCCCGGCGTCAACCTGTGCCGCCAGCGCCGCCAAGGTCGACGCATCCGGATCCATGATCTGATTGAGCGTCAGCGCAATGCCCTGGCGGTTGGCTTTGGACACTACCTGGATCGCCAGGATCGAGTCGCCGCCGAGTTCAAAGAAGTTGTGCCCCGGCAGCACCTGCGCCACATTGAGCACTTGCGCCCAGATGGCCGCCAATTGGCGCTCGGTCTCGCCGGCATAGTCGATCACGATGGCCGCCGGCGGCTGCTCCGGCATGGTCTCGAGCATCTCCAGCGCCTTGCGGTCGATCTTGCCGTTGACGGTCAGCGGCATCGATTCCAATGTAACGAAATGCGCCGGCACCATATGCGGCGGCAACTGTTCGCCGAGGAAGGCCCGCAAGCCGTCAGTTGCCACCGGAACGCGTGTCTCAAGATAGGCCGTCAGGCGGCGATCCTCCGAGCCGTGGCTACGCAGCAGCACGGCGGCGTGACGCACGTCGGCATGTCGCATCAGCGCCGCCTCGATCTCGCTCAGCTCGATGCGGAAACCGCGCAGCTTGACCTGATGGTCGTTGCGTCCGACGAACTGCACCCTGCCATCGGCGAGGCGATAGCCGCGATCGCCGGTTTTATACAGGCGCGAGCCGGGAGCTCCGTAGGGATCCCGCAAGAAACTCGCCGCCGTCAGATCAGGACGGTTCAGATAGCCGCGCGCCAGCCCTGCTCCGCCGATGTACAGCTCGCCGACCACGCCGGGCGGCAGCAGTTGCATATCGGCGTCCAGCACATGCAGCTGCATGTTCGGCAGCGGCCGGCCGAGTGGCAGTTGTCCGGAGCTGTCCTTGGAGGCGGACCAGGCTTCGACACTGACGGCCACCGATGCTTCGGACGGGCCGTAACCGTTATAGAACTTGCGCCCAGGTCCCCAGCGCAGGACCAGTTCGGGCGCGCAGCTTTCGCCTGCGACCACCAGTGTTTGCAAACCTGGCAGACGACGTTCATCCAGCGTCGCCAGTGCAGTCGGCGGCAAGGTCGCCGCACTGATGCGCTGGTGTTGCATGAATTGCTCCAGTCCTTCACCGACCCGGGCGGTATCGGCGCCGGGCACGATCAGCGCCGCACCGGCGCCGAAAGCCATCGTCATTTCCCAGATCGAGGCATCGAATGACAGCGACGCAAACTGCAAGACGCGTGCATCCGGCTGCAGGCCGAATGTGCTGCGCTGGGCATGCGCCAGTGAACGCAGGCCGGCATGGGTGTTGCCGACGCCCTTGGGGGTGCCGGTCGAACCGGATGTGTAGATCACGTAAGCCAGCGACTGCGGATGCGGCTGCTGAAGGTCGACAGCGGCGATCGCATCGGCGTCGTCGGCTTCTTCAGCAGTCGACGTTGCAAACAAGACATCCGGATCCTGCGCGATCGCCTGCGCCTGCAAGGCTTCGGCGCACGCGCGATCGGCAATCAGCAAGGACGCTCCGCTGTCTTCCAGCATGAAGCGTCTGCGCGCGACCGGATAGGCGGGATCGAGGGGAACGAAGGCTGCGCCGCAACGCAGGATGGCAATCACCGCAATCACATAGCGAGCCGAGCGCGGCAAACAGAGCGCGACCTTGGTTTCTACGCCGACGCCGAGCGCCTGCAGGCGTCGCGCGAGCAGTGTTGATTCGGTACGCAAGGCCTCGTAACTCAGAGCCCGTTCCTGATCGGTCAGGGCCGGCGCATCCGGTGATCGCTCTGCCCAGGCGTCAATCTGCCGGGGCAAGTATGCCGGCGCAATCGCCTCAACGGGACCGCGACCCGCCGCCAATGCCGCCTGCGCGTCGATATCGTCCAGCGCCAGCAGACGTGCCGCCGGCCAGTCGGGATGCGCGGCCATGTTATCGAGCAAGCGTCCAAGTTGCGCCAGCAGGCGTTCGGCTGCTGCTGCGGGAATGCTGCCGTCGCGGTGCAATGCCAGGCTCAGGGTTTCACCGGCGCTGCAAGCCAGCGTCAGCGGATAGTTGGTGCGCTCCCTCACTTCCACACCGGCCAGGCGCAGGCCGCCGCCGGACAGGGACTGCGCCTTCGGATAATTCTGCACCAGCAGCAAGCTCTGGAACAATTCCTGGCTGCCGGGCAAGGCCGCGGCCTGGCGGATTTCAATCAGCGACGCGCCGGCATGCTGCTCGCGTTCCAGATGCTGCTCCTGCAATTGCGCCAGCCAATCCGACAATGGCGTCGCAGAAGGGATCGTCACGCGCGCCGGCACTGTGGCGATGAGCATGCCGATCATTTCTTCGACGCCATCGAGTTCCGCCGGCCGGCCGGAGACGGTTACGCCGAAGACCACGTCGCGGCTTGCGCTGCAGCGCGCCAGCAATAACCCCCAGGCTGCCTGCAACACCGTACCGAACGTGGTGCGGGCGCGTTGCGCCAGTTTTTGTACTGCTTGCGTGCGTGACGACGACAATTCCATCGTGTGCACCGCCGCGTCTCCCGAGACGGCATCGCCCGCCTGCGTGGCGAACGCCAGCGAGGTCGGCTCTGTTATTCCTTGCAACGACCGCTGCCAGAAGGCGATGTCGTCCTTGCGCCCAGCGTCATCACGTCGCTCACTCCAGCGCACATAGTCGCTAAAACGCGGCGCAATCTTGAGCCGCACCGAGGCGTCGCCCTGCGCCTGGCGGTACAGCGCGAAGATGTCGGCCAGCAGCAGCGACACCGACCAGCCGTCCAGCAGCAAATGATGCGAACTCCAGACCAGCTCATGGCGCTGCTCCGCGACGCGTACCAGTTGCAAACGCTGCAGCGGCGCCTGCTCAAGTTCGAAGCCGCGCGCAACCTCGGCGCGCATCAATTGATCCAGCGCCGCCACGCGGCCGGCTTCATCGAGGCCGCGCCAGTCGGCTACGCTCCACGACAATGCGACATGAGCATGCACGCGCTGGCGCATCGCAGGTATGTCGCGCCAGTGGAAACTGGTGCGCAGCATGCTGTGACGTTGTTGCGCCTGCTCCCATGCGCGCCGCAAGGCCTCGGTGTTGAGTTCACCGTCCAGCGTCAGGCGCAGCTGGTTGCAGTAAATATCCGGGTCACGCAAGCTATGGAACACAATGCCTTGCTGCAACGGCGTCAGCGGCAGTTCTTCCTCAATGCTGTCCTGCGGTGAAGCAGCACGTCGCTGTGCGTCAGCGGCGATCTCGTGCAATGCCGCCGTCGCTTCGTGCAGCCACGCGCCGACGCGTTCGCGCTGCGCTGCGCCGGCCGGGAAGCTGATTGCGCCGCTGAGGCAGCCGGCACGGATGCCGGCATTGATTTCGATGACGTGGCTGCGCGCAAATGCCGCGCTCTGCCCTTGCCCGCTGTCTTCATCCACGGCGGCAAAACCCTCGCCTCCGGCAGCGCCGATATCGAGCCTGCCGAGGTAGTTCAGCAGGATCCCGGCGCCAGGCAACCCTTGCAACGCGGCGCGCTGTGCGGGATCTGCCGACAGGTAACGCATGACGCCCAGCGCCAGCCCCTGGCACGGCGATTCCCGTACCCGCTTGCACACGTGCGCCACTGCTTCGGATGGAGTCGGTCCTGCTTCCGGCCATTGCAACAGCACCGGTTGCACTGCCGTAAACCAGCCGACGGTGCCCGAGAGATCGACATCGTCAAACAGGTCGACGCGGCCATTGCGCTCCAGATCGATCTGCAAAGCTCCCTTGAGGCCGATGCGGCCGGCTCCGATGAACAATGCCGCCATGAGCATTTCATCGACGCGGGCGTTGAAAACGCCCGGCGCCAATTGCAAAAGGATGGTCGTGGTCTCGCTGTCGAGCGACAGCGACATGGTCTCTGCAGCGCCTGCGGCGCCGGCCGGCAAATCCGCGGGCAACACGGAAAGCCCGCGATCGGCGAAGCGTTCGACAAAATACTCTACCGACGACTGCGCCGCCGGCGTGGCGGCCAGTTCGCGCAGCTTGCGCGACCAGGTGCGATACGAGGTGGTCGCCGCCGGCAACACAATCTCGCCACGCAACGCCTGGTCGTAGGCAAGGCTCAGGTCATCCAGCAAGACCGACCATGAATAGGCATCGATCGCCAGATGATGCACCGCGATCATCAGCCGCGCAGCCGGCTTTGCCAGCACCGCCTGCAGCACCCGGCCGCTGCGCAAATCCATGTTGCGCTGCGCCTGCTCATAGGCGGCTATGCGCGCCGGCAATTCGGCATCAACGCCGTCCAGCACGCGCAGGATCGTCCCCGGCGCAGCGACGGCAACGTGCAAATCCTCTCCCTCGACCTGCAGCCGCAACATCGGATGGCGCGCCGCCACCGCCTGCAAAGCACGTTCCAGTGCAGCCGCATCGACCTGCGCCGGCGTCTGCAGCACGACCGACTGGTTGTAGTGGCCGCGATGTTCTCCCGCCTGCTCGAAGAACCAGGCCTGAATCGGCGTTGCCGGCAATTCACCGTCAGCGATCTCAGGCGGCTTGTAGCCGGACATGGCTTGCCCGCGCGACTCCAGCGCGCGCATCAGGTCGCGCACCGTCTGGAACCGGAAAATGTCACGCACCGTCAGGCTCAGCTGCAACTGCCGTGCGCGCGAAACGACCTGCAGGCTGCGGATCGAATCGATGCCCAGCTCGAAGAAATTGTCGCAAGGTCCGACCGAAGGCCGGTCCAGCACCTCGGCAAACAATGCCGCGAGCGGCGCTTCGGCCGCCGAGGCGGCTACGACAGCAACATCGTGCAGAGACGGGAGATCGCGTGTGACGTCCATCTCCAGCAATGCGCGCCGGTCTGTCTTGCCCGATGCGGTGCGGGGCAATCGAGGCAGCGTGACGCACAGCGCCGGCACCATGTATGCGGGCAGACGTTCACCCAGCCACGCCCGCAACGAGCCTGATTCCAGTTTCGCATCGCAGCCTGCCGCGGCCAGCAATTGGCCCGCACCTGCGCTGTCTGCACTGTCCGCCCGCATCAGTACGACCGCTTCGTGTACCTGCGGATGCGCCATCAGCGCCGCCTCGATTTCTGCCAGTTCGATCCGGTAACCGCGCACCTTGGCTTGCTGGTCTTTGCGGCCGATGAACTCCAACGTGCCATCAACACGACGGCGTCCCAGATCACCGCTGCGGTAACTGCGCAACGCAGGAACCAGCGGATGTGCCTGGAAGACGGCGGCGGTTTGGCCGGGCTGGCCCACGTAGCCTTGCGCGACGCCGGCACCGCTGATCAGGATTTCGCCGATGACGCCCGGCGGCACCGGAAGACCGCGGCCATCCACGACTTCCAGCACGACGCCGGCAATCGCCCGGCCGACCGGCAAGACGTCGGCGGCCGATGGCAGCGCCTGTGCGGCGGGATTGAAGAAGGAAGACGTGATAGTCGCTTCGGTCGGACCATAGCCGCTGCGAAAAGCAATCGGATGCGCACACAGGGCCTGCCACTCGCGCCAGCGACGGGCGAATACCCGGTCGCTGCCGGTCACGACCAGACGCAGACAAGCCGGCGGCGCACGACGTGCATGGCCAAGCGCACGCACCCACTCATGCCAGAACGCCGCCGGCAGATTCAGTACGGTCAGGCCTGCTTGCTGCACGTGCTCCTGGAAAGCGTCAATGCTGTCGGTGACGCCCTCGGCGCGGATCACCACGCAAGCGCCGGCCATCAACGCAGGGAAGATTTCCTCCGCTGCGACGTCAAAATCTGCTGCGGCAAATTGCATGACCCGGTCGCTCTCGCTCAGCCCGAAATCCTGCACCACTGCGCGCGCATGATTGGCGAGATTGGCGTGTGTCACGGCGACGCCCTTGGGCGTACCGGACGAGCCGGAGGTAAAGCAGATGTAGGCCAATGCCGCGGCATGTTCCGCGACGGCAGGCAGCGCCGGCAACCGCGGTGAGGTTTCGCGCACATCCGACAACAAGACCGGCACCGGCCAGCCGTCCTGTTCCGAGGCGGTCGTAACCACCAGTGCAATACCTGCCGTGGCGATCATCTGCGCGCGCCGCGCCGCCGGTTGCTGCGGACTCAGGACCACGTAAGCCGCGCCGGCGCGCCAGGTCGCCAGCATTGCCGCCACCAATCCAACGGAGGAGGAGAATCCGAGCCCGACTACTGCCCCGGACTGGACTCCGGCGGCGACAAGGCGTCGCGCCAGCAAGTCGGCCTGGAGCATCAGGTCGCGATAGGAAAGGCTTGTTGCGCCCTCCTCTACGGCCGCCCGGTCCGGATGACGCAGCGCGCCGGCGGTGATCATTTGCGGCAGCCACGGCTCCGGTTCGACGTCTGGCAGCGTCGGCGCAGAAGGCAGCGCCAGTTGCACACAAGACAACGGCGTCGACTCGTCGACGGTCGCGTGCTGCAGTACATAGGCGAATTGCTCGCAGAATCCGGCGATGGTGTGCTGATCGAACAAGTCGGTGTCGTACTCCATCACGCAGCGATAGTCGTCGCCATCGAGATGCACGAAAAAATTGAGGTCCAGCTCCGGGGCGCCCGCTGCCGGCGGCACCGCTTCCACCTGCAGTCCCGCGAGCGCCAGCTGCGGGCTCGCGCCGCTTTGCTGTACGAACATGGTCTGGAACAGCGGCGCCTTGTTCAACGCGCGCTCAGGCCGTACGGCCTGGACGATGCGCTCGAACGGCGCCTGCTGGTGTTCAAACGCCTCCAGGCAGGTGGTGCGAACGCGTCGGATCAATTCGGCGAGATCCGGGTCGCCGTGCAAGCTGATCCGCAACGGCATGGTGTCGACGAAGAAGCCGACCAGTCCATGCGTCTCGCTGCGATCGCGGTTGCCGACCGGACAGCCGATCACCACTTCATCTTGCCCCGACCAGCGCGACAAGACTTGCGCGTAGACAGCCAGCAGCACCATGAATGGCGTCGCGCCGGTGCGCAAGCCGATGGCCTGCACTTTCTGCACCGTGCCTGGCGCCAGTCGCAGCTGATGCATGGCGCCGGCGTTGCCGCGTTCAGCGGGACGCGGCCGGTCCAGCGGCAAGGCCAGCTCGGTGACGACCCCGTCCAGTTGTTCGCGCCAATAACGCAGATGGGGCGCCAGTCGTTCCTCGCTGAACATGGCGCGTTGCCATACCGCATAGTCGGAATACTGGATCGCCAGTGCGGTCGGCTGCAGTGAAGATGCATCGGTTTCGAGCGCGTACAGCATTCCCAGTTCATTGATCAATACGCCCATGGACCAGTGATCGGACACAATGTGATGCATTGCCAGCGTCAGCACGTGGTCGCGCGACGTCAGCTGCAACAGGCTCACGCGCAACGGCGGCGCGACGGTCAGATCGAAAGGCAGAGCAGCTTCTCGGGCAAGCAACGCCTGCTCGGCCGCATCGGGGCGGCTGCCGGGCGCAGGGAATTCGACGCTCAGGGAGAACGGTACGATGGGAAGAATGTGCAGCTCGGGCTCGACCCCGTCATCGCGGATCACACTGCGCAGCAGCTCATGCCGCGCCGTCAGCGTGCCGAATGCACGTTCCAGCGCCGGCAGGTCGAGCGTGCCCTGCAACCGCCATCCGGCCATGATGACAAAAGCGCTGCCGCCGCCTTCGAGCCGGTCGAGGAACCACAGGCGGCGCTGGTTGAACGACAGCGGCGCGGTCGTACGCTGCACCGCGCTGCGCGCCAGTTCCGGGAACGACGACGTTGCAGCTGGGATCGACGACGACTGCAAATGCGCGACCAGTTCGGCTTTCCTCGCGCCGAGCTCGGCGCGCAGCGCAGGCGACAAGGCGCCTGCCGGGCCGCGCACGCGCAAATCATTGCCGGTGCACGCCAGCGTCACGCCGAGCTCCGCCAGTTGTACGATCAACTGTTCAACGCTGTTCAAATCGTAAACTCCTCTATGCCGTCGTCCGTGGAGCGGCATGCATCAATATGGCCGGCCAGCGCGGCAAGCGTGGCGTACTCGAAAATCGCAGCGATGTTCAGATCGACGCCGAAGCTCTCCCGTACAAACGCCAGCAGGCGCATGCCGATCAGCGAATGTCCGCCCAATTCGAAGAAATTCGCTTCGCGCGTGATGTCGGCAACGCCCAGGATGCTGCGCCAGGTGGCGGCCAGTTTTGCTTCCGTGTCGGTCATGCCTGCAGCAGCCGATGACGGTAATGGCGACGTCCCGGCACTCGCTGCCGCCAACGGCATCGACAGCTTGTCCAGCAACGTGTCTGCGCGCGCCAGCAGGCCCGGCAGGTCGCGTATTGAGACGGCGACCCGCGCATGCGGCGCCGACAAGACCCTGCGCAAGACCTCGACGCCCTCTTCCGAGCGCATTGCCTCGCTGCTGTCGGGAGCTGCGAGGCCGCGCCGTCGGCCCGCTTCGACGGTCATGCCGGCTTCGCTCCAGTCGTCCCAATTGAGTGCGATGGTGAAGCCGCCGCGTGCATTGCGTTCCTGCGCGAACAGATCGAGGAATTCGTTGGCGGCGGCATAGGCGGCTTGCCCGAATTTGGCCTGCGGCAGCAGGTTGCCCAGCGTCGAGAACAGCACCATGAAATCAAGTGCATCGTCTTCCAGCAAGCGATCCAGCCACACCGTACCGTGCACTTTTGCGGCCATCACCTGATACATGGAGGCGACGCTGCGGTTCTGGATGATGCCGCCGAGATCCGCCACGCCGGCGCAATGGAATACGCCATGGATGATGCCGAAGCGCGCGTGCGCCGCCGCAATCGCTTGCGTCAGCGCGACCGAGTCGGCAACGTCGCAGGCGCTTGCGAGGACGTCGGCTCCGGCCTTTTCGAGCTCGCCAACCAGGCCGTGATCGACATGACGTCCCAGCAATACCAGTCGTGCGCGGCAACGCGCGGCGAGATCGCGGCCAATGCTCGCGCCCATGCCGCCGAACGCGCCGGTGATCAGGTAGCAACCCTGCTCGCGCAGGCGATCGCCACCCGTCACCGGAGCGGCGATCGGTACCCGCTGCACCTGCGGAATCCAGCGATGGCGACGACGCAAGGCAACCTGGGCCGCGGCTTGGCCGTGCAGGAGTTCACTCAGCAGCATGGCGCCGGAGTCGCCGGCCTCGACATCGATGACACGGCAGGCCAGGCTGCGGTATTCCACCGGAATTATCTTGGCAAGGCCGAGCAGCGTGCCGAGCGACGCCGCCAACGGCTCGTCGCCGGTGACGTCGGCGCCGCCGCAGGTGACGATGTCGAGTTGCAGCGGACGCGCCTGCGAGCGTGCGCCGAATGCCTGCGCCAGCAGCATGACACTGTCAAAGCCGCGTTCCAGCGCCGTCACGAAGGGCTGCCTTTCGCTGCTCCACAGATGCACAACGTGCGTCGCTGCGGTGCTGTCCAACAAGCGGCGATAGTCCCCCTCGCGGGTCGGGTCGATGGCGTAGTCCTGCGCAGAGAACATCTCGAATCCGGCTCCGGCCCTGACTTCAACGACCTGCCTGCCCAGCGCGCGCAGGCTTGCGGCCAGGGTGCGGCCGGCATCGGTTTCGGAACCCAGCAACAGCCAGACATCGGTCGATGCCGCGGCCAAAGAGACCGGTGGCAGTTGCGGTGCGCGCTGCCAGCCCGGCAGGTAGAACCAGTCGGCGATCTCTGCACGCCGTACCGGGGAATTCTCTTGCACCATAGAGGGCACGGGTGTCGCGGGCCAATGACGCTTGCGCTCAAACACGTAACCGGGCAATGCGATACGCGACGGCGCAGGTTCCTCGGCATGCTCCGGACGGCTTGTCTTGCGCCAGGCTATCGTCGCACCGCGCGTCCACAGTTGCGCCACGCTGGCGGCCAGCGCCGGCGCTTGTTGCGGCTGTTGCCGGCTCAGCCCCAGCGCAACCAGTTGCTGCGCAGACCAGCCGCTGGTACGCGCCAGCTTTTGCAGAGCACTGCCGGGGCCCACTTCCAGCAACAAATCGATACCCTCGCGCTGCAAGGTGCCGAGACCGTCGCCGAAACGCACGGCCTGGCGCAAATGGCGCGCCCAATAGGCGGGATCGACGGCATCGGCGTCGCTGATCCATGTGCCCGTGACGTTGGAGATGAAGCGACGTTGCGGCGGACTCAGGGTAATCCGGTCAAACTCGGCGACGAAAGCCGGCAGCACCGCATCCATGGAGGACGAATGGAAAGCATGCGAGGTGTCGAGACGCACGGCCGCCACGTTGATTGCATCCAGGCCTGCCTGCAATGCATCAATTGCCCCGGTCGCACCGGCCAGCACGCACTGGCCCGGTCCATTCACGGCGGCCAGACTGACAGCGCCATTGCTGCTACGGATCAGTTCGTGCGCCTGCGCTTCATCCGCCTGCACCGCCAGCATGGCGCCGCCCGGCAGGGCTTGCATCAGGCGACCGCGTGCAGCCACCAGCGCCAGCGCATCCTCCAGCCCGAACACACCGGCCAGGCACGCCGCGACGTACTCGCCGAGGCTGTGTCCCAGCATGGCGACGGCTTCGACGCCGCGCGCTTCCAGGCTGCGCGCCAGCGAATACATCACGGCGAACAGCGCCGGCTGTGCCAGCGCGGTCTGCCTGAGCGCGATTGCGGCGGCGGATTCGTCAACATCGGCGCCATAGAGCACGCTGCGGAGATCCAGCTGCAGATGCGGCAACAGCGCGACGGCGCAGCGGTCGAACCAGAATCGATAGTCGGGGTCGCCCTCGTACATCGCCTGCGCCATGCGCGGATATTGACTGCCCTGGCCGGGGAACAGGAAGGCCACCTTGCCTGTTCCTGCGACCGCCACCGGTTGCGTCGCCGTGCGTAAAGCCGCGACGGCTTCTTCAACCGTGGACGCAACCACGGCATGGCGGGAGCCGAAGACGGCGCGTCCCTCTTGCAAGGTAAAGGCGGCGTCGCGCAATGACAGTTGCGGCTGACGCTGCAGGGCTTCGGCCAGCGCCAGCATGCTGCTGCGCAAGCTTTCCGGCGTACGCGCGGAAAGCGGCAGGATCTGCGGCGAGGCCGTTACGGAAACTGCTTGAACGCGCGCAGGCGCCTGCTCCAGCACCACGTGCACATTGGTGCCGCCGATGCCGAAGGCGCTGACGCCGGCGCGGCGCGGACGCGCATCGCCATGATCCGGCCAGGCTTGCGCCGCACCGACAACGCTGATCGACGCCGTCGTGAAATCGACGTGCGGATTGGGTTCGGAAAAATGCAGACTGGGCGGCAATACACCGTGTTGCAACGCCAGGATGGTCTTGATCAAGCCGGCCACGCCGGCGGCGGCATCGGCGTGGCCAATGTTGCTCTTGACCGAGCCCAGCGCCAGCGGTCGTTGCCGTCCCCCGAAGACGCGCGTCAATGCCGCGACTTCCACAGGATCGCCCAGCTCGGTGCCGGTGCCGTGCGCTTCGACATAATCGATATCGGCCGGCTCCAGTCCCGCCTGGCGCAATGCGGAGGCAATCACGGAGGCCTGGCCGTCGACGCCGGGAGCGGCGTAGCCGACCTTGCGGCCGCCGTCGTTGTTGACGGCGCTGCCGCGGATCACCGCCAGCACGTTGTCGCCGTCGGCCTGTGCCTGCGCCAGCGGCTTGAGCAGCACCATGCCGACGCCTCCGCTGGGGACGGTGCCGCGCGCATCGGCCGAGAACGGTCTGCAATGTCCATCCGGCGAAAGGATCATGCCCGGTTCATGGAAATAGCCGCCGCCCTGCGGGAAACGGATCGCCACGCCGCCCGCCAGCGCCATGGTCGCAGCACCGCTGCGCAGCGAGCGGCAGGCCATGTCGAGAGCCGTCAGGGAGGACGAGCATGCGGTCTGCACGGCCAGCGCCGGCCCCTTGAGATCAAGGTGATAGGCAATCCGCGTGGCGCCGAAATCCTTGTCGTTGCCGGACATTGCGTGATAACTGTCGGCGCCTTCGGGCATCGGCCCGGCGGCGAACAACTGTCCCTGCAGATAAGTATTGACGCCCACCCCTACGAATACGCCGACATCGCCGCGCGACTCCGTCGCGGCGTAACCGGCGTGCTCGAGCGCGTGCCAGGCGCATTCCAGCGCCACCCGATGCTGCGGGTCCAGCGTCACGGCATCGCGCGGACCGAGGCCGAAGAAGTCGGCGTCGAAGCAGTCGGCGTGATCGATCTCGCCGCCGGCGGCGACGAAGTTGGCGTGGTCAAGTACGTTGCCGGGCCGCCCTGCGGCTGCCAGCGACGCCGCATCGTGGCGGCTGATGCCTTCCCGGCCTTCGACCAGAAGCTGCCAGAACGCGTCGACATCCGGCGCCCCCGGAAAACGGCACGCCATGCCGATAACGGCAATTTCCGCTTGAGCAGGCAGAGGCGCTTGCGCCGGCTCCACGGGCTTGGCTATCTCGCCACGACTGGACAAATGCGCGGCGAGACTGCGGATCGTGGAAAAACGGAACAGATCGCTGATCGACAGCACCGCGCCGAACTCGGCGACGGCCATGTCGTATAGCCGGACCAGCAGCAGCGAATGCCCGCCGACGTCGAAGAAGTTGGCGTCCGGATCGACGTCGGTGAGGTTGAGCACCTGAAGCCACAGGCCGGTAACGCGCGTCAGACAATCGCCTGCATCGCGACCCGGAGCAACTGCGCCTCCCTCGCGTCCGAACACCGGCGGCGGCAAGGCGTTCAGGTCGATCTTGCCGTTGCCTGTTAGCGGCATGCGATCCAGGACAGAGATGAAATCAGGCACCATGAAGGATGGCAAGGCATGTCGCAATGCTGCGCGCAGCGCCGCTGCATTCACGTCGGTGCCGACCACGTATGCCACCAGGCGGGTCTGTCCGGCGCCATCGGGACGCAGCATCGCCAGGGCCTGCGTCACGCCGGCCTGCTGCGACAAAGCGGCTTCGATTTCAGCCGGTGCGATACGGAAGCCGCGCAGCTTGAACTCGCGGTCGCTGCGGCCGAGGAAGTCCAGCGTCCCGTCTTCACGCCAGCGCGCCCGGTCGCCGCTGCGGTACATGCGGGCCTGGGGATCATCGGAAAACGGATCAGGTACGAATCGCTCTTGCGTCAAGACCGGATTGTTGAGGTAGCCGATGCTCACGCCGGATCCGCCGATGCACAATTCGCCCACGACGCCGACCGGCGCCGGTGCGCCCTGCCCGTCCAGTACGTAGATGCGGGCGTCGCCCACCGGACGGCCGATCTGCAAAGGCGCATCCGGACCGAGGTAACGACCGGCGGTCACGGTCACGGTGGTTTCCGTCGGGCCGTAGGCGATGAACAGGTCACGGCCTTGCCCCCACTGTGCCGCCACCGACGCCGGACACAACTCCCCGCCCACGATCAGCGTGCGCAACAAGGGTAGCGGTGCGGCAGGCATTGCCGCCAGCAACGACGCCGGAATCTGCAGGTGGCTGATATTCATTGCGTCCAGCGTCTGCACCAGCGGCGACCCGGGCAACAGATGCTCACGCGGCGCCAGGCACAGGCAGGCGCCGGCCGCCAGCGCAAACACGATGTCGGACACTGCGACGTCGAAACCGAAGGCAGCCAGTTGCAGGATGCGGCTGTCCTGCTGCACCGAAAACTCCTCCACGGCACTCGACGCCAGGCGGCACAAGGCATGATGCGCCAGCGCCACCCCTTTGGGACGACCGGTAGAGCCGGACGTGAAGATGATGCACGCCGTTGCCGCGAAGTCCGTGTCGGCAATATCGCCATGCCCGGCCTCATCAGGTTCCTGCGCAGACGGCAAGTCTCGCAGTGCAGGCAGGCGCATCCACCGCGCCTCGTCCCACGCAGCGGGACAATCACCGACCACCAACGCAACTTCGGCATCCAGCAGCATCTGTTCAATACGCGGCGCCGGATAAGTAGGATCAATCGGTACGAAGATGCAGCCGGCTTTGGAGATGCCCAGCAACGCGGCGATCAGGCCGACGGACCGCTCCCCGATCAGCGCGATGCGCGCACCCGGATTCAGGCCTGCCGCACGCAGACTCTGCGCAAAGGCGCCGGCAAGATCATCCAGTTGCCGATAGCTGACCTCGCCCTCGGGTGTCGCCAGCGCCGCTGCATCGCCGTTGCGCTGTGCACTGGCGCGCAACAGGTCGTGCAACCGCAAGGGCCGGGTTGCCGGCGGCAAGACGCGGCGCGCGCGCCCGAACTGCATCAGCAAAGTGCGCGCCTGTGCATCCAGCAGCGAGTGTGACAAAGGCGGTGCGTCGGGCTGCGCCAGCAAGGCGTCCAGCAAATGCACGAAGCCCGCCGCGATACGTTCGGCCAGTGCGGGCGCAATGATGTCAGCCGCATATTCCATCTCGCCGGCGATGCCTTGTTCGTCCTCCTGCAAGGCCATGCTGAGATCCGTACGCGCCAGCGGCGCCGATCCCGGCTGGGCCACTGCGTCGATATCGTCCAGCTGCAATTGCCACTGGCGCAGATCGGCCAGCACGAACATCGCCTGCAGCAACGGCGGGCGCTGAGGCACGCGCTCGACGCCGGCGGCTTCGACGATACGGCTGAAGGAAATATCCTGATGCTGCAATCCCCCGGCGACACGCTGCTGCACACGCCGTCCGAATTCAGCAAGGTTGGCGGCCCGGCAATCCAGGCGCATCGGCAAGGTATTGGCAAGAAAGCCGACCACACCGTCCAGCCCGGTACGACTGCGAGCGGCTACCGGAATACCGACGACAACCTCGTGCTCGTCACCGAAGCGCGCCAGCGTCAATCCCCATACGCCGAGCAACAGCGCGAACGTGCTCACTCCGGCAGCGTTGGCCGCCTGCTGCAAACGCTGGCTGCGCTCCCGTCCCAGCGCCAGCGGTGCGCGTCCAAGGCGGAAGTCGCGTTGCTCCGGCATCCGGCTCAACGCCAGGCCGAGGACGGCGGGAGCGCCGGCCAGCTGATCGCGCCAGTAATTGCCTTGCGCTTCGAAAGCGCCCTGTTCATCACAATCCCGCTGCCATGTCGAAAAATCGATCTGCTGCAATGCTGCAGGTGCGGCATCCAACGTGCCGCCGTAAGCCTGCCCCAGTTCTTCGACGATCACGCGTCCTGAACCGCCGTCGAAGGCCGTGTGATGGACCACGATTGCCAGTAAATGATCGTCAGGCCCGAGCCGGATCAGCTGTGCCCGCAACGGCAGGTCGTCCGACAGCGAGAAAATTCGTTCGCTGAATTCCTTCATCTGCCGTTCGGCCGCATCAATGCCGGCGTCGATTCGTTTGAGGATAAATTCGGGAGAGGCGTCCACTTCCTGCCATAAGTCGCCATCGGCAAGGACCAGCCGCGTACGCAGCGCTTCATGGCGTTGCATCACGCACCGGAACGCCAGTTCGAGGCGTGCGATATCGAGGCGGCCGCGCAAGCGGTAAGCCACCGCCTGGTTGTAGGCGCCGCGTTGTTGCCCGGATTGTTCGATGAGCCAGAGGCGCTCCTGATTGAACGACGCCCGCGCGCGCCGGTGCGGACCGCCGGCCACCGGCTCCGGCACGTCGGCCCCGGGTTGCGCGCGGTGCACTTCCAGCGCCATGGCGCGCAAGGTCGGCGCGTCAAAGACGGCCGTCACCGGCAAGCGTACGCCGAGATTCTTTTCAATTGCGACGACCAGGCGTATTGCGCTCAACGAGTGTCCGCCCGACTGGAAGAAATTGGCATCGGCTTGTCGCAGCCGATGGCCGATGATCTGACGCCAGATATCGGCCAGCAGGCTTTCTTCCAGCGTCAGGGCGATCTCTTGCTGCTCCTGCGCCGGCTGAGGTGATTCCGAATCGGGTGCGGGCAAGCTCAGGAAATCGATTTTTCCATTGGTGTTATGCGGCAAGGCCGGCATGAACACGTAGCGTGAAGGCTGCAGCGCGGTCGGCAAGATATCCTGGAGGCATCGTCGCATGGCCGCCTCCACGGTTTCTTTCGCCACGACATAGGCCATCAAAATCAGGTCGCCACCGATTTCGCGCGCCACCACAACCGCGTCCGTCACGCCGGGGCATCGGCGCAATGCCGCCCTGACTTCTTCCGGATCGATGCGCACACCGCGAATCTTGACCTGACGGTCGCGCCGGCCCAGGTAATCGATGTTGCCGTCAGGACGCCAACGTCCGATGTCGCCTGAACGGAATGCCCGCCCGCCGGCGACGTCCGCCGGCAAGTTGATGAAGCGGGGTTCGCCGTCATTTTGATTGAGATAACCGCGCGCAAGGCCGATGCCGCCGATCACGATCTCGCCCGCGGCGCCCATGGGAAGCACATTGCCGGCCGGATCGAGAATCGCCAGAAGATTTCCCGGAATGGGCAGGCCGATGTGCACCTGCGCTCCGTCAGCGACATCTACTTCATGGCAGGTTGAATCCGCCGATGCTTCCGACGAGCCGTAGAGATTGAGCAGCTGGCAGTCAGGCAACCAGCGCCGGAAGCGGCGCGCCAGATCGCCCGGAAAAGTCTCGCTGCTGCAGATGCAATGACGCAGTCCGCCGAGGACGTTGCCGACATCGGGAACATGATCGAGCAGCGATTTCAACAACGATGGCACCAACGTCAGGCGCGTGACCCCGTAACGCTGAATCGCCGACGCCAGCGCACGCGGATCGCGCACCTGGGCTGCCGACAAAATCACGGATGGCACGCCGCCCAGCAACGGGCCAAACAACTCCCAGACAAAGTCGACGAAGGTCGGCGTGGTTTTCTGGCAGTAGCGGTCAGTCGGCTCGAATGGATAGCGCTCCAACATCCAGGCAATACGATTTACTGCGCCTTGATGCAAGCCCATCACGGCTTTCGGCCGTCCTGTCGATCCGGACGTAAAAAGAATGTACAGCAGGCTGTCTGCGTGATTGAGGTCCTGTGGCGCAGGCACTTGCAGCAATGCCTGCGCAGGATCGACCAGTCTCACGGCCGAGTCGGCCGGAAGCCATTCTCCCGCTCCTGCAGTAATCAGCACCGTTGCGCTGCTGGCGCCGAGCATGTAGAGCAAACGCTCGGTCGGAAATTCGGGATCCATCGGGACGAAGGCGCCGCCGGCGCGGATGGTCGCCAGGATGGCCACGGCCAGGTCGACCGAACGCGGCAGGCAAATTGCGACCGGCGTTTCTGCAGCGACGCCCAGCTGCGCCAGATGCGCCGCCAACGCGGCAGAGCGCAGGTCGAGTTCGGCGTAGGTGACTTCCCGGTCATTCTCAATCAGCGCTACGGCCTCCGGCATCTGCGCCGCCTGCTCCACGAACCAGGCGCTCACTGTGCGCGGCGACGCCGCCGGCAACGGCGGATTCAGTTTGGCCAGCATATCGCGCGCTTCGGCCTGGCGTTGCAGCGGCAATTGCGACAGAGGCAGCTGCGGATCGGCCATCCCGGCTTCCAGCAAGACCTCCAGCGACGCCGCCATCGCGGCGGCAAGCCGGGGATCGACGAAATTGCAGCGATATTCGAGTCCGCCGGCGATCTCTTCTGCGCCGGCATCCAGTTCCAGCACCAGATCGGCCCGGGCGGCAGGCAGCGGAACCGGCATGGCGTGCGCGTGTACTGCACCGGCTTGCGCTTCGAGCGGCGCCATGGTCTGGAACACCAGCATCGCCTGGAACAATGGCGCCAGACCTTTGCGTCGCTCCGGATTGACGAGATTGACGACCTCGTCGAACGCCAGATCCTGATGACGCATGTCTTCCAGCATGTGATCGCGCACCTGTTCGGTCAGGGCCTGGAAACTCTGGCTGCCTTCCGAGACGTTGCGCGACACCATGTTCTCCGCCAGGAAGCCGACGATGGCCTGGGTCTGTTGCTGCGCACGGTTGACCACCGGCACGCCGATGGCGATGTCGTCCATGCCGGAATAGCGCGCCAGTACGGTATGGAACGCGGACAGTACGACCACAAAGGGCGTGGTCCCCACCGTATCGGCAAAGCGTTTGACGGCCGCGGTGAGCGATGCGGGCAACAATACCGGAATGCGTTCGCACAATGCCGACCCGGCTTGTCCGCGTGGACCGGAAAACGGTATCTCGAGCGCTACCGGCAATTGCGCCAGGCGCTTCCGCCAGTAAGCGTGCAACTGTTCGCGCGCAGCGACTTGCTTCGGCTCGCGCAACCAGACCGCGTAGTCGCCGAACTGCACCGGCTCGGGCAGCGCCGCCGCTTCACCGAGTTCGCGCGCATACAGCGTGACCAGTTCGCGCAGCAATAGTTGTCCCGACCACAGGTCGATGATGTTGTGGTGGAAGGTCAGCAACAAGGCGCTTTCACCCGACTTATCGTCGTGCAGCACCTGCGCACGCAGCAACAGGTCGGCAGCCAGGTCGAAAGGTTGCGCCACGGCGTCGCGCAAATGCGATGGCCACAGCGCGACGGCTACGGCATGCTGCGGCAAGGAAATGCTGTTGACCTGCGTGAAGTTCTGCTCGATGACGCCGTCATCCTGATCGGAAAAGCGGACGCGCAAGCCTTCGTGACGCTGCAGCAGCGCCAGCAAGGCGCGCTCCAGCGCGGCCACGTCGACCGGTGCATTGAAGCGGATATCCAGGCCGAGATTGAATTCGCCGGTCACGCCGTCGATGCGTTCCACCGTCCACAGGCGCTGCTGGGCAGGCGTGGCGAGCACGCGTGCAGAGGCAGCGCGACGAGCAATCGCCGGTCCTTCCGACGGCAATTCGAATCCGTCTTCAGCCAGCAACTCGGCAAGCAGCGCCGCATCCAGTCCGTCATCCATCGCCGACATGTCGGGTGTTGTCATACAGTCCTCGCAGCAACACGTGCCGCTTTTTGTTCGGTTGTCATTTGTTCGATCTCAAGCCAGCGACGGGCGATGGCTTCGGTGATGCCGGGCTTGCTTTCGCCGCGCCGCACGTGCGCGCAGAATCCAGCTACAGTGGGGTGTTGCAGCAAATCGGGCATCGTCACATCCAGGCGGAAGCGCTCGCGCGTGACTGCCGCGATTTGTGCTGCGCGCAACGAATTTCCGCCCAGCGCAAAGAAATCGTCATGTACGCCGCAAGTGGGCAAGTCGAGTGTCCGTCGCCACAGTTGCGCCATGTAACGCTCGAATTCGTTGTCCGGCCGCCCCGCCTGCAGAAATCCGCCGGCCAGCCGGGTCAACTGATCACGGTCGATCGCGCCCGACGCATCGTGCGGTATCGCCGCCACCGTCATCACGGGAACCGGCATGCTGCGGCCAGAGTGGTCGCGCAAGGCCATGCAATTTTCGGATGCGGTGTCGGTTTGAACGATGACGGGCTCATCCACTGCAATGGCGGCGTCTTGCAGCGCGGCGTGACGCGCATGCTGCAGGTCGAGTCCGATCGCCAGCACTGGCCGGGAGGTCGAGAGCGCAATGTCAAAACTGGCGAGGGCGTTGTCCGGCTCCAGCGAAAAATAGCCTGCCGCTTCCATGGTCGACACCGCTGCGCCGTGCTTGCTGAGGCCGGTATCGCGCCAGGAGGAGAATCCCAGGTAACGGCAGCGCGTATTGCCGGCGGCCGTGAGTTGTTCGGCCAGCGCCGCCTGATAGGCATTGGCGGCGGCGTAGGCGGCGTCCTGCCGCCCCGCCACCATGCCGGCAACGGAGCCGACCAGCACGAACCATGCTTCGGGATGATCTTGCAGCAGTGCATGCAAGGCGAGACTGCCGGCTACCTTGGCGCGCATCATCTGCGCCAGCGTTGCCGCAGTTTCGTGAACCAATTCAGTCTGCCGTCCCTCTCCCGCCAGATGCAGAATGCCATCCAGGCCGCATTGCCAACGGGCGTGCGCCTGTTCCACGGCAACCCGCAAGGCATGGCCATCGGTCACGTCGGCGCAGGCGTACAGCACGCGGTCGCTGCGTTCCAGTTCACGCAACGCCTTGGTGCGGGCGTCGTCGAGTTGCGACGGCGCGGTACGGCCGACAATCAGCAATCTGGCGTCATGGCGATCAAGCAGATGGCGCGCCAACAGGAGACCGACGCCGCCAAGCCCGCCGCTGATCAGGTACAGGCCGCCGGAACGCAATGCCGGATGATCCGGTTTCGATAATGCGACCTCGCGCCAGCGCCGCAGATGGCGCCGGCCGTCGATATATGCCAATTCGGTTTCGTGCGTGACGTTGCGCAGATCACCGAGAATCATGCCGGCGTCGCTGCCAAAGTCTGTACCGGAAAACTGGATATGCATGCAATGCACGCCGTCGATTTCCGCCGCCGAGGTACGCAAGAAAGCTGCTGCAGCAGCATCCCCGACAGCGCCGCACACGATCAGGCGCGCAGGACGGTTCGCGCGCGGGGTCGCCGCCAGTGATTGACACAGCAGCAGCAGCAGCGGCAAACGAGCCCAGCCGGGCAATACCAGCATCACGTCCGGCGACGGCTGCTGCGTCATCGCATGGAGGACGCTGTCTGGATCGCCGTCCTCAAGCGCGCACTGTCGCCAGTCGATATCGGCAGCTGCCGCAGCAAGCGTCGCCCGGATCGCCGCGTCGCCGAGGGAGGCGTCTCCCAGGACCGCAACGCTCTGCCCTCGTACCGACACACTTGCCCCGATAGCGCAGGGTTTCCAGAACGGCTCGGCGAACCAGCGCGGTATGGTGCCCGCAGCCTCCAGCAGACATGCGGCCCGCTTGATCTCGGCGTCGAAAGCGCCGGCTTCCAGCAGGCGTCTGAGTTCCAGGCGCTGCACCTTGCCCGAATTGGTGCGCGGCAGACGATCGGCCGGCACGTGGATGAAATACGCCGGCATCAGCGATAACTGTTTGCCCAGGCGCATGCGCATGTCCTGCATGACACGCTTGAGCGCGGTGCCGTCACGCGCAACGGGAGCATCGAAGAACAAGGCCAGCTGATCAGTGCGCGCACCCGGCGCGCGCACGCCGATGGCGGCCACACTCAGGCGCTCGACGCCTTCCGTCTGCGCCACGACTTCTTCAATTTCACTGCTGTAGAAATTGGCGCCGTTGACGATGATCATTTCCTTGATGCGGCCGACCACAAACAGCTCGCCATCACGGATGATGCCCATGTCGCCGGTGCGGAACCACCCGTCGCTCATCACTTCGGCGGTCAGGTCGTCGCGGCCGAAATAGCCCGTGAACAGGGACGCGCCGGATAACTCAACGGCGCCGATCACGCCTTCCCGCACCACCGCGCCATGCTGATCGACGATACGCTGCGCCGCACCGCAAATCGGCGTCCCGAGAGAAACTACCTCGCCGTGGCCTGGAGCCCAAGGCGACATGGAAAATCCACTGACGGTTTCCGTCATTCCGAACGAAGGCCAGATCGCGCCGGCGGGCAATTTGTTTTCTGCGAAACGCTTCGCAAAAGCGGTTAACACGCTGTCGGAAACCGCTTCGCCTCCATTGAAAATCATGCGCAGGTTCGACAAGTCCCAGTCGCGTGCAGCGCCTGGCGCAGATGCCGCCTGCTGCAATACGTCGAATGCGAAATTGGGCGTCCAGACCATGCAGACCCGATGCCGGTGCGCCAGGTCGAGCCAGCGCACGGGAGCCGCCAGCACGGTCGCTGTGTCAACCTGGATCTGGTTCATGCCGAGCACCAGCGGCAGGATCGACAGGAAACCAAGGCCGCCGACGTGATCGAGCGGCATCCAGTTCATGCTGGTCGCGCCCGGCTTCAATGCCTCCCCGCGCTCGGCGGCGCCGCCGATCATCGCCAGTACATTGGCTTGGCTCAGCATGACGCCTTTGGGAAGACCGGTGCTGCCGGAGGTCATGAACACCATCGCCAACGCCTGCAAGTCCGTGACCGGTGCAGGCGTTGCACTCGCGCCATCGGCCAGTGCTGCCGCATCCAGAAACGTCATTCCCTCCAGCGCCTCCGCGCCCAGCGGCGCCAGCGCCTGCAAACTCACCGGGTCGGCGGCAATCACCGGCCGTCCCAAGACTTCCCATGAGTCGCGCAGACGTTTCAGCGCTGCGCCGCCGGTTGCCGCGGCAGCCACCTTGAATGGCGCCGGCACCATGCCGCCGAGCAGGCAGGCCCAGAACAGCGGCAACAGGCTGCGGCTGTCGCCGGCATCGACCACGACCAGATCGCCGTCACGCAGGCCTTGCGAGCGCAGACCGCCCAGCATCCGGCGCGCCTGCTCGAACAGTTCGGCGTAGCTGACGCGGGTTTCGCTCATGTCGGCGGCGACATGGACGATGCCGAGTTCCGGTTGCTGCGCCGCGCGTTCCAACGCTGCGGCCAGGCTGGCCGGCATCCAGGGTTGTGCAGGAAGCGGTTTGAGAACGGAAACGGCCGGTGTGCTTGCCGCACCGGCCATGGGAGTCCTGACAACGGCAATCTCCTGCACCGTGGAGGTCAGCAAGGGGTAATCCGGCAGCATATCGGCCAGATGCACGCGCGGGCGCAATGGTGCGATCGGACGGTAAACCGCCGTCATCGGTAGTGATGCATCATCCCATGCCGGCAATGCGGCCAGGGCTTCTTCATCCACAGCGCCGTCAGATCGCAACGGCAAGGCGTGCACGCGCACCAATGCGATCCGGCCCGGATAGCCGGCCTCGGCAATGACGGTCTCCAGCGCCTTGCGCTGGCCGCCGACCACATAGACAGTAGCGTTGGCACCGGCCTGCGCCGCAGTTGCGACGAGGTGAACGGCCGTGACCGCAGGCACCGCCAGCAGTTGTGTCCTGAGTGTCGCAATGATCGTGTTTTCCGGCGTCGTACGTTCCAGCATCCCACTCCCCTGAGCGCTGCCGGTCATGGCCAGCATTGCTGCGCTTTTCATCTTTTCCCTGTTAAAAAAACGAGGCGATTTTCTGCTTGCCATAGTGCCATTGAATGGCATCCGGAATTGACATCTTGTCTCACATTTTCAAAATAATCCTGGGGATTGGCGCGCCACGCTGCGTAGCCTGAAAAAAATTTCCTTATTGCAACCCGAATGGTGCTGCAAATATCAATACTGCCAGCGCGCCTGCAGGCTGCCGGTCTGCGCCCTGTAGCCGCCGCCGGATTCCAGCGTGTACCGGGCGGTCAGATTCAGCTGCTTTCCCTGCAGTAGCGTCATCCCGAGCGTGAGCACGCCGATATCGGCAACCGGCGCGGCGCCTTGCGTGACAAAAGCCGTTGAGCCGGTACTGTCGGCGGCAAAACTGGCGCCGGCATGTGTCCGGCCACCCCGGTACTCGTGCCGCCAGCCGAGTTGCAGCGACGGCGCCAGTTTGCCGGACGAGGTCTCGAAACCGCGCTCCAGCTTGGCTCCCAGTTCGCTCTTGAGCGAATTGACCGACGATGCGTCGACCTTCAACGCTGCGCCGTTGCCGCCGGTTTCGACATAGCCATCCTGACGCAGCGTGCTGTAGCTCAAGCCGGCAATCGGCGTCAGGGTAGCGTCCGATAGCCAGGCATCCAGGGCGAGCGGATAGCCGGCCTGCACCGAAGTCATGTATTGGCGGCCATTGAAGCTGCCGCTGGCGACGCCGTTGAAGCCGGTGTAATTGATGACGCGCGTGGTGCTGTACTGCTGATGGGCAAAACCGGCCTGCGTGTTGACGTACCACGGCGAGCCGCTGTAGCTGGCGTACGCAGTCACTCCGTAGTTGTTGATATTGACCGAACTGCCGGTATTGTCGCCGTCGCTGGCCAGCGAGGTCTTGGCGGCATTGACCAGCGCACCGATGCGCAGCGTATCGCTGACCAGGCTGTCGCCGCCGATCAGCAAGCCACGGTAATTGGCGTGATATCCCGAGATGTTGTCGCGCAGCCCCTGTGAAGCGCCGCCGCCGAACACTTGCCCCCACAGCGTAAAGTCGCGAACGGCCTCGCCGGTGGCGACGCCGCTATTGCTGCTATTGCCGTTGCCCTGGGCCACGCGCAAGCCGTCCATGTGATCATTCGCCACGTTGCCGATGACTTGGTTGAGCACACCCTGGGCATCGTTGGCGGCGCCCTTGATCGATGCGGGGCTCAACATCTCGCCCGCCTTGTTGGCGGCATCCGCCGTATCCAGTGCCGCCGCCGGATTGAACAAGGCCAACAGGGACGTATTCGTCCCGCTGTAATTGAACAGTCCGTGCAACGAGGACGCCGCATCGTCGTTGGTGGCGCTGTTGACGGGGACGCTGCCGCCGCTGCCCAGCCCGAAGCGCCCCAGCGTCAGCACCAGCGAATTGTCCTGGACCGCGCCGCTGACACTGAAACCGGGCGCCGAATAGGTGACGCCATTGACGGTCACGGTCCCGCTTGCGGTGACCACGACGTAGCGCTGGCCTTGGGCAAAATGGTAGTTGAGCGGCTTGAGGCTGATGGTGGAGCCGGCGGCGAAGGTCGCGTTGCCATTGACCAGCACACTGCCGAAGCCGTACGAATCGCCGCCGCCGAAAATCAGCGTCGCGCCCGCATTCTGAACAAAGTTGCCGTAGATGGCGATCGGATTATTGATTTGCAACGTGGCGGCGTTGGTGACGGTACCCGACCCAGCGTCAATGATGTCGTTGAGCAGATGATTGCCGCTGGCGAAGATAACGCCCGCTTCGCTGTTGATGCGACCCACCTCGCGGCCGTCGCGGGAGTTTCCCGTCAACGTGCCGACACTGGCGCCGGTGCCGCCGTTGATGGTGAGCGGCGCTGCCGAACTGTTGAGTATGGCGCCGTAAATCGTGCCGGAATTGGTAAACGACGTCAGCGTGCTGCCCGGCGCCAGATAGAGCGCCGTGGTGCCCCGGAGCTCGCCGCTGTTGTTCAGATTGCCGATGGTGCCGCTGTTGGAGATGCCGGTGCTGCCGAAGCTGGCAAAAACATAGTCGCCGCTGATGCTGCCGCTGTTGGTGATGCTGCCGATCGACCCGGTGTTGAGGATGGCGGTACTTCTTCCATACGTGGCGAGGGTGCCGCTGTTGTCCACGCTGCCGATCGTACCGCCGTTGGCGATGACGCCAAGGCGCGCGACGACGGTGCCGCTATTGGTTACGCTGGTGATCGTGCCGGAACCGTTGTCGAGCCACGCGAAACTGGTGTTGACGTTGCCGGTATTGTTGACGTTCTGGGCGCGCCCCTCGCTCATCGTCGCGAGCGCCGCTGACAATGCCAGCGCCAGGAGTGTCAGCGGTGTCAGGAGCGTCAGACGCCCGCTGCTGACCGCCTGCCGCCGTTGTTCTAGTTTGCTCATGCTGCCCGCTGGTTCCTTGTACGACGTGTCTGGTGATTTTGTCGTCAGGATAATGGATGTTTCTTCACGGGCTTGACCGCCTGTCTCACTTTCCGTTTATTTTTTTAAAAGCCGGCAATTGGGCGGAATCTGCCGAAGCCGATCAGTCTCCATTTCCGGTCCCGACAAGTCAATCCGCTTGCGCCGCGGCGCTGTAGCACGTTTGCGCTACAGACCAATCGGCATTTTTTGTGGCGTGACGGCGGCAGTTCAGCTATACAGCCACTTCTGCGCCAGTTTGGAATAGCGCGGCATGATCACGTAAGTCATCAGGCCGACGATGATTGCCGCCACAATCAGGCGGCTGAGAAGGTGGTGCTGCAGCACCGGCGCCGCGTCGAACAGCGGCGCCAGGATCCACGGCAGGATCAGCGTCAGCGGGTAGATGACGGAGAGCGTCAGCAGGAATTGCTTGTACGGCTTGGCGCGCTTCTGCGCTTGTCCCTGCGGCGTGAACCAGAATTCCATGCCGGTGACGGTGTCGATTTTTTCTTCCTGTTCGAGCATCGGCAACACGTCGCTGATCAGTTCGCGCCGGGCGGCGGAGCCTAGCCATTGCTCGGCATATTCCAGGCTGTCGAAACGCAGCGTGATGGTATAGCGGTTGCCGCCGTCGGAGGGCTTGATCACGTTGACGCCGCGATGGCCCGGCGCGCATGCACCGCGCGGCACGATGTGCTTCAGCCATTCCTCATACCTGGCATGGGCGCCGGCGCGGATGTCGTGCTGGATCACGATGGTGACCATATCGGGTTGCGGCTTGTTGTTCATATTGTGTGCTTTCGATCCTGAGTGAGCGTATTTTAAGGGAAAGCCTCGCCAATGCATGCGAAAAGCCCGGTCTCGCCGGGCTTTTTCTTTTTGCCGTCAGGAGTGGATCAAGCCACGTTCAGCGCTTGCTCTTCGTCGTTTTGGCGGTCTTGGCCTTCCCCCCGCCCTTCTCTTTTTCAAACAATTCAAAGTACTCTGACGCCATCTTCCTGATCGCGCGCCCGATGTTGGCGTAATCGTACTCGTTGAGGTTGGCGAGCGAGACACGACCGGATGGATGCGCGGCGCCGAAGCCTCGTCCCGGCAGCAGGATGACGCCGGTTTCCTCGGCTAGCCGGAACAGCGCCTCATTCGGTTTCAGACGCTTCAGCAGCCATTTTGAAAACTCGACGCCATGCATTTGCGCGGACAGCGATTCCATGTCCAGCAAATGGTAGTAGCGCACCGAGTTGGGATCGTGAGGCATGGGCAGGCCGAGCTCGCGATACAGCGCTTCCTTGCGACGCAGGACGATGCGCTTCATGGAGGCCTTGTAGCTGCCCGCTTCGTCCATCAGCGAGAACAGCGAGAACAGGCTCATCTGTGCCTGGATCGGCGTCGACAAGCCGGCGGTGTGGTTCAGTGCCACGGTGCGGCTGTCGGCCACCAGCCGGTCGATGAACTTGATCGTGCGCGGCGCGGTGGTGATGGAGCTGTAACGCTCGTCGAGCTGGCGAGCGGTCTTTTCCGGCAATTTTGAAATCAGCTCGTCGATGACGTTGTGCTTGTGCGTGGCGACCACGCCCATGCGCCAGCCGGTCGCACCGAAGTATTTGGAAAACGAATACACCAGGATGGTGTTGTATGGGCAGATTGCAAACAGCGAGGTGAAGTTGTCGGCAAAGGTGGCGTAGACGTCATCGGTGAGGATGATCAGGTCCGGCCGCTTCTTGACGATCTCGGCGATGTAGGCCAGCGTCTTGTCGTCGATCTTGACCGAAGGCGGATTGCTCGGGTTGACCAGGAAGAAGGCTTTGACCTTGGGATCGAGCAGCTTGTCGAGTTCCTTTTTGGTGTACTGCCAGTTGTTCGATTGCGGTGCGTCGATGACCAGCTCGACCAGGTTGAATTCTGCCAGATGCGGGATCTCGATATACGGCGTGAAGATCGGCATGCCCAGCGCGATGGTATCGCCTTCCTTGATGACGTGATTGGCCTTCAGGCTGCCGAACAGGTAGGTCATCGCGGCGGTGCCGCCCTCCACTGCATACATGTCGAAATGGCCGACGAAGGGATGCGTGCCGATCATCTCCTTGTGCAGATAGTTGCCGACGATGCGCTCGGTCATGCGCAGCATGCGGTCCGGCACCGGATAGTTGCAGCCGAGGATGGCTTCGCACATCTCATAGATGAAGTCGCCGGCCGACATGCCCAGCTGGTCCCGGACATACGAAACCGCTGCTTCGATGAACCGGATGCCGGGCACGCCGGCGTGGTTCTTGGCGAACAGTTCGAAGCGCGCCTCGATGCCGTCGCGCTGCGGGAAGCCGCCCACGCCGTCCATATAGATATAGGAACGTTCGGCCTCGCTCATGGCGAACAGGCCGAACTGGAAGAAGCCATGGCGCGGCGTGGTGGCCAGGAAATTGGGATTGCCGCGGCCGGCGTTGAGCATGAGTTTGTTATTCTTCAGCGCGCTCTGTATGAGTGCGTCCTTGAGCTCGAAGGGGCTTAGCAGGGCGAGTTTTTCCGGGTCGCTGAAATCCATGGTGTTGCTCCTTTATTGATGAACATGCAAAGTAAAAATGAATCGTTCCGCTCTTCCGTTATGGCGCTACACCAGTGCCACGATCAGCGGCCCCAGCAAGGTCAGGAAAACGTTGGCCAGCGCATAGGTGATCGCGAAGGGAACCGTGGGAATGGCGTTTTCGGCCTTGTCGAGCACTTCACCGAAGGCCGGATTGGCGCTGCGTGAACCGCTCAGCGCACCTGCAAAAACAGCCGTGTTTTCATAGCGCAAAACATAGCGGCCGATCAGCATGGTCAACACCAGCGGCAAGATCGTGACGACCACGCCGACGCCGAACAGGGTCAGTCCCTGTGCCTTGACGGTCTGCACCGCCTGCAGGCCGGACGACAAACCGACCACGACGACAAAGCCGGCCAGCCCGAGGTCCTTCAATATCTGCACCGCAGCGCCGGGCATCGCACCGAAGGTCTGGCGCTTGGCGCGCAGCCAGCCGAACAGCAGGCCCGACAGCAGCGCCCCGCCGCCGCTGCCCAGCGTCAGCGGGATCGAACCGACGCGCGCCGTCAGCAGCCCGACCAGCAAACCCACCACCAGGCCGGCGCCGAGATAGACGAAGTCGGTCTTGGCGCTCGGCACGATCACGTAGCCGATCAGCGAGGAGACGCGCTTGACGTCCTGCTCGGAACCGAATACCGACACCACGTCGCCGATCTGTACGATGGTTTTTTCCTGCATCGGCAGGACCTTTCCCATGCGCATCAGCTGCACGACATAGATGCCGTGGCGCACCTGCTGCGAGGTGTTGGTGCGGATATCGGCGATCGTGCGATTTTGATATTCCTTGTTGGAGAGCACGATGTCGCGCCGTTCCATGGTCAGTTCCATGCCTTCGACGGCGTACAGCTCCTTGCTGAAAACCGGTGCGATACTGACCATCGCCTGCCGCCGCCCGACCGCCAGCATGATGTCGTCCGCTTGCAGTTCCAGTTCGGGCGTGACTTCGATGATCTTGCCGGCGCGCTTGACGCGTTCGATGGTGATGCCATGGGCGGCGTGCTCATGTTCGAGCTTGTTGACGGTGAGGCCGGCGGCGCCTGTGCCGCCGCCGATCTGGTAGATCCGTCCGACCAGGTCCGGCGCGGCGTCCAGCTGGCCCGGCGCCAGCACCTGCACGCCCTGCTGCATGGCGGCTTCGGCGCGTACGGCGTCTTCCTTGATGCTGCGCCCCATCAGCCTCGGCAACAGGTTCACGCACACCAGGATCGCACCGAACGAACCGAACACATAGGTCACGGCGTACCCGACTGCGACATTGCCCTGCAGGCGCTTGACTTCATCGGCTGCCAGCCCCAGCTTGGTGATGGCGTCGCCGGCGGTGCCGATGATCGCCGATTGCGTCAGGCCGCCGGCGGCGACTCCTGCCGCCAGTCCCTTGTCCAGCCCGAACAGTTTGGCCATGATGACCACGGTTGCGAGGCCGGTGATGGCGAGCACGGCGGCCAGGATGATTTCGCGTATCGATTGCTTGCCCAGCGAGTTGAAGAATTGCGGGCCGCTCTCATAGCCGACCGCGTAGATGAAGAGCGCGAACAGCACCGACTTCACGCCGGGGTCGACGGTCACGCCGACCTGGCTGACCAATACCGCCACCAGCAACGAGCCGGCGACGCCGCCGAGCTGGAATTTGCCGAACTGGATCTTGCCAACGTAGTAGCCGACCGCCAGCGAGAGAAACAATGCGATCTCGGGAGAGCGCGCGAACAAGTGATGCAGCCATTCCATGATTAAGACCTTTCCGTCTGATGAATTCGTTGAATCTTCACGCTTTAAGCTGAAATCGCCGCACCAGCCCCGCCAGCGGCAGCACGAAGTTTGAAGTCGCACGGGTAGTTGGAATTGAAGAGGGATTGCGGACCGCCGGAAAAGCCGGGCGCGAAGATGAACAGCGTGAAAAATACCGTCTCGACATGCATGTCGGGCACGACATCGGCCTGCCAGATCGCAGCGCCGCGACGAGCATCCCACATACTGCGTCTATTTGAATCTGCCCAAGCTTTGTTTGCACCCGGTTATATCCGATGACCGACGATGAAAACAAAGCAACCTCCGGAATTGCTGTTGGCAATCCGGCAATGGCACTGAGCATAAGCAACCCGATGACAAGGTGTCGAAGATCGACCACCACGCGCGACCAAATCACGTGGGCATCGATGCGTTCACTTGAAAGCGATGATCTGCGTCTTTGCTAGGGTAGAAGTAATTCTGAAGGGATGAGCTCCCGTCTCATCCGCAGGTCGTTTGCCGTTTGATCTTGCCGCATGGCTACGTCTCGGCGCTAAAATGCGTGATAAAAATTTCGGCGTCGATACACGGGAAGGTGAACGACAAGAGGAATATAAAACGGAATCGTGGTCAATGCCTTGATCTGGCGCAAAATTTCCATAGAAAAAGTTTTTCCGATTGCTGCCGTTAACGTTCCATGCGCTCTCATGCGTCAACGCCCTGCCGCTGCGGATCCAATGCAGCGGCTGATTTGCGATTAAAATTTCGATGTTCGACAGCGGCATGCATGTCGATCCGACAACACGCCAGGGCTCCAGGGAAACAATATGAAAAAACTTAACATCAACCTCAAAGATGAAGTCTACGATTCGCTCGATCGCGACTACAAAAATTTCAACCGCCTTTCGCTGAAGTGCGATTCGGGATTCGTCTCGCCGAGCTTTGAAAGCTTCATGCTGGCCAAGCTCTCCGACAACACCACCTTCCTGACCGAAGCCGCCGTGCAGCATCTGATGCTGTCGGGCCAGTACGCATGGGCCAAGCGCGCGCTCGACAAGGACTTCCCGGACGTGGTCGCGATCCTGATCTCGCAGGCGTCCAATTACGGTTTCCACATCGCCGTGCGGCATGACTGGAGCGTCGATGAACTGACCGCCGCGTCGAAGGCCTGGGCCACGTCCATCGTCAAGCAAGCCAAGGGGGACGAATCGCAAATCGACGTCCTCGCCGCACAAATCAAATCGGCTGCGATCAGCATTGCGAAAGCCGAAGAAGCGCTGAAGACCCCGGCATGGCGCCTGTCGCGCTCGTGGGCGCAGCAACTGCACGACGCCAAGATCGCTGTTGAACATGCGCGCGGCTCGGTCGCCAAAGAGAAGCTGGGTTCCCTGCGCACGCTGCTGACGCTCGGCATTGCCTACGGCACGGTCAAGGAAAAGGACGAAAAAGAAATCCTCGATCGCTTGCGCGACAAGAAACCCTATCTGTTTGAAGAAGAAGCGGAAGGCTTCCTTGGCCGCGCCCTTGCCTGGTATCGCAGCGTGTTTGCCTGATCCTTCGCGGTTTCTGCTTTCAAGGCCCGTCGCGCTGCATGCGCGACGGGCCTTGTTCTTTGCGGCGCAGAAAAACATCCGAACCTTTCGGGCAAAACCGATCCAAAAGATTATCTGCTGCAGACATCGTGACTGCAGTGACGCTTTTCAACGGACAGGAGTTATCAATGCTGCAACTCAAGGATCCTTCCCTGCTGCGTCAGCAGGCCTATATCAACGGTGCCTGGTGCAATGCCGACGGCGGCGGCACGCGTGCGGTCACCAATCCGGCCACCGGTGACAAGCTTGGCACGGTGCCCGACATGGGCACGGATGAAACCCGCCGCGCCATCGAAGCTGCACAGGCGGCATGGCCGGTCTGGCGCAAGAAGACAGCAAAAGAACGCGCCGCGATCCTGCGCAAATGGAACGACCTGATGCTGGCCAACGCCGATGACCTGGCGCTGATCATGACGGCCGAACAAGGCAAGCCGCTGGCCGAATCCAAAGGAGAAATCACCTATGCCGCATCATTCATCGAATGGTTCGGCGAAGAAGCCAAGCGCACCTACGGCGACACCATTCCCTCGCCGGTGCCCGGCAACCGCATCGTGGTGATCAAGGAACCGATCGGTGTCTGTGCGGCAATCACGCCATGGAATTTCCCGGCGGCGATGATCACGCGCAAGGCTGGTCCTGCGCTCGCAGCAGGCTGTCCGATGGTGCTCAAGCCGGCTGAGGCGACACCGTTTTCCGCGCTGGCGCTGGCGGTGTTGGCCGAACGCGCGGGCGTGCCGGCAGGCGTATTCAGCGTGGTTACCGGATCGTCCAAGGTGATTGGCGCCGAGATGACGGGCAATTCCATCGTGCGCAAGCTGAGCTTCACCGGTTCGACCGCGGTCGGCAAGTTGCTGATGGAACAATGTGCGGCAACCGTCAAGAAGATATCGCTGGAACTGGGCGGCAATGCGCCCTTCATCGTGTTCGATGACGCCGATCTGGACGCTGCGGTGGAAGGCGCAATCGCCTCCAAATTCCGCAACACCGGACAGACCTGCGTCTGCGCCAACCGCATTTATGTGCAGGACGGGGTCTATGACAAATTCGCCGACAAGCTGGTCGCCGCGGTGGCAAAGCTGAAAGTCGGCAACGGCCTCGACAGCGGCGTGACCCAAGGTCCGCTGATCGATGAAAAGGCGGTGCAGAAAGTGGAGCAGCACGTCGCCGATGCGCAGGCCAAGGGTGGTCGTGTGCTGCTGGGCGGCAAACGCCACTCGCTGGGACACAGTTTCTTCGAACCCACCGTGATCGCCGACGTCACCGCCGACATGAAGATCGCGCGCGAAGAAACCTTCGGGCCGATGGCGCCGCTGTTTCGTTTCAAGACCGATGAGGAAGTGCTGGCACAGGCCAACGATACTGAGTTCGGGCTGGCGAGCTATTTTTATTCGCGCGACATCGGCCGCATCTGGCGCGTCGCAGAAGGCCTGGAGAGCGGCATCGTCGGCATCAATACCGGTCTGATCTCCAACGAAGTGGCGCCGTTCGGCGGCGTCAAGCAATCGGGTATGGGTCGCGAAGGTTCGCACTACGGCATTGACGACTACCTGGTCATCAAGTATCTGTGCATGGGCGGAATCTGATTGCTCAGCCCGGCCGCCTGAACGCCTTGCGCTCTGCTTCCACCGTCGTGCGGCAGGCACAGCCGGTCAGGTGATCGTTGACCAGCCCCATCGCCTGCATGAAGGCGTAGATGGTGGTCGGGCCGACGAAAGTCCAGCCGCGTTTCTTGAGCGCCTTCGATAGTGCCACCGAAGCTTCCGAGGTGGGATTGGCCTGCCAGTAATCGAGCGTGAGCGTCTTGGGCCGATCTTTGGCGGCGGGTTCGAATTGCCAGAACCAGGCGGCCAGCGAACCGGCTTCGTCGATCAGTTCGATGGCGCGGCGGGCATTGTTGATGGCCGAGACGATCTTGGCGCGGTTGCGGATGATGCCGGCGTCGCCGAGCAGGCGTTCAATGTCTGCCTCGGTATAACGCGCCACCCGGTGGAAATCGAAACCGTCGAACGCCGCACGGAAATTCTCGCGCTTGCGCAGGATGGTGATCCACGCCAGGCCCGACTGGAATCCTTCCAGGCAGATTTTCTCGAACAGTCGCACATCGTCAGCCACCGGCCGGCCCCATTCGCCGCCGTGGTACTCGGGCATGGCTGCATGCCAGGCGCAATATGTTGTTCCATCTTCCGTCGTGATCAGTCCGGGCACGTCGCTGCTGGTGTTTGTTGTCATGTCAATAATAGGAACGCCGCTGGCAAGCCGCTATGATGCGACAAAGCAAGCCGGCGCGCACGGCGCTTCTTGCTAATTTATTGCTAATCCATTGCTCGTCTGTCGCTGCTCAAAAAATAATTGCACGGCAAGGGAATAAGCCCGGAGCCCGTTCGTCTTACTGTGCACGAACGATATGACGCGCTTGACCGCCACTGACAACATTTGCACATGAGCACCGATTTCAACGACAACGACTTGCGCGAACTGCTGCCCCGGCTGCGGCGCTTTGCGCTGTCGCTGACGCGCCATGAAAACAGCGCCGACGACCTGGTGCAGTCCTGCCTGGAACGTGCGCTCTCGCACAGCGACCGGCGTCGCAAAGACGGCGACTTGCGGGCGTGGCTGTTCCAGATCATGTACCGCCGCTTCCTCGACGGCGAGCGCCGCGCCAAACGCTATGCCGGCTTGCTGTCGCTGTTCGCCGGCCGCGAAGAAGAACTGGCGCCCTCAGCCGAAGACGTCGCCATGTCGCGCGCCGCGCTGCAGGATTTCGGCAAGCTGACGGCCGAGCAGCGCGCGCTGCTGTTGCTGGTATCGGTCGAAGGACTCAGCTACCAGGAAGCCGCCGACGCCCTCGACATCCCGCTCGGCACCGTAATGTCGCGCCTGTCGCGCGCCCGCAAGGCGCTGCGTGGATTCAATGATGGCCAGCCTGTCACTCCTCCACTACGGATTTTGAAATGAACGCCTTCTCTCCTTCCGAATACGATCTGCAGGCCTATGCCGACGGTCAGGTCGACGAGACGCTGCGCCGCCAGGTCGCGCTGTATCTGGAGTCCCATCCCGAAGCGGCGCGTGAAGTCGAACTGCTGCGCCAGGAAAGCCAGCGTCTGCGCGCTGCGCTCGACAACATCCCCGCCACGGAAACACCGGCCCGCCTCGATCCGTTTCGCGTCCGCCGCGAGTTGCGTGCGCGCTCACAGCGACGCATGGCAATCGCCGCGTCGCTGGTGCTGACCTTGAGCCTGGGCACGCTGGGCGGCTGGCAGTTGCGCGACATGTCGATGCGCAAAACGTACCTGCCGATGGCCGATGCCACCCAGGCTTATCGCCTGTTCGCCATCGGCGACATGGCGCAAAAGGTCGACATGAAGACTGACCAGCCGGCGCAGCTGCAATCCTGGCTCAACCATCACTTCGTCCAGGCGGCGCCGATGCCGGACTTCAGCGCCTATGGTTTCCGTCCTGTGGGCGGACGCCTGATGGCCAGCGACAAGGGTGCCGCGGCGATGGTGACGTACGTGAACGACCAGGGCCAGGCCATCGTGTATTACGTGCGCCCGCCCGGCGAACTGTTCAACTTCGGCGCCGGCAATCGCCAGGACGGCAACCTGCTGACGCAGTACTGGCGCCAGGGGCGTTACTTCTACGCCGTGGTCAGCCCGGCCGATTCACCGTCGGCGCTGCCGGTACAACGCGCGGTAGAACCGAACCGACCACAGTCCTGATCTGACTTCCCCGTTGTAAAACACAACCGCTGACCGGAGCGGATGGAGACGTGCGTGCTGCTTTTCGACCAGGCAGCGGCACGTCGCATGAATTCGCCGCTCGCCTTTGTTCATTTACTTATTCATCCACCACTGAGGAACACCATGCTCAACAAACGCAACTTCATCCGCTCCACCCTGGCCGGCGCTGCTTCGCTTGCCGTGCTGCTTGCTCACGCCGCCAGCGCACAGGAAGTCATCAAACCTGTCGCCGCTCCGGTAAAAAATGTGGTCCTCGTGCACGGCGCCTACGCCGACGGCTCCAGCTGGTCGGAAGTCATCGTGCGCCTGCAAAAAGCCGGCCTGCACGTCACCTCGGTACAGAACCCGCTATCGTCGCTGGCCGACGACGTCGACGCCACACGCCGCATCCTGGCGCTGCAGGACGGCCCGACCATCCTGGTCGGCCATTCCTGGGCCGGCACCGTGATCAGTGAAGCCGGCGTCGATCCGAAGGTGGTTGGTCTGGTGTATGTGGCAGCGCGTGCGCCGGACGCAGGCGAAGATTACGCGGCATTGGCCGGGACCTTCCCGCCTGCGCCGGCCGGCGCCGGACTGGTCAAGTCGGGCGGCTATGCCCAGTTGAACGAAGAAGCCTTCGTACGTGATTTCGCCGGCGACATCGATCCGGCAAAGGCCAAGGCGATGTATGCCGTGCAAGGCCGCATCTCGGAAACGCTGTTCGCTTCACGCACCACCCAGGCGGCATGGCGCAGCAAGCCGACCTGGTACGCCGTGTCGACCAACGATCGCACCACCTCGCCGCAACTGGAACGTTTCCTGGCGCAACGCATGAAGGCCAAAACCATCGAAATCGCATCGAGCCACGTGTCGATGCTGTCGCACCCGGATGAAATCACCAGCCTCATTCTGGAAGCGGCCGGCCAAAAGCGTTGATCCGCAAACGGCCTCAGGCCAAAACAGCCTCTTGAAGTAATTGCATGGCCGCCGGTGGACAGCTCTGTCCATGCCGGCCCGAACCGGCGATCGCGTACACCGTACGGATCGCCGGTCCGTCCATCTCGAAGCTGAGGACGAGCGCAATTTTTCCGTGCTGCAAGAATGTCGCGCCCCAGCCGCCGTTGATGCCGGCGCAAGCGACCTGCATGCCGCTCGCCTGCATCGACAGGACGCCGTCGACAAAGCTGCTCGCAGCCTGGGCGCCAATGCCGCCATTGCCCATCACCACAGCATCCGGCGCCAGCAATTGCAGCATGGCCTGCTTGTCCTGACGGCAGATCGCCGCCACGAACTCTCGCGCCGTCTCGCGACATGCCTGCTCATCCGTGACCCGGCGTACGCGATCCGACTGGACGCGTTCCTTCGCCCGTCGCACCAGCTGACGGCAATGCACCGGCGTCTTGTCCAGCGTGCGCGCGATTTCCTCGTACTGGCAATCAAACACTTCATGCAGCAACAAGGCCGCGCGCTCGTCCGGGCTCAGGCGCTCCAGCATCAGCAGCACGCCGTATGACAAGTCAGACAACATCGACACGGCATCTTCGGCCGACGGCGCGTGCTCGTCCATCCATGGCTCCGGCAGCCAAGGCACGGCGGTGGTCGCGCGCTCGTACTGCAGATGCCGCAGGCGGTCGATCGCCAGCCGCGTGGCGACCGTGGTCAGCCAGGCTACCGGTGTTTTCAACGCCAACTCCTGCGCTTCATGCCAGCGGATCCAGGTTTCCTGGACGACGTCTTCTGCCTCGGCCACGCTGCCCAGCATGCGATAGGCGATCGACAGCAGCCGTCGCCGTGCGGCTTCGAACGTGGCGGTGGCGCTGATCGGGGTTCTTGTCATGTGATCTCTCCATGTATGCAGCGCCGAGCGACTGCTCCTTGTTGACGTCCGGGCCGACCGAAACGTGACAGCTTGCGAAAAATATTTTCATTTCGTCACGGGAGGCCGCCGGCAGCCGTCATGTCCTTACATCAACTTCTTCATCGAAAAAGGACACGCCATGCCTGCATTTTCCCCTCGCGCTCTGGACCTGGTCCCCACGGTCGTCGAGCAATCGGGACGCTCCGAACGCGCCTACGACATTTACTCGAGGTTGCTGCGCGAGCGCATCATCTTTCTGGTCGGTCCAGTCACCGATCAATCGGCCAACCTGATCGTGGCGCAGTTGCTGTTCCTTGAATCGGAGGATCCAGACAAGGACATCTCCCTCTACATCAATTCGCCCGGCGGCGTTGTCTATGCCGGGCTTGCGATCTACGACACCATGCAGTTCATCCGGCCGCAGGTGTCGACGCTGTGCACCGGCTTCGCCGCCAGCATGGGCGCCATCCTGCTGGCGGCCGGCGCGCCCGGCAAGCGGCTGGCCTTGCCCAACGCCCGCATCATGGTGCACCAGCCGTCCGGCGGCTCGCAGGGAACCGCAAGCGACGTTGAAATCCAGGCGCGCGAAATCCTCTACCTGCGCGAGCGCCTCAACAGCATCCTGGCCCATCACACCGGACAGCCGTTGGAGCGTGTCTCCGGCGACCTTGAGCGCGACAACTTCATGTCCTCCGAACGTGCTCGTGAGTACGGCCTGATCGACGAAGTCGTTTCGCACAAGACGCGTCCGGAATGAAGAATTTTCGTCAGTCGGCAAAACCGTCGGTGGCGCGGATCAGCTGATCCAGGATGCCCGGCTCGTTATAGGCATGGCCGGCGCTGCCGACCAGGTGCAGGGTCGACTCCGGCCAGGCCTTGTGCAGGTCCCATGCCGACTTGGCCGGCGTGACGATGTCGTAGCGGCCCTGCACGATCACGCCCGGAATCCCCTTGAGGCGGCCGGCATTGGCCAGCAACCGGCCTTCTTCCATGAAACCGTGATGGACGAAATAGTGGTTCTCGATGCGCGCGAACGCCAATGCAAAGTGCGCGTCGCTGAAGCCGGCGATCATGCCTTCATTGGGCACCAGCGTCACGGTGCTGGCTTCCCAGCGGCTCCAGGTGCGCGCCGCTTCCAGCTTGGCAGCTTCGTCGTCACCGACCAGCCGCTTGCGATAGGCGCTCATGAGGTCGCCGCGTTCGGCTTCCGGAATCGGCGCCAGGAACTCGTCCCAGCGATCCGGCGCCAGCCATGACGCGCCTTCCTGGTAGTACCAGTCCAGCTCGGACTGACGCAACAGGAAGATGCCGCGCAGCACCAGTTCGCTGACGCGTTCCGGATGCGTCTCGGCATAAGCCAGCGCCAGCGTGCTGCCCCATGAGCCGCCGAACACCTGCCATTTGTCGATACCCAGCAGCACACGCAAGCGCTCGATGTCGGCCACCAGGTCCCAGGTGGTGTTGGCGTCGAGATTGGCATGCGGCTGCGAGCGGCCGCAACCGCGCTGATCGAACAGCACGATGCGGTATTTCTCCGGATTGAACAGTTGCCGGTGCGAAGGGCCGCAGCCGCCGCCCGGGCCGCCGTGCAGGAACACCACCGGCTTGCCCTTGGGGTTGCCGCAGGTTTCCCAATACACGCTGTGGCCGTCGCCGACGTCGAGCATGCCGCTCTCATACGGCGCGATGGGTGGATACAGCGTGCGCAATGCGGTGTCGTTGGTGTTGCTCATTATTCCTGTTCCTTGATGTCTGCTAAAGATAGTGAAAAGCGTCAGGCTGCGGCAAAGTAGCCCGACAGCTTGGCCAGGTCGACATTGCCGCCGCTGACGATCACGCCGACGCGCTTGCCCCTGAGCTGGTCCTTCATCTTGCGCACGGCGGCGAAGCTGAGGCAGCCGGTCGGCTCGACGATCATCTTCATGCGTTCCGCATAGAAGCGCATGCACGCTACCAGCTCGTCGTCGCTGACGGTCAGGATGTCGGCCACGTCGCGGCGGATGATCTCGAAAGTGTAATGACCGACGTGCTGGGTCTGAGCGCCGTCGGCGATGGTCTTGGGCGTGTCGATGTGGATGATCTTGCCCGCGCGCAGCGATTGCAGCGCATCGTCGCCGGCTTCCGGCTCGACGCCGTAGGTCAGGCAATCCGGCGACAAGGCCTTGGCCGCCAGCAAGGAGCCCGACAGCAGTCCGCCGCCGCCGAGGCAGACGAACAACGCGTCCAGCGGCCCGGTTTCTTCGATCAGTTCCTTGGCGGCGGTGCCCTGCCCGGCAATCACGTCGGGATGGTCGTAGGGCGGAATCATGGTCAGGCCGTGCTTCTCGGCCAGTGCGGCGCAAATCTCTTCGCGGTTTTCGGTATAGCGATTAAAGCGCACCACCTTGCCGCCGTAACCGCGCGTAGCGGCGACCTTGGCTTCGGGCGCGTCTTCCGGCATGACGATGGTGGCCGGCATGCCGAGTTCGCGAGCGGCCAGGGCGATGGCCTGCGCATGGTTGCCGGATGAAAACGTCACGACACCGTCGTTGCGCTGCTCCGGAGTGAAGCGCGCCAAGGCATTCATCGCGCCGCGAAACTTGAACGCGCCCATGCGCTGGAAGTTTTCACACTTGAAGAACACCTGAGCGCCGATCTCGGCGTCGACCGTGCGCGACGTCAGCACCGGCGTCTTGTTGGCATGGCCGGCGATGCGTCCGGCGGCGGCGACCACGTCGTTGTAATCGGGAAGCTCTGGCATGTTGTCTCCGTAAGTGGCTGCATGTGCGGGTAGGCGCGATTTTGTTGCTTTTCAGATAGTAAAACATTTTTGCCGATGCAACCGGGAGGCGCATTTGCAGGCATGCGCGCCCTGTTCAGGAAAATCCCGATACTGGTGCCGGACATGCGCACGTACCATGTCCTCTACACCGTCCCCTTCCGTACGCCGACTGCCTTGCAAAGGACCGCTTCCATGAAAACTCATCAGTGTGACAGCGTCTCTGCAGCCCGGACCAACGGCGGCATGCAACACCGGCGCCCGCCAAAATTGCGGCTCAAACCGGTGGTCGTTTCGATCGGCGGCAATCTCGCAGACGACCGCTTCCAGGCCATCGTGCAATCGTCCGGCGACGCCATCATCGGCAAGACCTTGAACGGCATCGTCACCAGCTGGAACGAAGGCGCCGAGCGCCTTTTCGGCTATACCGAAAAGGAAATGCTGGGCCGGCCGCTGCTACGCCTGTTCCCGATCGAGCGGCTGGACGAGGAGTATTACATCCTTGAACGCCTCCTCAACGGCGAGCATGTGGCGCCGTTCGACACCGTTCGCATCCACAAGGACGGCTCGCAGGTACATGTGTCGGTGTCGATTTCTCCCGTGCGCGGCAAGGATGGCGATGTCATCGGCGCCTCCACCATCGCCCGTGACATCAGCAAACAGGTCAATCTCGAAGTTGCCGCGGAGCAGTTCCGCGCCCTGGTCGACAGTTCCGACGACGCCATCATCTCGAAAAACCTGCAGGGCCGCATCAGCAGCTGGAATCGTGCCGCTGAAGCCATCTTCGGCTATACCGAAAAGGAAATGCTGGGCCAGCCCATGTTGCGCCTGTTTCCCCAGGATCGCATCGAGGAAGAAAGCTTCATCCTCGGCAAAATTCTCGCCGGTGAAAAGGTCGAACACTTTGAAACCGTACGCATTCACAAGAACGGCAATCGCATCCACGTGTCGGCGACCATCTCGCCGATCCGCGACCGCGAGGGCAACATTGTCGGCGCATCCAAGATCGCGCGCGACATCAGCATGCTGCGCCGCCATCAGGAACAGCTCGAACACCTGGCGCATTTCGATGCGCTCACCGACCTGCCCAACCGATTGCTGCTGTCGGACCGCTTGCGCCAGGCGATCGCCCTGAGCAAGCGCAGCGGCAAACCGCTTGCGGTGCTATACCTTGACCTCGACGGCTTCAAGCAGATCAACGACCAGCACGGTCATGACGTCGGCGATGCATTGCTGATGGCGATTTCAAAACGCATTGGCGACACCCTGCGCGACACCGACACGTTGGCACGCATCGGCGGCGACGAGTTCGTCGCGGTGCTGGTCGACATCGACAGCAATACAAAGCTCAAACGCGTGCTGGACCGTATTCTCAGGGCCTGCGCCATCCCGGTCCATATCGCCGACAAGCGGCTGGAAGTCACCGCCAGCATCGGCGTGACAACGTATCCGCACGACGAGGTCAGCGAAGATCAGCTGATGCGCCACGCCGATCTCGCCATGTACCAAGCCAAACAGGCCGGCAAGAATCGCTACCATCTGTTCGACGCCTTCCGCGAGGCCGAAGACAAGAGCCGCCATATCTACGTGCGCCGCCTGACCCAGGCCATAGAGAACAATGAACTGGTGCTGCATTACCAGCCCAAGGTGAACATGAAGACCCGCGCGGTGGTCGGCGTCGAAGCGCTGCTGCGCTGGCAGCATCCGGAGCGCGGCCTGCTGGCGCCGGCGCTGTTTCTGCCGCTGATCGAAGGACATCATCTCAACGACGATATCGGTATCTGGGTGGCCGGCCGCGCGCTGGCGCAGATGGAACAATGGCGTCAGGCCGGCATCCGCATGCCGGTCAGCATCAACCTGGCGCCGAACCAGTTGCAGGACGCCCGCTTCCCGGCGGTGTTGCGCGAGTTGCTGGCGCGGCATCCGCATGTCGCGCCCGGGGACCTTGAACTCGAGATCCTCGAAACCAGCGCCATGAAAGACATCGAAGCGGTCTCGCGCGTAATGCAGTCGTGCCGCCAGCTTGGCGTGCACTTCTCCATCGACGACTTCGGCACCGGCTATTCGTCGCTGACTTACCTCAAGCGCTTGCCGGCCTGCATGCTGAAGATCGACCAGAGCTTCGTGCGCGACATGCTGAGCGACCGCGAAGACCTGGCCATCGTGCGCGGCGTGATCGGCCTGGCCAAGGCGTTCGGGCGCAAGGTCATTGCCGAAGGCGTGGAAACCGAGCAGCACGCCGCCAAGCTACTCAAGATCGGTTGCGAACTGGCGCAAGGCTACGGCATCGCACGACCGATGCCGGCTGATGCGCTGGGCGCCTGGTTGGGTGAATGGGAGCGCGCCGCAAAGACTGTCTGAAATGACAACGTTTCATGTAGGACAAACACTGAATCCCCGGTAAGAAAGTTCGCTGCGCTCGCGGCGATCTCCCCCTTTTCTTCAAAATCTTCGTAACATAGCAGGCGAAGAAATCCCTCTGTTGTCCGAACCTTCCGCACCAGCCGTTCGACCGGAGACTGATTCCTCAGGTCAGAAGATTCACTATTCAAAATCCAAAAAAAATGCTCCACCAAGGTGAATACAGAGGCTGCACATGAAGCTTGACGCAACATTGACGCAGTACAGTTTTCTCCGGGGCACAGGGACCCTGGGACAACTGATACTGGAACACGACTGGTCCGCCACGCCGCTGGGCCCGATCGACAACTGGCCACAGAGCCTGAAGACGTCCATCAGCCTGATGATCAACTCGCGCCAGCCGATGTGGCTGGGCTGGGGTGAAGACGCCACCTTCTTTTACAACGACGCCTACATTGCCATCCTCAGCGAATCCAAGCATCCGTGGGCGCTGGGCCGCCCGGTCACCGAGGTATGGGCGGAAATCTGGGATATCTGCGGACCGCTGGCCGAACGCGTGTTCAAGCATGCCGAAGCGCCGCTGGTGGACGATATCCGGCTGTTCATGCGCCGCGACTACGGCCCCGAAGAAAATTACTTTTCCTTCTCGTACAGCCCGATCCGCGACGAATCGGGCAAAGTCGCCGGCTTGTTTTGCACCAATGCCGAGATGACGTCCAAGCATCTCAATGCGCGTCGCCTGCGCACCTTGTCCGACCTGGCCCAACGCGCCCTGATCGAAAAAACCGCCGCCGGTGCCTGCGCCACGGCCGCTGCCATCCTCGCCCATAATCCGGACGACATTCCGTTCGCGCTGCTGTACCTGACCGATTGCGGTCGCCGCCAGGTGTTGCGCGAGCAAAGCGTGAACGTCTTGCCGCTGAACCTGGTGGCGCCCGACAGCGCTGACATTTGCGACAGCGACGACAGCGCGTTCTGGCCGTTCAATCAGGTACTGAGCAGCGGCGAAAAAATCGTGGTGGATGTCAGCGGCGTCGATACGCTGCCGCTCGGACTGGCCGACCAGCGGCTGCGCCAGGCCGTCATGATACCGCTGCAAACGCCCGGACAGGAGCATCCGCTCGGGGTGCTGATCTGCGGCGTCAACCCGACCCGCCCGCTGGATGAGGACTACGCGACCTTCTTCGACTTGCTTGCGGGCCAGGTCGGCATGGCCATCCAGAACGCCCGTACGGTCGAAGCCGAAAAGCAGCGCGCCGACTTGCTGGCCGAACTGGACCAGGCCAAGACTACTTTTTTCAGCAATGTCAGCCACGAATTCCGCACGCCACTCACGCTGATACTCGGTCCCCTGGACGACATGCTGGCCGACAAGGAACACAGCCTGCCGGCGGCGCAGCAGGAGCGTGCCGTAATGCTCCGGCGCAACGCCTTGCGCCTGCAGCGCCTGGTCAATTCCCTGCTCGATTTTTCGCGCATCCAGGCTGGTCGTACGCAGGCCTCCTATGTACAGATCGACCTGGCGGCGTTCACCGCCGACCTGGCAAGCACCTTCCGCTCGACCATCGAAGGCGCGGGACTGACGTTTGAGGTGGACTGCCCGCCGTTGGCTGAAACGACTTACGTCGACCCCGGCATGTGGGAAAAGATCGTTCTCAACCTGCTCTCCAACGCCTACAAGTTCACCTTCGCCGGCAAGATCGGCATCCGCCTCAGGGGCCATGGCGACCACATCAGCCTGACCGTCATCGACACCGGCGTCGGCATCGCCAGCGAGCAACTGCCGCTGGTGTTCAAGCGTTTCCATCGCATCGAAGGTTCCCAGTCGCGCACCCATGAAGGCTCGGGCATCGGGCTGGCGCTGGTGCGCGATCTCGTCACGCTGCAGGGAGGCCTGATCGAGGTCGACAGCAACTTGCAGCAAGGTTCGTCGTTCACGCTGACGATCCCGGCCGGACGCGAACACCTGCCGGCCGATCGCGTGGTCGACTCGATCGATCCGGTCAATTCCAGCAGAAGTGCACTGGCCGACGCCTACGCCGCCGAAGCGAACCGCTGGGGCGGCGTGAAGACGAGCAATGCCGCCGAACCAGATGAAGCCATCGCCGCCGAGCCCACGCGCGCCAACCAGGTATTGTCGGCAGGCGCCCGCATCCTGGTGGCCGACGACAACGCCGACATGCGCGACTACCTGTGCAATCTGCTGCAATCGCACTGGCGCATTGAAGCGGTCGGCAACGGCGTCGAGGCGCTGGAGTCCGTACGCGCCAATCCGCCCGACCTGATCCTGTCCGATGTCATGATGCCGCAGCTCGACGGTTTCGGCCTGCTCACTGCGCTGCGCAGCGATGATGCGAGCAAGGACATCCCGTTTTTCCTGCTGTCCGCACGCTCCGGCGAAGAGGCGCGGCTTGAGGGACTGGCCGCCGGCGCCGACGATTACCTGGTCAAGCCGTTTTCCAGCCGGGAACTGATCGCCCGCATCGAATCCATGCTGCTGCGTTCGCAGATCCGCGCCATGGAAAAGCGCCATGCCGACCGCATGGCGACGATTTTCGCGCAGGCGCCGGTGGCCATCGCCATCACGCGCGGCCCCAATCATGTCTTCGAACTGGCCAACGCGCCTTACCAGGAGCTGGTCGGCAATCGCCCCATCATCGGCCGCACCGTCCGTGAATCGCTGCCGGAACTGGAAGGCCAGGTGGTGCTCGACCTGCTCGACAACGTCTACCGCACCGCCGAGCCCTACATCGGCCGTTCGCAGGGGGTAATGCTGCGGCGCAGCCCGGGCGCGGCGGAAGAACGTTTCTTTGATTTCGTCTACCAGCCGATGCTCAAGACCGACGGCAGCATCGAAGGCATTGCGGTAGTCGCCTTCGAAGTCACCGAACTGACGCGCGCACGCCAGACCGCCGAAGTCGCCAACCGCACCAAGGACGAATTCCTCGCCATGCTCGGCCATGAGCTGCGCAATCCCCTCACGCCGATCCTGACGGCGGTGCATCTGATGCGCCTGCGCGGTGGCGGCGGCATGGAAAAGGAATGCAGCGTGATCGAACGCCAGGCGCGCCACCTGGTGCGGCTGGTAGACGACTTGCTGGACGTGTCCCGCGTGGCGCAAGGCAAGATCAACCTGCAGAAAAAGAAACTCGAGATCGCCGACATCATTTCGAAGGCCATCGAAACCGCCAGCCCGCTGCTCGAAGAGCGCCAGCATCGCCTTACCCTGAACGTGTCGGCGCAAGGCCTGCAGGTGCATGCCGATCCGGAGCGCCTGACCCAGGTCCTCGCCAACTTGCTGACCAATGCCTGCAAGTACACTGAAAACCGCGGCCACATTCGCGTCGACGCCATGCTCGACAACAACCAGATCGTGGTGGAAGTGCGCGACAACGGTATCGGTATCCGTGCCGACATGCTGCCGCACGTATTCGAAATGTTCGCCCAGGAAACCCAGGCCATCGACCGCGCCGGCGGCGGCCTCGGCCTCGGCCTGGCGATCGTGCGCAGCCTGACGGAACTGCATGGCGGCTCGGTGCACGTGTTCAGCGCCGGCCCTGGTGCAGGCAGCGTCTTCACGATCAAACTGCCGGCCGTGCTCAGCGATGCGACGCCGATCCTGCTGCCGTTGACCAGCGAGAACATGCAGGCGCTGCAACCGGTCGACGAAGGCTGCGCCATCCTGATCGTCGACGACAACCTTGACGCCGCCCAGATCCTCGGCGAGTTGCTGACGATGCAGGGACACGAGATCCGCATCGCCTACGACGGGCCGTCCGCGCTCGACATCGTCAAGCATTTCACCCCGCGCATCGCCTTGCTGGATATCGGTTTGCCGATCATGGACGGTTACGAAGTCGCCGGCCATTTGCGCGCCATGCCGCATCTGCAGGGCATCAGCCTGATCGCGCTGACGGGTTACGGCCAGGCCAGCGACAAACTGCGTTCGTTGCAGGCCGGCTTCGATCATCACCTGGTCAAGCCGGTGGACATCGATGTGGTGGAAGAATTGATCCGCAGCACACTGGCCGAATCGGCCGCGACGCCGGCTGCCGACCTGCCCGGCAGCGTGGCGGTCGGCACCCCTGCCGGAGCGGATCCGGCCTGAGTCAGGCGCGGCGCTGCTTGCAAGTCTCGGCGGCCTGCATGGCAATGAATTCCTGCGCATCGCAGATCGCCGCCATCTCTGTGGCGCGCACTTCCAAGCAGCTATAGCTGGGTTGATAGCCGCCGTCCACCAGCACGATGCCGCGGTAGCGCGACGGGCCGAGACGCGCAATGCCGGCTTGCAAGGAAGGGCTGCTGAGCTCCGGCAAATACTCGCCGCCGGGCAGATCGATGGGTACGGTCATGATGACTCCTTTTGGGTTTTGAACAGCGACAGGATTTTTTTGGTGAGACGTTGCTTCGTGCCGGCGTAGTCGTGCCAGGGATCGCGCTTGAGCGAAGCCAACCGCTTCGGCACGGTGGCCACGGTAAAATTCTCCGCGCGTGACTTGCCGCCCAGTTCGTCCCAGGTCAACGGCACCGATACCGGCGCGCCGGGCCGGGCACGCGGGGAGTACGCGGCAACCGTGGTCGCCCCCGCCGCGTTGCGCAGGTAGTCGATGAAGATCTTGCCATGGCGCGCCGCCTTCGCCATCTTTGCGGTGAAATAGTCCGGCAGCACTTGCGCCATATGCTCGGCGACGCTGCGCGACCATTCCTTGACGATGTCCCAGTCATGTTCCGGCACGATCGGCACCACCACGTGCAAGCCTTTGCCGCCGGAGGTTTTGACGAAACTGCGCAGGCCGATCTCCTCAAGCAGGCCGTGCACCAGCCTGGCGCCGTCGACCACCTTGCTCCAAGGGACGTCGGGCGCCGGATCGAGATCGAAAGTCACGCGATCGGGCTGCATCAGTTTGCCCTCGCGCGCGCCCCAGGTATGCAGCTCCAGCACTCCCATCTGCACGGTGGCGACCAGCCCGGCGAGGTCGTTGACCATCATGTAGTCGGCGCTGCCCTCGCCTTCCGGCACCTCGATCTTTTCCACCGCGGCAGGAACACCCTGGCCGATATGGCGCTGGAAGAAGCACTTGCCGACGCTGCCGTCGGGGCAGCGCACCATGGTCATCGGGCGGCGCTGCACATGCGGCAGCAACCAATCGGCGACGCTTGCGTAATAGTGCGCGAGGTCGCGCTTGGTCAGGTCGGGATCGGAAAACAGCACCTTGTCGGGATGCGTCAGGCGCGTGCCTTCGAAGGTGTCGGTGGCGGAGCCGGAAGCCGGTTTCCGCGCTGCCTTGGTTTTCGAGGCGGTTTGAGACGATTCTTTTTCGTCCGCTTTTGTTTTCGTTTTTGACGTCGGGGGCGCCTTTTCACGCACGATCTCTTCCGCCTTCTTGTCTTCGCGCAAAGCGACGAACGCACCGTGGCGCAAGATGCCCGACTTGGTCCATTGTGCAAACTTCACTTCCGCCACCATCCTGGGCGCCAGCCAGTGCACGCCATGCGCCAGGCGACCTCTTGGCGGATCGACGAAGGCAGGTTGATCTCGCTCCAAGGTCTTGAAGCGCTTGAGCAACTGTGTCAGCTTGCGGTCGTCGAAACCGGTGCCGACGCGGCCTGCGTAATGCAACTCCCCGGTGGCGGCGTCATGCACGCCCACCAGCAACGCGCCGAAGCCGACCCGGCTGCCGCCCGGATCGGTGTAGCCGGCGATCACGAATTCCTGACGCATGGCGCATTTGAGCTTGAGCCAGCTGCGGTCGCGCCGTCCTGCATAAGCGGCGTCGACGCGTTTGACTACGGTGCCTTCCATGCCGTGCTGGCAGGCGTGGCGATAGACGTCAGCGGCATCGCCGACGATGTGTTCACTGAAACGGATCAGGCCGCTGTCATCCACGCCCGGCACCACTTCGCGCAGCAGGCGCTTGCGTTCCAGCAGTGGCATGTCGCGCAGGTCTTCGCCGTTCAGCCACAGCAGGTCAAACACGTACATCGCCAGCGTGACGCCGTCATAGCCGGCCTGATCCTGCAGCGCTTCGAAACTGATGCTGCCGTCATCGAGCAGGGCCACCACTTCGCCGTCGATCCAGGCTTCATCGACCTCGAGCGCCGCCAGCGCCTGCGTAAGTTGCGGCCAGCGCTTGCTCCAGTCCAGATGTTCGCGCGTGAAGATGCGCGCCTTGCCGCCTTCGATCCGGCACAGACCGCGATAGCCATCGAACTTCATTTCGCTGAGCCATTCGTCGCCTGCGGGGGCGTGCTCGGCCAAGGTCGCCAGTTGTACGCCGACCTTGTCGGGTATGGCGGCGCGACGGCCTTTGCGTTTTTTCGGCGTAGATCCGGCAGGCTTCTCAATGCTCTTTTCAGCTGTGTCCGCCGATGCATTCGCCACGCTTTCCGGCCGCAAGCTGGTGATATCGGCTTGCTTCCCTTCGCGTGCGGCGTCGTCCTTTTCCTTGATCAGCAGCCAGTTCTCCTTGGCCTTGCCATCCTTGTCCGCCGGTTTGCCCATGCGCACCAAGTTCCAGCGCCCGTTCAGCTTGGCCCCGCGCAATTCGAATTCCAGGTGCCCCTTCTTGAGACCGGCCACCGGATCGCCCAGCGGCAGCCATTCGCCGCGATCCCACAGCACCACCTCGCCGGCGCCGTACTGGTGCGCCGGGATGCGGCCTTCAAAACTGCCGTAGTCGTAGGGATGGTCTTCCACGTGCACCGCGAGACGCTTGTCGTGCGGATCCAGGCTCGGCCCTTTGGGCACCGCCCAGCTCTTGAGCACGCCGCCGACCTCGAGGCGAAAGTCGTAGTGCAAGGCGCGCGCGTGATGGCGCTGGATGAAGTAGCTGAGCGTCTTGCCGGCCCGGCGCACAACCGGGGCAGGCGGCGGCTCGGGCGTGATCTTGAAATCACGCTTGGCGCGGTAACGTGCCAGGCTCATGCGCGGGCGCGCGCCGACGGCGCGGTGCGGGTGCGGGCCTTGGCGGCAGGCTTGGCTGTTGCTTTGGCGCGTTTTGCGGCCGGGGCAGCCGGCTTTTTCTTGCCGTCGCCCTTGCCGTCGATGCTCTGCTTGAGCAAGGCCATCAGGTCGATGACCTTGGCGCTGCTGCGCGGCTTGCTGTCTTCATCGTCTTCCGGCTCGGCAATCTCGTGGGTCTGGCGGCTCTTGATCTTCTTTTGCACCATCGCCAGGATGTCGTCGCGGTAGGTGTCGCGCAGCGATTCCGGGTCCCAGTCGCCCGACATGCTTTCCACCAGCGATTGCGCCATCTCCACTTCCCTGGCGCTCAAACCGGCTTTCTTCGGATTGGCATCAGGCACCGGCAAGTCGTCCGGCGCACGCAGCTCCGCCGGATAGCGCAGAGTGATCAGATTGATGATGTCGTCGAACGGCGTCAGCGCGGCGATGTGCTGGCGCGTGCGGATGACGATGCGCGCCAGCGCCACCTTGCCGCTCTTGCGCAGCGTCTCGCGCAGCAAGGCATAGGCTTTGGCGCCGCTTTTCAGGGGCGCCAGGTAATACGGCTGTTCGTAGTAGGTGATCGGAATCTGGATCGCATCGACGAAGGATTCGATGTCGATGGTCTGAGTGGCTTCGACGTTGGCGCGACGCAAGTCTTCGTCGGACAGCAACACGTACTTGCCGTCTTCATATTCGTAGCCTTTGACGATATTGTCCCAGACCACTTCCTTGCCGGTTTTCTTGCTGATGCGCTTGTAGCCGACCGGCGACAGGTCGCGCTTGTCGAGCATGGTGAAATCGAGCTCGTCATGCTTCTCGGCCGTGAACAGCTCGACCGGTATGTTGATCAGCCCGAAGCTGATCGCGCCCTTCCACAGTGCTCGTCGCATGATAGCCTTCCCCTGTAATGGGAAAAAGTATCGCGCAAAGTCGCTGCCGATTCAGTCAGCAATCGGCTGAATGCCTTGTCAGACGGGCGCTGACGCGAAAGGCGCCGACGTTACTCTTCCGGCGTCCCGATCATCGACAGCAGTTGGTCAACCTGAGCCGGCTTGACTACGTGATGGTCGAATCCGGCTTCCATCGAGCGCTCGCGATCACGCGCCGACCCATAGCCGGTCAAGGCAATCAGCGTGGTGGTATGGAAACGCGGATCGCGCCGCAAGATGCGCGCGATCGTATAGCCGTCCGTGCCCGGCAAGCCGATATCGAGCAGGATCACATCCGGCACGAATTCGTTGGCGATGCGCAGCGTTGACTCGGCATCGCCGGCCGTCTGCACCTCGTGTCCATAGGAGGACAGCAGCATGGCCATCATTTCCGCAGCGTCGATATTGTCGTCAACGATCAGCACCTTGCGCACCGAGGCGTCGGCGCTGGCGCCGTCAAGTGCGTTCTCGGCCGGGCTGTCCTCGCGCACCGGATGTTCCGCCGGCAACACCAGGGTGAAGGTGCTGCCCTGCCCTGTTCCACGGCTTTCCACGCGCACCGCGCCCTTGTGCAGTTCGGCGATCTGCCTGACCAGCGGCAGGCCGATACCGAGCCCGTCCTGTGCACGATCGGGCGCCGTGTCGCCTTGCGCAAACATCTGGAAGATGCTGGTGGTGCGCTCGGCCGGGATACCGATGCCATTGTCGGTGATGGTAATGCTGACCATGCTGCCAGGACCCGCGGCGGTAGAGACCTTGATCGAGCCGCCGTAAGGCGTGTACTTGGCGGCGTTGTTGAGCAGGTTGCCTACGGCTTGCGCAAGCCGGATGGCATCGCCGTGCAGGATGGCGTTGCCATGATTCTTGCTCACTTCCAGTACGTGGCCGCGTTCTTCAATGAAGGGCGCCGATGTCTCCAGCGCTGCATCGAGAATGTTATCAACGCTGATTTGCGCCATCCTGAGCGCGATCTTGCCGTGGGAAATGCGGGCCACGTCCAGCAAATCGTTGATCAGGTGCGCCATGTGGTCGACCTGTCGCGACACCACGCCATAGGCTGCCGACAACGGCTTGATCTCCGGCGGCGCGACCTGGCGCATGATGGCGATGGCGTTGCGGATGGGGCCCAGCGGATTGCGCAGCTCATGCGCCAGCGTGGCGATGAATTCGTCCTTGTGCAAGTCGGCTTCGCGCAGCGCCCGTTCGGCTTCCTTGGTGGCGGTGATGTCGCTGGTGATGCGCGCCATGCGATAGAACTCGCCGGCGGCGTCGCGCACCGGGAAACCGCGGTCGTGCACCCAGCGCAACTGGCCGGACGGCAGCGTGATGCGGTACTGTTCGTCGAAACGCTGCTCGCTGAACATGGCGTCGAAACTGTTGCGGATGCGAATGACGTCGTCCGGATGCACCGCCGACAGCCACGAACCGGCATCGTCCGCAAGCGTATCGAGCGTGCGCCCCCACAGCAGTTCATAGGCCGGACTGACGTACTGCAAGGCGTGGTCGCCCAGCGAAAATATCCAGAACACGTCGGTGATATTTTCGGCCAGCTCGCGGAAGCGTTCCTGCGACTCCACGAGCGCCGCCTGGGTGTGGCGCAACCGCAGCAAGGCGTTGACGTTGGCGACCAGTTCGTCGGCGCCGATGGGCGCGGCCAGGTAGTTGTCGGCGCCGCCTTCCAGGCCGCGCACCTTGTCGGCGCGACCGGTCAGCGCGGCCGAGGTCTGCAGCACCAGCACCGTGGCCGAAGCCGGCGCGGCCTTGATGCGACGGCAGACTTCGAGGCCGTTAATGTCGGGCAACTTCACATCCAGCAACACCAGGTCGGGCGTCCGGCTTTGCACCAGCGCCAGCGCGTCGGCGCCGTTGGCGGCTTCGATGACGTTGAAGCCGGCGACTTGCAGGATGCGCGTCTTGGCGTAACGCGCACCGTCGTCGTCGTCGACGTTGAGGATCAGTGCCGGAAACGGTAAGTTCGTGGGCGAGGTCATGGTGAGCCTTTTACGGATGATGCTGTGATGAGAGGCTCGGCGCGACGGGCGCCGTCGTTCGGTGCGGGACGATATACCAGCGGCAGTACGGCGGAAAATACCGAGCCCTTGCCCGGTTCGCTGGCCAGTTCGACGTGCCCGCCCAACGATGCGGCCAGCTTGCGGCACAGCGGCAGGCCGAGGCCGGTGCCCTTGACGCGGCGTTGCAGCGGGCTTTCGATCTGGCTGAATTCTTCGAAGACGAATTGCAGGTTCTCGGGTGAAATACCGATGCCGGTGTCGGCCACGCTGAAACGGATGGTTTGCAGTCCGGCGTCCGCACTTGCGGAGACGCGCACCGAACCTTCCTCGGTGAATTTGAGCGCGTTCGAAATGAAATTACGCAGGATCTGCGACAGTTTTCCTTCATCGGTGACCATTTCCAGCGATCCCGGCTCTTCGAAGAACAGTTCCACAGTGGCGTTTTCCGACAGGGGCCGGAGCATGCCGCGCAAGGTGCTGAACAAGTTGCCGATGGTGAAGCTGCTGCTGTTGATCTCGGTCTTGCCGGATTCGATCTTGGCCAGATCGAGCAGGTCGTTGACCAGATCCGACAGATTGGTGGCCGCCTGGTTGATGAACTGGATCTGCTTTTCCTGTTCACCGGTCAGTTCGCCGTCGATACGATCGAGCAATATCTGCGACAGCGCACGGATGGAACTGAGCGGCGTGCGCAGCTCATGGCTGGTGTTGGACAGGAAGCGGGATTTCATGGCGTCGGCTTCGCGCAAGCGCTCGGCCTTCTCTTCAATCTCTGCGTACAGGGCCAGCACGCCGCGGTTGGTGTCTTCCAGTTCTTGCGTCAGCGACAGCAGATCGTCCTGCTTGACGCGCAACTCGGCCAGCGTGTCGAGCAACTCGCGATTCTGCAACTGCACTTCCTGATAGGTGTTGGTGACCGGCCGGCGCGCTTCCAGACGGACGATTTCCACGATTTTTTCCGGCGTCAGCACCACGCTTGACGGCATGTACTTGTGCAAGGCGATTTCCAGCATGCGACCGCTCTCTTCGCGGATATCGCACCCGTCCATCAGGCGCTGCGCGCTGACCAGTGCGGCGTCCAGCGCTTCGTCCTGGCGCCACGGCATGTTTCTGGCGGCCGCGCTATCGGCAGTGGCCGCGCGAATCCCGCCGCCGCTGCTCTTGATGCGAATGTAGAGTGCCGGCAGCGAACCGGCCCTGCCGATTTCAAATTCGACCTGCCCGCCTGACGCATATCCAAAAATCGTACGCGCCAGTTCGGACACGGCGGTCGCCACGCGTACCTGGTCTTGTCCGCTGAATTCCAGCATGGCCGATACTTCGCGCGCGCGCTGGCGGACGGTGACGATGTCCTGCTCGCTGCCGATGCCGAGGCTGAAAAGTGGATGGATCATGACTTGCCTATGCATTTTTTTTGACGACGAGCACGGTGGCGTCGTCGCGACCGCGCAAAAAATCGCGGTAAATCACGCCTGCAATCACCGCCGGATGGCGCGCAAACAAACCGGGATAGCCGGCGATGTCCCATTGCGTGGTGATGCCGTCCGAACACATGATGAAGACCGCTTCCTGCGGCCATGGTGCTGCGAATTCCTGCACCTTGCGCATGTTGTGCCCGACGATGCCGTTGTGCGAGACCATTTGCTTGCGCGACTCCGGTCCCATCACGGCGGCCGCAATGTTGCCGATGCCGCCGAATACGAGTTCCTCGCTGCCCAAGGCGTGGCGCGCTACAGCGATCGCGGCGCCGCGTGTGGGTCGCAAGGCCTTGTGGATGTGTTCCATGGCGACCGCCGGGGCCAGTCCGGGGCGGGACTTGAGCTCCTGGACTGCCGTGCCCGATGCACGCGCCGCTTCAGGCCCGTGCCCCAAGCCATCGGCCACCATCATGGAAACACCGGTGTCGTCGATTTCCACAGCCCAGGCGTCGCCGCACTCGTCCTCGCCTGCGATCGGGATGCAAATGGCGGCATGTTCGACCGGCCGCAGCGGTGCAGTCTGGGCCTCCACATGGTCAATCACCGCATAGAAGGCGCTGCCCTTGCCCGGCGCCGAATAGACGTCGAACGTGCGCGACAGTCGTCGGATGGCGCCCAGTCCCGTACCCTGCGTGCCGCTGGTGGAGACGCCGTCGGCCAGGCTTTCACCGAGGTTGGCGATGCCCTTGCCGCGGTCCAGCGCCAGCACTTCGATCGACTGCCGGGCCCCATCGGACACCGGCGTGACCAGCATCAGTCCGTCGCCGGCATGCTTGAGAATATTGGTTGCCGCCTCGGTGACGATGATCGCCAGACGGCCGGCCTGCACTTCGCCGAAGCCAAGCGACGAACTCAGCAGCGCCGCATAGCGGCGCGCCGAGGAGATATCGCTGGAATGGGCAATCGTGAAGGCTTGCTGCCCATTGCTCAGCATCGCTTCCACTTGATCAGAATCACAGCTGTGCCTTTCCCCGGTTGTGTACATATTTCAAAATCATCGACCAGCCGGCGTGCACCGCCCAGTCCAAGTCCCAGGCCGCCGCCGCTGGTGTAGCCGTCGGTCATGGCGCGCTCCATGTCGACGATGCCGGGGCCGTCGTCGACGAAGGTCAGGCATATGCCCACTTTTGCGCCAGTGACCAGGTTTTGCAGGCGCACTTCACCGCCGCCGCCGTACTTCAGCGTGTTGCGCGCAATTTCGCTGGCGGCGGTGATCAGCTTGGTCTGATCGACCAGGCCGAACTGCAGTTCGATGGCGCGCTCGCGCACCACTTTCCTGAGCATGACGACGTGCTCGTCCGAATGCAGCGGCAAACTCTGCGATTGCTGGACCGCCGCTCCGCCGACGGGGAGCAGGCTGGGGGCAAATTCAAATGCCGGCACCGCATAGCCGCTCATCTGCGCATGCTCTTTTCCAGCAACGCCACGCCCTTCTCAACGTTGAGTGCCGTTTTGACGCCGGTCAGCGTCAGGCCGAGTTCGACCAGCGTAATGGCGACCGCCGGCTGCATGCCGACCACCACCGTGCTGGCGTCAAGCACGCGCGCCATTGCCGCAGTGTTGCTGATCATGCGGCCGATGAAGGAATCCACCAGATCCAGCGCGGAAATGTCGATCAGGACGCCCTTGGCCTCGTCCTTGACGATGCGGTCGGTCAAGTCGTCCTGCAAGGTCATGGCAAGCCGGTCGTGCATGTCCACCTGGATGGTGACCAGCAGCAGGTTGCCCATGCGAAGAATGGGAATGCGCTCCATGCCTGGCTTACCCCTTGTTGTCCACTGTGATTTTGGCGCCGGTGCGTTCCAGCGCAATGAGGAAGGCGTCGGCCAGCGTCGCCTTGGTGATCACATCCTCCAGGTTGACGCCGAGGTGGACGATGGTCTGCGCGATCTGCGGACGAATGCCGCTGATGATGCAGTCCGCACCCATCAGGCGCGCCGCCGCAATGGTCTTGAGCAGATGCTGGGCGACCAGCGTGTCCACGGTGGGCACGCCGGTAATGTCGATGATGGCGATGGCGGCGCCGGTCTCGATGATCTTTTGCAGCAGGTTTTCCATCACCACCTGCGTGCGCGCGCTGTCGAGCGTCCCGATCAGCGGCAGCGCCAGGATGTTTTGCCACAGCTTGACCACGGGCGTGGACAACTCCAGCAGTTCCTGTTGCTGGCGCGCGATGATGCGGTCGCGGCTCTCCTGGAACACCTGGACGGTGTACAGGCCGAGCTGTTCAAGCAAGCCAGTGATGGACCAAGTGGTGCTGGCCAGCACCTCCGGCTGTTTTTCCAGTTCGCTGCGCAGGAACGGGAATAGCGCCTGCTTGAGCGAAAACACGAAGATCGCCGTCTCGCTGGGCGTGGCGCCCTGGCGGGCGCGATTCTGCGACACCTCGGCCAGCAACTGGCGCACTTCATCCCATTCGCGCCCTTCGATGTTGTCCAGCTGGCCGCGCTGGGCGGCGCTGCCGAGCAGACTCAGCAACTGTGCGCATTGCTTGCGCGTGGTGTCGCCGGCGCCGGAATCGAAGGTCATTGCCTTCGACTTCAGTTGCTCGAACCAGCTCTGAAGGATCGGTTCGTGGAATTTTTGTATCAACGTTGCCAATTGTGCGGCGTCATTGTTGGTCGGCATGCTGTTCCTTGGGGTCTTGTATGAAATTGAAAAGAGTCAATGGGATTGCCGGGTGCTTTAGCTGCACGCGTGCCTATGGCGTCCGCAAAGGGGCGTGAATGTGTTCGTCCGGAGGATCTGAATTTGGCAGAAAGGTCCCGGTCGCGCCGGCGTGGAGCCGCGCGGAAACCATGCTTCGATAGTGATGTGCATCCCCTTCCCCTGTACGGATTGCCCGCATTTTTGTACCCTGTGGCACTATTTTTCGACGGAGTTTTCCTTGCGCAAGTAATTGCAAAGCGCAAGCAGCGAGTATCCTCATCGCCGCAGGATTTGAGGAGGTGGCCGAACACCGATTTTCTTGTAGGACAAACGGAAGTCTTCCTATGCGCCGCGCATTGCCACGGCGGACAAGGTATCGCCGAAGCCGCCCCGCGCGTGGCTGGCGATGCGGCTGCTGGTGGTCACGCGCGGGGCGGCGCTCCAGGCGATGCGGGCGCCGCAGGCCAGCAGCGCCTGCACCAGCGCCACGTCCTCGCCGCAGGTGAGCGCCGCAAAGCCGCCGGCGAGCCGGTATGCCGCCGCCGACACGCCCAGGTTGGCGCCGTGGATATGGCGATGCTCATCCTGGTCGAAATAGGTCGACTGGAAGTGCTTGCGCAGGAATTGGGCGCGCTCGCCATGCGCCGACCAGTCGTCCACCGCGACGGTGCCGCAGACAGCATCGGCTGCGTCCTGTACCGACAGGGCGAGCTGGGTCGCCAGCCAGGCCGGTGCAACCACGCTGTCGGCGTCGGTAAATGCCAGCCAGCGCGCGCCCGCCTCCAGCAATGCAGCGGCGCCCGCTGCCCGTGCCAGGCCGACATTGCGTGAGTCGATGCTGAGGAAATCGATGTCCAGCCCCTGCGCGATGCCGCTGGAGCCGTCGCTGCAGGCATCCAGCACCGCCAGGACGCGCACCTCTTCGGCAGGCAAACCCGGATGCGCAATCGCCAACTGCACCGACGCCAGGCAGGCGCGCAGATAATCTTCTTCGTTGTGAACGGGAATCACGACGCCGATCATGTCAATTCCTCCAGGGTCGCCACCGAGCGCGGCTCCCGGCTCCAGGCGTCGAGCAGGAAATCGGCGTCCTCGTAATGCCCACAGCGGTGCAATCCGTCCAGTGCGTCGAAAAGCGCATGCACGGCCGCCGTACTGTGCACGCGCTGCGCGAAGTCGTGTTTCCAGTGGCAGGCCACCAGCACGCCGTCGGCCGCCAGCGAAGCATTGGCCAACGCAGGCAAGGTGTTCAGGGCGTCGGGGGCGAGGTAATAGCCGAATTCGCTCAGGATGATCAGGTCGAACGCCGGCCCCAGCTGCTCCGGCCACTCCTCGGGCACCGCCATGCGGACAAAGCGGGCGTCACAGGTCGCACCGCGGCTGCCGGCACCGGCTTGCTGCCAGCGTTCTTGCGCGATTTCCACCGCCGTGGCCGAAAAATCGCTGCACAGGAGCCGGTCGCAACGCCGCCCCAGCTCGAGCGAGAGTTCGCCGCTCCCGCAGGCCGGCTCGAACGCGTGGCGGAAGCGCAAGCGCGGCAGCATGGCCGTGACCAGGCCGCGCTTGCGCTGCTCGTACCAGTTGCCGGCGATGCGCCAGGGATCGTCGCTCCTTTCATAGAGCGCGTCGAAATAATCTTGTGAAGAGGCGCGCATGGCGTGCTGTCCGTTCAGACGAAGTAAATTTCGAAGTCCCGATGGAAATGCGCCAGCACCTCGGGCGGCAGGATCGCGGCGTTGCCGGTCGAATGATCCGGCTCAAGCTGGCTGCGATAGCATTCCAGCGCCGCCTTCTTGCGGGCCCGCATGTCCGGGCCAAGCATCAGTTTGCGTGCGCGCTGCCAGGGAATTTCGTGATGCTCGGGAGTGCGCCAATGCCACATCCAGATCGGGATTTCGATCAGCCGGCAACCGATGGCGCGCGCGGCGTCCCGGCTGGCCAGGCCAACTGCTTCATGGTCCGGATGACCGTCGCGATGCCAGCTGGCGAAGACGGTGTCGCCGCGCTGCAGATAGGCGCCGAGCAAGTCCTGCAATTTGCGCTGATGTTCGCCCACCCTGCTGTCGGGCAGCTGCGCGCGCATGATGGTGATATTGGAAATGCCCAGCGCGGTCAGGGCTTCGCTGGTTTCGGCCGGGCGTACATGCGACAGCAAGTCGCTGCTGAACGCCGACTCGTTGCTGTGGCTGTGCTCGCCGTCGGACACCGCGATCAGCAGGATCTCATGCCCGCTGCCCGCCAGTTGCATCAACAGGCCGGCGCAGCCGAGCACCTCGTCGTCAGGATGGGGCGCAACGATAACGGCGCGCGAATCGGGCGATACCAGGGTTTCGGGATGGACTTGCGGCACCTTGGCCAGTTGCGGGTCGTCGCGCCAACGCGCTTCATCGGTGGCGGGAAGATCGGTCTCGCCGCGTGTTTCTTCTGTCAGAGTCGCCATTCTTCTTCTCCCGCGTTCTCGTGTTCGGCCTGTTGCAGCGTCGATTGCGCCAGCGCCGCCAGGTCGCGTTCTGCGTGGCTCTGGCGCAGGAACACCGGCAAGTCCGCCATCATGCGGGCGACCCAAGGGTCGCGGCACAGCGGCGCAGCGCCCAGCGCGCGTCCCACCGCCTGCATGACCTCGACGGCGGCCTGCTCGGTCGCCAACCGCACACGCATCGCCAGCCGATAACCGTCCGCTGCCGGCGCCGCATCGATGGCTTCTGCTGCGGCGCGCAGCCCTGCCGCCGATGCGCTCAACGCCACGTCGGCGCGTCCGAGATGGGCCAACGCATGGGCATCGTCGCGGCCGGCCAGCTGGTGCCGCAGGTAACTTGCCAGTTGCGCGGCCGCACCGTGCCAGCATGCCGCGACGCCGGCCCCGCCCTGCCAGAAACCGGGCCGGTCGGTATAGAAATCAGCGCCGCCGACGGCCGTGCCGCGGGCGTTGTCAAAATGCACGTTGACACTCATGGTCTCGGCCATGCCGACGGCGTTCCAGCCTTCGTCGGTCACCGTCACGCCCGGCTGATCCAGGTCGACCGCCGCCAGGCAAGGATGGCCGTCGGGATTCCAGCCGCTGACGATGGCATGGCTGAGCGCATTGGCGCCGGAGCACCACGCTTTGACGCCGTCGACGATGACGCGTCCCGGATCTTCGGCAGAGGCCGCGTGGATGTCGAGCCGCGCCTTGGGCGGTTCGGCGCACCACACGCCCCAGACACTGAGCGGCGGCGCGATGTCGGCGTCGGCCTCGGCAAGGATGGCGAGCGCATCGGTGTGGGCTTCGTACAATTTGACCAGACTCAGGTCATAAGCCGCCACGGCCGCCAGCGTGCGCCAACGCTGCAGCGTCTGTCCCGAGCCCGGCAGGCTAAGGCGATCCAGCCCGGCGTCGACCATCTCGCACAGTAGTTGCCCGGCATCAGGCCGCTCCGGCAACGCCGCGAGAAAGCGGCGGATGCCGTCGACGCTATCTTTAGCGGACGTATTCATCAGACCACCGGCGGATCGGTTTCACGATCCAGTTCGCGCGGCCCGCCGAGGGCCTGGATAAATTGCGCCATCCCTTCATCGAGCTGATCGAGGGCCACGTCGATCAGCGAAAAGTCGGGGTCGCCGGTTGGCAGCACCGCCGGCAATCCGGCTCGGTCGAGCAGATCGGCACCGCCGTCGATCACGAGAATCGGCTTGCAATGGCGATACTGGTCCTTGACGAATTCGATTGCCAGGCCGTTTTCACACAGGCTGATAGTAGAGGCTTCACCCGGCGCAACGATCAGTGCGTCGTACAGCGCCGAGGGCGCCGCTTCGATGGTGACGTCCGCTTGCCAGCCGCTTGCGGCTTTGCCGTCCGCACCCTTGATTGCGCCGAGCTTTGATCCCAGCACCCGGGGTACTGCGCCTTGTTGCAACAACACATCGCAGATTTTGGAAAGAGCCTCGACGTCAACGCCGTCCGACGCAAGAATGGCGATGCGGCGCGTACGGATGCTGCCGTCGCCCGGATAGGCAGTCAGCGACAGGGCCGGTGACGGCGCATAAACAGGTTTGACCACCGGCCCCACATCGGGTGCAGGGTCCGGTACGCTGAAGCCGAGGCCTTCGGCCACGCTCTCGGCCAGCAGATCGTCGACATTGGCCAGCAGCGACACCACGCGCTGTCGGATCGCCGGCGTCTGCACACGGGTCAGCTCAAAGCGAAAAGCCTTGATGATGTGGCGTTGCTCGGCGGCGGACTGGCTGCTCCAGAACAACTTGGCCTGGGCGTAATGTTCGGCGAATTTCTCGGGCTTCGCACGCACCTTGTCGCCCTCCACCGGCTGCGGAAAGCTGGTGAAACCGGCGGCACCGGCCTGGAAGGGACAGCCGCCGCCCAGCGAATTGGGCTCGTACGAGACGCGGCCGCGGTGCACCGCCTGGCGATGCATGCCGTCGCGCTGGTTGTTGTGCACCGGCGCCAGCGGCGCATTGATCGGCAGCTCGTGGAAGTTGACACCCCCGAGCCGGCTGATCTGGGTATCCAGATAGGAATGGATGCGTCCTTGCAGCAAGGGATCGTTGCTGAAGTCGATGCCCGGCACGATATGCGCGGTGCAGAACGCAATCTGTTCAGTCTCTGCGAAGAAATTGTCGGGATTGCGGTTGAGCACCATCTTGCCCACCGGCGTCAGCGGCACCAGTTCTTCCGGCACCAGCTTGGTCGGGTCGAGCACGTCGAAATCGAAACCCTCGGCCTGCTCTTCCGAAAACACCTGAAGGCTCAGTTCCCACTCCGGCGCATGGCCGGATTCGATCGCTTCCCACAGATCGCGGCGATGGAAATCAGGATCGGCGCCGCCGATCTTGACCGCTTCATCCCAGGCCAGAGCATGCGTACCGGCCACCGGGGTCCAATGGAATTTGCAGAACACCGACTCACCGGCGGCGTTGACCAGGCGGAAGGTGTGCACGCCGAACCCCTGCATCATGCGATAGCTGCGTGGAATCGCACGGTCCGACATCTGCCACAGCAGCATGTGGGTCGACTCCGGCATCAGCGAGACGAAGTCCCAGAAGGTATCGTGCGCGCTGGAGGCCTGCGGCATGCCGAAATGCGGTTCCGGTTTGAGCGCATGGACCAGGTCCGGGAATTTCATCGCATCCTGGATGAAGAATACCGGGATGTTGTTGCCCACCAGATCCCAGTTGCCTTCGTCGGTGTAGAACTTGACGGCGAAGCCGCGCACATCGCGCACGGTGTCGGCCGAACCGGCGCCACCGGCCACCGTCGAGAAGCGCGTAAACACCGGGGTGCGCTTGCCATCGCCGGAGAACGGCGCGGCACGGGTCAATGCGCTGAGGTCCTTGTAGCATTCGAAATAACCATGCGCGCCCGAACCGCGCGCATGCACCACGCGCTCGGGAATGCGCTCATGGTCGAAATGGGTGATCTTTTCGCGCAGGATGAAATCTTCCAGTGCGGTCGGTCCGCGTACGCCTGCTTTCAGGGAGTTCTGGTTGTCGGCGATGGCGACGCCCTGGTTGGTGGTCAGGGCCTGTGCGCCGGAGTCGACACGCACGCGATCCAGGTTGCCGCCGACCGCATTGTGACTGGGGACCGCAGCGCCACCCGTCTTGTCCGAAATGACGGCTTCGCTGATGGTCCCGGCAGTGGCCTGCGGCGAGCCGGGTGCAGCGATGGTGCCGGCGTCGGGAATATGCGGTGTGTCGTCGCCGGGACGAAGGAATTCGTCCGGCTTGGAGGCGTTATGCGTGATGGCGGCAGCCAGATCGGCGCCGCCGACGACCTTTTTCAGCAAGTCCGCCGGTATGACTTTTTTGCCGCTGTTGGAACTGACCACCGCCGCGCCCGACATGGTGCCGAGCACGGACCCTGCGGCTTCATTAACGCCGTTACCTGATTTTTTTACTGCCATGATGAAAACCTCTTTATGTATGCACTCGAAAAACAGCGCATGCACACCGTGAAGACGCGCTACTACGCTAGCCAAGGACGAGCCTAGCGACAAAGCGATGCGGGCGACATAAGCGGACGCCCTGTTCGGGCGTCAGATTTTTTGAAGACGGCGGAGGGAAATACGGAAGCGGATGCAGGAAGGAGATGAAGGGCGGAACTGCATGCGGGAAGCGCGCCCCGCTTCAGAACCGCTTCAGAACAATACGCCTTGGCGTTCGTCGGCGAGGGCATTGCGGGGAGATGGCTTTGCGGCTTTCTTGCGCGCAGGACGCGGGATGTCCACCGGCGCCTTCTGGTCTTGCAGCCAGCGCGCCAGCATGTCGATGACGTGCTGGGTCTGTAGCGTCGTCAACGCCTGGCCCATGCCGATGCCATGCCACTTTTCCAGGCAGGAGCGGCAGCAGGTCGCGGTCGCATGCTGCGCCACGAACACCGGATGACCGCGAAACGGCGTTTGCTTGCCGTCCTTGTCGGGATGCGCAGGCGCGAGACGCGTCGCAATGAAACTCTCGGCATGCTGCAATACTTCTTCCAGACCGTGCTCCTGCAGATAACGGTACTCCGGCGGCTTCAGCGCAAAGCGCATGCGGAAGGCGGAATGCTGCAGGCGGTCGACAATCAGGTCTTGTGAAAACATGGCGTCCGGTGGGAGTGGCGACACCTTGATCATATCCCCTGCCGAAGTCCGGCGCAGTAGGACTGCGCTGATTGGCTTGTGGGACTTCGCCTCCTCGCTCAGTCTTCAGGTCCAGGCCCGCCACGGGGCCTGATTATCGTCATCGGCTACAGAGTCTCTCTGTCAGGTCCGACAACATCCTCCCACGCCCGAATCGGAGGATGCCACATAGGCATGGCCACGCTGAAGGCCTACCATGGTTGCTCATTCCCGGATATCGGCGCGGCGCAGGCCCCTCCTCCTTGCGTGGCGTCCTCCGGGGATGATCGTTCGGCGTCGTTTTCGGCTTTCCTGACGCCGGGCGGTGACAGCTTCAATGAGCCTTTCCATTTTTGAAAAAGGAAACATGATGACTACACAATCCAATCAGAATCGCGGCGGTAACCAAGATCAGCACGTCCGGGCGGGCGAGCAAAGTCACAAGAACAACGGACATCAGCAACAGCCATCACCGCGCAGCGGTTCGCACAACCAGCAGATGCATGCAGGTCAAGGTCAGCAAGGCCACAAGAACGCAAGCGGGTCGAATTCGGGCAGCTCAGCTTCCGGTTCCGGCACGCGCGGCGGCTCCAGCGAGCAACATGCCGCCTCCGGCCGCCAAAGCCATGAGAACACGTAAGCGCAATATTGCGCAGCCTGTTCGAGGTTCTTAGGTCCTATCCCATGCGGGGATAAGCAAGAAGCCGCCCTTCAGGGGCGGCTTTCTTATTGCGGTTTGTATTTTTCCTGCCTTCTTACCACTGCTTTTGAGAGTTTTCTTATAGTTTGCAGGACGCCCTCCCCCTACACTGCCTGCAGTCGTTCGCTTCGCTTCGTCTCATCTTTTCGCTTCGTCGTCCGGCGCACATGCGCCTTCCACTTATCCATCTTCATCAGGTCGCGTCCTCACGGACTGCGCTCGGGAGTTCGCTCATGCCGATTTTTCCACGCCGATGGCTGTTGCCGCTGCTGTGTCTCATCAATACCATCGCTTGTGCGGGCGAAACTCCGCCATCTTCGGAGCGCTTTGCCGCCCGTGCGGTCAGCAGCCTGTCCAGCGGCATCCGCTACAAGTTCGGCGGCACCGATCCCGACAGTGGCCTCGACTGCAGCGCCTTCATCGCGCTTCTGTACAGGGACGCCGGCGGCGGCGAGCTGCCGCGCACCGCCCGTGAAATCAGCGAAGTCGGCGCCGCCGTCGATGTCGCCGCCCTGCAGCCGGGCGACCTGGTGTTCTTTCGCAATGCGCAGCGTGGCATCGCGCATGTCGGCATCTACGTCGGCGACGAAAACTTCGTGCATGCCTCGCGCAAGCATGGCGTGATCTACCAATCCCGGCTCAACGAGCCTTACTGGAAGAGCCGCTTCAAGGGAGCGCGACGCTTGCCGCAATCCTGATCCTGATTCCACGTGTCGCGATCCAAATAAAAAAGCCGCTCCGAGGAGCGGCTTTCAGTTCGTCCCTGCCAAAGCAGGAACAATAAGGTACGGCTGTTTTTATCGCTTATAACTTGTTTGCAACTGCTTGTTTCTTGTTGCTTATTGCTTGGCAACCGAAGCCGGCAGATGACGGCCGTGGAATTTCACGTAGATCTGGTCCAGCTTGCCACTGCGCATGTTGGTCAGGACCCAGTTATTGATCCATTCCTTCAGGCGCGGCTGGTTCTGGTTGAAGGCGATGCCCAGGTCAAAGTCCTTTTGCGCGAATTTCAGTTCCAGGTTCTTGCCTGGTGCACGTTTGATCATTTCACCCAGGTTCGATGGGGTGCTGGAGAAGATTTCGACCTGGCCGGTCACCATCGAGGTGATCAGCGTGGCGTCGTCTTCATAGCGCACGATTTCAGCGCCCTTGGCTTGCGCCGTGGTCAGCGTGTCGTTGACGGTAGCGCGGGTCAGACCGATGCGCTTGCCGTTGAGATCGTTGTAATCCTTGATCTGGATGTTCTTCGGACCGCCGACGATGATGGTGATGACGGCGTAAGGCACGGAGAAGTCAACCACCTTGGCGCGCTCAGGCGTGATCGACAAGTCGGCGATGACGACGTCGGCGCGGTTGGCTTGCAATGTCGGGATGCGCGCGGCGTTGGTAACCGGCACGATTTCCAGCTTGACGCCCAGGTCCTTGGCGAATTGTTCGGCTGTTTCGACGTCGGAACCGGCTGGTTGCAGGTTGGCGTCGGCGAAGCTGAACAGCGGCGTGCCCATGGCAATCGCCACGCGCACCTTGCCGGCCTTCTTGATGTCGTCGAGCTGATCGGCCATGGCGACGTGGGCCAGGCCCGCGGTCAGCAGTGCAGCGATGCAGGTACGGGCGAAGATGTGATTCAGTTTCATGCAGGTCTCCTTGGTTTGATTGTGTTGCAATGAAAAGCTACGTAGGAATTACAGGCCGTTGTTCAGGAAGGCATGCAATTCCGGTGTCTTGGGGTTGTCCAGCATCTCGCCCGGGCCGACTTCCCATACGGTGCCCTGATGCATGTAGATGATGCGGTCGGCCACGCGCTTGGCGAAGGCCATTTCGTGCGTGACCAGTAGCATGGTCATGCCGCCGGCGGCGAGGTCTTCCATCACGCGCAGCACTTCGCCGGTCAGTTGCGGGTCGAGCGCCGAGGTGACTTCGTCGAACAGCATGACCTTGGGCGACATCGCCAGCGAGCGGGCAATCGCCACGCGCTGTTGCTGGCCGCCCGACAGTTGCTCGGGATAGGCATCGGCCTTGTTGCCCAGGCCGACCTGCTCCAGCGCCGCCATGGACACGGTCAAAGCTTGCGCCTTGGGCTGCTGCTTGACGTGGCGCAGGGCCAGCATGATGTTTTCCTGCACCGTGAGGTGCGGGAACAGGTTGTAGCTCTGGAACACGATGCCGACTTCCTGGCGCAGCTTGTGCAGGTCGATGGCCGGGTCGTCGACGCGCATGCCGCAGACTTCGATGGTGCCGGAATCGATCTTCTCGAGGCGGTCGATACAGCGCAGCGCGGTGCTCTTGCCGGAGCCGCTGGCGCCGATGATGGCGATCATCTCGCCCTTTTGCACCTCGAAGGAAACGCCCTTCAGTACCTGGTTGGAGCCGAAGCTCTTGTAAATCTGATCTAGTTTAACGATTGCTGACATTGAGCTTGTTCTCCATCGATTCACTCCAGCGCGAGAGCGGGTAGCACAGTACAAAATAGAACGCCCCTACCAGACTGAAAATCAGGAAAGGCTGAAAAATTGAGTTGTTGATGATCTGACCGGCGCGGGTCAGTTCGATAAAGCCGATTACGGACGCCAGCGAAGTCATCTTGATGACCTGCACCAGGAAACCCACGGTCGGCGGCAGCGACAGGCGGAAGGCCTGCGGAATGATCACCAGGCGCAGCGTCTGCCAGCGCGTCAGCGACAGGCATTCGGCGGCTTCCCATTGCGGACGCGGCATGGCTTCGACGCAACCGCGCCAGATGTCCCCCAGATAGGCGCTGGTGTAGACCATCATCGCCAGACCCGCGGCCACCAAAGCCGGCAAGGCGAAACCGTACACCGACAGGCCGAAATACACGATGAACAGCAGGATCAGCAGTGGAATGCCCTGAATGCACTCGATGTACACCAGTGTCGGCATCCACAGCCAGCGGCGCGGCGAAATGCGCGCCAGCATCACGCCGAACCCGCCGATGCTGCCGAGGATGAAGGCCAGGCCGGAGAGCACCAGCGTCCACCAGATCGACTGCACCAGATAGAAGAAATGTCCCCAGGAGAAACTGCCGATCATGATGCGCTCCCGTTGGTGGTGTTAGTCGTGTTCGTAGCTGTAGCGGCTGCAGTCGCGACACCCGGCTTGAACGGCGGAATCGCAGGCGGACGGCGGCGAGCGGCTTCCAGCGCGGCGCGGCGGATGATGCGGCGGCGCTTGAACAGGTACTCGCCGAAGCCCCATGCCAGCAGCTTGACCAGGATCGACAGCGCCAGGTACATGAAGGCGACGACGATATAGGTTTCCAGCGAGCGGAAAGTGTCGGATTGCACGGTGTTGGCGATCGCGGTCAGTTCTTCGGCCGAGATCTGCGAAGCCATGGCGGAGGCTTGCATCATCAGCAGGAACTGGCTGGTCAGCGCCGGATAGACGCGCTCGATCGACGGTTGCAGCATCACGTGCCACGCGATGCGCCAGCGCGACAGGCCGAGGCATTCGGCTGCTTCGATCTGGCCCTTTGGCACCGATTCCAGGCCGGCGCGGATGATTTCAGCGGCATAGGCGGCGATGTTGATGATCATCGCGAGCACCGCAGCGGCAAACGTCGGCATGTGGATGCCGAGGCTGGCCAGGCCGAAGTACAGCAAGAAAATCTGCACCAGGAAAGGCGTATTGCGGACCGCCTCGATATAGGCGGAACAGGCTTTGGCGATATAAGGATTGCTGCCGCGCTTGAGGAAGGCGATCAGCGTACCGATCGAGACGCCGACCACAATGGCGACCGTCGTCATCTTCAGCGTCAGCCACGCGCCGGTCAGGAAGACCGGCCAGTATGGCGCCAGAGGAGCGAAATTAAGTGAAAAACCCATGCCGATGATGCCCTTTATACGTGGCGTTTAGTTCGGCGATGTAATGACAGTGGAGGACACGAGGAGCCGACCGACAACAAGGCGATCCACCGTGGAACGAAACTAATCGATTTTTCCCTGAGCTTGCGGCGTCATCAGCGAGGTCTGTGCTGCACCCTCTGCGATAGCGTCGCTGCCTGCGGTGTGTGCGTTATTGTTTTTGCTTACTGTCGCTCACCGTCACTACTACCGTCTCCCTTCACCTTGTCAAACGCCGGCGCGTTGCGCTGTCTCCGCCGGGTTGCCGGACAAGGCGGCTGTATTGTTACCAGCCTGTGTTGCTCGTTATTGCTATTGCCGTCATCTCTTGTCGCAACCTGTTCAGGCGCCCGTTTGCACCATGGCTTTCACGGCTGCATTCACTCTATTTCGCGGCGTCCGAACTTCAGGCGGCAGCAAAGATAACATAGATGTACGATAACATACAATCCAGAATGTAGAACCGGGCGCGATAACTTTTTTTGCGTTTTCGCGTTACCTTGCTGCAATCCCGATATCTGTTACTTCGGCTCGAAAGGACCGGTAACCGTGAAGATGCCGCCCTGATAGACCCGCACCGGATCATCGGCCGGCGGCAGCGGCTGCGCCTCGATCTTGGCGCGGAAGATGTCGGACGTGTCACGCGCCTTGAAACCGAGATGCGCGGCGTAGCGGTTATCCCACCAGGTCGATGGATTATCCGACATCCCATATACGACGGTGTGGCCGACATCCGGCGTAAACAGACAGCAGCGCATCAGTTCGGTCAGGTCGTCGTAGCTCAGCCAGCTGGCCAGCGAGCGGCGATCCTTGGGTTCCGGGAACGACCAGCCGATGCGGATGCTGACGGTCTCGATGCCGTAGCGGTCGTAATTGAATTGCGCCATGTCTTCGCCATAGGACTTCGACAGGCCGTAATAACCATCCGGACGGCGCAGGTCGCGCACATCGATGCGCTCATCCTGGCGATAGAAGCCGGTGACATGGTTGGAACTGGCGAACACTACACGCTTGACACCATGGCGGCGCGCCGCTTCATAGACGTGGAACACGCCCTTGATATTGGCTTCCAGGATTTCTTCAAACGGCCGCTCGACCGACACGCCGCCCAGATGGACGATGGCGTCGCAGCCGGCGATCAGGGCATCCATGGCCGCACGGTCGGCCAGGTTGCAGGCCACCACTTCTTCATGCGGCGCGGCATCGTTGCCCAGGGCGGCGCCCAGGTCGGATACCCGCAGCACGTCGGCAAACGCCGCCAATCGCGGGCGCAGTACCTTGCCGAGGCCGCCGGCAGCGCCGGTCAGCAACAGGCGGCCCAGTTTGGGTTGATTCTTGTCTTCTGCTGCCCGTGATGCTTGGTCGGCCATGGTTGTATTCCAATTGATCAGTCTGTGGCGGCGCGCTGCTCCAACGGGTGGAAATGTTGCGCCGCGTGATACGTTGTCTTATAACGAAAGCAAGGATTATCGACTTCGCCTCGTTTCCTTGTCAAACGAAGTCGTTGAAAATTCAAAAAATAATTCGTTTCGCAATGCAGCAGAAGATAACCAAGAACAGCATCAAAAAAATCGCACTCTTCAGAAATTACATTAACTATTTTAAATAATAATAGTCGTTTAAATACAATGCATTGAGGAAGATATATAAAGTGAAATAGAATGAATGAATCCGTAATCTCGGACCGCTTCACCGCGATGCACAACGCCTTCCGTTCCTCCTCCGCTCCTGCCCACGGTTCTCAAAAATAGTTGCAAGTAGCCATTGGCAAATTCAGAATTCACATTGTATGATGACTGATAACAAATAATAGTAACGCATCAATAACAACGCCTTCCCGAGACACTTCTTCAGCCAACTTCACGCCATCATGACGCCACAAGAACTTAAAACCATCATGGGCTCCGGCCTGCTTTCGTTTCCCCTGACCGACTTTGACGCCAACGGCGACTTCAATGCGCGCGGCTACGCCGAACGGCTGGAATGGCTGGCTCCCTACGGTGCCAGCGCACTGTTCGCCGCCGGCGGCACCGGTGAGTTCTTCTCGCTGACCGGTCACGAATACCCGACCATCATCAAGACCGCGGTGGACACCTGCCGCGGCAAGGTGCCGATCATCGCCGGCGCCGGCGGCCCGACCCGCTACGCCATCGAATGCGCCCAGGCCGCGGAAAAAGCCGGCGCCCACGGCGTCCTGCTGCTGCCCCACTACCTCACCGAAGCCGGCCAGGATGGCCTGGCTGCACACGTGGAAGCAGTGTGCAAGAGCGTCAAGTTCGGCGTCATCGTCTACAACCGCGGCCAATGCCGCCTGACGCCCGCCACGCTGGCGCGCCTGGCCGAGCGTTGCCCGAACCTGGTCGGCTTCAAGGACGGCATCGGCGACATCGAACTGATGTCCTCGATCTACATGAAGATGGGCGACCGCTTTGCTTACCTCGGCGGCCTGCCGACGGCCGAAGTCTATGCTGCGGCCTACAAGGCGCTGGGCACGCCGGTGTATTCGTCGGCGGTGTTCAACTTCATCCCGAAAACCGCGATGGAGTTCTACCACGCCGTCGCCGCAGACGACCTCGCCACCCAACATCACCTCCTGCGCGAATTCTTCATGCCCTACCTGGAGATCCGTAACCGCATGCAAGGCTATGCGGTCAGCATCGTCAAGGCCGGCGCCCGCCTGGTCGGCCACGATGCCGGTCCGGTGCGCGCACCGCTGACCGACCTCAACGCCGCGGAATGCGAAGCACTGGGCGCGCTGATCGCCAAGCTGGGTCCGCAATGACAGAACAACAAGCCATGATCAGTCTTACCCAACCACAACTACTCAAGGAGACAAGATGTTCAGGAAATGGATGTATCTGGCCAGCGCCATGGTGTGCTCAATGGTGATCGCCCAAGGCGCAGCGGCTGCCCCAAGCGCCGACGAACAGGCAGTGGCGACAGCGGTTGAAAAGCTGCGCGTGGCAATGACGTCGCAGATCGACCGCGGCGCACTGGATGCGCTGACCGAAGAGCAACTGAGCTACGGCCACTCGAACGGCGTGGTGCAGACCAAGGCTGAATTCATCGGCCAACTGGTCAGCGGCGAATCGACCTTCGTCAAGATTGACCTGACGGCGCAAACCGTCAACGTCCAGGAAAACGTCGCCGTGGTCCGCCACACGCTGACAGCAGCGACCAACGACTCAGGCAAGCCGGGCAACGTGTCGCTGAAGATCCTGATGGTCTGGAAAAAGACCGGCGGCCAATGGCGTCTGCTGGCGCGCCAGGCAGTGCGGTTTGCGGCGCCGACCTGATCCTGGTCTGCAACGCTGACATGCTGAAATGAAAAACCGAAGCTTCGGCTTCGGTTTTTTTATGGGCGTCGCCTGTGTTACAGGCCTTTGACCAGCAATAAATCGATGTCGCTGCCGCTGCGACGCAGCTGCTTCAGCGGCGCATGATCCGGATCGTCGTACCAAGCTTGCACCTGCTCAGCCGAGGCAAACTCGATCACCACCACCGCATCGGGCGTGGGATTCACCGCTTCCAGCACCTGCGGCGCCGATTTGGCGATAACCTTGCCGTCGTACTTCCTGATCAGCAGCGCCATCTTTTCACCATATTCCTTTTGCCAGTCCGTATTGCGCACTGTCAGCGCACCGATTGCATAGGCAGCCATGCTTGCTCTCCTGTCGAAAAACCGACGTACTTCCCGCCTGCCGGATGGCGGCGAGATCGTCTTGGGGCCATTATCAATAGAAGCCGTGAACCGATAAATGGCATAATTATTCGATCATTCAGAACTTATAGTTCGGAATACTGCGGAGAAGAGCACAAAATGGGCGATTAAAATGAGCGATAAACTACGCAGCATGGAAGTATTCGTGGCGGCGGCGACGGCAGAGAGCTTTGCCGCCGCGGCGCAACTACTCGATATTTCGGCGGTCATGGTGGGCAAACACGTACGAACGCTTGAGCAGCAACTGGGGGCGAGCTTGCTGGAGCGCACCACCCGCAAACAGGCCCTTACCGAAATCGGCGCGCGCTACCTGGAGTTATGCCGCGATGTGCTGGCCAGCGTGGACAATGCCGACCGCGTGGCGGAGACCTTGCGCGCCATGCCGCAGGGGGTGCTGCGCGTGAGCGCCCCGGTTTCCTATGGCTTGCAGCGACTGATGCCGGTGATCGGCGAATATGCCGCCATCCATCCGCAGGTTCACATCGATCTGGCGCTCAACAACCGCGTGGTTGACCTCGCCGAAGAAGCCGTCGACGTCGCGGTGCGCTCCGGCCCACTATCCGATGATGGCCTGATCGCGCGGCCGCTGCGACCGGCGCGCATGCTGATCGCGGCCAGCCCGGCCTACCTGGCGCGCCGCGGTACGCCGGGACATCCGGACGATCTCGCTCGCCGCGACTGCCTGATCTTCGGCGCGCTGGAACCCGGCCATACATGGCGCTTCAGCCGCGACGCCGAGACTGTCCACGTGCCGGTGCAAGGCAGCTTCGCCAGCAACAACGGGCAGGCGTTGCTGGCGGCGGCGCTGGCCGGCATGGGCGTACTCGTTCAGACCGATACCCTGCTGGAAGAACACATCGCCGCCGGCCGATTGACAGCCTTGCTGCCCGACTGGCGACTGCCGACCCGGGCACTGCACATCGTGCGCCGGCCGGAAAACCGTCCCAGCGCCAAGGTGCGCAGTTTCGTCGACTTCGTGCTGGAGCGGCTGGGGTGAGCGTTTCCGGTCACCCCACAATGAACTGGTAATCGACCAGAATTTTTCCGTCGGCATCAAGCCGCAAGACTTCCAGTCCCGTCGCCAGCACCTCGCCGGTCTGCGGCCGGATCATTTCCCAATGAAACGTCACCACGTCGCGCAGCTTCTGGGCATCGCGCACGGCGCGAAAACGGAAACCGTTGCCCAGCACGTTCTTTTCGTACGAACCGGTCACGCGGACATACAGCTCTTCGTAGCCGCGCACCTCGCGCTCCTTGACGTAATGTTCGCCGTTTGCCGCCCACAGGGCGCGGATTTCGGCGGCGCGTGTGGCGGCGTCGGATTGATTCCATGCGGCGGCGTAACGGTCCGCCAGTTCTTGTGCCTGAAGCGTCATCTTGATGTCCTGAAAAAGGTGCCGACGAGACCGGAAAATTTCCGGCTCCTTGATCGATGCGCCATCCTAAAGGGCAGCATCAAGACGAGCCATGCCTGACAGGTTATATTTATTGTCCGTTCGTCCAAATCATTGTCCGCCATGGATCCGCTTGATGAAGTCTTCGCCGCCATGCGCGTCGAACAAGCCTTGCACGCCCGGCTCGAAGCAACCGCCCCGTGGGGCCTGCATACGCGCCGTATCGACGGTACCACCCGCTTCGGCCTGATGCTGCGTGGCCGCGCCTGGCTGAGCATAGACGGCGCAGAGCCGGTGCAACTGGCCGAGGGCGATTGCTTCTTCATCCCGCAGGGCGCCGCCTATACGCTGCAGGACGAGCTCGGCTCGCCCACCATCAATTGCGTCGACGCCGTGCGCAACAGCGTGGACGGCGTGGTCGTGATCGGCGATAAAGACGAAGGGGGCAGGAATGAAAAAGACCGGGCAACCTTACTCAGCGGCTGGTTCCACGTCGATCCGCACGGCGCACGCCCGCTGTTCGAACTATTGCCGCCGCTGTTGCATGTCCGCATGGACGACGCACGCACGCGCATGCTGCAGTCTTCGCTGCAGTTGCTGGCGCTGGAAACCAGCCAACCGGGCCTCGGTTCCGGGCTGATCGTCAGCCGCCTCGCCGACATCCTGTTCGCGCAGGCGGTGCGCGCTCATGTCCAATCCCTGGCGACGGACGGCGCCACCGGCTGGCTGGCAGCACTGGCGGACCACAAGATCGGCGCCACGCTGCGGCTGGTGCATCGCGACCTTGCCGCCGGCTGGACGGTCGAGTCGATGGCGGTAGCCGCAGGGATGTCGCGTTCGGCGTTCGCCCAGCGCTTCCGCGACAAGGTCGGCCGGCCGCCGCTGGACTATCTCGCGCACTGGCGCATGTTCCGCGCGCAAGGCATGCTGCGCCACTCGGAGCAGGCGCTGGCGGTAATCTCCGCGGCCGTCGGCTACGAATCCGAGGCCGCCTTCAACAAGGCCTTCAAACGCCGCACCGGCGTCAGTCCGGGACTGTATCGGCGCCAGGCGAAACAGGCTGTCGCCGAAGCATCCTGAGGCGAATGCCGTCAATCGCATAGAATCCCTGCATACCCAAGGCGAACACAACAACAGAATAAGCGCCCCACTTTCACCGACTGGAGACCCATGAAAAAGCTCATTAACGACGTTTCGCAAGTAGTGCCCGACATGCTCAACGGCCTGGTCGCGCTCAATCCGCATCTGGCGCTGCTGCAAGGCAAGACCATCGTGGTGCGCGCCGATGCGGCGCAGGCGGCGGCGCGCGGCGAAGTCGCGCTGATCTCGGGCGGCGGCGCCGGTCATGAACCGGCACATGGCGGCTATGTCGGCGCCGGCATGCTGAGCGCGGCTGTCGCCGGCGAAGTCTTCACCTCACCCTCGACCGATGCCGTGCTCGACGCCATCCGCGCAGTCGCGGGTCCGGCGGGCGTGCTGCTGATCGTCAAGAACTACACCGGCGACCGTCTCAACTTCGGCCTCGCTGCGGAGATCGCGCGCGCCGAAGGCATCCCGGTGGAGATGGTGATCGTGGCCGACGACGTCGCCCTCTCCGCGCACGGCCAACATGCCGGACGACGTGGCCTGGCCGGCACGGTGCTGGTCCACAAGATCGCCGGCGCCGCTGCCGCCCAAGGCGCATCGCTGGTTGAAGTAGCCCAGGTCGCGCGCGACACCATCGCCGCGCTCGCCACCATGGGCGTGGCGCTGACGCCGTGTACCGTGCCCGCCGCCGGCAAGCCCGGCTTCACGCTGGCCGACAATGAAATCGAATGGGGCTTGGGCATCCACGGCGAACCCGGCATCGAACGCGGCGCGCTGGTGCCGGCCGACGCCATCGTAGCGCGCCTGCTGCAACAGATCGCCGGCGACCTCAAGCTCCAGCGCGGCGACCGTGTTGCGCTGCTGGTCAACAACCTCGGCGGCACGCCCGCCAGTGAGCTGGACATCGTCGCCGACGCCGCCCTGCGCGACCTGCGTACACGCGGCGTCGAAGTCGAGCGCGCCTGGGCCGGCACCTTCCTCAGTGCGCTCGACATGGCCGGCATATCGCTGACCGTCGTGCGCGTGCACGACCAGCTCCTCAGCCTGCTCGACGCACCCGCGCTCACCAGCGCCTGGCCGACGCTGGGCGGCCATCTGGCAAAAACGCCGGTAAAACCGGCTCCGGCGGCACCCCATGCCAAACGCAGCGACCGCATGGCCGCCGATGCGCGCTTGCGTCGGGTCATTGAAGCCGTCTGCGCTTGCCTGACCGGCGCCGAAGCCGTACTGACCGACATGGACCAGCGCGTCGGCGACGGCGACCTCGGCATCAGCATGGCGCGCGCGGCGCAAGGCATCCGTGACGAAATCGACGAATGGCCCGCAGAAACTGATCCGGCCGCGGTGCTGCGCGCCATGTCGGCGACCATCCGCCGCGTGGTCGGCGGCACCTCCGGCCCGCTCTACGCCATCCTGCTGATGCGCGCTGCGGCGACGCTCGACAATGTAAAAACAAATGACGTGCGCGCCTGGAGTGCCGCCTTCAGCGCGGCAGTCGAAGGCGTTTCGGAGCTGGGCGGCGCACATCCCGGCGACCGCACCATGATCGATGCACTGCACCCTGCCGCACAGGCGCTGCAAGCTGCGCTCGATAGTGGGAAAAATGAAGACGCGGCAATCAGTGCGGCCGTGGACGCCGCAGTTGACGGTGCCGCAAAGACCGCCTCGATGACGCCCAAACGTGGCCGCTCCAGCTACCTGGGCGACCGTGCCTTGGGTTTCGCCGATCCGGGCGCTCATGCCGTAGGCTTGTGGCTGGCGGCGGTGCGCGACGCGCTGGCGGCTTCGCGCTGACTGACACCGGCACGCGCATGCAGAAAAAGACTTATCGCACGATCACTTACTGGCAGCAGTATCAGCGCTTCTTTCCGCCGCACGCCCGCGTCGACGCCGCCAATGCGCCTGACGAGGAATGGCTGCATTGGCGCGGCGCCGATATCCACCTGGATCGCTATCGCCGCGACGACGCGCCGCTGACCGTGATCCTGGCGCATGGCGGCGGCGGTTACGGTCGCCTGTTCGCGCCGCTGGCGCTGTTGCTGCACAAGGCAGGTTATGAAGTGATTGCCCCCGACCTGCCCGGCTACGGACTCAGCGATGCCCCGTCCAAATTGATTCGCTACGACGCTTGGGTTGATTTGCTGACCGACATTGCAGCTACCGAACGTCAACGCAGCAGCCGTCGCATCGTATTGCTCGGCGGCAGCCTGGGCGGATATCTGGCTTATTTGTGTGCAGCGAAAATGCCGCGCGGCGCGATTGCCGGCGTCATCGCCACGACGCTGGCCGATCCACGTCTGGAATTGACGAAAGAACAGTTCGCGCGCAATGCGCTGGTCCGCCATGGATTGATGCCGCTGATGCCGGTATTCGCCGCACTCGGCGGGAGACTCCGGTTACCGGTCAAATGGTTCACGAAGATGCACGCCATGTCCAACGACCGGACGCTGGCCCGACTGGTGGCGGCCGATCCTTGCGGCGGCGGCGCGCGCGTGCCGGTCGGATTCATGGCGTCGATATTTACGGTGAAACCGGACGTCGAACCCGATGACTTCGACGCCTGTCCCGTGCTGCTCGCGCATCCTGCCGCCGATCAATGGACCACCATCGCCTCGAGCCGGCCGTTCTTCGATCGCATCAAGGGACGCAAGGAGCTGGTCCTGCTCCACAATTGCGGCCACTTCCCCATCGAGCAACCCGGCATCGCCCAACTGGAACAGGCCGCCGTCACCTTCCTGCAAACTATCGCCGCCACAGCGGACGCGAACTAGCGCTCGCTGCGCAGTGTCAGCGGATCGGGTTGCAGATAGACCAGATTATTGATGGTCGCCAGCGCCTGATCGAGTTTGGAAATATCGGCTGCGCTGGTGGCGCCCTCTTTCTTTTGCAGCGGCTTGAGCAGGTCGAGGAAGTCACGCGACAGCGTGGCATTCTGCGGTGTGGTCTGATCGCTGATCATCTCACCCATGATGTACTTCTGCACGCGCGTCGACTGGCTGGCCGACTGCTGCAGCGAGGCCTTGACCAGCACGCCCTTGTCGTAGGCGATGGTGGCCTTGCTGCTGGCGTCGTCCTTGATCTGGTGATACGTGTAGTTCTGCGAATTCTTGTCGGTGGTCAGCCTGAGCGGCACGTCCGCCAACAGCGACTCGTGGTAGCTCGCGCTCAGATGCGACTCCTGCTGCTGCGTGATGGCGCGGTTGAGTTGACCATTGCCGCTGACATTGCTGCTCTGTGAAGTCTGGTACGAGAAGGTGTCGTTTTCATTCTGACGCGCCGGGTTCGGCGACGTCGCTTCCTGCGTCATCGAGGCGCTGAAATCCGCCAGCCCGGTGGTCATGCTCTGATCGGCCTTGTTGAGCCAGATCGCCGCCGGCGACTGCGCGCGCGCCTGTTGCGCTGCGTTGGTGACGTTGCTGTTCATTTCCTTGAAAGCATCCTTGAACATGGCCACCAGCGAGGCGTCGCCATGACCGCGGCTCTGCGCGTCGTCGAATTGCTTCAGATAACGTTTGATGGCCTCGCCCTGTTGCTTGGCCGTGCCGACAATAGCCAGGTTGCTGAGGTCGACGCTGACTTTGAGCGTACCCGCAGGTCCGGCCGCGCTCACGGTGCGCTGCTTGCTGTCGGCATGGAAGTCGATGGTCTGCGACTGCCCGCCGACCTGCACGCTCGCATGCAGGTCTACCGACGCCAACAGGCTGGTGTCGAACTGGGTCAGGCCATCCAGCTTCAGGCTCGGCGGACTGGCGGCAATGCCGTCGATGGCGGTCTGGAATCCGTCCGACAGCTTTTGCAGCGCGCCGCGTTCGGCGTCGGTCAGCTTGCCCTTGCTGACCTGCACCTGCACCGACAGACCGTCTTCCTGATTGGACAACGTCAGGTCGACCTGCGCGCCGGAAGCCGTCACGATGGTCAGTGAAATCTTGTTGTCGCTCTGGGCATCGGTCTGTGCCCGCAACGTCGTTTCCAACGCCGATCCCTTCGGCGTGCCGGCCGGCAGCGCCACCACCGATTGCGAGAAATTGCCTGCGTCGCTATCGAAGCGATTGAGCAGCGCCGCGCCGAGTCCCTTGAACCGGGCGCCCAGCGATGACGAAGAAAAATTCCCCGCCATCATGGTGCTGACGGCGTCGTTGGATTTGTTCAGCCACGAAGGCGTCTTGTCCGTCGAAGGCGCTGTGCCGGACATGGAATACAGTTGCGCGCTCGCGGCCGCATTGCTGCCGCCCAGCGTAACGGACGTATAGGATTGCGCGAGACTCTGGTTCGACGCCGCGCTCTGAGCCGAGGCGTTGCGTGTCGTCGTCACCGGCGTGACCGGCACCGAGGTGCTCACTGCGGATAAGTTTGTCATGGCAACAAGTAACAGCAAAGAAGTGGTAAATGGACATCCGGGATCAGGACATCCGCTAGCTGCTTTACGGTCGATGCTGCTGGAACTTTATGCTCGCAATTTCAGATGGTGCCCTGATTGACCCGCTTGCTCAACATCTCCGCACTCTCCCTCCGCTCGCTGTAACGATTTGCGAGCGTTGGCGAGACGTCGCGTGTCAGCAAAGTAAATTTCATCAACTCTTCCATCACATCCACCACGCGGTCGTAGTACGCGGAAGGATGCATGCGGCCGGACTCGTCGAATTGCTGGAATGCCTTGGCCACCGACGACTGATTCGGGATGGTCAGCATGCGCATCCAGCGTCCCAGGATGCGCATCTGGTTGACGGCGTTGAACGACTGCGATCCGCCGGAGACTTCCATCACCGCCAGCGTCTTGCCCTGCGTCGGCCGGATGGCGCCGGACGACAACGGGATCCAGTCGATCTGCGCCTTCATGACGCCGGTCATGGCGCCGTGCCGTTCCGGCGAGCACCACACCATGCCTTCGGCCCATTGCGCCAGCTCGCGCAACTCCTGCACCTTGGGATGGGTCTCCGGCTCGCTGTCGGGCAATGGCAAACCATGTGGATCGAAAATCTTCGTTTCACCACCCATGGCTTGCAGCAAGCGCGCCGCTTCCAACGTCAGCAGGCGACTGTAGGAGCGCTCGCGCAGCGATCCGTACAGCAGCAGAAAGCGCGGCGCATGCGTGGCGCGACCGACTGCAGCGAAGTCGCTCGCCTGCGGCGCATGGAACAGTGCGGCGTCGATGTTGGGCAGATCAGGAAGCGACACGGCGTCCCTCCGCATCGATGACGACTTCACCATCTTCCTTGGTGAACGGACCTTGCTGCGGATTGGGGAGAATGTCCAGCACCAGCTCCGAGGGGCGGCACAGGCGCACGCCTTTCGGCGTAACCACGAAGGGCCGGTTGATCAGCACCGGATGCGCCAGCATCGCGTCAAGCAGCAGGTCGTCGCTCAGCTGCGGATTGTCGAGGCCGAGTTCGGCATAAGGCGTCCCCTTCTGGCGGATCGCGTCACGCACGGTGAGGCCCGCGTCACCGATCAGGGCGAGCAGGGTTTCGCGCGACGGCGGATGCAGGAGGTACTCGATGACCTCGGGCTCCTCTCCTGAATTGCGTATCAGCGCCAACGTATTGCGCGAGGTGCCGCAGGCGGGGTTGTGATAAATGCGTATGGTCATAATGGCTCCCGGGTTGAATGGTGTTTAAGCGAAGATGCTCCGGGGCCGTCCTCGTACCAGCCCCGCGTGCGGTTCACGACACCGACCACCAGCAGCATCAGCGGCACCTCGATCAGCACGCCGACGACCGTCGCCAGCGCCGCGCCGGATTCGAAGCCGAACAGGCTGATCGCGGTGGCAACGGCCAGCTCGAAGAAGTTGGAAGCGCCGATCAGCGCCGAAGGACATGCCACCGCATGTTTTTCGCCGACCGCGCGGTTGAGCCAATACGCCAGAGCGGAATTGAACAGGACCTGGATCAGGATAGGTACCGCCAGCAAGGCGATCACCAGCGGCTGCCTGATCACGGCGTCGCCCTGGAAGGCAAACAGCAACAGCAGCATCGCCAGCAACGCCGCAACCGACCACGGCTGTATGCGTGCAGTCGCGCTATCCAGCCGCGCTTGCCCGCCACGCAGCAGCGACCGGCGCCAGACTTGCGCGATGATGACGGGCGCGACGATGTAGAGTCCGACCGAGGTCAGCAGCGTGGCCCACGGCACGGTAATGCTCGACACGCCCAGCAGCAGGCCGACCAGGGGGGCAAAGGCGAACACCATGATCAGATCGTTCATCGCCACCTGCGACAAGGTGAAATAAGGATCGCCGCCAGTCAGGCGACTCCAGACGAACACCATCGCCGTACACGGCGCCGCCGCCAGCAATACCAGCCCGGCGATGTAGGAATCCAGCTGCGTGTCGGGCAGATACGGCGCGAACCAGTGCCGGATGAACAGCCATCCGAGCAAGGCCATCGAGAACGGCTTGACAGCCCAGTTGACGAACAGCGTCACGGCAATGCCGCGGCCGTGTCCGGCGATCTGGCGCCAGGCGCTGAAGTCGACCTTGAGCAGCATCGGGATGATCATCACCCAGATCAACACGCCAACCGGCAAGTTCACGCGGGCGATTTCCATCCCGCCGATGATCCGGAAGGTCGATGGGAAGGCCTGCCCCAGCACGACGCCGATGACGATGCACAGCGCCACCCAGAGCGTCAGATAGCGTTCGAACAGGCTTAGCGGGATGACCGCCGTCTTCGCACGGACGGCAAGTTCAGGTTGGATGTTCATGACCGTTCCGCCCTATTCCTCTTCCGTGCCGGGACAACACTCCTGCACCGGCGAACACACATTGCCGCCGCAGCAGTTCTCGGTGAGAAAGCCGAGCAGACCGTTCATCCGGTCGAAATTCGCCGAATAGATGACGAAGCGCCCTTCGCTGCGTGCAGTGACCAGGCCGGCATGCGACAGTTCTTTCATGTGGAAGGACAGCGCCGACGGCGCCACCTCCAGCTGCTCGGCGATCTTGCTGGCGGCCAGGCCTTGCGGTCCCACCTGGACCAACAGACGGAACGCGGCCAGGCGCGACTCCTGGGCGAGCGCGGCCAGCGCGGTGATGGCGGTTTTGTTGTCCATGGCGATCTCGGTCAATACAATGATTCAATTATTATTGAATTATTGGATTGATGCAAGCAACATGCTCATCGTGCCATCCGGGCCCGACCGATTAACCACGCGCTGCTTGATCCAGATCAAGGAGTGTCCAGAAACCCCGCCGTACGCTGTCTCCCGGGCTTCGCCCTGCGCTATATTTGGCAAAACAACGACAGGCGTCCACACGTCCACTGCCATGAGCGAGCTTCAACAGATCCAGCGGCCCTTGCCGTCGCCCCTCCACGCGATGAAGACCAGTTGCGTCAATTGCAGCATGCACCAGCTGTGCCTGCCGATGGGACTGGACGACTCCGACATGAACCGGCTGGACCAGATCATCGGCCGTCGCCGCCGGGTGGCGCGCGGCGAGAGCCTGTATCGCATGGACGACCCGTTCAAGAATCTGTATGCGATTCGGCTCGGCCATTTCAAGACCTACCAACTTAATGCCGGCGGCGAACAGCAGATCACCGGCTTCCAGATGGCCGGCGAACTCATGGGCATGGACGCCATCAGCACCGACAAGCATCATTGTGACGTCGCCGCGCTGGAAGACAGCGAAGTGTGCGAGATTCCGTTCCAGCGACTGGAGGAATTGTTTGGCGTGATCCCGATGCTGCTGCGCCATTTCCACCGCATCATGAGCCAGGAAATCACCCGCGAGCAGAACGCCATGCTCCTGCTCGGCAACATGCGCGCGGAACAGCGCTTCGCCGCTTTCCTGATCAACCTGTCGTCGCGCTATGCGGCGCGCGGTTATTCTTCCACCAGTTTCCAGCTGCGCATGTCGCGCGAAGACATCGGCAACTATCTCGGCCTGACCATCGAAAGCATCAGCCGGCTCGTCTCCAAGTTCCGCAAGCTCGGCTGGCTCGGCGTCGACAAGCGCGAGATCCAGCTGCTCGACCCGGTCCGCATCAAGGCTCTTGCCGCCGGGACCGAGACTTGTCCGATGGCCTGACCAGGTACTCGCGCTGGCCCGGCAGGTTGAGCAGGAATGCCAGCCCGGCGGACAGCGCGCAAAACAGCCACAGGAAAAAGAATCCCACCGTATAAGCCGCCAGCCGCTCGCGCTGGTCGGCAAGATTCAGCAATTCATTCGGATCGAACCAGGCAAAGAAACACCCCTCCGCTGCGATCGCCGCCAGGAACGAGGCCCACAGGATATTCGGCACGATGCGTTGCATGGCAATCTCCTTCGTGAATTCCGTTTTCAGCCGGCCGCCGGCTGGTCCGCGATCAGGTCCAGCATGCGCTGCTGCGGCCAGTGCCAGACACCCGCCACGCGCCACTCGCGCGCATCGTTCTCCAGCAACACCTGCCAGCGCGCCAGTTCCAGCATCGGCAAAGCGACGCTGAAGTCGCCGCGCTCGTTAGTCTCGATGGGCAGGCGCAGGTCCTTTTCGGGCCGGGTCGGATGCGCCAGGTGCAATTGCAGCTTGCCTTGCAGCGGTCCGCCGTGGGTCTGTACGTTGCCGATCAGTTTTCCCGAGGCGGCGTCATAAGCGAGATGCAACGCCACGCCCAGCGAGGTCGCCACGCGGTCGCGACGCAAGTCCTGGTTGATGGCGCGGCCTTCCTTGTAGTAGTCGCCCACCACCATGGCATCCTCGCGCGTCACCGCCAGCCAGATCGTGAAGGAGCCGGCCACGATCACCAGCGCCGGACCCAGCATCAGCAGCCAGGGCCAGCGGTGCGTGTACCAGGGGCGCATTGTCGGAGTAGCTTGCATGATGTTCCTTTTCATTGTCAGCGCGGCACGTAGAAGACTGCTTTTTCCTGCACCTGCAACAGAGGATCGTCGACGGCGTTCAGTTCGAACGCCACTTTGTTGGTGCCGTGCTCACCCGCGCCGTGCGGCACCCGCACCCGCACCGGGACGGCCCGTGTGGCGGCGCCGTCAATGTCGATCTCGGCCGGCGTTGCCAGGGTGATGCCGGCAATGCCGGACACGCTGATGCGGAACCGATGCGGCGTCTCGCCGGTATTCATGATCTGCAACCGGTAGACGTTCTCGATCATGCCGTCTTCGACTTCGCGCGCCATCATGCCGCGATCGCGGATGATGTCGAGCTTGAGCGGCGTACGCAGCGCCAGCGCGGTACAGAACCCGGCCACGATCAACACCAGCAGCGCCGTGTACGCGAGCACGCGCGGCCGCAAAACGCGCCGGCGCATTTCCTGCAGCGACAAATGCAGGGTCAGCGCGCGCTCGGTCGAATAGCGGATCAGTCCGGGTGGCAAGTCGACCTTGGCCATGACCCCGTTGCAGGCGTCGATGCAGGCGGCGCAGCCAATGCACTCATATTGCAGGCCGTTGCGGATGTCGATGCCGGTCGGGCAAACCTGCACGCACATCGAGCAGTCGATGCAGTCACCGGTCTTCTGCGCCGCTTTGGTTTTTGCGCCGCGCGGTTCGCCGCGCTCGCGGTCATACGTGATGATCAGCGTGTCCTTGTCGATCATCGCGCTCTGGAAGCGGGCATACGGACACATGTACTTGCACACCTGCTCGCGCATCCAGCCGGCGTTGCCATAGGTGGCGAAGCTGTAGAACAGAATCCAGAACGTCTCCCACGGCCCCAGCGACAGCGAGGTGACAAGGTGCATCAGGTCGTGGACAGGTGTGAAATAGCCGACGAAACTGAAGCCGGTCCACAAGGACAACGCAATCCACACGGCATGTTTGGAGCCCTTCCGGAACAACTTCTCCGCACCCCACGGCTGGCGGTCCAGCCGCATGCGCGCGCTGCGCGTGCCTTCGATGCGCCGCTCTATCCACAGGAACATTTCCGTGTAGACCGTCTGCGGGCAGGAGAAGCCGCACCACACGCGCCCCGCCACTGCCGTAAACAGGAACAGCGCGTAGGCGCAGATGATCAGCAACGCCGCCAGGTAGATGAAATCCTGCGGCCACAGCACGATGCCGAAGATGTAGAACTTGCGTGCGCCAAGATCGAACAGCACCGCCTGGCGGCCGTTCCACTGCAGCCACGGGACGCCGTAGAACACCAGCTGGGTCAGCCACAGGCAGACCCAGCGCAGGCTGGCGTATCGCCCCTTGATCTCGCGCGGATAGATGTCCTCGCGGGCGGCGTACATCTTGACGACGGCAATGTCCGGCGGCGGCTTGTCCATGGTCGTGCGTCCCTACTTCTGGTCAGCGTTGGACGGCGCGTTCGACAGGCTCCAGACGTAGGAGGCCAGCACGTGTACCTTGGCTTCGCCGAGGAAACTCTCGAATGCCGGCATGGTGTTGTTGCGGCCCTTGCGGATGGTTTCCATGACGGTTTCGACGCCGCCGCCATACAGCCAGATCTTGTCGCTCAGGTTGGGCGCACCCAGCGCCTGGTTGCCAGTGCCGCCGGCGCCGTGGCAGCCGGCGCAGACCGCGAACTTGGACTTGCCGAACACCGCCTTGATCGGATCATGCGTCGAATCCGACAGGCTCAGGACATAGTGCGCAACGTTCTCGACGTCCTTGTCCGAACCCAGCGCCGCCGCCATCGACGGCATCTGGCCGTTGCGGCCGTGCAGGATGGTGGTCTTGATCACTTCCGGATCGCCACCGTACAGCCAGTCCTTGTCGGTCAGGTTGGGAAAGCCCTTGCTGCCGCGCGCGTCCGAACCATGGCATTGCGCGCAATAGGTCAGGAACAGGCGTTCGCCCATCACATGCGCTTGCGGATCGGCGGCGACCGTCTTGATGTCTTGCTGCAGGTATTTGTTGAACAGCGGACCGTAGTCGGCGTCGGCCTTTTTCAACTCGCCCTGGTAGGCCTCGCTGGACTTCCACCCGAGCTTGCCGGCGTACGTACCCAGCCCCGGATACAGGTACAGGTAGACCAGTGCAAACACGATGGTGAGGTAGAACAGCCACATCCACCAGCGCGGCATGGGTGTATTGAGCTCGGTCAGGTCGCCGTCCCAGACATGGCCGGTGGTGCCGACGGTCGCGGGATCCTGGTCGGGCTTCTTCTCGACCTTGACCTTCGACTGCGACCACAGCAGCACGCCGCAGCCGATGATGCTGATGATGGTGAGGCCGGTAATGTAGATGTTCCAGAACCCGCTCGTGAAATCAGACATGGCGGCTCTCCGAGGCTTCTGCCGAGGGCGCGTCCATGAAGTCGTCGGCAAACGGGATGCGCTCTGCCTCCGCGAAATCGTCGTCACGGCGCTTGCTGAACGACCACCACAGGATGCCGATGAACGTGGTCAGACTGATGACCGTCATCACGCTGCTGGCCTGGATCGTGAAATTGTCGATAGCCATTTGTTTCCCCTAGTTTCTTGTCTTGATTTGCGTGCCGAGGCCTTGCAAGTACGCGATCAGTGCGTCTTCCTCGGTCTTGTCGACCAGTTCGGCCGATGCGGCGTTGATCTCTTCGTCCGAGTACGGCACACCCAGGCGATGCAGCGCGCGCATCTTGGGCGCGATGCTCTTCGGATCGAGCTTGGTCCTGGCCAGCCATGGGTAGCCTGGCATGTTGGACTCGGGCACCACGTCGCGCGGATTGTTCAGGTGGATGCGATGCCATTCGTCGCTGTAGCGTGCACCGACGCGCGCCAGGTCGGGCCCGGTGCGCTTGGAGCCCCACTGGAACGGATGGTCGTAGACGAACTCGCCCGCCACCGAATAGTGACCATAGCGCTCGGTCTCGGCGCGGAACGGCCGGATCATCTGCGAGTGGCAGTTGTAGCAGCCTTCGCGGATGTAGACGTCGCGACCTGCAAGGCGCAGCGGCGAGTACGGCTTCAGACCGGCAATCGGTTCGGTGGTCGAGCGCTGGAAGAACAGCGGCACGATCTCCACCAGACCGCCGACGCTGACCACCAGCACCACCAGCGCGATCAGGAGCCAGGGATTCTTCTCGATCCATTCATGGGAAAATTTCATTCGATGCTCCTGCTCATGCGTGGGTGGTGGACAATGCCGGGATGCGTGCCTCAACCGGCTGCCCGTCCCGCATGGTCATGAAGGTGTTGTAGGCCATCATCACCATGCCGGTCAGATACAACAGGCCTCCGGTGAAGCGGACTACATAGTAGGGATAGGTCGCCTTGACGCCTTCCGCGAAGGTGTAGGTCAGCGTGCCGTCGGCATTGACCGCGCGCCACATCAGCCCTTGCATCACGCCGGCGATCCACATCGAGGCGATGTACAGCACCACGCCGATGGTGGCCACCCAGAAATGCAGGTCGACCAGGCGCACGCTCCACATCTCGCGCTTGCCGGACATGCGCGGGATCAGGTAATAGATCGAACCCATGGTGATGAAGCCGACCCAACCCAACGCACCCGAGTGAACGTGGGCGATGCCCCAGTCGGTGTAGTGCGACAAGGAGTTGACGGTCTTGATCGACATCATCGGGCCTTCGAAGGTGGCCATGCCATAGAACGACAGCGACACGATCATGAACTTCAGCAGCGGATCGGAACGCAGTTTGTGCCACGCGCCCGACAGCGTCATGATGCCGTTGATCATCCCGCCCCACGACGGCGCCAGCAGAATCAGCGAAAACACCATGCCGATCGACTGGGTCCAGTCCGGCAACGCGGTGTAATGCAGGTGATGCGGACCGGCCCACATGTAGGTGAAGATCAGCGCCCAGAAGTGCACGATCGACAGCCGGTACGAGTACACCGGACGTTCGGCCTGCTTGGGGATGAAGTAATACACCATGCCGAGGTAGCCGGCGGTCAGGATGAAGCCGACCGCATTATGACCGTACCACCACTGGATCATGGCATCCTGGACACCGGCGTAGGCCGAGTAGGACTTCCACATCGACACCGGCATGGCGGCGCCGTTGACGACATGCAGCAGCGCCACCGCGATGATGTAGGCGCCGAAGAACCAGTTGGCGACATAGATGTGCTTGACCTTGCGCTTGATCAGGGTGCCGAAGAACACCACCGCGTAACTGACCCACACGACGGTGATCAGCAAGGCGATGGGCCACTCCAGTTCGGCGTATTCCTTGCCGCGCGTGAAGCCCATCGGCAAGGTGATTGCAGCTGATACCAGCACCAGTTGCCAGCCCCAGAACGTGAAGGCGGCCAGCTTGTCCGAGAACAGCCGGACCTGGCAGGTGCGCTGCACGACGTAGTAAGACGTCGCGAACAGTCCGCAAATGCCGAACGCGAAGATCACCGCGTTGGTGTGCAGCGGCCGCAGCCGACCATAGGTCAGCCAGGGAATGTCGAAGTTGAGCGCCGGCCATGCCAGCTGCGCTGCGATGAAGACGCCGGCCAGCATGCCGATGACGCCCCACACCACGGTGGCGATCGTGAACTGCTTCACGATCCTGTAGTTGTAATTGAGTTCTTTGTCCACACCCTCTCCCGGAATTTTTCGCCCATGTCGACCATGGGCGATGTTGATGGGGAGAGAGTAGTTTTATCCGCCGTCACTGTCCTTGATGTGCATCAAAAGGACCGGCATCAATGGGAGACGGCGTCGTCCTCAAGGGGAATTTCACTCGCCATGGACGATGGCGGCGCCTTGTCGTCATCCTGCAGGATGCGCCAGCCCGGACTCACCAGGTCGTCGAACTGGCCGTCGTCGGACATGCGGAAGAACAGCCAGATCGCCGCGAACACGATGGCAATGCTGAGCGGCACCAGCAGGTAGAGTGCTTCCATCTTCAGTTCCCTTTCCCGGCCCGGCGCAGACGCAGCGCGTTCAGCACCACCACCACCGAACTCAGCGACATGCCCACGCCCGACAGCCACGGGTTGATCCAGCCCAGCGCCGCCGCCGGAATCGCCACTGCGTTGTAGAGCGTGGCCCAGGCCAGGTTCTGGCGGATTACGGCCAGCGTCTTCGTGGCGACGCGATCGGCTTCGCACAGCGCCGACAGTTGCCCCGACAGCAGCACGCAATCGGCGCTGGTCTGCGCCAGCGCGGCGCCGTTGCCCATCGCGAAGGAGACATCGGCCGCACGCAACACGGCGGCGTCGTTGACGCCGTCGCCTACCATCGCGACGATGGCGCCGCCCTGCTGCAGCCTTCGCACGAAGGACAGCTTGCTTTCAGGCAGGCAGTCACCGAGCGCAGTCTGGATGCCGAGCCGGTCGGCCACGTGTTGTGCCACTTCATGGCGATCGCCGCTCAGCAACACCAGGCTCTTGCCTTGCCCCTGGAAATGCGCGACCACCGCCTGCGCTTCCGGTCGGAGAGCGTCGGCGATATCGAAGCGCGCCAGCCAACCGTTGCTCGACGCCAGGAACACGTAGCTGGCCTCGGCCTGCTCGTCGGCATCGGCTGCCGGCATGCTCGACGCAGTCGGAATCAATGCGTGTACGAACGCGAAATTGCCGAGCCGGCAGAGCACCCCGTCAACGGTCGCTTCCACACCCTGTCCGGCCGCATGGCGTAGCGTGCTTGCTTCCGGAATATCGTGCAGTTGCTGCTCCGCTGCCGCCTGCAGGATGGTCTGCGCCAGCGGATGCGCGCTGGTGCGCTCCATGGCGGCGGCAATGCGCAGGCAGTCCGCCGCGGACAAGGCGCCCAGCTTCAAAATCTCTCGCAGCGCGGGCTTGCCGACGGTCAGCGTGCCGGTCTTGTCGAACACGATGTGGGTGGCGCGATGCAGCGTTTCCAGCACATGCGGCTGCACTGCCAGGATGCCTTGCCGCAGCAGGCGATCAGTGGCCGCCGCCAGGGCTGTCGGCGTCGCCAGCGACAAGGCGCAAGGACAGGACACCACCAGCACGGCAATCGCCACCGGCCACGCGCGGGCCGGGTCGATCACGTACCAGGCGCAAAACACCACGACCGCCAGCAGCAACAGCGCCGCCACGAACCAACCCGCTACGCGATCGGCCCACAGCGCCAGTTTTGGTTTGGCTTGCCCGGCCCGGTTGACCAGGCCGACCAGTGCCGACAGCGTGCTGTCGCCGGCGGTGCGCACGACTTTCGCGGTCAGCGCCTGTGCGATGTTGACGGCGCCGCCGGGGATGGCGTCGCCGACCTTCTTGTGCACCGGGCGGCTTTCTCCGGTCAGCAGGGACACATCGACTGACGATGATCCTGCGAGCACGACGCAATCTGCTGCCAATGCCTCGCCGGGCCTGACCAGGATGACGTCGCCCGCGCACAGCCGTGCGGCCGCCACCAGCTCGGCATCCGGCTGCGGATAGGCCAGTACGCGCAGCGCCGATGACGGCAGCGACCGTTGCAGCCGGTCCAGCGCCGAAGCGGCCTTGCGCCGCGCCGTCAGCTCCAGGTATCGGCTGCACAGCAGCAGGAAGATGAACATCGTCACCGAGTCGAAGTACACTTCGCCCCCGCTCGCTCCGCGCCATGTCGCCAGCGCACTGCCAGCAAATGCGGCAATGATGCCCAGCGTCACCGGCACATCCATGCCCGGCGCGCGGTTGCGGATGTCGCGCCAGGCGCCGAGGAAGAACGGTTGCGCCGAATACACCAGCGCCGGCACGGTCATCAGCAAGGCGGCCCAGCGCATCAGGCTTGCCATGTCGTCATCCATGCCGCCCTCGCCCGCCAGGTAGGCGGGCACGGCGTACATCATCACCTGCATCATCGACAAGCCGGCGATGAAGAGTTGCCGGAACAGCGTCTTGCGCGCGCGTTCCAACTGCTCGCCGTGTCGCACCGGATCGTAGGGATAGGACGGGTATCCGATCGCCCGCATGGCGGCGAGGATGTCGCTGGGCTTGCATGCATCGGTACGCCAGCGCACGTGCAGGCGCTCGGTCACCGCATTGACCTCGGCGCTCAGTACGCCGGGCACGCGCGCAAGACGCAGCTCAATGAGGCAAATGCAGGAAGCGCAACGAATATTGGACACCGTATAGATCGCCGCTGCGGCATGCGCATCCGTTGCCGAAGTTGCGGAATTTGCAGCTGCGGACTCATGGTCGTACAGCAGCAGTTCAGGCGGCATCAACTCCCGTTCGTCGACCGTGGCGGCAAAGCCGGTGCGCGAAGCGTAGTAATCGGAGAAGCCGCTATCGACAATACTGCGTGCCACCGCCTCACATCCGGGGCAGCACATGGCGCGCTCGGCGCCGTCTATCGTCACGCGCCATGCCGTTTCCGAAGCCACCGGCAAGCCGCAGTGGAAACAGGCGGTGCCGGCTGCATCGGCCCCGCCAATCACGTCCCTCACGCCGCGCTCGACGGCAATCATGGCTGCCCCGCCGCAGATCCCGCGACATGCGTGGGCGTGATGCACAAGGCCGCCAGCCAGTCAGGCGTGAGGCCATGTTGCGCACGCAGCAGGCCGAACACGCCGAACAGCAACACCACCATGCCGCTGGCCAAGCGGACACTGCGTCGCTGCAGGACGCCGCGCAACTGCGCGCCGAACATGCCGGCCGCCAGCAGCACCGGCAAGGTCCCGAGACCGAACGCCAGCATCACCGCCGCACCCGACAGGGCCGAACCGCTCAACAGCGCCGTCAGCAACACGCTGTAGACCATGCCGCAAGGCAGCCAGCCCCACAGTCCGCCGGCCAGCACCAGCTTGAAAGGACTGTCGAGAGGCAGTAGCAAGCCGGTCAATGGCCGCAGGCGTTTCCAGAGGATGTTGCCGAATGCTTCCATCCTGGTCAGGCCGCGCCAGGCGTCCATCAGATAAAGCCCCAAGGCGACCAGCATCAGGTGCGCCAGCACGTAGGCGCCGGCCTGCCATACCTGCATGTCCGCCAGCAGCCGTGCGCCGCCGGCAACGCTGCCCGCCAGTGCCCCGGCGACGGCATAGCTGCCGATGCGGCCAAGGTTATAAGAGAGCGTGCGCAACAGCAGCGTGCCGTTGGCTTCGCTCTTCATGACATTGACCACCACGGGAAACGGCTTCGTCCGGACCGTCACAGGCGCCATCGAGAACGCGCCGACGATGCCGCCGCACATGCCGATGCAGTGTACGCTGCCGAGCAGGCCGATCATGAAGACGGGGATCAGACTCAGGCCGGTCATGGCGACTCAGATGGTGCGCGAATAGCGCTGCTCGTCCGGCCGCGATTGCAGATAGCGATCGAACACCATGCAGATATTGCGAATCAACAGGCGCCCCTTCATGGTGACCGTGATCCACTCTTCGTCGATCACCACCAGCCCATCCAGCTCAAGACGGCGCAATCCCTCCATCTCCCCCTCGAAGTACGAAGAAAACGTGATCGGATACGCGGTCTCGATGGAGGCGATCGACAACTCGAAGTTGCACATCAGGCGCTGGATGATCAGGCGCCGCAGGACGTCGTCCATGTTCATGCGCAGGCCGCGCACGATCGGCAGTTCGTTCTTGTCGATGGCGTCGTAGTAGGCGTCGAGCGTCTTGACGTTCTGGCTGTAGGTCGACGCCACGGCGCTGATGGCCGACACGCCGCAGGACACCATGTCCGACTCGGCATGCGTCGAATACCCCTGGAAGTTGCGATGCAGCCGGCCCTGCTGCTGCGCGATCGCCAGGTCGTCGGTCGGCAGCGCGAAATGATCCATGCCGATGTAGACGTAGCCGGCGTCGGTCAGGCGACGGATCGCCAGCGCCAGCATGTCGAGCTTGGCTTCCGCGCCCGGCAGCTGCGCCTCGAGGATGCGGCGCTGCGGCTTGAACAGGTGCGGCAGATGCGCGTAGTTGTACAGAGAAATGCGATCGGGCCCGGCCTGGATGACCTTGGCCAGCGTCTGCGCCATGCTGATCACGTTTTGTCCCGGCAGGCCGTAGATCAGGTCGATGCTGACCGAGCGATAACGCTGTGCGCGCGCGGCCTTGATGATGTCGATGGTCAGGTGTTCCGGCTGTACGCGGTTGACGGCGCGCTGCACCAGCGGATCGAAATCCTGCACGCCCAGGCTGAGACGATTGAAGCCCTGCGCGCGCAGGCTGGCGACGCGCTCGGCCGAGACGGTGCGGGGATCGACTTCGATCGAGTATTCGCCGACTTCATCCGAAGCGAAGCGGAACCAGCGCTGCAGATGCGCCATCAGGTCGCCCATCTGCGCATCGGAAATATAGGTCGGTGTGCCGCCGCCGAGGTGCAACTGCTCGATCTGGTTCATGCCGTCGAAGAGTTTGCCCTGCATTTCAATCTCATGCTTCAGATAGCTGAGGTAGATGCCGGCCTTGTCGCGATTCTTGGTGACGATCTTGTTGCAGGCGCAGTAGTAGCAGATGTTTTCACAAAACGGGATGTGCACATACAGCGACAAGGGATTGCGGCTGCCGCGCGTGCGCAGCCCCGCCACCGCCTGCAGGTAGTCGCGATAACCGAACGTGTCGCTGAAACGGTCTGCGGTGGGATACGACGTGTAGCGCGGGCCTGACTGGCTCAGCTTGCGAATCAGCCGGGCGTCGAATTCGACTGACGGTTCAGCGACCATCGTCATTGCGGATACCACCATGTTGTTAGCTCCAGAGGCTGGTCGCAGCGAAAAAATGAAATGAGCGAGTTGAAGATGAGATAGGACGGACTACGACCCAAACGGTGCAAGTGTAAGGAGTCGCACCCCCATATACCTTGACCTACATCAAGAGGCGCGCAAACGCTGATGAATCAGGGCATTGCCGCCGATTGGCGAGTCCGCCCAAGACGCTTCTTTTTCTCTTTTTGATCGACATCAAATCTTGCGGCCGTCATCACGCGTACATTTCGCTGCGTCGCAACTTCATTCACAACAATGCGCTTTCATCGAGAGAAGGCGCGGGGAATCCATCATGAAAAAGATCGCAATGCTGCTGGCACCAGTCGCCATCGTCGCCACCCTGTCTGTCGCTGCTCCCTTCGCTGCAGCGCAAGAAAGCCCCTGGCTGGTGCGTGTGCGCGCCGTCAACATCAGCCCCGACAACAAATCCGATCCGGTCGGCGGCGTCGGCGCCTCGGATCGCCTGACCGTCAGCTCCAAGACCATCCCGGAAGTGGACATCAGCTATTTCTTCACGCCCAACTGGGCTGCCGAACTGGTCCTGACCTATCCGCAAAAACATGACGTACGCCTGGATGGCCAGAACATCGGCAGCTTCAAACACCTGCCGCCGACCCTGCTGGCGCAGTATCACTTCACGCCCGCTTCGACCTTCAGCCCGTATGTCGGCGCCGGCATTAACTACACGCGCATCTCCGACGTCAACCTGCTCAACGGCGGCGCCCGCCTGGAAAACCACAGCATCGGCGGTGCCCTGCAGGCCGGCTTCGACGTCAAGCTGGATCGCAATTGGCTGATCAACTTCGACATCAAGAAAGTGCAGATCCGCAGCGATGTGCTGGCCGCCAACGGCACCAAGCTCAGCACGGTGAAGATCGATCCGTGGCTGATCGGCGTCGGCGTCGGCTATCGCTTCTGAGTCTGACGGGCTGACGCCGCCGCGACGCGGTCTCGTCAGCCCGAATGCGACACCGGCAAGAAACGTCTCATCCATGTTTTGAGGTCTTATCCAATGCAGCATCATGATTCAACACTGACGCCCGTCGATCCGCACGTCCCCATGCCGCATCGCAAGGTCATCCGTTCCTGGCTGACGCCCATCGTCGCGCGTAGCACGCCGCTGGCGATTGCGCTGGTGGTACTGGATTTCTGCCTGTTCGGCCTGGCGCTGGCGGCGACGATTGCGGTCGACAGCTTCGTCGCAAAAGTCTTGCTGGGCATGCTGACCGGCTTCATCATCGGCCGCCTGTTCATTCTCGGGCATGACGCCTGCCATCAGAGTTTCACCGCCAACCGCCGGCTCAACACCTGGCTCGGCCGGCTGGTGTTCATGCCTTCGCTGACGCCATACAGCCTGTGGGCGGTCGGGCATAACGTGGTGCATCACGGCTATACCAACCTGAAAGGCTTCGACTTCGTCTGGCAGCCGCATTCGCTGCAGGAGTTCCGGGCGCTGCCGCGCTGGCGCCAGAAGCTCGAGCGCCTCTACCGCAGCGGCTGGGCGCCCTGGCTGTATTACACGGTGGACATGTGGTGGAAGAAGATGTACTTCCCGTCGCGCAAGCAGATGCCGACGCGCCGTGCGGAATTCATCTGGGACGGCGTGCTGGTCACCTTCGCCGCCGCGATCTGGATAGGCGGACTGGCCTGGGCCGCGCAGGCCGGCGGGCAATCGTTCTGGACACTGCTGCTGACGGCGTTCGTGGTGCCGGTGCTGTTCTGGAAGGCGATGATCGGCTTCGTGGTCTACGTCCATCACACCCACGTCGGCGTGGCCTGGTACCAGGACAAGTCGGAATGGTCGGCGGCGCAACCGTTCGTCTCGACCACGGTGCACCTGACCTTCCGCCATGGCGTCGGCGCGGCGCTGCATCACATCATGGAGCACACCGCCCATCACGTCGACATGAGCGTGCCGCTGTATCGCCTGAAGAAGGCGCAGAAGCTGCTGGAGACGATGCTGCCGGGCCGCATCGTGATCCAACAATTTTCGTGGCGCTGGTATTTCGATACCGCACGGCGCTGCAAGCTGTATGACTTCGATCGCCTGTGCTGGACGGACTTCAAGGGACGTCCGACCAGCGAACCGTTAAGGGCGGTCGTGCAAAGAGCAGTTGTGGAAGCGGCTTAGCAATTTTCGAAGGCGCTAAGCCGCCTTTGCTGTCGCCTTGCCCTTTGCTGTTTTGGGCTTGGCGGCAGCTTTTTTTACGGCTGTCGTTTTTTTCGATGCCGGCTTTGCTGCAGCCGGCTTTGCAACCGCCTTCTTGACGGCGGACTTCTTCGCCGACGCCGGTTTGGCCTCCGGCTTCTCCAGCGCATCCGTCAACTTGCGCGCCAACCCGATCACGCGTTGCGGATCGACACCCAGGGTACCGATCAGGAATTCGATGATTTCCGAGCGCGGATTGGCCAGCGTCGGCTCGATCATCATCACCGCCGCCGACACCGCCAGCGCACGCTCGCGCGTAGCCGTATCGGGCAATAATTGTTCGAGGGCATTGAGCGCCTCCACCGGCGCCACGGCCGTCAGGCGCGCCTGATCCTTCAGCAATTGCACCCAGTTGGTCTTGGGCGACACGCTCGCATGCATCGGCAGCTGCGCCAGCAGACGCGCCAGGCGCAGGCTGCGTCGTTCAAATGCGCCGATCGAGATCATCCCCGACACCACGATGCGGCACACTGCCTCGGCAAAACCACCTTCGGCGATGTGCGCCAGCGCCTTTTCACGATAAACCTCGAGTTCGCGCAATGCGCGTTCATGCGCAACGACGGCGTCGGGCTCATGCGGCTTGAGCCACGCACCCAGTCCCGTGGGACCGAATAGTTGCCGCGTCATCTTGACGGTGCGCTCGTCGCGACGATCGCGGTACAGGTTGAGTTCGTCGGTGATCTGCTGCGCCATTTTCTTTTCCAGCTGCTTCAGCGGATGGTCCTCGGGAACTGTAGCTCGCTCAGCGCGTGCTTCTGCCGCCTTCTGGCGGATAAACGGCGCCATGAAGAAGCTGTCCGAGAACATTTGGCGCTGCATGCGCAAAGGGTTCATCTTGACCATGGCGTTGGCCATCTCTCGGGTGGCGCTCATCTTCACCCACGGGCGCACATAGGTCTTGTAAAGGTTGGCGTTGAATTCAGACCATTGCGCGATGGTCGAGAACATTTCTTCTTCTTCGCGCCCTTCCGGATTGATCTTGCGAATGTCGTCCATGGTGCGGTGCTGGTAATGCACCGTGTAGTCGCCCGGTTCCAGCTGATCCCAGCGTTGTTCGTCCTTGCCCGCCTTGGCTTCGAGTTTCATTTCGTACAGGCCGGGAGGCAGGCTTTCGATGACGTCCAGCGAGGTCACCAGTTGATCGTGCTCCTTGAGCGCAATCGAGCCGCCGACGAAGATGCCGAGGTGGCCGACGCTTTCATGCAGCACGTAGATGATGGTGCGGCCCGCAGCGGCAATCGCGCGCTCGTCGCCCCAGGTGTCGATGATCCAGTTGAGCGCCTGCGGCGGCGGCGTGATGTTGTCGCCCCAGGAGGCGAACACCACGATCGGCGAGGTGATGTTGCGCAGGTCGATAGCCTTGTCGCCGGCCATCATGGTGCCGCGAGCGAGCTTGTTGCCGACGAAGAGATTCTCGACGATGGATTCGATCTCGCTGCCGGTCATGCGGAAGTAGCCGCCCCACCACCGCTCGAACTCAAGGAAGCGCTCGGCTTCGGTGTCGACGCCGGCCCAGAGGTTGTAATACTTGTTCCACAGGGTGTTGGCGGGATTGAGTTTCTCGAAATTCTCCACCAGATAGGCGCCGTCAAAGCGATCGGCGCCAAGGTCGCTGGTCATCGACGCCAGCCAGGATCCTCCCAGTGAAGCACCGCTGTAACGCATCGGATTGAGCGTCGAGCTGCCGGCCCAGTACGACACCGGCGCGCCGACGATCATGAGCGGGCCGAACAGCTCCGGGCGCCGTGCGTTCAGCGCCATCATGGCCCAGCCGGCCTGGCAGTTGCCGATCACCACCGGCTTGGCCGGGCATTGCGGATGGCGCTTGATGATTTCTTCGATGAACAGGGCTTCGGTGTCCATCACAGTCAGCAGCGTCTGGCCGTCTTCCGGCTCAGGCCGGAAGGTGACGAAATACACCGTGTGACCGGCGCGCATGGCCATGCCGACTTCGGAATCGAACTTGAAGCCGCCAATGCCGGGACCGTGTCCGGCGCGCGGATCGACCACCACCACCGGCCGCGCTTCGGGCTTGACCGGCATCGAGGCCGGCGGCTGCAGCCGCAGCAAGGCGTAGTTGCAGGGGTTCGGCAGGTCGTGGCCATCCATCACCACTTCATGCTCGAACTTCAGCAGCGGAGGCGTGCCCTGGTCCAGATGTTCGAGATAGTTGTTGCCACGATCGAGCAAGGTGTCGAGGAACAGGTAGGTGCGCTGCATGGCGTCGGTCAGGTAGGCATTGACGTCGCCCATCTGCGGCATTCCCACTGCAGGAGCGGCTTGCGATGAAGCTGCTTCGTCTTTTCGCGTTGCTGCCGGGGTCTTGCGCGTGGCCATGAGTCCGCTCCTGAGTGTTGGAATATACAATGTTCTGAAACATCATACCGAGAAAGACGCAATCACAGCCTCTGATCTCTGCGACAATAAAACCGCAATTCGTTGAATTGAAGCATAGACCTGTCTCGCTTCGGTTTTGATGAAATCGGCAGGAACGCTTCACGTACGAACCGCGCACGCACAATATCGATACCCAGTATTGACACAAGGGAACAACGCATGGAACTCAAGAGCCTCGTCGACCAGCCCAACAAGCTGCCAACCGTCCCCAAAGTCGTCCAGCAACTGATCGAGAGCTTCAACTCCGAAGACATCTCCGCCAATGAGATCGCCCACCTGATCGCCGGCGACCCGGCGCTCTCGGCCAAGCTGCTGCGCCTGGCCAATTCAGCTTACTTCCACGTCTCGCGCACGGTTGGCACGGTCGACGACGCGCTGCGCATGCTCGGCTTCGTGATGGTGCGCAACCTGGTGCTGGGCAATGGCATGGTGGCCGCCTTCAAGAACACCAAGGGCATGGAGCTGCAGCAGTTCTGGCGCTACAACCTCTACACCGCCTGCGCCGCGCGCTGGCTGGCGCACCGGGAGGGCGACAACGGCGACGCCGCCTTCACGCTGGGCATGATGCATGGCATCGGCCAGTTGCAGTTGCATGCCGTCGCGGCCGCCGAAGTGGCGCCGCTGGACAAGCAACTCAACGTGCTCGACGCAGGCCGCGCCGAACTCGAAAAAGAGAAACTGGGCTTCCACTTCGCCGACGTATCAGCGGAACTGGCGAAGATCTGGAATTTTCCCGAAACGCTCTCCAACGCCCTCAAGGACATCCCCGCCCCGCTCGCCTCCACGCCGTTCGACCGGATGGCCGGATGGGTCCACCTGGGCGCCTGGCGCGCACGTGCAGCAGTGCTGGAACTGAGTGACGAAGACATGGCGGCCAGCTATCCGGCCGCTGTGGCCAAGCGCCTTGGCGTCGATTCCGGCTGGTCCCCCGCAGGCACCGGCAAGAGCGATCCGGACAAGGCAATGCCGCCGTTGAAGGAGTTGACGGCCGGATTGGATGCGATGCTGGAGTAAGCCTGCCCGCGCGCTCTCGTCACGACAACACCCACAAAACCTACTGATCAGTATGTATTAAGGAATTGCCCGATATCCATTCTGTACGTGCGTGCCAAAATGGCTTCATGAACACCGGGTAAACGAGATGCAGCGGTTGCCAGCCGTATCGCGCTTTGCCGGTGTGGATGGACTCAGTCAACAGGTTGAGTTCCTATTTTGTGAAGGCGATGAGCATGCAAGACTTACAACAATCCGACATCCTTCTGGTGGACGACAGCTCCGAAGTGGCAGAACTGACCAAGTTCGCCATCCTGCGCAAGAAGCTTACTGAAAAATGGACCTGGTTCAACGATCCCGAGACGGCGTCGGATTTCCTGTTCCATCACGAATACACCGCGCGCCGCGACCTGCATCCGTTCCTGATCCTGCTGGACCTGAACATGCCGCGCCTGAGCGGCCATGACCTGCTGCGCATGCTCAAGGGCAACAAGGCGACGTCACATATTCCGGTGGTGATGTTCTCGACCTCAACCGATCGCGAAGATATCCGCAAGAGCTACGAGCTGGGCGCCAACGGCTATCTGTACAAGGCCGCCGATGCAGGCCAGATGATGGATACCGTGGTCGACGCCGTGTCGTACTGGACCACCCGCAACCTGCCGGTGCGATGAAGATGAACCAGCAAAGACAAAGAGCCGCTCAACCAGGTTGATGCGGCTCTTTTTTTAAGCTGAATCGTGTTACGACAAGGATGTGCTCTCGCGGCCGTCCACTTGCTTTGCCGTTTTGGCGACGGCCGGTCGTGGCGAGGCTGATCCTGATTTCTCCTTCTCCTTCTCCTGCCCTTTGCGCTTCTGCGCCACGCGCGCCTTGCGCTTGCGCATCCAGATCACCACGCCGGTCACCGACAGCATCGCCACCAGCGCCCCCATGAAGGAAATGAAGATGCGCCCCGGCAAGCCGAGGATGCGTCCCGAATGCAAGGGGAACTGCGCCTGGATGAACAAGTCGCCGGCGCTGCCGGTGCCCGGGATCCGGGTGCCGGCCGGTGCGCCGGTAGCAGCATCGAAGTACAGCCAGGCGTTGCCGAGGCCGACGTCGCCATGGTCGTTGCCGGCCTCGAAGAAGCCGACGCCATACAGGCCGAACATCGAGGAGTAGAACACGCCGCCGGCCGGCACCTCGAAGCCGCGACGCTTGCCCTCTTCCACTGCCAGCAGTGTCACCTGCTCGCGCGACACTTTCGGCTCGACCACCTTGTCAGGCGCCACCGGCGTGCGCGTGTCGAAAGCGGTCGGCGTGACCGTCGAGAACATCTTGACGAGAGGCGTCATGACCTGGTTGTTGAGGTTCATCGACACCGAAGTCACGGCCAGGATCAGCAGCAAGCCCCACACCCACACGCCCCCCGAGCGGTGCAGGTCGAAGTTGAGCTTGTGGCCGCCGTCCTTCCAGCGAAACGCGAACGACTTGCGCCAGCTCTTCCAGTTGGGGAAAGACAGCCACAATGCAATGAAGCAATCCAGCGCCCAGACGATGCCGATGATGCCCATCAGCCAAATGCCCAATTCGATCCCGCCGATCTCGGGCAGATGCATGGTGTAGTGCAACTTGTAGAGAAACGGCAGCAGGTTTTCCGGGCTCAGCGAAATTGCGCCCCACATGCGCTTGCCCTGGATTTCGGCGGTGACGGGGTCGACTGCGATCTGGTTGTAGCTCAGCTCGTACGGCTTGCCGGTGGCCGGGTCGAGGCGCGGCTCGACCATCATGCTGCTGGTGTGGCCGGGCTCGCTCTCGTTCATCACGTAGGTGACGCGCAGCTTCGGCTCGCGCGCCTCAATGATGTTTGCCAGTTCCAGGCCCGGTTTGGGCGTGCCGGCTACGTTGCCGGGGTTGGCGCTGTTGGCGCGGAACAAGGTCGGATTGAGCGCGGCATCGAGCTCGTGATCCCACGAAATGATCGCGCCGGTGGCGCCTGAAATGAACAGGAACACGGCCACGCCGAGGCCGAACCAGCGATGAAGGAGGACGAGAACAGCACGCATAAAGTCGCTTCAAAAAATGCCTGAGCGGCCCTGCTTCGGTATCGAAGCAAGACCGCCGGCAGGTTAACTATTCAACCGCGTTGCAAATGGATCAGAAATCCACCTTGACGCTAAGGCTGAAGGTACGCGGATCGCCCGGCTTGATCCAGTTTTCGTACTGGTATTCCCAGTAACGTTTGTCCGTAATGTTATTGACGGCCGCACGGAATGTCGTGTCGAACTTGCCGATGCGGGTGGTGTAGTTGGCGCCCACGTTGAACAGCGTATAGCCGGCCAGCTTGATATCGTTGGCGGCGCGCAGCATGGTGGTGCCGGTGTACTTGGCGTCGGTCGACAGTTTCAGGCCGCTGATCTGCGGCACCTGATAAACCACCTGTCCGGCGGCGACAAAATCGGGGGCACCGGCGACACGGTTGCCATTATAAGTGAGTCCCTTCTTGTATTTGCTGTCGAGGAACATCAGGTTGCTGGACACTTTCCAGTCGTGCCCCAGCTTCACGCCTGCGCCCAGCTCCAGGCCCTGGTAGACCGACTCGCCGTCCTGCACCAGCGCCTTGGTGACGGTATTGGTGTACTCGGCGCCGCGCTCGATGCGGAACAGCGCAGCCGTGGCGCTCCAGCGGTCCTGTTCGGTTTTCACGCCGAATTCATATTGCTTGCTGGTGAGCGGATTGAGCGTGCTGCGGTAATTGGAATTGTCGATGGTCGGAATACCGCCCTGCTCCAGCGATTCGACGTAGCTGGTGTAGATCGTGGTGTTCGGTTCGGGCTTGAACATCAGCGCCACGGTCGGCGTGACGACGCCATCCTTCTTGTACTGCGCGGTGCGCGCGCCGGTCAGACCGTAGCTGTTCTGCTCGAAATTGGTGTAACGCAGGCCGGCCAGCAACGACCATTGTTCGGAGAATGTCAGCGTATCGCTGGCAAACAGCGACTGCTGTCTGATATCCGAGTCGTGGTAAGTACGCAGGTCGGTCGCGCTGACGTAATCGTTGGTGTTCTGGCGATACAGGTTGCCGTTGCCGATGGACTGGTAAAAGCTGCTGATGGTGTAGTCGTTGACCTGCTTTTGCCAGGAGGCGCCGAACACCATCTGGTGGTCGATGAAGCCGGTCTTCGCCTTGCCTTCGAGAACGCCCTGCCAGTAGTCGAAAGTATGTCCTTCGCGGCTGTCCGAACGCGTATCGCCGTAATCGCCGGCTGCGTTGGCCAGATACAGCGACGACTCGTTGCGGCTGCGGCGCGAGGTGCTGTGGCTGTAGTTCAGGCTTAGCTTCCAGTCGGGATTGATGGCGTACTTCAGGCCGGTCGAATAGAACTGGAAGTTGGTGTTCAGATGCTGGCCGCGGCCCTGCAACGACTGGTCGTCGCCGGCCGGCACGCCCGGCAGGACGTTGCCGGTCAGCTTGCTGGTGCTGATCGAAGGGGTCTGGTTTTCCGAATTGCGGTTGTGATACATGGACTGGAAGTCCCAGGTCAGGTCGCGCGTGAGGCGCGCGTCCAGCGCCAGCGACAGCGTGTCGCGGCGCACGTTGCCCTCGTTGAAGGTGCGGCCCTGCTCGTGCGTGGCGTTGACGCGGTAGCCGAACATGCCGTCCTGGCCGAAGCGTCCGCCGAGGTCGACATGCTCGCTCCAGATGTTGTTCGACTTGAAACCGACTTCGACGCTGCGCACCGGCTCATCGGTCGGACGCTTGGTGACGTAATTGATCATGCCGCCCGGCGCGCCGAAACCGTACATATAGCCCGACGAACCCTTGAGCAGGTCGATCTGCTCGAAGTGCTCATACGGCAAGGTGATCGCATAGCTCATGAACGGGCGGCCGTCGATGCGGTAAGCGTTCTGCCAGTCCAGCGGCAGGCCGCGCACGGTCACATAGCTGGCCCAGCTGCTGTAACCGCCGCTGTTATCGGTAACCGAGGCGTCCAGCGCAAACACGTCACCCAGCTTGGTGACCTGGCGCTCGGCCAGGTCGTCGGCTTTGATCACGGCCATCGAAAACGGCGTGTCCAGTTGCGATCGCGTACCGAGCGCACCGCTGGTCACGCGTTCGTTGAGATGCAGGCCGCTGTCGGCCGCCGCCGTCACGCTCACAGCCGGCAGACTGCCGCTGCTGCGGTTGTCTGCAGTTGGCGCGACCAGTACATAACCTGCATCCGTCTTGCGCATCTCATATCCCGTATCGCGCAGCAGCACGCGGAAACCCTCGTCCACGCCGTAGCTGCCGCGGATGCCGGCGCTTTGCTTGCCCGCAACCTTGTCGGCATCGATCGCAATCGAGATGCCCGATTGCTGCGCATAGCGATTCAATGCATCGGCCAGCGGGCCCGCCGGGACGTCGTAGGAAATCGTCTGCGCTGCGGTTTGCGCGTGCGCCTGCATTGCCGCGCCGCTCAAAAGCACGGTCGGCAGGCTGATCCGGACCGCAAACGCCAGCGGTCGCAGGTTGAAACGGGAAGATGTCCGGGTTGTATGCCGGTGCTGTGGATGAACGTCGTGGTGCTGCATGGTGGAGACTTCCTTTTCGTTGGTCATACCCGCTTGACGCACGAAAAACGAAAAGTGGAACTACTGTTTGAAAAATAAGTTGAAAAAATCTTCCATCGCTCAGCGCGCCGCAGATTCATCAGACACGGCGGGCGCATCCACGCGCACCAGATACGGCGACAAGGTCCGTATGCGCAGCGCCGGGAAGTTATTGCCCAACAATTGCAGCGCGCGGCCGGTGTCGTCCAGCGGCAGCACTGCCGACACATTGATGCGGGCGATCTGCTCGCGGTTGTAGCTGATGGTGCCGGGACGATAGCGGTCCAGCGCGTCGAGCACGTCGGGCAGGCGCTGGTTGCGCACCACCAGTTGATGGAATTTCCAGGCGTCGGCAAGACTGCGGGCGTCGATGTCTTCAATCGAGCCGATGTTGTCGGCAGTGAAGCGTATGCGCTGGCCGGCCGCCACCACCGTCGGATGATCGGGATTTTGACGCGCCGCGCGCACTTCAACGCGCGACTCCAGCATGCTGAGCACCGTGGCGTCAGCCTCGCGGCTGACCACGAAGCGCGTTCCGAGAGCGCGAACGCTGCCATGCGCAGTCTCCACCACGAAAGGACGTTCGGAATCCTTGGCGACGTCGAGCAGGATTTCTCCCTGCACCAGTTCCAGCGTCCGGCGTGCGGCGTTGAAATGCAGGTTGACCGCGCTGGCGCTGTTCAGGGTGATGCTGCTGCCATCGGCCAGCACCCGGGTTTCCCATTTGCCGGTGGCGGTGCGCAGGTCTGCGGTCAGGTAAGCCGGCGGAAATACCCGCACCGCAAGCCATGCCGGCAAACCCAGCGCCATTGCAATCGCCACGGCGGCGCCTATGCGTTTGACCTGTTTGATGCGGCCGCTGCGTTTTTGCTGGAGCGAAAAAGTGGCTTCAAGCGCGGCGCGCGCCGGTTGCCGTTGATTGCCGTCCGTACCGCGCAAGCCTTGCACGCGACTGATGAAACCTTCCACCCGCGCAGCCATAACGGCGTGGCGCGGATCGGCGTTCTTCCAGGCGTCGAAGTCGCGTTGCGCAGTGATGCGAAGCGCTTCGTCGTCAGCGCTCAGTTGGACGATCCACTGTGCTGCGTGCTCGGCGATGCGCTCTTCTTGCGCAGTGTCCGCGTCGAATTCGAGGTCGCGCTTCACAGGTCTCGCCTCATGCTCGCTCCAGCCTGCATTTGACCAGCACCTGCACCAGATACTTGCCCACCATGCGGGTAGATACGCCGAGCGCGAGCGCCACCTCCGCCTGCGTCTGCCCCTCCAGGTAATGCAGCAGGAAGGCATCCCGCGCCTTGGCGGCGACGGCCTGCAGTGCGGCGCTGATCTGCTCAAGCGCTTCCACGGCGAGCAGGATTTCTTCGGGACTTGGGTAGCCTTCGGCCTGCTCCATGGTCAGCGCCAGTTCCGCCAGATAGGATTGTTCGATGACTTGCCGGCGCGCCCGGTCCAGCATCAGCCGTTTGGCTGTGGCAGTCAGGTAGGCGCGCGGCTCCTGCACGCCAAGCAAGGCGTCGCGCGAGGCGATGATGCGCATGAAAGTATCCTGCGCGACGTCGGCGGCGTTATGCGCGCAGCCCAGCTTCTTGCGCAGCCAACCGTACAGCCAGCCGTGATGGCTGCTGTAAAAGGAATGCATGTCCGGCTGAAAGGTGGATTCGGCCACGGCGAAGGATCTGAATTAATAAGAATGATTCTTATTTTAATCCATGCCGATACCACGTCACAATCCCCGTAGATGTAAAGACCCCTTCTACAGCGGCTTTCAGCGGAAAAGCATATTTCTTATTGCATCCATGACAAGTTTTAACATCGGCGGATTTTCACTTTGCCAACACTCCAACCTTCTATGTCCACTATCAACGCCGCAACAATGCCTGCTATTCACTACTGATTTATAGTGAATCAATCGAATATGAATAAGAATTATTTTCATCTATAATCGCCTGCACGAAAAAGTCGTCCCCAAGAATCAACAACAATCACAACAACCGCCTCGCTCTGTCCCATGACGACCGGTCGGCATCGCGCAAGGAACCCCCTGATGAAAGCGTCCACTTTACGGACCTGGTATGCCATTCACCGCTGGACCAGCCTGATCTGCACCCTTAATCTGCTGGTGCTGTGCCTGACCGGGCTGCTACTGATTTTCCATGACGACATCGACGACTGGCTGGGACAAGGCCATCCCGAAGCGACCATGGCGCAGGCCGGCCCCAAACCATCAGTGCAGTCGCTGATCGACATGGCGCAGGCCATGCATGCCGGACAAGTCGCCAAATCCATCTTTTTCGGCGATGAACACTTCGTCAACGTGCGCGTCGGCCCGCCCGGCGAACCCAAGCTGGCCGTCGGCAAGAGCGTCCAATTCAACGGCGCCACCGGCGAGCGCAACAATACCGTTCCCGGCGAAACCTTCAGCGGCTTCATCCTTAAGCTGCACGTGAACCTGTTCCTCGGCTTGCCGGGGCAATTGTTCATGGGCGTCATGGGCATCATCTTCGTGCTGAGCCTGGTCAGCGGGCTGGTCCTGTATGCACCGTTCATGCGCAAACTGGCATTCGGGCTGCTGCGTTTCGGCAAAACCACGCGCGTGGTCAATGCCGACTTCCACAACCTGTTCGGCATCGTCGTCATGGTGTGGGCGCTGGTAGTAGGCCTGACCGGCGCCTTCCTGTCGTTCTCGCCGCTGATCCTCGGTCTGTGGCAAAAGACCGAATTGCAGCACCTGATCGAGACACTGCCGGGGCCGACACCGTCGCGCCTGATCGCGGTCGACAGCGCCATCAACGCCGCCCAGGCGGTAGTGCCGGGCAAGGACATCGCCTACGTGTTCTACCCGGGCACGGAATATTCCACCGGCCGCCATTACGGCGTGGTCCTGCGCGGCCATACCGAACTGGAAAAACGCGTCTTCACCATCGCCATGGTCGACGCCGATAACGGCACCGTATCGGCGGTGCGCGGCATGCCGTGGTATTTGCAGGTATTGCTGCTGTCGGGACCGTTCCACTTCGGCAATTACGCCGGACGTCCTCTGCAGATCCTGTGGGCGCTGCTGACCATCATGACCGCGGGAGCCACGGTGACCGGGTTCGTGGTCTGGCTCAAACGGCATCGGCGCAGCAAGGTCGTTGGCGGCGAAGCAGAACTGGAATCGGCACTGAGCTTATCTGGAGAAAAAGCATGAAGGGAACGTGGAGCATGCCGCTGCTGCTCGGCTCACTGTCGCTGGGCGGACTGGCGGCCGGGATTTTCGGCGACGGCATCTGGGACTGGCTGTGCTGGCTGGGTCTGGGCATTCCGGTGGCGGTCGTGACACGCCACGTGTGGCGTCAGTGGCGCGTCGCCAGGCCGTCCTGATTCTGATTCGCCTGCTTTAGTTCGGCCCCGCGCCGAACAGGTGCAATTGCGCGTACTGCAGCAGCATGATGGTCTTGCCGTCGGCGATTTCGCCTTCGGCAATCATCATCAGCGCCTGCTGGATCGGCACTTCCATCACTTCGATATCCTCCCCTTCGGCGACATTGCCGCCGCCCTCACCTGGGCGCGCATCCGCTGCGTATTCGCCGACGAAAAAATGCAGCTTCTCGGTGACGGAACCCGGGCTCATGAAGACTTCGAACACCTTGCGAACGTCGCCGACGCGATAGCCGGTTTCTTCTTCCGCCTCGGCGCGTATGCGTTGTTCCGGGCTGGCATTGTCCAGCAAACCTGCCGGCGTTTCGACCAGGAAGCCGTCGTGACCGTCGCAATACGTCGGAAACCGGAATTGCCGGATCAGGATGACGCTGCGCCGTTCCAGGTTGTACAGCAGGATGGTGGCGCCGTTGCCGCGATCGTAGGTTTCGCGGTCGAGCGTCTGCCAGACACCGTCGGCGCGGCGGTAGTCGAAGGTAGTCTTCTTGAGCAGGTACCAGTCGTCGGACAAGACTTTGACATTGCGGATGCGGACGCGCTCGTTTTCCATTGTTTTACTCCTGTGCAGTGAATTCGTAAGACCGCAAACCCGCATTCATCCATGCCGGTATTGCACGCTTTATTTAAAATATCATGCAACATCAGGAATTATCAAGAATATTCGTGCAAAAATGTCGCGATTAATTCCATGAAACTGCACGAATTTACGCATTTCTTGTACACTCCCCAGCTCATACATCAGATCGGATCAAACCAGCATGCTGACCAGTCAACGAAAGAAACACCTGCTCGACCTGCTCAGCCGCGACGGCCGCATCGTCGCCAAGCCGGTGAGCGAACAACTGGACGTGTCCGAAGACACGATCCGGCGCGATCTGCGTGAACTGGCCAGGGAAGGATTGCTGCGGCGTGTGCATGGCGGCGCCTTGCCCTTGCTTGGCACGCCGGCGATGGTGATGTTCGCCGATCGCCAGCACATCGAACCCGGCGCCAAGGCCGACATCGGCCGCGCGGCGGCGGCGCTGGTGCTGCCGGGCCAGGTGGTGTTCATCGACGGCGGCACGACCTGCGTCCAGCTGGCGCGTCACCTTGCTCCCGATCTCAAGGCGACGGTCGTGACGCATAGCCCCTCGATCGCGGTCGAGCTGGCCAACCATGCGCATATCGACGTCATCATCATCGGCGGCAAGCTGTTCAAGCATTCCGTGGTGGCGATGGGCAGCGGCACCATCGAGGAGATTGCACGCGTGCGCGCCGACCAGTATTTCATGGGCGTGTGCAGCCTGCATCCGCGCACCGGCATCACTTCGCTCGACTTCGACGAAGCCGGCATCAAGCGCGCCTTCAGCCGCGCCGCCGCCGACACCGTGGTGCTGGCTTCTCCGGACAAACTCGACACCACCTCGCCGTTCGAAATCGTGCCGCTGGCCGAGGTCAGCCGCATCGTGATCAACCGCGACACCGCCCCCGAATTGATCGCGCCTTACCAAGCGCAAGGCATCGCCATCACGCTGGCCTGAACCGCTGACGATCTCCCGTCGCATCGTCCAAAAAACCGTTTCTGCAACATCGCCAGCTTGTTGTCAGCACCTGCATATCCCCTTTGGATTGCAAGAAGAAAAATTATCAAAAAATACACAAATAACAACGATGTTTGTTTGAGCAACGTTATCTTTCATGCAATTCTGTGAGCAACTGCCCGCTGCTCCGGACAGGATCCGACGCGCCGGGAAATCGTTGCGCCGACTCACAAAAAAAAGCGGGGAGAAACGTAATGAAATGGTTCTACGACTTGAAGATCGCCACCAAGCTGATCGCCGCTTTTCTCGCCGTGATCGTGCTGGCGACAAGCCTCGGCATTTTCGCCATCGGGCAACTCGACAAGGTCAATCGCGCCTCCACCGATATCGCCACCAACTGGCTGCCGACCATCCGCACCCTGGCGCAGCTGAAATTCACGGCCTCGCGTATCCGCAGCTTTGAGCAGCAACATATTCTTGCCTCCGACGCCAAGGAGTTTGCGGAAATCGAGCAGAGCGCCAACAAGCAGCTCGAAGCCCTTGCCGCATCGCGCAAGCTGTACGAGAGCCAGATCACAGAGCCTGAAGAACGCGCCATTTATCCGGAAGTCAGCAAGATGCTGGACGTCGTGGTCGCGGAACATCCCAAGATCATCGCCCTGTCGCGCGACAACAAGAATGTCGAAGCACGCGCCCTCATGAAGGGCGAATCGACCAAAAACTATCGCAAGGCCATTGAGCTCCTCGATCAGCTGACCGCCGTCAACGAGCGCGGCTCGAACATCTCCAACAAGCTGGCCGACGACACCTACAGCAGCGCACGGCTGTGGATCATCGCCATGCTGGTGCTGTGCATCGTCGCGGCAATGACGCTGGCGATCATGGTGGCGCGCATCATTTCACGGCCGCTGACGGAGGCCCTCAAAGTCGCCCGCCAGGTTGCCGACGGCGACCTCACTGCCGACATCCGACAAAACAGCGAAGATGAAACCGGCCAGCTGCTCGGCGCGCTCAGGCAAATGAACGACAACCTGCTGCGCATCGTCGGCAGCGTACGCCAGGGCACCGATACCATTGCCACGGCGTCCAGCGAAATTGCCTCGGGCAACCTTGATCTGTCGTCGCGCACCGAGGAGCAGGCAGGCTCACTGGAAGAAACCGCTTCGGCGATGGAAGAACTGACTTCAACCGTGAAACAGAACGCCGACAACGCACGCCAGGCCAACCAATTGGCAACCACTGCCTCGGAAGTCGCGGTCCAGGGCGGCACCGTGGTGGGCAAGGTGGTCGACACCATGGGATCGATCAACGAGTCGTCGCGCAAGATCTTCGACATCATCAGCGTGATCGACGGCATTGCCTTCCAGACCAATATCCTGGCATTGAACGCCGCCGTCGAAGCCGCCCGCGCCGGCGAGCAAGGCCGCGGCTTCGCCGTGGTGGCGTCGGAAGTACGCAGCCTGGCCCAGCGGTCCTCGGCCGCCGCCAAGGAAATCAAGACGCTCATCGACGATTCCGTCGCCAAGGTCGATGTCGGCAGCAAGCTCGTGGAACAGGCCGGATCGACCATGGATGAAGTGGTCAGCAGCGTCAAGCGCGTGACCGATATCGTGGGGGAAATCTCGTCGGCCACCCAGGAACAAAGCACCGGCCTGGAACAGATCAACCGGGCCATTGCGCAAATGGATGAAGTCACCCAGCAGAATGCCGCGCTGGTGGAAGAAGCGGCCGCCGCCGCGCAGTCGCTGCAGGAACAGGCCGGCAAGCTGGCCCAGACCGTCAGCGTCTTCAAGCTCGACGGCAACGCAGCGGCGCCGCCCTCTGCAGCCAGGACCATGCTCAAGCGCCCTGCTGCCGCCGCACCGAAAGCTGCTTCCCGACCTGCACTGCGTGCGGTATCGACCCCGGAAGGTAAAGCCGTTGCCAGTCCAAGCCCTGCGCTCGCGCATGATGAAGGTTCGTGGGAACAGTTTTAAGGCGGTCGCAGCCGCTTACTTCAGACCGAGCCGCTTGGCCATCCGGTTCAGATTGGCCCGGTCCACACCCAGCTCGCGTGCAGCCGAGGCCACATTGCCGCCGTTGCGCGCCAGGCAGGCGCTGACCAACTTGCGCTCATAGGCGCTTACGGCGTCACGCAGGCCGCTGCCGTTCTGCAGGTCAAGCTCGGACTGGACCTGTTCTTCAAGCGACGCCTCATGCGATGACAGTGCGTTCGCCTTCTCATTGGATAAATCGAAATCCTCAGCCGCCAGCGTCAGGATGCGCGGCCGCTCGGGATGCTTGCCGAGCGCCTTGAGCGCGGTGCGGGCAATCACGTGCTCCAGCTCGCGCACATTGCCCGGCCAACGATAACTGAGTAGCACTTCCTGGGCATCAGTTGCCAGGCGCAGGCTCAGCAAACCCAGCCGGAAACGGTTTTCTTCCAGGAAAAATCCGCTGATCAGCAAAATGTCGTGACCGCGTTCGCGCAACGGCGGCGCGGCCAACGGATAGACGCTGAGGCGATGGTAAAAGTCGGCGCGATAGCGGCCCAGCCGCACTTCTTCCTCCAGATCGCGGTTGGTGGCGGCGATCACGCGCACGTCGACCTTGTGCTCCTCGTCCGAACCGACGCGCTGGATCTGCCCGCTTTGCAGCGCACGCAGCAGCTTGGCCTGCACCGTCAGCGACAATTCTCCCACTTCATCGAGAAACAAGGTGCCGCCGTCGGCCAGCTCGAACTTGCCGCGCCTGTCGCTGACCGCGCCCGAAAACGCCCCGCGCACGTGGCCGAACAGCTCGCTCTCGACCAGGGTTTCCGGCAAGGCGGCGCAGTTGAGGCTGATGATGGGTTTGCGCGCACGCGGCGAGGCGGCGTGGATGGCGTTGGCAACCAGCTCCTTGCCGGTGCCGGTTTCGCCGGTGATCAGCACGGTCATGTTGCTCGGCCCGGCCAGCCGCACCTCTTTCATCATGCGCTTGTGCGCGGGACTCTGGCCGATCAGTTCGCGCCGGCTCTGGTTGGCGGCGAGCCGGTAGGCTTCGGCGCGCTGGCGCTCCTGCTCGCTGGTCTCAGCAAGGTTATGAATGCGTTCGGCGACGTTGACGGTGGCGGCGGCCAAACTGGCGAAGGCCTGCAGTGAGGCCGTGTCGACGGAATCAAAGCGGCCGGGACCGAGCGCATCCAGCGTCAGCAAACCCCAGGGACGGCCATTCATGGTGATCTGGCAGCCCATGCAATCGTGCACGTGAAGTTCGCCGGAATGCGCTTCGACCAGACCGTCGTAAGGATCGGGCAAGGACGAGTTGGCCGGAAAACGCGTCGGCGGCACGTTCGACAACAGCACCCGAAAGCGCGGATGTTCGCTCACGCGGAAACGCCGCCCGAGTGTGTCGCTGCTCAAACCGTTGATCGCCAGCGGCACCAATACGTCACCGTCAAGCCGCAACAAGGCCGCAGCGTCGCACGGAAACAGCATGCGCAGCGTGTCCAGCAGGCGGCGATAGCGTTCGCTGTCGTGCAGCTCCTTGGACAAATCGGCCATCAGCGGAATCAATGCGTCCAACATGAGCTTTGGAGTCATTTTTACCCTTATTGAGTCGTTATGACTCAGGTCGATTCGACTCGGTCATTTTTTAAGTGACTGATTATAAAAGATTTTCAGTCTGGCATGGAGTTTGATTAAGAAGGGATAAGAAGATACAAAAAACCGAGGATTTTTGACCTCGACCCCGCTTGTTCAACACTGAAAGGTACCGCCATGCTCTCCGACGCCCACCGCGCCATCGTCAAATCCACCGTCCCCCTGCTCGAAAGCGGCGGCGAAGCGCTGACCACGCACTTCTACAAGATGCTCATGCGCGACTACCCGCAAGTCATCCCGTTGTTCAACAAAGCCCACCAAGGCAGCGGCGACCAGCAGCGCGCTTTGGCCAACGGCGTGCTGATGTACGCGCGCCATATCGACCAGCTCGAGCAACTGGGCGGCCTGGTCACCACCATCATCAACAAGCACGTTGCGCTGCAAATCCAGCCCGAACATTATCCGATGGTCGGCGACTGCCTGCTGCGCGCGATCCGTGAAGTGCTGGGCGCGGAAATCGCCACCGACCAGGTCATCGAAGCCTGGGGCGCCGCCTACGGCCAGCTGGCCGACATCCTGATCGGCGCCGAAGAAGGCATCTACCAGGCCACCGAAAAGGCCGACGGCGGCTGGCGCGGCCTGCGCAAGTTCGTGGTGGTGCGCCGCGTCGACGAAAGCGAGGAAATCACCTCCTTCTACTTTGCGCCGGAAGACGGCAAAGCCATTCTGGAATACCACCCCGGCCAGTACATCGGCCTGTGCGTCACGGTCGACGGCGAAGAAATGCGCCGCCAGTACTCGCTCTCGGCCGCGCCGAACAGCAAGATGTACCGCATCAGCGTCAAGCGCGAGCCGAACGGCAAGGTCTCGAACTTCCTGCACGACCACATGACCGTCGGCAAGCAGATCGATCTGATGCCGCCGTCGGGCGAGTTCACGCTGACCGAGAGCGAACGCCCGCTGGTGCTGATCAGCGGCGGCGTCGGCATCACGCCGATGCTGGCGATGCTGGATGCGGCGCTGCCGAGCAAGCGTCCGGTGGTGTTCATCCACGCGGCGCGCCATGGCGGTGTGCACGCCTTTGGCAAGAAAATCGCCGACCTGGCGCAGGAGCATCCGCAGCTGCGGCATTACTTCTGCTACGAGCAACAGCGCGAACAGGACCAGGCGCCGCATGCGATCGGTTACATCGACCGCGACAAGCTGGCCGGCTGGTTGCCTGAATCGATGGACGTGGACGCCTATTTTGTCGGCCCCAAGTCCTTCATGAAGGCGGTCAAGCGCCATCTGCATGAGCTGGGCGTACCGGCAGCGCAGGCCCGTTACGAGTTCTTCGGCCCGGCTTCTTCGCTGGACTAAGTTCTCGTGCGCCGGGCTGCACGCAGTCCGGCGTCTTTTCAGAATTGATCAGGTTTTCACCGACACATCATGGACATCGACAAATACAAACACCAGCACACCGTCATCTTCGACAATATCCGCAAGCTCAAGGAATTTTCCCATCTGGGCATCGCCGAACACGCCGCCGACATCGCGGCGCAGGTGATCAAGATGAGTTCGGTCATCAAGTTGCACCTGTCGATCGAGGACAAATTCCTCTATCCAGCCTTGCAGGAAGCCAACAATCCGCGCCTGGCCATGATGGGCAAGCAATACCAGCATGAAATGACGCACATCGCCGAAGCGTATGGCGAATTTGCCCGCAAATGGAACGATGCCGGCCACGTGGCGGCCGATCCGGACGGTTTCCGCAACGAAGCCAACAAGGTGCTGAAGACTTTATTCGACCGCATGCAGCGCGAAGACCGTGATTTCTATCCCATGATCGAGAAGGTCTGAGCCAGACCAGGCCTGGCCGGTGCTCGTTGCTGCTCAGTTGCCAAGTTCTTCCAGGATCGTCTTCACACGTCCCAGCGCCGTCTCGATGTCGAGCGACTCGATGGCGCCATAGCCGAAGAACAGCGCCGGCTCCGGCTTGACCCGGTAGTAGAACTCGTCCAGCGTGTACAGTGCGACGTCAACCCGGCGTGCCAGCCGCAACAACTGCGTCATGTCGACCTCGGCCGTCATCTGCGCCGCCAGGTGGAAGCCGGCGTTGGTGGGCACCGCGCGCATCCAGGGTTTGAGACTGCCGTTGAGCGCGGCATGCAGCTTTTCGCGCCGCGCAACGTAGATGCCGTGACAGCGGCGGATGTGCTTTTGCAAGTAGCCTTCGTCGATGAACCTGGCCATGGCCCATTGCGTCATGGTCGGCGTATGCCAGTCCGACAGGCCCTTGACCACGGTCATGGCGCGCAGAATCGCCGGCGGCGCAATCACGTAGCCGACCCGCAACTCCGGATTCATCGATTTGGAAAACGTGCCGACAAATGCCACCAGCCCATCCTGATCCATGCTCTGCAGCGAATCCAGAGGCCGCCCTTCATAGCGGAATTCGCTGTCGTAGTCGTCTTCGATGACGATGGCGCGCAATTCCCGTGCGCGCGCCAGCAAGGCCGTGCGCCGCGCCTGGCTCATCGGCATGCCGAGCGGAAACTGATGCGCCGGAGTCGTGTAGATCAGGCGCGTGCCGTCCGGAATCAGATCGACCTGCATGCCTTCGCTGTCCACCGGAACACTCTCCACCGTAGCCCCCTGCGCCGAGAACAGCATGCGCGCCGGCGGATAACCGGGATCTTCCACCGCCACCACACTGCCCGGCTCCACCAGCACGCGTGCGATCAGGTCCAGCGCCTGCTGCGCGCCATTGGTCACCAGCACATCAGCGGCCGTGCATTGCACGCCGCGGGAGAACGAAACATGCCGCGCAATCGCTTCGCGCAATGCCGGCAGGCCTTCGGTCTCGGCATAGAAGCCGCGCGATTCGGCGATCTGGCGCAACCCGTACTGCACACACTGGCGCCACTCTTCCTGCGGAAATTGCCGGCGCACCGGGATGCCGCCCATGAAATCGTAGTGCGAACGGGTTTCCGGGCCGACGTGGCGCATCAGCAATGGGAACGACTGATTCAGCCAGTGCGCGATCAGTTTTCCGGAGGCCAGGTCATCGCTCTCGAAGCGTTTCGGCTTGGCTTTCGGTTCGGCCGGCGCATTGACGAAGGTGCCGCTGCCGGTCCGCCCTACCAGCAGCTTGTCCAGCGTCAGGCGGCCATAGGCTTCCGATACGGTCTTGCGCGACAGGCCCAGTTGCGTGGCCAGCAGGCGTGACGGCGGCACCTGTTCGCCCGGCGCCAGGCGACCGCTCTGGATGGCGTCGCGCAACTGGCGATACACCTGGCCGGCCAGGTCCTTGCTGCCTTCGATGACGATATGCAATTCCATACGGCGCCTGCTCCCTTGTGCTCATGCGTTTTTGTTTGTTTTTTGCTGCTTGTTCTTTCCTGGCGATTCTAGCCGGGCGATCAAAAGTGGTCTCCTGTTTTTTCGAGGAATTGGTTATCCGCGACAGGGAGTGGTCTCCTTATGATGACGTCACTGGCTAAGCAAACACGCAATACCGCCAAGACGATTTTCACTGACCGACTTACTTACTGACTTACTGACTTAACTCACTTACCAAGGAGCATTACCATGGAACAACGCGTCGATTTCTACAAAGCATCCCCTGAAGTCCTGAAGGGCATGATCGCCCTCGAAAACGTGGTCGGCAAGCTCGGCCTCGAAACCTCCCTGCTGGAACTGGTCCGCCTGCGCGTGTCGCTGATCAACGGTTGCGCCTTCTGCGTCGACATGCACACTGCCGACGCCCGCAAGGCCGGCGAAACCGAGCGCCGTCTCTACGCCGTGCCGGTCTGGCGCGAAACCCCGTTCTTCACCGAACGCGAGCGCGCCGCCCTGGCCTGGAGCGAATCGCTGACCCTGATCTCGCAAACCGGCGCTCCCGACGAAGACTACGCCCTGGCGCGCGCCCAGTTCACCGATGCCGAACTGGTCAACCTGACCCTGGCCATCAACACCATCAACGCCTGGAACCGTTTCGCCATCGGCTTCCGCAAGATGCCTGTCGCCTGAAACAGTGACGGACAAGGAGCCTGACATGCGATTCATCTCTACAGCGAAAAGCGCGCTGCTGCTTACTCTGCTGGCCCTGGCGGCCGGTGCAGGCGCCCACGACGGCAAACATGGCGACGAGGTCGTCACGCCCTTGCAGCATCAGGCCCTGTCCGATGCGCCCGGCAAAAGCGGCGTCATGGCCGTCGTCGCCTACGGTCCGGGCCAAAGCTCGGTGGCGCACCGCCATCCCGGCTCGATCTTCGCCTACGTACTGGAAGGCGAGGTCATCTCGCAGTTGCAGGGCGGCGCGCCGGTGACCTACAAGGCAGGTGAATCCTGGTATGAAGCGCCGGACACGCCGCACCTGGTGTCGCGCAACGCCAGCGCCAGCAAACCGGCAAAGTTACTGGTCTGGTCGCTGGTGCAGGACGGCAAGCCGTTGACGGTGCCGCTGGAAAAGTAATCATTCCAGCCCGCAGTCCCTCTCTCTGATTTCTGGAAAGCGGGACTTTTTCGTCTTCGCTTGCAGTGTTTTTTCAGCCTTCCTTCGGGAAATTTGCGCCAAGTTTCAGATTCTGTCCCCGCTTCCTGTAAACTTGCGGGATGCGCTTATTTTTACTTGACTGGTTTGGCTGGTCGTTCTTGTGGATACTGCCCCTGCTGGGCAGAGTTTTCCTGTCTTTGCTGTCCGGAAAAGGCCTGCGCGGACGCGGTTCGATCCGCATCTGGCTCGGCACGCTGGCCGTGCTGTGCGCCAGCAGCGCGATCGAGGCCATGCTGCGCTCGCAGGGCGATGCTGTACTGGAAACCGACCTCTTCGGCCAGGCGCTCGCACGCAACGTCACCGCCGCCTTCGGCAAGCTGATCGCCGTTATTTCCTTGATGGCAACAGGACTGATCGGGCTGTTCTGGTTGTTCGGCCGCCGCAAGGCCAAGGTCGACCTCGAGGTCGACACCAGTTCCCTGCCGTTGCAGGCGTCGGTGCCGCGCCGCACCCAGGCCAACATCGCCCCCACCATTCGCAACATGCCGGCCGCGCAGTCGCACCGTACGCCGCCTGCACAACCAAAACCGCCCGCCGCACCCGCTGCAGCTGCCTTTGGCAACCTGACCCGCAAGCGTGATCCCTGGCCGCTGCCCAATGAACTGCCGCGCGCTGCCAATCCTGCCGGCAACTGGCCGGGCACTGCCCAGCAAAAAGCTGAACCACCCAAACGCCCGGCGCGTCCCGCGTCCGAATGGGCGGCATTTGAATCGCTGCGGCCGACACAAGCGATGCTGGCGCGTTCGACTTCCAGTCAGCAACCTGAAGCGCCGGCACATAGTGCGGCGCCCAAGCCCTCGCTTGCCACCAGCATCATCAGCAAACCGAAGATCACTCCTATCGTCGGCAGCAGCACCAAGGTCCGCATCAGCACCGCCAGCGACCGCAGCCAGGCGATTCCGACATCGCTGAGCGCTTCGCTGCGTGGGCGCGAACCGGCCGCGCCTGTTGAACCGGTCATTATTCCTCCGGTTGCTGCGAGTCTTATTCCGGTCCTGCCGCCGGCTGTACCGCATACCGTCGCCTTCCATGCCCCCGAGCCGGAACCGGAAGTCATCATTGCGCCCGAGCCATTCAACATCATCGACACCCGTATTGAACCGGAAGTCGCTGCGATCTCCGAGCCCGCCTACGTCGCGCAGGCACCAGCGCCGGCTTTGCTGTTTGAAGAACCGATTCAGGAGCCTGTCGCCACCCCAGCTGCGCCCATGCAGATTCGCACCTGGACGCAGGCGCCGGCAACGCAACCGACTGCTCCCATTGCGGCGCCGGTGCGCCCGTATCGTCCGACCGAGGTCCCCCTGCCCGGCATCGAACTGCTCGACCAGGGCAGCGACATGCCGATCGAGATGGACGAAACGCAACTGCTGGAAATCGGCCAGCTCATTGAGCAGCGCCTGAAGGAATTCAAGGTCCCGGTCACCGTCCTCGGCGCCTACGCCGGCCCCGTAATTACACGCTTTGAAATCGAACCGGCGCTGGGCGTGCGCGGCGCGCAGATCGTCAACCTGATGAAAGACCTGGCGCGTGCACTCGGGCTGACCTCGATCCGCGTGGTGGAAACCATCCCCGGCAAGACCTGCATGGGCCTGGAGCTGCCCAATCCCAAGCGGCAAATGATCCGCCTGGCCGAAATCATCCAGTCCGAAGCCTATGCGCGCTCGGCGTCGCACCTGACGCTGGCGATGGGCAAGGACATCACCGGCGTCCCGGTCGCGACCGACCTGGCGCGTGCGCCGCACATGCTGGTGGCCGGCACGACCGGCTCCGGCAAGTCGGTGGCGATCAACGCCATGATTCTGTCGCTGCTGTACAAGGCCACCCCCGACGACGTGCGCCTGATCATGATCGATCCGAAGATGCTGGAACTGTCGGTCTACGACGGGATCCCGCACTTGCTCGCGCCGGTCGTGACCGACATGAAGCTGGCAGCGCATGCGCTGTCGTGGTGTGTTGCCGAAATGGACAAGCGCTATCGCCTGATGTCGGCGTTGGGCGTACGCGGCCTCGCCGGCTACAACCAGAAGATCGCCGACGGCATCGCCGCCGAGAAGCGCGTGAAGAATCCGTTCTCGCTCACACCGGATGCGCCTGAGCCGCTTGATCCGTTGCCGATGATCGTGGTCGTGATCGACGAGTTGGCCGACCTGATGATGGTGGCCGGCAAGAAGATCGAAGAACTGATCGCGCGTCTGGCGCAAAAGGCGCGCGCCGCCGGCATCCACCTGATCCTGGCGACGCAGCGGCCTTCGGTCGACGTCATCACCGGCCTGATCAAGGCCAACATCCCGACGCGCGTGGCCTTCCAGGTGTCGTCCAAGATCGACTCGCGCACCGTGCTCGACCAGATGGGCGCGGAAACGCTGCTCGGTCACGGCGACATGCTGTTCCTGCCGCCGGGCTCGGGTTATCCGCAGCGCGTGCATGGAGCGTTCGTGTCGGACGAGGAAGTGCACCGCGTGGTGGAACACCTGAAGGCCCACGGCGAGCCGCAATACGAGGAAGCGATCCTGGCCGGCCCGGCGTCGGAAGAGCCGCAACAAGGTGACATGTTCGGCGAACCCGGCGATGAAGCCGACCCGCTCTACGACGAAGCGGTGGCCTACGTCACACGCAGTCGGCGCGCATCGATCTCGTCGGTGCAGCGCCAGTTCCGTATCGGCTACAACCGCGCAGCGCGCCTGGTGGAGCAGATGGAAGCCGCCGGCATCCTGTCGTCGATGTCCAAGAGCGGCAGCCGCGATGTGCTGGCGCCGCCGCCACCGGATCTCTGATCTATCGAAAAATCAGCGTGCATGTGCAATGCATGCACGCTGAGGTTGATCGCGAGCCCCTCCTCTTCCCCCAACTGAATCCTGTGCACTGCGCGGCCGCCTCTCTGCCGCTAAAGCTGCTAATGACCGATATTTTTTCTCGCAGATAGTCGTCGGTTAATTCACGTCTCTTCACATTTTTTTCGTTTGGGCGTTTATCGCGCATGTTGGGCGATAAGCGGCTATCACGGCAGTCTTTCGCATTGATTCACACGTATGGACTCCCTATGATCTGTTGCATTCAAAAAAGAACATTTCAAAAAAACAATTGATCGCGAATCCCGGATGCGAGGCTGTTCCGGGCATCGCCTCAAAGGAGACCTATGTCAACGCAAGTCGCCATCATCGGCGCGGGCCCTGCCGGCCTGCTGCTGTCACACCTGCTGCACCTGCAGGGAATCGAATCGGTCGTACTGGAAACGCGCAGCCGCGCAGAAATCGAAGCCACCATCCGCGCCGGCGTGCTGGAACAAGGCACCATGGATATCCTGAACGAGAGCGGCATCGGCGCGCGCATGCAGCGCGAGGGCACGGTGCATCATGGCTTTGCACTGGCGTTCGGCGGACAACGGCATCGTATCGATCTGACCGGATTGACGGGACGCGCCATTACCGTCTATGCCCAGCACGAAGTCATCAAGGATCTGGTTGCTGCGCGTCTGGCGGCCGATGGCAGAATCGAGTTTGAAGTCAGCGAGGTCAGGCTGCACCAGCTCGATACCGACACGCCGTCGGTGACGTATCAGCGAGCAGGCGAACCGCGCACCCTGAGGGCAGATTTCGTGATCGGCTGCGACGGTTTTCACGGTGTCTCGCGCTCTGCAATGCCGGCAGCACAACGCCAGGACTTCCAACGAATCTACCCGTTTGGCTGGTTTGGCATTCTGGTCGACGCGCCGCCGTCGTCGGACGAACTGATCTATGCGCAACATGAACGCGGCTTCGCGCTTGTCAGTACACGCTCGCCCCAGGTACAGCGGCTGTACTTTCAATGCGATCCCAATGACGACGTCAATCGCTGGTCGGACGATCGCATCTGGTCCGAGCTCAACGCACGCCTGGCCAATCACGACGGCTGGCAGCTCAAGGAAGGAAAGATTTTCCAGAAGAACATCATCGGCATGCGCAGTTTCGTCTCGACGCCGATGCAGCACGGCCGTCTGTTCCTGGCAGGTGACGCCGCCCACATCGTGCCGCCGACCGGGGCCAAGGGGCTCAATCTGGCGGTATCCGACGTCCGTCTTCTGGCGCGTGGACTGGATCGCTTCTACACCACGGGCAAGCGAGACGAGTTGAATGAATACACCGCCACCGCGCTGAAACGCATCTGGCGCGCCGAGCATTTTTCGTGGTGGATGACCAGCCTGCTGCATACCTCCAGGGAAGCGTCGCCGTTTGAGCGGCAGTTACAGAGATCCGAACTGGACTATATCGTCAGTTCACGGGCGGCAGCCACGGCGCTGGCCGAAAACTATGTGGGACTGGCGTTTGCCTGATTTGCCTGAGCGGAGGAAAAATGAATACATCGACTACACCTGCAAATGCTTTCATCGATATTGGAAAAACGCTCGACGACGGGCTTTACACCACCATGCAGAAAATCGTGGTCTGCCTGGCGGCGCTGTCGATCGTGCTGGACGGCTTTGACGGGCAACTGATCGGCTTTGCCATTCCCGTGCTGATCAAGGAATGGGGCATCACCCGCGGCGCCTTTGCCCCGGCTGTGGCGGCCGGCCTGATTGGCATGGCGATCGGCAGCGCCTGCGCCGGTTTGTTCGCGGACCGCTTCGGCCGGCGTTGGGCCGTGATCGGCAGCGTATTCGTCTTTGGCGCCGCGACCTGCGCCATCGGGCTGGCGCCTGATGTTTTCACCATTGCCGTTCTGCGTTTCATCGCCGGTCTGGGGATTGGCGGCGCCCTGCCCAGCTCGACCACCATGACCGCAGAATTTACGCCGACGCGCTATCGCACCATGGCGGTCACCGCCACCATCGTCTGCGTGCCATTGGGCGGCATGCTGGCAGGTTTGTTTTCCAGCGTGGTAATCCCTGCTTACGGCTGGCGCGCCTTGTTTTTCATCGGCGGCGCACTGCCTCTGGGACTGACCGTGCTTTTGCTGCTGACGCTGCCTGAGTCGCCGCGCTATCTGGCGCATCAGCGGCATCGCTGGTCCGAGTTGCGGGAATTGCTGGGACGCCTGTCCAGGCCGGTTCCCGCCGATGCGGTGTTTATCGATGCCGCTGAGCAAAAAAACGAGCAGCGCGAAGGCTTCTCATCGCTCTTCGGCACGCGTAAGACACGCGATACGCTGGCGCTGTGGGCGGCGTTTTTCATGTGCCTGCTGGCGATCTACAGCGCCTTCAGCTGGTTGCCGACCATGCTCGCGGCTGAAGGCCTCAGCGTCAGCATCGCCGGCTCCGGACTGACCGCCTACAACCTTGGCGGCGTCATCGGCGCCCTGAGCTGCGCCTTGGCAATCATGCGAATCGGCTCGCGCCTGCCGCTGATTGCCTGCGCTGCGGGCGGCGTGGCCAGCGCCGTGCTCTTGCTGAGCATCGATGCAGCAAACCACACCAACCTGTTCATCTTCGGGCTGGGCGTGCATGGGATGTTCGTCAACGCAGTCCAATCGACCATGTATCCGCTGTGCGCCTACATCTATCCGACCAATGTACGCGCCACCGGCACCGCATCGGCACTGGCCTTCGGCCGTATCGGCGCCATCCTGAGCGCATTCGCAGGGGCGTCCATCATCACCGCGACCGGCGCAAGCGGCTATCTGGCGATGCTCGGAACTGCAATGGCCTTCGTGTTGATCGCGCTGGCCGTGGTGCGAAACCACATCCCGCGCGCCACGCCAAAAACACCGACCTGAGCCGATTGCTCTCCCTCTCTCATTGCCAACAGGAGAATGTCCCGTGAGTCCTTTGTCCCCTACCGCCCCCACTACCGTCCGAGATGCAGTCATTGATTTGATGCGCCAATTCGGCATGACCTCCGTATTCGGCAATCCCGGTTCTACCGAATTGCCCATGTTCCGAAACTTTCCCGAGGATTTTCGTTATGTTCTGGGCTTGCAGGAGGCCGTCGTGGTCGGCATGGCCGACGGCTATGCGCAGGCCACGCGCAATGCCTCGCTGGTGAACCTGCATTCGGCTGCGGGCGTCGGCAATGCCATGGGGAATATCTTTACCGCGCACAAGAACCGGACGCCGATGGTGATCACCGCCGGCCAGCAGGCGCGATCCATCTTGCCTTTCGATCCGTTTCTGTCATCGGCGCAGGCGACGGAACTGCCCAAGCCCTACGTCAAATGGAGCATCGAACCGGCGCGCGCCGAAGACGTCCCGTTGGCTTTCGCCCGTGCCTACTACCTCGCGATGATGCCGCCGCGCGGGCCGGTCCTGATCTCGATCCCGGCTGATGACTGGGACCAGCCGGCGCAATTGCTGTCCGCCCGCAGCGTCAGTACCGAACTCCGCGCGGAACCGCTGCTGCTGGATCAGATCGGCAAGACGCTCGAGGCCAGCCAGCGTCCCGCCTTCGTGGTCGGTGCGGCCGTTGATCGCGACAATGCGTGGGAAGCGGTGGTGCAGTTGGCCGAGAAACACCATGCGCGCGTCTGGGCTGCGCCGATGTCGGGACGTTGCAGCTTTCCGGAAAACCATCGTCTGTTTGCCGGCTTCCTGCCCGCGATGCGCGAAAAAATCGTGCAGCTGCTTGAAGGACACGACTGTATCTTTGCACTCGGCGCGCCGGCGTTCACGTACCACATCGAAGGCAACGGACCGCACATCCCGCCGGGCGCCACGCTTTGCCAGCTCACCGACGATCCCGCGACCGCAGCCTGGACGCCGCTGGGGACGTCGGCACTGGGCAGCATCCGCCTGAGCGTACTTGATTTGCTGGCGCGGCCATCCTCCCCGGTTCGGCCGCTGCCGGCCGCGCGCGCCATCCCGCCGCGAGCCGAACCGTCCCAGGTCATCTCGGTCGCCTATGCACTGCAGACCTTGTCGGAGGTCCGCGCAACTTCCGACATCGTGGTGGAAGAAGCCCCCAGCGCGCGCTCGGTCATGCAGAAGTATTTGCCGATCACGCGCAGCGAGGGCTTCTTCACGATGGACAGCGGCGGCCTCGGTTACGGCATGCCCGCCGCAGTCGGTGTCGCACTGGCCAAGCCAGGCGCGCGCATCATCGGCATCTTCGGCGACGGCTCCAGCATGTACTCGATCCAGTCGCTGTGGAGCGCGGCACAAGCCAGGCTGCCGATGACGTTCGTCATCCTCAACAACCGGCGCTATGCGGCGCTGCAGGACTTCGCACCGGTATTCGGCTTTTCCGAAACTGACGTCGTGCAAGGAACCGAACTGCCGGCAATTGACTTCGTTGCGCTCGCCAACGGCATGGGTTGCGGCGCAGTACGCGTGTCGGAAGCATCAGCGCTGCGCGAAGCATTGCTGCAAGCCCTGAATTCACCAACCCCCGTCTTAGTCGAAATCGAGGTCGCATGATGAACACCATCACCATGTCAATCAACGGCGAGCGCACCATGGCCGGCAACGGCGCCACTTTCGAACGTCATAGTCCCCTTGATGGGCAAGTCGCGACCCGCGCTCCGGCTGCCACGGCCAGCGATGCCGTCCGGGCGGTAGATGCAGCGGCCGCGGCATTTCCGTTCTGGTCGGCGACCGGCCCGGGAGAGCGCCGCGCCTTGCTGCTGAAAGCGGCGCATGCACTGGAGGCAAAGGGCGATGCGTTTGCCGCCGCCATGGCGGCGGAGACCGGCGCGTCCGCGATCTGGGCCGGTTTCAACGTCCATCTCGCTGCCAATATCCTGGTCGAAGCCGCGGCCCTGACCACGCAGATCAGCGGCGAGGTGATCCCCTCAGATCTTCCCGGCAGCTTGGCGATGGGCATCCGCCAGGCTGCCGGCGTGGTGCTGGGCATCGCGCCATGGAATGCGCCGGTGATCCTCGGCGTACGCGCCATCGCGGTGCCGCTGGCCTGCGGCAATACCGTGGTCCTCAAAGGTTCCGAATTGTGTCCGGCCACGCACGGCCTGATCATCGATGCGTTGCAGGAAGCCGGCTTGCCCAAGGGCGTGATCAACTTCATCACCAACGCCCCGGACGATGCTGCCGCCGTAGTGGAGGCAATGATCGCGCATCCCGCAGTACGGCGCGTCAACTTCACCGGATCAACGCGCATCGGTAAAATCATCGCCCGACATTGCGCCGGCCACCTGAAGCCCGCCGTACTGGAACTGGGCGGCAAAGCGCCGCTGCTGGTGCTGGACGACGCAGACCTGGATGCGACGGTCGACGGCGTCACGTTTGGCGCCTTCGCCAATTCTGGGCAAATCTGCATGTCCACCGAACGCATCATTGTCGATCACAAGGTCGCTGATGAGTTCGTCCGGCGCCTGGCCGCCAAAGCTGGCAAATTGTCCCTTGGCGATCCACGTCGTGGGCCGGTCGTACTCGGCTCGGTCATCGACCGGACGACGGTCATCCGCTGCAATGCCCTGATCGACGACGCCGTCGCCAAGGGCGCCACGTTACTGTGCGGCGGCAAAACCGACAGCACGCTGATGCCGGCCACCCTGCTGGACCATGTCACGCCCGACATGAACATCTACGGTGAAGAATCGTTCGGCCCTGTCAAGGGAATCGTTCGCGTCAGTGGTGACGACGCCGCCATTGCCTGCGCCAACGACAACGAGTATGGGCTGTCGTCTGCAGTCTTCAGTCGCGACACAGCGCGCGCGTTGCGTGTCGCCCAGCGCATCGCATCCGGCATTTGCCACATCAACGGCGCCACCGTCCACGACGAACCGCAGATGCCCTTCGGCGGCGTCAAAGGCAGCGGCGTAGGTCATTTCGGCGGCAAGGCCGGCATCGACGCTTTTACCGATTTGCGCTGGGTCACAGTGCAGACCACCCCTCGCCACTATCCATTCTGAAAGTCACCGATGAACAAAATCATGATTCTCGGCGCCGGCGCCATGGGCTGCCTGTTCGGCGCCAGGCTTACGCAAGCCGGCTACGATGTCGCGCTGGTCGACGTATGGCGTGAACATATCGAGGCCATCAATGCCGCCGGCTTGAAACTCCACAGCGATGATGGCGAACACACCGTGCGGATAAAAGCCGGCAGCGCCGCCGATATCAATGTCCACCCGGATCTGGTCATTGTCTTTACCAAGACGCTGCATACGGCGACAGCCTTGGAATCCGTCCGTCATTTATTCGGAGAACAGACGTACCTGCTCACCTTGCAAAACGGATTGGGAAATGTTGAAACCCTCGGCAGGTTCGCCACGGCTGAACGGCTGATGCACGGCGTCACCAACTACCCCAGCGACCTGAAAGGTCCCGGCCATGTGTCATCGCATGGCAGCGGCTATATCCGTATTTACGGCGTGGCCGGTCTATGCTCCGATGCCCAGCAGGCGATAGCGGATGCGTTGTGCCAAGCCGGATTCAATTGCACGCTGGACGCCGACGTCGAACGCGCCATTTGGGAAAAGGTCGCCTTCAATGCCGCGATGAACAGCCTGACGGCCGTCACCGGCATGACCGTCGGCCAAGTTGGCGCGAGCATGTCCGGCCCCGTTCTGGCCAGGCAGATCGTCACTGAGACCGCGGACGTGGCCCGCGCCAAGAACATTGTGATCGACGCGGATGCGATCTGGCAATCGATCCGCACCGTGTTTGTCGAACACGCGCAGCACAAGCCTTCGATGCTGCAGGATATTCTGCAGGGACGGGCTACCGAGATCGAATCCATCAACGGCGCCATTGTCGCCGTGGCACGCACCCATCAAGTGCCGGCCCCGGTCACCGAAACGCTATGCCATCTGGTGCGCATGATTGAACGAAGGCCGGGCAACTCATCTGGCTAAAGCCTGCTCCCCCAGCCGGGCCGTCTTGCTGATGAACGCAAAAATCATCACCGTCGCCATCAGCTCGACAATGGCGATGGTGGTCAGGCCCTTGCCGTATTGCCCGGTGGTGGTTTTCAGGTAGCCCAGCAGCTGCGGCGAAAAATAGCCCGCCAGGTTGGCCACCGAATTAATCACCGCCAGGCCGACCACGATGGCCGTGCCAGACAGGAAGCGCCCCGGCAACTGCCAGAACACCGGAATCGCGCCCATCGTGCCGGCCGATGACAACGCCAGCGCAAACACCACGCCTGCGGCGCTCTTCTCGCCCAGGAAATACGCTGCCAGCAGCAAACCCAGCGCACCGATGGCCGCCGCCACCGCAGTGTGGATACGCACTTCCTTGTTGCGGTCCGACAGATAGCCGTTGAGCAGCATTCCGAACCAGCCGCAGCAATAAATCCCACCCATTACCCAGCCCAGCGTCTTGATATCGGTGAAGCCGACTTCCTTGACCAGGCTCGGGCCGTAATACACCAGCGTGGCGTTGCCGGCGATGATGCAGAAAAACACGGCGATCAGCGCCCACATGCGCGCGCTGCGCAGGGATGCAAAGAAGCTGTGCTCGCGCGGTCCGAGCGCCTGGTCTTCGGCGGCCAGTTCGGTTTCGACGTGTTCCTTTTCGCGCTCGCTGAGCCAGCGTGCATCGCGCGGACGATCGGTCAGCAGGAAATAAGCCGCCGCGCCGGCCAGGATCGATGGAACCCCTTCGATCACGAACAGCCATTGCCAGCCCTTGAAGCCGCCCATGCCTTGCGACAACTCCATGATGTAAGCCGCCAGCGGACTTCCCACCACCAGCGACACGGCCGAGGCCGAGACGAAAATCCCCAGCGCCTTGCCGCGCCGGTGCGTCGGCAGCCAGTAGGTCAGATAGAGGATCACACCAGGTTGCAGACCGGCTTCGAACGCGCCCATCAGGAAGCGCAAGACGTAGAACTGCGTCGAGGTCTGCACCCACGCCATCAGCGCGCAGGTGATGCCCCAGCCGATGGTGATGCGCATGATGGTTTTGCGCGCACCGAATTTTTGCAGCGCCAGGTTGCTCGGCACTTCAAAGATGAAGTAGCCGATGAAGAAAATCCCCGCACCGGCACCGTAGACGGCATCCGACCATTGCAGGTCGCTCATCATGGTCAGCTTGGCGAAACCGACATTGACGCGGTCGACCCAGGCCAGGAACCAGATCAGGGTGACGAACGGGACAATGCGCCAGATGACGCGGCGGAAGGTGACGTCGCGCTCTTCCACGGCGATGTCGATGTTGGCAGGCGCGGCTGCGGCGATGGTGTTCATGGGCTCCCCTGTCTTGGATGAATCGAATCCGTGACGGTCACCTCGATTTGCACCATTGCTGTGCAAATCAGCGAAGTTTGCCGTCCTGTTCCAGGCAAGCAGCATCCATGCCACTGCAGGAACGAGACTCCATCCGAATGTCGGGGAAAATTGTTGGGAAAAAATGTTGCAGCGCTGATTCGCCGTTACAGCACTGTTACAGCGAACTGTCCTTGCCCGGGAAGCGCAAGGCAAAGCCGCGCTGGGCCTTGCTGACATTGCTCGGCGCAAGGGGAATCGCCTGCCGCAGCGCCTGCGAAAACGCCAGCAGTTCGTCGGTCTGGCCAGATTTCAGTTCCAGTTCGATCTCGCAGATCGGCAGCGTACGACCACCCGCCTCGACCACGCCCTGATCGAGCGCCAGTTCTACTTCAGTGCCCTGCGGCAGGCGCAACTGCCAGGCGGTGCGGCGGAAACTGGTGGTGAAGACCTCCTCCAACTGCTGCGCCAGTCCGGGCAGTTCCAGCGCGGTGCACGCAGCGGGATTGTCGACCAGCGGCAGCAGCTTCGCCAACTCGATGCGCGGGCCGGCCACTTCGCATTCCCATTCATGGCGCTGATGCAGCCCCGCCGCGACGCTGCCGCCGCCCTTGTAGGTCTGGATCCACAATGCGCCGGCCTTGCGCACACGCAACGCCGATCGATGTTGTTTGAGATGCAACGCGGGCGTGTCGAAATAGGTACTGAACAGATCCTGAGATTCCGACGCCGCGACGGCGTGTTGCTGCAGCAGGGGCAAGGCGCAGAAAGCCGCCACATCTTCGGTGGCGATAAGTAATTTGAGTTCGATTTCCATGGCCGGGAGTTTACCCGCAAACCTGTCGTATCATGGCGGACTTTGCTTCATTGAGTCCCTCATGTCCGACCTTGTGCCCGAATCCCCCGATACCGAAGAACCCGCCACCGACATTTCCGACGTGATTCAGGAGCCGCGCCTGTGGCGTGACGAAGGCTGGACCGCGCGCATCATCAAGAACGACGACGATGACGGCTGGGCGGTGGAGATGACGCGTGAAGGCGAACGCGAACCGACGCTGATCGGTCCCTGGACCATGGGCCGCGACAAGAAGAACCCGAAACCGATGGACAAGAACGCCTTCAACACGCTGGTGAAGACGGCCTCGGAATTCCGCCGCCGCAGCGAGCAGCAGTTGCATGCGCAATTGCACAAGCATGTGACCGTGGACGGTCCCGAAGGCAGCATCAAGGTGACGCTGGACATCGTGCCCGATGACGACTTCCCGTATGCCGATCTGAAGGCCTGGGATGAGATGGGTGAGATGCTGGCCAAGGCGCAGGTCGCTCCCAACTTCAAACTGAGCGCCGCCAGCGCCGAGCGCTGGGTTGAAGGCGGTTATCGCAAGCCGACCTCAGGTTAAGAACGCGAAGTCTTGACGCAATAAAATCCTGATCCAATAAAAAACGGCAGACGAAAAGTCTGCCGTTTGAGCTTGCGCTTGCGCGCTTCTTTATTCTGTCAGACCCGGTATATCTTTTCGCCGGTCTGGACAATCTTGAATTTGGCGTCCGACAAGGGATCGAGCGCGCGGCCGTCAGCCAGCTTGTAGGTCTTGAGTCCGGGCGGAGCAGCCTTATCGGCTTCTTCTATCTCCGTCTGGTACACCTCGACGTGATAAGCGCCTCCTGTCTTGCCTTTGGCGTCAAATTTTTCAACCAAATCCATATGCGTCTCCTCGTGGTTTCAGGTCAGTGCCGTTTATAAAGATAGCAGATTTATTTTTCTGCGCGGCAGAGATTTGAAGATATTTGCACTGCGTTTTAAAAACATGGAAAACTAGCCGTTCTTACGACTCGCAAAACCCGGTCCCGATGCCTTTCCTGACGAATAACAAACGACAACAAATCCACTACGAAATCATCGAAGGCGATCAAGCAAAACCCTGGCTGGTGTTCCTCCACGAAGGTTTGGGTTGCACTGCAATGTGGAAGGATTTTCCGCAGCGTTTGTGTATGGCGACCGGCTGTCGCGGGCTGCTTTTCGACCGTCTTGGTTACGGCCTTTCCGATGCACTGCAACAAACCCGTGCAGCGGATTATCTGCATCGCTATGCGCTCGACGAATTGCCGGAAGTGCTGGCCCTCTTGTTGCCCGGACAAGCCTATATCCTGATCGGCCATTCGGACGGCGGCAGCATCGCCTTGTTGCATGCCGCACAATGTCCGCCCTTGCTGCAGGCGATCGTCACCGAAGCGGCGCACGTCTTTGTCGAACCGGTGACGCTGGAAGGAATCCGCGTGGCCGACCGCGCCTATGCTGATGGCAAGCTCAAGGGCCTGCAAAAATATCATGGCGACAAGACCGAACAGATCTTCAAGGCGTGGTCCGACACCTGGCTTACGCCGGCTTTTGCCGATTGGAACATCGAGGCCGACTTGCCGCGTATCGCCTGTCCGGCGCTGATCATGCAAGGTATTGACGATCAGTACGGCACGCCGGCTCAGGTTGACGCCATCGTGACCGGAATAGCAAAAGAAAACGGTCCGCCGACGCACAAAGCCATGCTGCCCGATTGCGGCCACAGCCCGCACCAGGAGCAGCCGCAGGCGGTGCTCGACCTGATGCGCGACTTCATCCTGCAACGCATGACCGCAGCAACTTGAACACTTACAGCGTCGCCACCTGCTCCAGGAACGACGCCACCAGCCGGCTGTCCTTGCGATCGGCCAGGCAATAGATGTAGGTATGCGTGCTGACCGGATTGCCTTCGATCCGCAGCAATTTCAAGCGCGGATCCGGCACGAACTCCGCCTCCGACACCGCCCCCAGCCCGATGCCGCGCGCCACCGCCTCGCGCAGCGCTTCGCGGCTGCCGATCTCCATCACCACGCGCGGCATGACGTCGGCTTCCTTCAACACCTTCTCCAGCGCCAGCCGGGTGGTTGAACCCTGCTCGCGCATCACCATCGGCTGTCCGTGCAAATCCTGCAAGGTGATTGAATCGCGCTTGGCAAACGGATGATCGACATGGGCAAACACCACGATCGCATGGTCGGCGTACGGCACCGCCACGAAGCGCGGATCGTCGTTGAAGCTGGCCAGGACGGCGACGTCGGTGACGTAGTTTTCCAGATCGGCCATGGTCTCGGCCGAATTGCCCATACGGATCGACAGCTCGACATTGGGAAACTTGCGGCGATAGGCGTCGACCATTTCGATCACGTGGAACGGCCCCACCGCACCCAGCTTCAGATGGCCGATATTCAGCACGCCGGAGTTGTACAGCAGGTTGTAAGCATCAAGTTCGAGCTCGGCGATCTTTTGTGCGATCGGCAACAGGCGCTGGCCGGTGTCGGTCAGATCAAGTCTGCGGCCGCGCCGATAGAAAAGCTCCACATTGTGCTGGCGCTCCAGCGCCTGCACCTGCGAGGTCAGCGTCGGCTGACTCACGCCGAGCGTACGCGCGGCGGCGCTGAAGCCGCGATTGCGGGCGACGGCGAGGAAAGCACGTAGTTGTGAAGGCGTCATCTATAGATCCAATCAATAGGTAAGCGTCAATCTCCTGATTATATCGATAATAAAGACGTCACAAAAGCGCCTTAATCTTGCGGTCATGAACAAAAACCCGCCTGGACGCGCCGTCCGCGGCGGACCTTCCTCAGCATCACTACCGCCAGGAGCATCATGAAACGCCTTTCCGCCTTGTTACGCCCTGTGGCCTTGTGCCTCAGCTTGGTTTCGGCCTCAGTCTCGTTCGCCGCCCAGCCCCAACAGCTTACCGTCGGCCTGATACCCGCCGAAGATTCGCAAGCCATGCTGGAAAACAGCAAGAAGGTCATCGACAGCCTGCAAGAACAACTGGGCATGCCGGTCAAGCCTTTCATCGCCACCGACTACAACGGCATCATCGAAGCGCTGCGTTCGAAGAAGCTCGACGTCGCCTACCTCGGTCCGTTCTCCTACGTGCTGGCGACCTCGATCGCCAACGTCGAAGCCTTCTCCGTGGCTGAAACCAAGAAGACCGGCAAGAGCGCCTACAAGAGCCTGATCATCGTGCGCAAGGACAGCGGCATCGACAGCGTCGCCGCGCTCAAGGGCCATACCATGGCCTTCGTCGATCCGTCGTCGGCCTCCGGCCATCTGTTCCCGACCGCCGGCCTGCAAAAGCAAGGCGTCGAGCCGAACAAGTATTTCTCCCGCGTGATCTTCTCCGGTTCGCATGACGCCAGCATCCTCGCCGTCGCCAACAAGAAGGTTGACGCCGCCGCCGTGGCCGACCGTATCCTCGCTGCCGCCCTCGCCAAGGGCGTGGTCAAGCAAAGCGACTTCAATATCGTCTGGACCTCGCCGGACATTCCTGAATCGCCGATGGTCTGGCGCAAGGATCTCGATCCTGAGCTGAAGAAGAAGATCGCCGCCGCTTTCGCCAACATCAAGAACGTCGAATGGGGCGACCAGGGCGTGCTCAACGGCTTCGTGCCGACCAATGACGCCGCCTACAACATCGTGCGCGATACCGCCAAGATCCTCAATCTCGATCTCAAGGCAATGAAATGATCAAGATCCGTTCGCTCACCAAGCAATACGGCAGCAATGCCGTGCTGCGCGGCATTGACCTCGATGTCGCTCCGGGAGAATTCCTGGTCGTGCTGGGACCGTCCGGCGCCGGCAAGTCGACCTTGCTGCGCTGTATCAATGGTCTGGCCACGCCCACTTCCGGTGAACTGGTGGCCGCCGGATTCGACGCCACCGATGCGCGCAACGGCAACATCCGCAAGTTGCGCCAGCAAGTGGCCATGATCTTCCAGCATCACAACGTCGTGCCGCGCCTGTCGGTACTGAAGAACGTACTGACCGGCCGGCTCGGCCAGACCTCGACGCTCGCCTCGGTGCTGCAATTGTTCAGCCGCCACGATGTGGCGCTGGCGATGGACTGCCTGCGCCGCGTCGAACTGGAACACAAGGCGGAACAGCGCACCGATGCGCTGTCCGGCGGCCAGCGCCAGCGCGTCGGCATCGCCCGCGCCCTGGCGCAGCGTCCGCAAGTCATCCTCGCCGACGAACCGGTCGCCAGCCTCGATCCGAAAACCTCGCGCCTGGTGCTGCAATACCTGCGCGCCGCCTGCCGCGAACTCGGCATCACCGTGGTCTGCAACCTGCACCAGGTCGACTATGCACGCGAGTTCGGCGATCGTATCGTCGGCCTGGCCGGCGGCAAGCTGGTGTTCGACGGCCGCGGCGACGAGCTGCGCGAGTCTCATCTCAATCTCATCTATTCCGGTCTGGATCAGGTCAAGGCGCAGGACGAAACATACGCTGCGCGACAACCGTCGGAAATGGTCCTGGAAGGAGCCCTGTCATGAGCACGCCCTTGTCTACTCAAATGGACCGCGCCAGCTATCACGACTACGTCTGGACCGGCGCCCGCCCGTTGACCCTGCGCTCCTGGCTGCTGTCGATCGCCGCCGTGGCTGCAGTCGCCTTCATCCTGGCCTGGAGCGCGCAAGGCACGCAACTGAGCTGGGGCGAACTGGCCGACGGCCTGCCGCAGATCGGCGACTTCCTGAGCCGCTCCTTCCCGCCCAACTGGAAGATCCTCGGCAATCTGGTCGGTCCCGCCGTGGAAACCGTTCAGATCGCCATCTGGGGCACGCTGCTGGGCGTGATCGGCGCGATTCCCGTGTCCTTCCTGGCGGCACGCAACCTCAATCGCAACCGTGTCGTCTATCAGGCCGTGCGCCAGATGCTCAACGTCACGCGCAGCATCAACGAGCTGATCCTGGCCCTGGTGTTCGTCTCCGCGGTCGGCCTCGGTCCTTTCCCGGGCGTCTTGGCGCTGGCGCTGCACGGCATCGGCATGGTCGGCAAGTTCTTTGCCGAAAGCATCGAGGAAATCGACGACGGCCCGTTGGAAGCCCTGCGCGCCACCGGCGCGCGGCCGTTGCAGGTGATCGTCTTCGGCGTGCTGCCGCAAGTCATCACCGCCTGGATCGCCACCGTGCTGTACCGCTTTGAAGTCAACCTGCGCCAGGCCACCGTGCTGGGCATGGTCGGCGCCGGCGGCCTCGGCTTCGAACTGGTCAGCAGCCTGAAGCTGTTCAAGTACCAGGACACCGCCACCTGCATCGTGGTCGTGACGCTGATGGTGGTGGTTGCCGACACCATCTCCAGCCGCCTGCGCCAGATGATCCAGGACGGCAAGACCCATTAATTTCTAGCAAAGAACCTTATGTGGAATTATCACAACCCGGTCGCCATCCAGGCCGGCAGCGGCAGCCTGGCGCAAGTGCCGGCGCTGCTCAACGGCAGGCGCGCCCTGCTGATCACTTTCCCCGAAGCCGCCGCACTCGGACTGGAGGCACGCATCGCGCAATTGCTCGGCCCGCAACTGGCCGGTATTGAAAACGCCGTACAACCGAATCCCGACGTCAGCTGGCTGGCCGCGATGTATGAACGCGTGTGGCGTGAACATGCCGATGTCGACTGCATCGTCGCCTTCGGCGGCGGCAGCGTCATCGACTGCGCCAAGGCCATGCTGACGCGCACGCCTTCGGGCCGCTTCGATGAATTGCTGGCGCATTTACAGGGTTTAAATGATGGATCACCTTTGTCTGGCGACGGCGCCAAGACGCTGATCGCCATTCCCACCACCGCGGGCACCGGCAGCGAAGTCACGCCCTGGGCCACCATCTGGGATGCCGATGCCGGCAGCAAGTATTCCCTGCATCAATCATGGACCTGGCCGACCGCCGCCATCATCGATCCGCAACTGATGCTGAGCCTGCCGCAAGGCATCACGCTGGCCAGTGGCCTCGATGCGCTGTCGCACGCGCTGGAATCGATCTGGAACGTCAACCGCAATCCGGTCTCCTCCAGCCTGGCCGCCGCCGCAGCACGCAACATCGTGGCGACCTTGCCTGACCTCATGGCGCATCCGCGCGAACTGGCGCTGCGTGAACGCATGGCCACCGCCGCGCTGCAAGCCGGCCTGGCGTTTTCCAACACCAAGACCGCGCTGGCGCATTCGCTGTCCTACGACATCACGCTGCACCACGGCGTCGCCCACGGCATCGCCTGCTCGTTCTCGCTGCCGCATGTGATGGCGCTGGCCTTCGGCAACGATGACGCCGTCGACGCCCTGCTGCTGGACATCTTCGGCGCCGCCGATGCGCAGCAAGCCGTCGCCACCCTGTCGGCCTTCCTGGAACATCTCGGCGTCAGCACCGATCCCGCGCACTACGGCGTCGCCGAAGCCTGGGACGCGCTGGTGCAACGCGCACTGCAAGGTCCGCGCGGACGCAATTTCATCGCCGCCATCCACTCTTGATCGCATTTTTGACCGTAAAGGAATTTCCATGACACGTCCCCTCCACGCCTCCATCGACCTGCAAGCGGTGATCTTCGACTGGGCCGGCACGCTGGTCGATTTCGGCTCGCTGGCGCCGACGCAGATTTTCGTCGATGCCTTCAAGAGCTTCGACATGAACATCTCGCTCAAGCAGGCGCGCGGTCCGATGGGCCTGTCCAAGTGGCAGCACATCCGCACCCTGCTCGACAACCCTGACATCGCCCGCCAATGGCAGGAATGTCACGGCAATCTTCCAAGCGACGCCGACGTCGACGCCATCTATGCGCGCTTCATGCCGATGCAGATCGCCAAGGTCGGCGAGTATTCGCAAGCCATCGACGGCGCCGCCGACATGCTGGCATGGCTGCGCAACAAGGGCCTGAAAGTCGGCTCCTGCTCCGGCTATCCCCGCCAGGTGCTGGACGTGCTGCTGCCACTGGCGGCGGCCGAAGGCATCGCGCCCGACCACGTCATCGCCGGCGATGAACTGGAAGCCGGCGGCCGTCCCGGTCCTTACATGGCGCTGGCTAACATGCTGGCGCTGAAGATCGGCGACGTCGCCGCCTGCATCAAGGTCGACGACACCGTACCCGGCATTGAAGAAGGCATCCACGCCGGCATGTGGACCGTCGGCGTCTCGCTGTCCGGCAACGAAGTCGGTTGCACCAAGGCCGAACTGGCGCAGCTGTCGCCGGAACAGATCAAGGCGCTCAAGGCGCTGGCCGAAATGCGCCTGCGCGAAGCCGGCGCGCATTACGTCATCGACTCGGTGGCGGACCTGCCGGCAGTAGTCAATGAGATCGCCACGCGACTCAAGGCCGGCGAACGTCCTTAGTCAATAGCGCGGCCGCCAACGGGGTGCTGAACGACGGCGTACAATACCGCCGCAGCATTCCATAAAAACTCCTTCAGAACACACCCTGTGGCAGCTTACATCTTCGTCCTGAGCGTCGGCCTGATTGCCGGCATGGTCAGCGGCATCATCGGCACCGGCTCTTCCATCATGCTGTTGCCGGTGCTGGTTTACAACTTCGGTCCCAAGCAGGCGGTGCCCATCATGGCGGTGGCCGCCGTGATGGCCAACCTGTCGCGCGTGCTGGTGTGGTGGCGCGTAGTCGACTGGCGCGCCTTCCTGGCGTACTCCATTCCCGGCGTGCCGGCCGCGGCGCTGGGCGCGCGCACCTTGCTGGAATTGCCGCCGCACTTCATCGACATCAGCCTCGGCTTGTTCTTCATCGTCATGATCCCGTTCCGCCACTGGGTCAAAAAACGCAACTTCAGCATCCGTCTCTGGCAGCTCGCGCTGGCCGGCGCCCTGATCGGCTACCTGACCGGCATCGTGCTGTCGACCGGGCCGCTCAGCGTACCCGTGTTCACCGCCTACGGCCTCAGCAAGGGCGCTTTCCTCTCCACCGAAGCGGCCAGTTCATTGCTGCTCTACGTCAGCAAGGTACTGACTTTCCGCGAGCTCGGCGCGATGCCCTTGTCGGTGTTCCTGCAAGGCGTGCTGGTGGGCGCGTCGCTGATGGCCGGCACCTTTGTCGGCAAAGTCTTCGTCATGAAAATGAGCGAAGCCAATTTCCAGCGCCTGCTGGACCTGTTGCTGCTGGCATCGGGTTTGTCGCTGCTGTGGGCGGCGCTGAGCTGATTTCGCTCCTGCACAATGGCGCGCTTTGGCATATGCTTGCAACACCATCCGGATAACACCCCCTGCAATAACGAAACAAGGAAATCATCATGCCCAAGAAAGAAAAGCTCGATCCGGAAACCGAAGCACTCATTCAGTGGTGTACCGAAGTCGAAAAATTCCTCGTCAAAGGCGGCGCCACGTTGGAACAGGCGCAAGAACATATCGAGGAAGAAGTCGAATGGTTCACTGACCTGTTTTATGACGGCCTGACGCCGGAAGAAGCTGCCAAGGAAGCGCTGAATTAAGCGTCCCACCCCAATTCCTCAAAGCAACAGAAATTCTCTCATCCCTCTGCAATCCCGCTCCCGGCCTGGCGCCGGGAGTCCAACTTAGTAATTTCCACATTTCCGCAACACCGATTTTTTGAGAGTTTTCTCATATAAATCCGATCTTTAAATCGTCAAAATGGCTTCACTGCTTAAGCAAACACAAGGTGCTCAGGCACAACGAATGCAAACCGAATTGAACCCATTTTGACTCTTTAAGGAAACGATCATGAACAAGCAAATCGCCCTCTTCTCCGCCCTGGCTGCTTCACTGTCGGCGTCCCTGCTGGTGTCCTTCGCTGCGCAAGCCGCCGACACCGCTGAACTGAAGGTCAAAGGCGTGATCCGCCCTTCGGCCTGTACACCTAGTTTCACCGGCACCAACGTGGTCGACTACGGCACCATCGCCGCCAAGGGCCTGAGCGCCACCGCACCGAACGTACTGGATGAAAAAACCATCGCCTTCACCGTCACTTGCGATGCAGCAACCAAAGTTGCCGTGCGCGCCATCGACAACAAGGCGTCCACCGTCGTCGCCGGCCTGATGACTGCGATCAACTCCAATCTGGCCGACAAGCATGCCTACGGTCTGGGCGCAGCAGGCGGCAAGAACATCGGCGCCTACAGCGTGCGCTCCATCGTCGGTTCGTTCACCGCTGATGGCGCTACCCCTGATGTCGTCGCCGACGCCGCCAACAACAACACCTGGGCCAAGTCGACCTACGGCCGCTTCAACGCTGACGGCACCGGCCGCCAGTCGTTCTCCGCCAGCGGTTCGACCGTGCCCGGTTCGTACAAGACCATCTCCGGCAACCTGGGCGTCACCGCTGTTCTGGACAAGGGCGCCAACCTGCCGCTGACGCAGAACATCGACCTCGACGGCTCGGCCACGATTGAAGTGCAGTATCTGTAATCACCGTTTTTAGCGGTAGTCCTCTGTTAGCTTCCATTAGCTCCTGTTAGCCCGCCAGTTCCACCGGCGGGCTTTTTTGCGTCTGCAGCAGCGTGGCGGGATAGTTCGCCAGCACCTCGTCCTGTCCCAACAGCGGCGGCACCTCTTCCACCAGCGCATCGATCGCGACGCGCACCTTGGACGGCAAGTGGCGCGCTTGCGGCCACACCACGTGGATCGGACTCGCCACCAGTTGATCCGCGCCCATCACCAGCGACAGACGCTGCTGGCGCAATTCGTGCAGGATCATCCAGCACGGCAGCCACGCCAGGCCAGCTCCGGCGACGGCCGCATCGTTGATGGCCTGCAAATCGTCCAGATGCAGACGGCAGTCCGCCCTGACTTCATGTATTTCACCATCGTCGCCTTGCAACTCCCATGGTGCATCGCGGCCGCCGTTGTTGTAGGCGATGCCCGCATGCTGCGCCAGTTGCTCCGCATTCACCGGCGTTCCATGCTGCGCGAGATAGGACGGCGACGCGCAAATGCCCATGCGCTGTACGCCCAAACGTCGCGCCACCAGCTTGCCGCTGTCGGGCAGCGTGCCGACCCTGACGGCAAGATCGTAGCCCTCCTCCACCAGATCGGCGACGCGGTCGTTGAACGACATCTCGATCTGCAGCGACGGATATTTCTGCATCAGGCGCAGCATCACCGGCGCGATGCAATGCCGCCCCAGCAAGACCGGCACGCTGATGCGCAAACGCCCGGCCGGCGCCCGGCGTCCGCCTTCAAAGGCTTCCTCGGCGGCCTCCAGTTCAGCCAGAGCGCGCAGGCAGCGTTCGTAATAAATCTGGCCGTCCTCGGTCAGCGTCTGGCGTCGCGTAGTGCGCACGAACAGCCGGACACCGAGTCGCTGCTCCAGCCGCGCGACGATCTTGCCGACCGCCGAGCGCGTGACCCCGAGGCGCTGCGCCGCCAGCGCAAAACTGCCGGCTTCGGCAACGTCGACGAAGACTGAAATCCCATCCAGGCGTTCATTCATATTGGTTCCATTTCAGAATCAATGATTGATCGAATTCTATCCAATGCTTCCATAACATCTCTTATATCGTAGCTGCTCGGTGAAATTTTTGCACCGCCTTCCCTGCAACATTTTTTCGGAGCCACCATGAGCCTCTCCACCATGAAAGCCTATCAACTGCGCCCCGGCGCCGGCGTCGCCGAACTGGCGCTCACGCGCATCGCGACACCGCAGCCGCGTCCGCATGAAGTGCTGATCAAGACCCACGCCGCCGCGCTCAACTACCGCGACCTGATGTATGCGCGCGGCAACTACATCAACCTGGCCGAGGCGCCGCTGGTGCCGGCCGGCGACGGCGCGGGCGAGATCGTCGCAGTCGGCGCGGACGTGACGCGTTTTGCCGTCGGCGACCGCGTTACTCACAGTTACTTTGAAAGCTGGATCGACGGCAAGCCGGACCCGTACAAGACCGCAGCCGCGTTCGGCACGCACATCAACGGCACGCTGGCGGAATTCTTTGTCGCGCCGCAAGACACGCTGGTCGCCATCCCGCCGCATCTCGACTATGCAGAAGCGTCGACGCTGTCCTGCGTCGGCACGACCGCCTGGAACACGCTGTTCAGCGACGGCGGGCTGTTGCCGGGCGCGACGATATTGCTGCAAGGCACGGGCGGGCTCTCGATATTCACGCTGCAAGTCGCCAAGGCGGCCGGCTTGCGTGTGATCATCACCTCGTCGAGCGACGCCAAGCTGGCGCGCGCGCGTGAGCTCGGCGCCGACGAGACCATCAACTACCGGACCACGCCGGAGTGGCAGGACGAAGTACTGCGACTGACCGGCGGCCGCGGCGTCGACCTCACCGTCGAAGTCGGCGGCGAAGATACGATCGCGCGCTCGCTCACGGCCACGCGCATGGGTGGCGTGGTGTCGGTGATCGGCGGATTGACGGGTTTCGGCGGCGCCAGCATCGAGCCGCTGGCGCTGATTGCAGGGGTAAAGCGACTCAGCGGCATTTTCGTCGGCAGCCGCGCCATGCTGGATGAGTTGAGCAATTTCATCGCCGCGACAAAACTGCGTCCCGTCGTCGATCGCGTGTTCGCCTTCGATGAGGCGCCGCAGGCTTACGCTCACCTGGAATCCGGCAAGCAGTTCGGCAAGGTGGTGGTGAAGGTGGCCGACTAGAACAGTTCCTTCTGCCCACCAACCAGTGCGCTGAAGTCATCCTGCAAGAACGGCAGGATGGCGTCGGCCACCGGCTGCAGCTGACGCGTGACGTAGTGGTCGTAGTCGATGGCGGTGCGGCGCGTCTCCAGCGGCTCAGGACCGGCGGTGGTCATGACGTAGCTGATCCAGCCGCCGTCCTGGTATTGCAGCGGTCGCCCCTGTTCCCGGTTGAACTCGTCGGCCATGCGCGCGGCGCGCACGTGCGGCGGAACGTTGCGCTCATAGGCATCCAGCGGTCGCCGCAAGCGCTTGCGGTACACCAGCGCGTCGTCGAGTGCGCCGCTGAGCGTGCGTTCGACATAGTCGCGTACGTAGTCCTGGTACGGCTCGCGTCGGAAAATCCGTTGATACAGTTCCTGCTGGAACTGCTGCGCCAGCGGCGTCCAGTCGGTGCGCACCGATTCCAGTCCCTTGTAGACCATTTCTTCGCGGCCGTCCGGCTTGATGACCATGCCGGCGTAGCGCTTCTTGCTGCCGAAATCGGTGCCGCGCACGTTTGGCATGAGGAAGCGCCGGTAGTGGGTTTCGTACTCCAGCTCGAGCGCGTTGGCCAGGCCGTAGGTTTCCTGCAGATGCGCCGCCCACCAGTCGTTGACGTGCCGCACCAGCGCGTTGCCGATGGCGTCGGCAGCCGCTTCGTCGTGCGCCTTCCTGAGCCAGACGAAGGTGGAATCGGTATCGCCGTAGATGACTTCATAACCTTGTTCTTCGATCAGCTCGCGCGTGCGATGCATGATTTCGTGGCCGCGCATCGTGATCGACGACGCCAGGCGCGCATCGAAGAAGCGGCAACCGGTCGAGCCGAGCACGCCGTAGAGCGAATTCATGATGATCTTGAGCGCCTGCGACAAAGGCTTGTTCTGCCGGCGCTTGGCGACTTCACGGCCTTGCCAGATCTTTTCGACGATGGCCGGCAGGCTGTGCTTGCTGCGCGAAAAGCGCGCGCCGCGAAAACCCGGCACCGAGTCGGCGTCGCCCGGATGCGCCAGTCCTTCGATCAGGCCGACCGGATCGATCAGGAAGGTGCGGATGATGGACGGATACAGGCTCTTGTAGTCGAGCACCAGCACCGAGTCGAACAGGCCGCTTTGCGAATCCATCACGAAGCCGCCCGGACTCGGCTCGCCCGGCGTATCGCCCAGGTTCGGCGCGACGAATCCAAGCCGATGCATGTGCGGCATGTAGAGATGGCCGAATGCCGCCACCGAGCCGCCGTTGCGATCTGCCGGCAAGCCCGTCACCGAGGCGCGCTCCAGCAGAAAGCTCAGCAATTCGGTCTTGGCGAAGATGCGCGTGACGAGTTCGCAATCCTTGAGGTTGTAGGTCGCCAGCGCCGGCTTGTCTTCGGCAAAACGGCGGTCGATTTCGTCCATGCGCTGGTAGGCATTGTTGATCGCCTTGCCCTCGCCGAGCAGGGTCTGCGACACCGACTCCAGGCTGAACGACGGGAAACTCCAAGTCGCCGAGCGCAGCGCTTCGATGCCGTCGATGATCAGTCGCCCCGCCGCCGAAGCGAAATAATGATTCTGCTGAAAGCCGTGCTCGCGCCATTCCAGCTCGCTGCCGTCGCGGCCGAACCGCAGCGGGATGCCGAAGCGCGCGGCGTGCTCGCGCAACACGCGCAAGTCGAACTGCACCACGTTCCAGCCGATGATGGCGTCGGGGTCGTGCTGCGCCATCCATTGATTCAGTTTCTCCAGCATCTGCGCGCGGCTGTCGCAATACTCCATGTCGAAATCAAGCCCGCCGGCATCGCCATTGGGCGGGCCCAGCATGTAGACCTGGCGCTGGCCGCAGCCTTCCAGCGCGATCGAATACAAATCGCCGCCCATGGTCGTCTCGATGTCGAGCGACACCAGCTTCAGTTGCGGACGGTAGTCGGGCGCCGGCTTGAGCTGGGTATTGAGCAACGGTCCCGTCCCATTCGCGTCGCCGCTGAACAGCACCGGCGCCGTGATGAATCGCTCCATCAGATAGCGTTCCGGCGGACGGATATCAGCCTCGTAAATGGTGAGGCCATAGTCCCGGAACTGCTTCTCGATCTTGATCAGCTGCCGATGCTGCCGGCAATACAACCCCAGCACCGGACGGTGCGAAAAGTCGGTCAGCTGCAACGGCCGCAACTCGACCTCGCGCTCGTTGCGCAGCAGCGCTTCGGCTTGTTCGCGCTGTTCTGCAGGGATGAAAGCGACGGAATGCTGCGGCGGCAGGCGCACCAGTTGCGGCCCGTCATCGGTCGCCAGCCAGAACTCGACTTCGGTCCCGGCCGGCGTGTCGCGCCAGTGCCTGGTGAGGAGAAAACCTGCTCGTTGTTGCGTCACGTTACTGCTGCCTTGCCGCCAGTTTTTGGAATCGCGCAAGTATAGGCGATTCCAGCCAAGTCAGCGCTGCATCGGCGCGCCATCCAATATCTTGTCGTGCACTCCGGCGTCGGCCAAAGTGGATGGTGTCAGTTCAACCGGATCAATCGCCGAGCGCAGGCGCGGCAAGGCCTCAGGATGATGTTCGGCGATGAAGGCGATCATCGATTCGCGGATGGCGCAACGCAGGTCAAAGGCGTTGCCTGAATTCTGCGCGCTGACCAGCATGCGCACCTGCATCGCGCGCTCGTTCGAATCAGTCACCTGCAAGACGCAGACACGCCCGTCCCATTGTGGCGCTGCCTTGCAGACGCGCTCGAACTCGGTCCGCAGCGCCGCCAACGGTACTTTGAAATCGAGCCACAGAAACACGGTGCCGAGGATGGTTGACGAGGTGTGAGTCCAGTTCTCGAAGGGATTTTCGATGAACCATTGCAGCGGCACGATCATGCGGCGCTCATCCCAGATGCGCACGACCACGAAGGTGCCGGTGATCTCTTCCACGCGGCCCCATTCGCCGTTGACGATCAGCACGTCGTCGATGCGGATCGGCTGTGAAAACGCAATCTGCAGACCGGCGATGAAGTTGCCCAGCACCGGCCGCGCTGCAATACCGGCAACCAGCCCGGCCACGCCCGCCGAGGCCAGCAGACTGGCGCCGAACTGGCGCGCACCGGGCAAGGTCAGCAGCACAAAGGCCAGTCCCAGCAAACCGGTGATGAAATACGCGCTGCGCGTGAGCACGCGCGTCTGCGTCAGGATGCGGCGGGCCTTGAGGTTGTCGGCGACGTCGTAGGGATTCAGCTGGGTGATGGTGGCGCTGACGGACACGATGCACCTCATCACGAACCAGGTCAGCGCGACGATGAGCGCCACCGTGCAGACATAGGACAGCGAACGCAGTCCGGGCGTATCGTCGGGGGCTGCCGTCAGCACCACGCGCACGGCGAACAAGGCCACGCAGACCTGGCTGGCGCGAAACGCAATGCGGGTGGCGTTGGTGGTGAACGGCCGGTTGCGCACCAGCCGCCGCAACACCACGATGCCAATGCGATGCACGATCATCGCCAGCAGGATCGCCAGCACGGCGGCGACCGCGACGATCACGCCTGACTGCAGCTGCCCCGGTTGAAGATTGTTGAGGTAAGGTATTTCCATAGGCGACTCCTGTTCATGACTCTGAAAGGAGATCGCCGGGGCGGGACGTCAGTTCCCCAGTTTAATGCGATGCTTGACTATCTGCCAACATCACCGAGCCCTGCTTGCTGACCAGGTAGGCGCCGGCGCCCGACCTGCCGGCCACTACGCGCACCGGCTTGCCGTCGATGAAGTGCAAGGCCGCACCGTCATCAACAGCCACACCGGCCGGTAATTTTTCGTCGCGCACGAAAGCCTCGAACGCCGGGCGGCGTTCCGGTTCATGGGAATAATGCGGGCAACAGGTGCCGCGCAGGAAGCCGAGGCCATCCAGCGGCGCCAGCACACCGGCGTTGGAATCGGTCACGCCGTGTTCGAACCAGCACATCGCGCCGGCGCTCACGCCTGCCAGCACGGTGCCGCTTTGCAGCGCTTCCTTGAGGATCGCCGGGAAGCCCCAGGCGCGCCACACCGCCAACATGCTCTTGGTGTTGCCGCCGCCGACGAAAATCACGTCCTGCGCCATGGCCCATTCGCGCAGGTCCGGCGTGCGATCGAAGAACGGCAGATGCGTCGGCATGCAATCGAGCGCCGCAAAGCGTGCATAGAATTTAAGGAGATAAGACGGCGCATCGCCGCTGGCGGTCGGCACGAAGCCGATGCGCGGATGCGCAGTGCGGGCTTGCTTGAGGATGTATTCGTCGAGAGACGGATCGCTCTCGGTCGAAAAACCGCCGCCGCCCAGTGTGATGATTTGCTGTTTCATATTTTTATAACTGCAGGAAGTACGAACTTGAATGGTCTTACCAGTAAATTAACATCAAAAGAAAAATAGAACGATCGTAATCATGCCATGCCAAGGACCAAATATATTGCAGCGCAACCTGTTGAAACACAAAAAAAGCCGGAAGTTTTCACTTTCGGCTTTTTGATTGTTTATAAAACATCAACTTCAGGTCAGTATTCCGGCCTCAGGCATTCTTCCATTCCGCACTGCGTTTTTGCAGGAAGGCATTGACGCCCTCTTTTTGATCCTGGGTGCTGAACAGATCCATGAACAGTTCACGCTCCACCGGCAGGTTGGCCATCGGCGGCTGATGACGTGCGCCTTGAATCAGCTTTTTGCTGGCGGCCACGCTCGACGGGCTCTGCTTGTCGACCTGCTTTGCCAGCTCCAGCGCGCGTTGCTTCGCTTGTCCCTTCTCAACCACTTCTTCCACCAGGCCGATGCGCAAGGCCGTTTCGGCGGTGACGCGTTCGCCGCACAGGATCATGCGCTTGGCCCAGCCTTCGCCGACCAGCAGCGGCAGCAATTGGGTGCCGCCGGCGCAAGGCAACAGTCCGACCGCCGCTTCCGGCAAGGCCATTTGCGCCTGCGCCTCGGCGATGCGGATGTCGCAGGACAGCGCACACTCAAGACCACCACCCATGGCGTAGCCGTTGATGGCGGCAATCGAGACGCCGCTGAACTGGCTCAGCGTCTCGAACGCTTCGCCGAAACGGCGTGCCATCTCAAGCGCCAACGCCTTGTCGCCGTCGGCGAACAGCTTCAGGTCGGCGCCGGCGGAAAAGAATTTCTCGCCTTCGCCCGTCACCACCAAGCTGTAGATGTTGCGGTCATTGTTGAGATCGGTGACGAGGCGCTTAAGATCGACCAGGCCCTCGCGCGTCCAGGTGTTGGCCGGTGGATTGGCCAGCGTGAGGACGGCGGTGTGGCCGTCTTTCTCAAGTCGCAAATTGGTGTAACTGGTCATCGGATGTCCTCGTTGGAATCGTTGCTAAGCAGATGGCGCGCGATGATCACGCGCATGATTTCGTTGGTGCCTTCCAGGATCTGGTGCACGCGCACGTCACGGAAATAGCGCTCCAGCGGATACTCGCGGAGGTAGCCGTAACCGCCGTGGATTTGCAGCGCTTCGTTGCAGATCTTGAAGCCGAGATCGGTGGCAAAGCGTTTCGCCATCGCGCAATACGTGGTGGCATTGGGCGACTTGGAATCGAGCTTGACCGCAGCCAGGCGCACCATCTGGCGCGCCGCGACCAGTTCGGTCTGCATGTCGGCCAGCTTGAACTGCAGCGCCTGGAAGTCGGCCAGCGGACGGCCGAACTGCGTGCGCTCCTTCATGTAGCCATGCGCCGCGTCGAGCGCCGCCTGCGCTGCGCCGACCGAACAGGTGGCGATGTTGATGCGGCCGCCGTCGAGGCCCTTCATGGCGAACTTGAAGCCCTCGCCTTCGGCGCCGAGCAGATGATTGACCGGCACCTTGACGTTGTCGAAGCTGATGGCGCGCGTCGGCTGGCTGTTCCAGCCCATCTTGACTTCCTTCTTGCCGTAGCTGACGCCGGGTGTATTGGCCGGCACCACGATGGCCGAGACGCCCTTGGCGCCGTCGCCGCCGGTGCGCGCCATGAGCACCAGCACGTCGGTTGCGCCAGCGCCCGAGATGAAGGCCTTGGAACCGTTGATGATGTAGTGGCCGTCGACCAGCTTGGCGGTCGTCTTGAGCGAGGCGGCATCGGAGCCCGAACCCGGTTCGGTAAGGCAATAAGAGCCGATCTTCTTGCCCGCCGCGAGGTCGCCGCACCAGGTCGCCTTGACTTCCGGCGTGGCCCATGAGGCGATCATCCAGCTCACCATGTTATGGATCGTCAGGAACGCCGCCGTCGACGGACAGGCGTAGGCCAGTTCTTCGAATACCACGGTGGCGTCGAGGCGCGACAGGCCGAGGCCGCCGACTTCCTCCGGCGTGTACAGCGCGCAGAAACCGAGTTCGCCGGCCTTGGCGATGACGTCGACGGGGAAATGCGATTCCTCGTCCCAGCGGGCCGCATGCGGCGCCATCTCGCCGGCGGCGAAATCGCGCGCGCTGGCCTGGAAGGCCAACTGGTCTTCGTTCAGTTCAAAATCCATGCTTGTCTCCTGAGGTCTGTTTTATCTTGTTTGGCAAAAGACTAACGCAAAAGCAGCGCCAATGATGTCGCCTGGGCGACATTGGCGCTGAAGCTGAAGCCGTCATTCACGACAGTCATTGTGCACGAAATGGGGTAATGGCTGAGAGATCCGGTCAATAGCGCGCGGTGTGCAGCAATCCCAAACTGCTTTGCATCTCTGCACACCGCGCGCCCCTCTGAATCAGGCTACAGAATCAAGCCGCAACGATATTTGCCACGTTGACCTTCTGCGCCAGTCCGACAGGCACGGCGGCGGCATAGCGCGTCAGCAATTCATCCTGCTTGCCGCGCGCCTGCGCCAGCGCCTTGTCCTTGACGTGGCCGTAACCGCGGATCTGCTCCGGCAACTGCGCAATCTCGACGGCCAGCGCCAGCTTGTCCGCACTCAGGCCATCCAGCAGCGTGGTCACCGTATCGCGATATTCGGCGATCAGGCGACGCTCTGTCTTGCGCTCCTCGGTGTAGCCGAAGACGTCGAAGCTGCCGCCGCGCAGTCCCTTGAACTTCGCCAGCACTTTGAACGCCGACATCATCCAGGAACCGTACTTCGCCTTGACCAGGCGGCCTTGTGCATCTTTCTTCGAGAACAGCGGCGGCGCCAGGTTGAAGCTCAGCGAGAAGTCACCTTCGAACTGCTGCTTCAGTTGTTCCACAAAGCGACCGTCGGTGTACAACCGCGCGACTTCGTATTCGTCCTTGTAGGCCATCAGCTTGGACAGATTGCGTGCGACCGCCATGGTCAGCTTGTCGCCCAGATCCAAGGCGGCTTCCTTCGCGCGCACTTGCTCGACGAAGCGCATGAAGGATTCAGCATAAGCCGCATCCTGGTAATCGGTCAGGAAAGCCACACGGCGCTTGATCAGCTTGTCCAAGGTCTCCGGCATGCGGATCACCACCGGTTGCGCCGGCACGGCGATGCGCTCGACGCGCGCCAGGTCGACCGCGGCGCGGCGGCCCCACAGGAAACTGGTCTTGTTGGACTCGACGGCGACGCCGTTCATCTCGATGGCGCGCAGCAAGGCGGCTTCGGTCAGCGGCAATTCGCCGCGTTGATAAGCGTAGCCCAGCATGAACAGGTTGGTCGCAATCGAGTCCCCCATCAGCGCCGTCGCCAGGCGTGTGGCGTCGATGAAGTCAGCTTGATTGTCGACCGACTCCTCGATCAGCGCCTTGACGTCTTCGAATGGGAATTGCCAGTCGGGATTCTTGGCGAATTGCCCCGGCGGTTGCTGATGCACGTTGACGACCGCACGGGTGCGGCCCGGACGCATCTTGGAAATCGCGTCATGCGAACCGGCGGTCAGCATGTCGCAGCCGAGGATCAGGTCGGCCTCGCCGGTGGCGATGCGCTGGGCGCGGATCGCTTGCGGCGTGCGCGCGATGCGCACGTGCGAGGTCACCGAACCGTTCTTTTGCGACATGCCGGTCATGTCCAGCACCGACGCGCCCTTGCCTTCCAGGTGCGCGGCCATGCCCATCAATGCGCCGATGGTGATGACGCCGGTGCCGCCGATGCCGTTGATGAGGATATTGAACGGCGTGTCGCAGGACGGGATTGCCGGTTCAGGAAGCACGCCGAAGTCGTCTGCGCTGTCCTTCTTGATGACGCCGGTCTTCGATTTTTTGAGCTTGCCGCCGCTGACGGTGACGAAGCTGGGGCAGAAGCCTTTGACGCAGGAATAGTCCTTGTTGCACGAGGACTGGTCGATGGCGCGCTTGCGGCCGAACTCGGTTTCCAGCGGCAGGATCGAGGTGCAGTTCGATTGCACGCCGCAGTCGCCGCAGCCCTCGCAGACGGCTTCATTGATGAACAGGCGCTGATCCGGGTCGGGATATTCGCCTTTTTTGCGGCGACGACGCTTCTCGGCGGCGCAGGTCTGGTCGTAGATGATGACGGTCACACCCTTCAACTCGCGCATGTCCCGTTGCACTGCGTCCATGTCCTTGCGATCGTGGATGGTGACCAGGTCCGGCAGATTGGAACGATCGCTGTAGCGGCTGATGTCTTCGCTCACCAGCGCAATATGCTTGATGCCTTCGGCCGCCATCTGCTGCGCGATCATCGGCACCGAGGTGGTGCCGTCGACCGGCTGGCCGCCGGTCATCGCCACTGCGTCGTTGTAGAGGATCTTGTAGGTCATGTTGACGTTGGCCGCCACCGCAGCGCGGATCGCCAGATAACCCGAATGGAAATAGGTGCCGTCGCCGAGGTTGGCGAACACGTGCGGCACCTTCGAAAACGGCGCCTGCCCGATCCACGGCCCACCCTCGCCGCCCATGTGCGTGGTCAGCTTGTTGAACTCGGGATAGATGGCGGTGGCCATCACGTGGCAGCCGATGCCGGCCAGCGCGAAGCTGCCTTCGGGCACCTTGGTCGAGGTGTTGTGCGGGCAACCCGAGCAATAGTAAGCCGGACGCGGCGGCGTGCTGACCGCCTTGTTCAGCACCGCATCCTTGGCGTCGAGGAAAGCCAGGCGCGCCTTGATCAGGTCGCTGGTGTGGAAACGCGCGATACGCGCCGCAATCACGCGCGCGATCTGGGCTACCGAAAAGTCCGCCTTGGAGGTCAGCAGCCATTCGCCGCGCGGCGCAACCCACTCGCCCTTTTCGTCGAACTTGCCAATCACGCGCGGACGCACGTCGTCGCGCCAGTTGTAGAGCTGTTCCTTGAGCTGGTATTCGACCATCTGGCGCTTTTCTTCGACCACCAGGATTTCGTCGAGGCCCTGGGCGAACTCACGCACGCCTTCCGGCTCCAGCGGCCACGGCATCGACACCTTGAACAGGCGCAAGCCGATCTCGGCGGCGAAGTCTTCATCGATGCCAAGTTCGCTCAGCGCTTCCAGCACGTCGAGATAGGACTTGCCCGAGGCGATGATGCCCAGCCGTGCCTTGGGGCTGTCGATCATCACGCGGTTGAGCTTGTTCGCGCGCGCGTAGGCGAGCGCGGCGTAGATCTTGTAATCCTGCATCAGCGCTTCCTGCTTGCGCGCCTGCACGCCCAGCGTGTCGGTCGACAAACGGGCGTTGAGGCCGCCTTCGGGCATGACGAAGTCGGCCGGGTATTTGATCTCGACCCGGAACGGATCGGCGTCCACCGAGGCGCTCGATTCGACGGTGTCGGCCAGCGCCTTGAAGCCCACCGTACAGCCGGAGAAGCGCGACATGGCCCAGCCGTGCAGGCCGAGATCGAGGTATTCCTGCACATTGCAGGGGTACAGCATCGGAATCATCGATGCCGAGAAAATATGATCGGATTGATGCGGCAGCGTCGACGAATACGCACCATGGTCGTCGCCGGCCACCAGCAGCACGCCGCCCTTGGCGGAGGTGCCCGCATGGTTCATGTGCTTGAGTACATCGCCGCAGCGATCCACGCCGGGGCCCTTGCCGTACCACATGGAGAACACGCCCTCGACCTTGGCCGGGCCGATCAGGTCGACCTGCTGCGTGCCCCAGACTGCGGTGGCCGCCATGTCCTCGTTGGTGCCGGGCTGGAACTTGATCTTGTGCGCCTCCAGATGCGGCTGCGCCTTCCACAGGGCTTCGTCGAGTCCGCCCAGCGGCGAACCGCGATAGCCGGAAATGAAGCCGGCGGTGTTGAGTCCGGCTTTCTGGTCGCGCAGATACTGCAGCAGCGGCAAGCGCACCAGCGCCTGGATGCCGGACAGAAAGATCGAACCCGAAGTTGCCGTATATTTGTCGTCGAGACTCACCGTCGCGAGCGGTGCGGTCCCCGAGACGGGAATAGATACTGATGACGCTGAGTTTGCTACAGTGGTTGCTGCCGGTGTCACTGCCCGCCCCGACCGGTCAGGGGCTGACAATTCAACAGGCTCGGCTGCCGAACGGTATTCCATGTACGTCTCCAAAATGATTATTCAGATATCGCCTGCCGTTACTGCACCGGGTACGATGCGTTACTGTCAGACAAAGCGGCCGTGGTAGCGACCTTCACAACAATCCGTCCTCCGAAACTGCTGTGACTGAAGTCTATTCTTTTAAGAGAAGATCAAGGAAATACCGTTTGTCGATGGGGGTATAAGTTTTAAATATACCCTTGTGCGTTCTTGCCCCTGCCCGTTGCCGGTCACCCTGCTGCCATTGCCCCCAATCAATGATAGGATCGCAACGGTCGCAGGCGACGAGCCGGCGGGCATATTCATCAACATCAACAAGATCAAGTCATGAAAAGAGTCATCACCTGCATCCTCATCGGCGTCGTCCTGTATTTCCTGCTGCCGGTCATCACCAAATTCATCCCGCAATATCGCCTGGCGGTCTGGTCGATCACGGCCGCGCTGGTGTCGTTCATCGTGACCGCCGGCATGGACCGGGTTTAAGAACAGACTTTCTTGGAAGACAACATCTCCAGCCGGCTTGATGCGGACCTGGACGCGCTGGCCGCGTTCATGGCGCCGCATCGCCACGTGCTGGTCCTGAGCGGCGCCGGCATCAGCACCGCATCGGGCATTCCCGATTACCGTGACGCCAACGGCGTGCGGCGCGGCAAGGCGCCGATGGAAGGCCCCGCTTTCCGCAGTTCGGAAGCCATGCGCCGGCGCTACTGGGCGCGCAGCATGATCGGCTGGCCCAAGCTGGCCGGCACCGCGCCGAACGCTGGCCACCGTGCGCTGGCGACGCTGGAAATTGCAGGCAAGGTCTCCGCCATCCTCACGCAAAACGTCGACGGCCTGCACCAGCAGGCAGGCAGCAGCGAGGTCATCGAATTGCACGGCAACATCCATCGCGTGGTCTGCCTCGATTGCGCGACGGTGCAAGCACGCCGCAGCGTGCAGGACTTGCTGGAACACGCCAACCCCGAACTGGCGGCCAGTGATGCGGCTGCCTTGCCGGACGGCGACGCCGATCTGGAGACAGCCGCCCTCGCCCATTTCCATGTGCCGCCTTGCCCGGTGTGCGGCGGCATGTTGCAACCCGACGTGGTGTTCTTCGGTGACGGCGTGCCGCGTGCACGCAGCGAAGCTGCCGAACGCGCAGTGGCGGCAGCCGATGCAGTGCTGGTGGTGGGGTCGTCGCTGGTGGTGTTTTCGGGATACCGCTTTTGCCGCATGGCTGCGGAAGCGGGAAAACCTATCGCCGCCATCAACCGCGGCGTCACGCGCGCGGATCCTTTGCTGTCACTCAAATGCCAGGAGGCGGCGGAATTGCTGTTGCCTTTGCTGGCGAATCGTCTGGGTGCAAACTGAATTCATCTTGAATCCAATTTGAACAAACGATCCGCCTTCGGACGGTCGATCTGATCAGATCCGTTCGCGACGATAGCCGCCCATCACGCCCTTCTTCGACAACACCCATTGCCACAGCTGGATGTCGCGAGCGCGGAAGGCGCCGGCGCAGGACAGCAGGTAATAGCGCCACATGCGGCGGAAGCGCGCGCCAAGCTGTGCCTCGAAACGCGGCCACGCCGCTTCGAAATTGCTGTGCCAGGCCATCAGCGTCTTGTCGTAGTCGGCGCCGAAATTGTGCAAATCCTCGACCACGAACAAGTGATCGAAGGCGTCGCCCATCTGGCCCACCGACGGCAGGTCGCCGTTGGGGAAAATGTATTTGTCGATCCACGGATCGGGCGAGGACTTGCGCTGGTTCTTGCCGATGGTGTGCAGCAGGAACAGGCCGTCGTCGGCCAGGCAGCGATGCGCCACTTCCATGTAGGTGCGATAGTTGCGCCGGCCTACATGTTCGAACATGCCGATGCTGACGATGGCATCGAAGCGTTCGTTGAGCTCACGATAATCCTGCAGGCGGAAATCGAGCGGCAGATGGCCGTAGCGCTCTTTCGCTAGCGCGATCTGTTCTTTCGAAATGCTCACGCCTACCGCTTCGACGCCGTAACGTTCAGCGGCAAAGGACATGAAGCTGCCCCAGCCGCAGCCGATGTCGAGCACACGCATGCCGGGCTTGAGTTGCAGCTTGCGGCAGATCAGGTCGAGCTTGGCCTCCTGCGCTTCTTCCAGCGTGGTCGCGGTGTTCCAGTAGCCACAGGTGTAGGTCATGCGGGAATCGAGCATCGCGGCATAGAAATCATTGCCGAGGTCGTAGTGCACTTCGCCGACCATGCGCGAGCGCTTGAGGTTCTGGCGATTCATGAATTTCGCCGCCAGCACATGGCCGACCAGTCGCAGCGGCTTGATGTTGTCGGTCAGTCGCGTGCGCAGTAGTCGCGAGAAAAATTCGTCGAGCTGTTCGGCGTCCCAGTCGCCGTCCATGTACGCTTCGCCGAGGCCGAGATTGGCCTGTGCGAAGGCGCGCTCCGGCACGCCGGCGCGATGCAGTTGAATATCCCAGGGATTGTTGCCGTTGATGCGGATGCCGCCGTGAGCGAGCATCTCGGCCAGTGCGCGGAAGATTGCCGAATCTTGTTGAAGCTCGCCGGGCGAGCTGAGGGTGGTTGCGGAGGCATTCGAAGACATGTGCTGCGTTCCTGTTTGATGAGTTGAGGGGCGAGTGCGCTGCTCGGGCAGCGTCGAATCTTTCTGCAAGTCATGTACTAAAAGATAAAGCAGACGAAAGTCTTTTGCACAATTGATTAAATGTTTTAAATCAATTGATGATGACTATTGACGCAATAACGTCGTCGATAAGCCCCGCAACTCCGCTATCGGCCTGAATCGGCATCGATTTGACTTAAACTTTTTCGAGTATTTTTCACACAGATTTCATACGTCTTGCAACACGCCGGGTTATCCTTACGACAATCTTCCTTGCCGCCGACGGCTGCCCGGAGTTACTCAAAACCTCAAGCAACCCTTGGCAAAATTCATCACGACGTCCACATGATCAAACAAGTACAAAAACAAATGGAACCCGACAGCGCCGTCTACAAAACACTGCTTGAATCGACCAAGGCGATACCCTGGAAAATCGACTGGAGCACGATGAAGTTTGCCTACGTCGGTCCGCAGATCGAAGCGCTGCTGGGCTGGACGCCGGAGAGCTGGGTCTCGGTGGAGGACTGGGCCGCGCGCATCCATGCGGAAGACCGCGAAGGCGTGGTGAATTTTTGCGTGGCGCAATCGAAGGCAGGCGTCGATCACGAAGCCGACTACCGCGCCATCACGCGCGACGGCGAGCACGTCTGGATCCGCGACGTGGTGCACGTGGTGCGCAAGCCGGATGGTGAAGTCGACGCGCTGATCGGCTTCATGTTCGACATCACCGAGCGCAAGAAGAATGAAGCACGTTTGGCCGAACTGCAGAAGGAACTGGAAGCGCTGTCCTACCGAGACAGCCTCACCGACGTCGCCAATCGCCGCATGTTCGACTCGGCGCTGGAAGTGGAATGGGCCAACGCCGTCAGGAACCGCACGCCGCTGTCGGTGATCATGCTCGACATTGACTACTTCAAGCAATACAACGACCACTACGGCCACATCCGCGGCGACGCCTGCCTCAAGCAGATCGCCGGCGTACTGGGCAAGGCCGCCACGCGCACACGTGACTTCTTCGCGCGCTACGGCGGCGAAGAATTCGTCCTGATCTTGCCCGAGACCGATCGGGCCTCCGGCCTGAAGGTGGCGCAACGCTGCCGAAAGCTGGTGGTGAAAGAAAAAATTCCGCACGAAAAATCGCAGGTCGAAAGCGTCGTCACCATCAGCCTCGGCATGGCGACCATCATCCCGTCCCGCCAGGACCAGCGCATCGAATTCATGGAAGCCGTCGACAAACGCCTGTACATGGCCAAGCAGCGCGGGCGCAATTGCATCGTCGCCGAAGACTGAGCTTCGGCCGAATACGTCGACCTTCTACGCAGGCACTGCGGCAACCGGTTCCGCCGCACGCGCCGACGGCGTGCCGATCAGGATATCTTCGTAGAAGGCGCCGATCGCTTCGGTCGGGTGGCGCAGCTGGATTTCCAGCACCCAGACGGCGTCGCCCGGCACGATGTCCATCTCGGCCAGCTTGGCCGGCCCGAACAGCGCATGCGGGAAGTCGGACACCCGGTGCCCCGCCAGATTGCGCTCCAGCTGCCAGCCGCCGCGCGCCGCCGCCGCCTCGGCGAAATCGTACAGCGCGCGCCCGGTCAGGCCGGTGCGCCAGGCATCGCGCGTTTCGCTGAAGACATCGCGCGCCGCCTGCGCGCAGGCGCGGTGCAGGCTGTCGTCGCCGAATACGATGGTGTCGCCGAAATCGCCTTCATAACCATCCCACACCGGGCCCAGATCGACCACCGCGATGTCGGCGGCGCGCAGTCGGCGTTCCTTGTCCACGCCCTCGCGCGGCGTCCTGACCGTGTCGTCGCCGAAGCGGATGTAGGTCGGATGCCATGTATGCGACGAACCCATCGCGCGCAGATGATCATTCGCCATCCTCACGGCCTCGCCGGTCGTCATGCCCACGCGCAGCTTGCCGACGATCTGCGCCAGCGCGCGGATCGATTGCTCGCGCGCCGCCAGCATGCCGTCGAGTGAATATTTGGGGCCGACGCGCTCCCACACCGGATCGAAACCGCCGCGCGCCATCGGCGCCGTGCTGGCCCCGGACGGCACGAACGCCTCCGCAATGAAGTGATGCGTCGCCACGCCGAGCGCCAGGCAGCGTTCGCGCACGGCCGCGACCATCGCCGGATTGCCGCAGGCATACACGCGAGCATTCGTCCAGGCATGATCACCGCCGGCTGCGACGTCCTGCACGTAGCCTTGCTGCATGCCGGTTTCAATGTGCTCCGCCTGCGCGATGACGCCGGCCCACGTGAATCGGGCATCGGTCGCGGCAAGACCGTCGAGGAATGCCCTGTCGTAGAAATCATCGGCGCGGGCGCCGCCCCAGTACAGGGTCACAGGGGCAGAATCTGTTTCCGCCAGCGCCGCCAGCAGGATCGGCTTGATGCCGGCGTAGCCGGTGCCGGTGGCAAACAGCAGCAAGGCCGAACGCTCGCCGGTTTGCCAGGTGCAGGCGCCGAAGCCGCCCTCGATGCTGAGCACGTCGCCGACGGCGAGACGGTCGAGCATGCCTTCCGAAAAGCGGCCGCCGGCAACGCGCCGGATATGGAAGACCAGTTTGCCGTCATCGTCGGCAGGAATGTTGGCGACCGAAAAGCAGCGGCTGCTGCCGTCATCGAGGTAGACCTTCACGTACTGGCCGGCACGCACCGGCATCGCTGCCGTAGCCTGCAACACCAGCCGTACCACGCCCGGCGTCAGCAAGCGTTTTTCCAGCACGTGCGCCTCGAAGCGCGACGCCTGCGCTTCCGGCGTCCAGCCCGGAATGGCTATGCGCATATCGCTGCAGGCGCGGTTGCGGCACAACAGCATCTCGTCATGCGCCAGCGGATACGGCGTGCCCAAGGCTACGTACGGCTCGGTCTCGTGAGCGCCTTCCAGCACCTTGACCTTGCACGAGCCGCATTCGCCGCGACGACAGGAAAACGGAATCGAGACGCCCTGCGCCAGCGCGGCGTCGAGCAACAACTCCTCGCCTGCGACGAAGGTCTTGCCGGATTGCTCCAGTGTGATGATGTGCTTGCCTTGCATGATGTCCTCGTCGAGCGTTTATCGGATGCGAGGATTGTGGCGGTAGAATAGGACCATTGAAACCTCCAGATTTTAACAATCCACATGGTCCAGATGAGAAAATGGCGTCCCTTGCTCGATCTCGACGCCGATGGCGCCGGACAGAAAGCGTCCTACCGCAAGATCGTCGACGGCCTTGCCGACGCCATCCGCAGCGGCCGACTGGAGCCGGGTGCAGCCTTGCCCGGCACGCGCGAGCTGGCGGATATCCTCGACGTCAACCGCAAGACCGTGATCCTGGCCTATGAAGAAGCCATCATCAAAGGCTGGCTGGTCAGTGAACCGCGCCGCGGCACCTTCGTCAATGCGCGCTTCGCCGACCACGCCATGGCGGCCGCCAAAACGCCGCAGTCGCGACGTGCAGCCGGTGTCGGTGCAGCCTTTGCACCGGACTTCATGACGCCGGCGCTGCCGCCGTACTTCGACGACCTCTACGTACCTGCGGTGCGTGCGGGACGCACGCGCGACACCATGTATTTCGACAACGGCGCGCCGGATCATCGGCTGTTGCCGCAAGCTGTCCTGCATCGCTATTACCGCAACGCCATGAAGGCCGCCTTCAAGTCCAACTGGGTCAAATACGGCAACCTGGAATCGGCCGGCCAGTTGCGCACGGCGTTGGCCGAGATGCTGCGCGCCACGCGCGGGCTGACCGCCGGCGCCGCCAACATCTGCCTCACGCAGGGCACACAGATGGCGCTGCACCTGGCTGCCGGCGCATTGATCCGCCCCGGCGACCTGGTGCTGGTGGAACGGCTCAGTTATCCGCCGGCCTGGGCCATCTTCCGCGCGCTTGGAGCGCAGATTGAAGTCATCGACGTCGACCGCGACGGTTGCCGCGTCGACCAGATCGAAGCGCTGTGCCTGAAGAAACCGGTGCGCCTGATCTATCTGACGCCGCACCATCAGTTCCCGACCACCGTCAGCCTGCGCGCCGACCGCCGCCAGAAACTGCTGGCGCTGGCGCAGCAGCATCGCTTCACCATCATCGAGGAAGACTACGACCACGAGTACCACTTTGACGGCCGCCCCTACCTGCCGCTGGCCAGCGATCCGGGCCAGCGCAGCGTCGTCTACATCGGCTCCCTGTCGAAGCTGCTGGGGTCGTCGTTCCGCTGCGGCTTCATCGTCGCACCGGAAAACCTGATCGAAGCGCTGGGCAAGAATCAGTTGCTGATTTCCACGCACGGCGACGCCGTCCTGCAAAAGATGCTGGCGGATCTGATCGCCGATGGTGAATTGCGCAAGCATCTGCGCCGTGCCGCCAAGCTGTATCGCGCGCGCAAGGATGCGTTGATGGAGTCGCTGCACGCACGTTTCGGCGAACGCGTCACGCTGCGCAATCCTGAAGGCGGACTGGCGCTGTGGGTGACCTTCCGCGAAGATATCGACGTCGACGCCATGGTGCGGCATGCCGCAGACGTGCAGTTGTTCGTGCGCAGCGGGCGTCAGTTCTCGCCGCTGGACCAGCCGGTCAATGGACTGAGATTGGGATTTGCGTCAATGACGCCCGACGAACTGGGGCTGGCGGTGAGACGCCTGCACGAAGCTTCGCGCAAGCAGGCTTAGACTTCGTCGCCTTATGCCTGCGCATTTTCCAGCTCCGGACGAAACAGCCTGCGGCACTCCTCACCGGCGCCTTATGCGCTCCAGCTGATCGAAGACCAGCATGCCGGCAATCATTGCCGCAACGAACCCGATCGCCTTGGGGTAACCGGCGGCAGCCGATACCAGCGCAGGACCGGGGCAGAAACCGGCCAGGCCCCAGCCGATGCCGAACACCGCGCTGCCCGCTATCAATCGCACGGTTATCGCAGCTGCGGCAGGGATCTGCACCGGCAGGCCCAGCATGGAGCGACGCCGTCGGCGCGCAAGGAAGAAAGCCGGCGCGCTCAGCAGGATGGCGCCCACCATCACGAATATCAGTGAGGGATCCCACGCTCCGAACAGATCGAGGAAACCCAGCACCTTGGCTGGATCGACCATGCCGGAAACCATCAATCCAAGGCCAAACAAGAGGCCTGCAAATAAGGCGCTTACAGCGGCCATGTGATGTCCTTCAGGTTCTTCATGCTGCGACCAGATGCAGTTTGACAAACACCGTGGCAAAACCCGCCGCCATGAACGTCAGCGTCGCTGCAACGGAGCGGACGGAACCGCGCGATATTCCGCAGACCCCGTGGCCGCTGGTGCAGCCGCCTGCGTAACGCGTGCCGATACCTACCAGAAAACCGGCCGTCAGGATTTCTCCCCAGCCGGCCTGAATCTCGATCTCAATTCCTCTGCCGGCCCAGATCGCGATCACAGGCGCCAGCATCATGCCGATCAGAAAAGCAGCACGCCATGCGATATCTTTTTTCGGCAGACTGAGCAAACCACCGAGAATCCCGCTGATGCCCGCTATCCTGCCGTTAAACAGGATCAGCAAGGCGATCGCCCCACCGATCATTAAACCGCCTGCCAGCGACAGGCCCGGTGTGAAATCAACCAGATTGATCAACTCAATACTCCATCTGCGGAAAATAAAAAGAAGGAACGGCGGCAGCTATTGCGTTCGAGAGCCTGCTCACTCTCCCTTTTGCGGCTGCGCGATGGTGCGCAGCTGGAAGCGGCCGTCGTTGTTGAACAGCCAGGTCTCCGACAACTCGACCTTGCCGCCGCTCAGCAGCGCCACCGGCGGCTTGGGAAAAGGCGCTGTGCTGCGCAAGGTGGCCAGTGCGGTGGCTTCCGTGATCTTGTCCTTGTTGGTGCGCACCACTTCGCTGCGCACCAGGTTACCGTCCTTGTCGACCACGTACTTGATCACGATGACCGAGCGCAGCAAGGCCTGCGGGCGTTCGACGTGGACTTTGGTGGAGTTGACCTGCGAAATGCGGCGCGCCAGGTCTTCCTTGTAGGCGCCCAGCGAGTCCGCCGTGGAGGTGCCGTCGGGCGTGGTCTTCACCTGTTCGATGATCTCCTTGGCGGTGGCGTCCCGATTGGCCTGGGTGTCGGGCTTTTGCGACGAACAGGCCGATAGCAGCGCGGCGCTGATGCTGCCGAGGGCGACCAGCACGGCGACAGTTTTCATTGAGGACTTGTTCAAAGAGTAATCCATGGCAAGGAGAAGATCGGGATTGTCATTAGCAGTCATTAGACCATACAGATTAGACCACGCCGCCATGCGTGTGCGTTCCCGCTATTTTGCAGACAAATTCAGATCGGGTTTTCATGCGGCAAGAGGCTTGCCTTCCGGCAGCGGATTACTTGTCAGAAGCAATCCATCCATAACCTCAACCTATGGATGAAATCCATTCCATATATAACGTCGCAACTGTCATCCAGCGGTCATATTAGCTACGTAATATCCGCTCACTTTCTGGCCGAACCCGGCATAGTCCTGACGAAAGAGCGCGATGCTTACTTCCTTGTCCGTCACTGCCCCTGCATCTGCATCTGAATCCACTGCCGCCGAGGCGATCTCTCCGACCTCCGCAACTTTCCTGTCGATCCGCAATATCCGCAAACGCTTCGGCGCCTTCACAGCGCTCGACAACGTGTCGCTCGACGTGCGCCAGGGTGAGATGGTTTGCCTGCTCGGACCATCCGGCTGCGGCAAGACGACGCTGCTGCGCACCATCGCCGGACTCGAGAAACAGGACGACGGCGCCATCCATGCCCACGGCACGGACATCTCGCACCTGCCGCCGCAATCACGCGACTATGGCATCCTGTTCCAGTCGTACGCCTTGTTCCCCAACCTGACAGTGGCGCAAAACGTCGCCTACGGCCTCAACGCGCGCCGCCTGTCGCGCGTGCAGATGCAGCAGCGCGTGGCCGAGATGCTGGACATGATCGGCCTGACGGGCAGCGAGAAGAAATATCCCGGCCAGCTCTCCGGCGGCCAGCAGCAACGCGTCGCCCTGGCGCGCGCGCTGGCACCCTCGCCTTCGCTGCTGCTGCTCGACGAACCCCTGTCGGCGCTGGATGCGCAGGTGCGTGAACACCTGCAGCTGGAAATCCGCCGCCTGCAAAAGCAATTCAACATCACCACGCTGATGGTTACGCATGACCAGGAAGAAGCGATGGTCATGTCGGACCGCATCGCCATCATGCAGCACGGCCGCATCGAACAATTCGACACGCCCGACCGCATCTACCGCCATCCGGCCACACCCTTTGTCGCCGACTTCATCGGCCAGGCCAACTGGCTGCCGTTCCAGCGCCTGTCGCCGCATCAGGTCAGCGTCGGCGCGCTCACGCTCACGGTTGACGAGGCGCCGCGCCAGCACATGGGCAACAATGACAACGGCCGCTTGTTCTGCCGTCCGGAAGCGGTCGACGTGGCGCCTGCAGCCGATGCAGCAAACCGGTTTTCGGCGCGCGTGGTCGATCAGATCTATCTCGGCGACCGCTACCGCATGATGCTGGAACTCGACGAATTGCCGGGCCAGCGCCTGATGGCCGACGTCACCAACGACGTACGTGCACGTCTGCCGGACGTCTCCGCCCAGCGCATGTGGATCGCCTTGCCGCAGCAATCGCTGCATCTGTTTGCCTGAGCCCGGCATGAATACCTCCGTCCAGGCGCCGCCACTGGCCATCACTTCCCCGTCCGTATCAAAGCCGGCGTCGACTTTCAATCGCGACACGGCGACCGCGAACGGCCTGAAATACTTCCTGCTGCTCTTGCTGGTGCTGGCGCTGGCCCTGCCGCTGGTGGCCGTGCTCGGCCAGGCGCTGCTCGACCGCAACGGCGCATGGGCCGGCCTGGCGCCGTGGAGCAAGCTGGTCGCCAATCCCAACTTCTTCCCGATGGTGGCGCGCAGCGTCGGCGTATCGGCCGCAACCGCCCTGCTGGTAGTGCCGCTGGCCTACCTGTTCGCCTACGGCCTGCAACGCACGCTGGCGCCGCTCAAGGGCTTGTGGCGCGCCATCGCGCTGTTGCCGCTGCTGGCGCCGTCGCTGTTGCCGGGCATCGCGCTGATCTACCTGTTCGGCAACCAGGGCCTGTTCAAGGAATGGATGAACGGCAGCATCTACGGCTTCTGGGGCATCTTGCTGGGCGAAGCGTTCTACACCTTTCCGCATGCCTTGATGATCCTGCTGTCGGCGCTGTCGCTGGCCGATGCGCGCCTGTATGACGCCGCCTCGGCAATGGGCGCGGGCAGCTGGAAGACCTTCCGCACGGTAACGCTGCCGGCCACGCGCTACGGCATCTTCGGCGCGTTCTGTCTGGTGTTCACGCTGGCGATCACCGACTTCGGCGTGCCCAAGATCGTCGGCGGTGCCTTCAGCGTGCTGGCGGTGGAAGCCTACAAGGCCGTGGTCGGCCAGCAGCAATTCGACCGCGGCGCACTGATCGGCTTGCTGTTGCTGATTCCGGCATTGCTGACTTTCTGCATCGACGGCTGGCTGCAAAAACGCCAGCGCGCCCAGATGAGCAGCCGCGCCGAAGTGCTGACGCCGCGCCGCCAATGGCGTCGCGACGCGCTCTATACCCTGATCCTGCTGGCGATCAGCGCGACCTTGCTGCTGATGATTGCCGTGGCGGTCGGCGCGTCGCTGGTCAAGCTGTGGCCGTACAACCTCAAGCTGACGCTGATGCACTACGACTTCGACAATATGGACGGCGGCGGCTGGCTGGCCTATTGGAACAGCCTGCGCCTGGCCATCGGTACCAGCATCGTCGGCACCATCGTGATCTTCACCGGCGCCTGGCTGATGGAAAAGACGCGCAGCAACCGCCTGCTCGACAACGCACTGCGCTTCCTCAGTTTCCTGCCGATGGCGGTGCCGGGGCTGGTGCTGGGACTGGGCTTCGTGTTCTTCTTCAATCACCCGGCCAATCCGCTCAACTTCCTGTACGGCAGCATGGCGATCCTGATCCTGTGTTCGGTGATGCACTTCTACACCACCGCGCACCTGACCGCCGTCACTGCGTTGAAGCAGATCGATCCCGAATTCGAGGCCGCCTCGGCTTCGCTCAAGGTGCCGCTGCTGCGCACCTACCTGCGCATCACCGTGCCGCTGTGCCTGCCGGCCGTGCTGGAGATTTTCCGCTACCTGTTCGTGTCGTCGATGACAACCGTGTCTGCCGTGATCTTCCTCTACAGCTCCAACACCGTGCTGGCCGCGATCGCCGTGCTGAACATGGACGACGCCGGCGATGTCGGCCCGGCCGCGGCGATGTCCACGCTGATCCTGCTGACCTCGATTGCCGTCTCGCTGCTGATGCACTGGGGCCTGGGCTACTGGGTGCGCCGCGCGCAGGCATGGCGCAGCGCCGGCAAGCAACATTGAAAACGCATTGATCCATTGATTCACTCGTTCGTCGTTTTACTTTTCCATCACAAGAAAGCAACCATGAAACCTACAACCATTCTGAAACTGCTTGCTTCCGTACTGGGTGCAGGCGCCCTGCTGTCCGCGCATGCAGCAACCACACTGACCGTCTACACCGCGCTGGAAGCCGACCAGATCAAGGCCTATCAAGCCGAGTTCGAAAAGAGCAATCCGGACATCGAAATCAAATGGGTGCGCGATTCCACCGGCATCGTCACCGCCAAGCTGCTGGCTGAAAAGGCCAATCCGAAGGCGGACGTGATCTGGGGCCTGGCTGCTTCCAGCCTGGCGATCCTCGACAAGGAAGGCATGCTGACGCCTTACGCGCCGAAGAACCTGTCGGCGATTGAAGCCAAGTACCGCAGCCCGGCCAATCCGCCGGCATGGGTCGGCATGGACGTCTGGGGTTCGGCGATCTGCTTCAACACCGTCGAAGCGCAAAAGCAAGGTCTGCCGAAGCCAACTTCGTGGGCCGACCTGACCAAGCCGATCTACGCCGGCAAGATCGTGATGCCGCATCCAGCCTCCTCCGGCACCGGCTACCTCGACGTCACCGCCTGGATCCAGATGATGGGCGAAGACAAGGCATGGGCCTACATGGACGCGCTGCACAAGAACATCGGCCAGTACACCCATTCCGGCTCCAAACCATGCAAGCAAGCCGCCACCGGCGAATTCCCGATCGGCATCGCGTTTGAATACCGCGCCGTGAAGACCAAGAAGGAAGGCGCCCCGATCGACATCATCCTGCCGTCGGAAGGCTTGGGCTGGGATCTGGAAGCGACTGCCATCGTCAAGGGCACCAAGAACCTCGACGCCGCTAAGCGCCTGGCTGATTTCTCCGCCAGCAAGGACGCCATGATGCAATACGAAAAGAACTTCGCCGTGCTGGCCGTGCCGGGCATCGCCAAGCCTGATCCGCTGCTGCCGGCCGACTATGAAAAGCGCCTCACCAAGAACGACTTCGTCTGGACCAGCAGCAACCGCGACCGCATCCTGACCGAGTGGAGCAAGCGCTACGAAAGCAAGGCTGAAAAGAAGCAATAAGCTGAGAGCATGCAGACCTGCCGCCCGCGCCATCTAAAGCGCGGGCGGCGCTGAACAGAAGAACGTGGAGCATCAGATGGGCAACACCAACACCAATTCCAACAAGGATCACATCGACGTCGCCGTCGTCGGCGCCGGCATACTCGGCCTGGCGCACGCCTTTGCGGCAGTCAAGCGCGGCCTGCGTGTGGTCGTGTTCGAACGCAGCTCGACGCCGATCGGCGCCTCGATCCGCAATTTCGGCATGGGCCTGGTCACCGGCCAACCGCCGGGCATCATGCTCGGCCTGGCAAAACAAAGCCGCGCACTGTGGCTGCACCTGGCGCAGCGCGCCAACTTCAGCGCACGCGAATCCGGCACCCTGCTGTTCGCCCGCACCGCTGCCGAACACGCGGTACTCGAAGAATTCATGATCGTGCGGGCGCGCCAGCACGGCTACGACGCCTCGCTGCTGGAAGGCGCACAGCTCGACACGTTGTACGGCGGCCGTTTCCGCCATCATCGCTCGGCCCTGCACGGCACCCAGGACTTGCAGCTGTATTCGCGCGAGGCGGTGCCGGCGCTGGTGTGCTACCTGCAATCGCAAGGCGTGCAATTCCATTTCAACACGCTGGTCCGGGAAGCACGCGACGGTCATCTGTCGACCACCGCCGGCGAGTTCCGCGCGGAGCGCACCATCGTCTGTTCCGGCCACGATTACCAGACGCTGTTTGCCGACAAGCTCGGCGAAATGAATCTCAAGGTATGCCGCCTGCAGATGTTGCGCGCGGCGCCGAAGGAGCGCTTGCCGCTGACGCATGCGGTCCTGACCGGTTTGTCGTGCACGCATTACGGCGCGTTCTCCGACTTGCCGAGTGCGGCCGGGGTCAATGCGGAAATCGAGGCGCAGTATCCGGTGCTGAACCGCCACGGCATCCATCTGCTGGTGAGCCCGACGCCTTATCAGGAGCTGATCATCGGCGACTCGCACTACTACGGCGTCGATGCGCCGCCGTTCAATAACGAAGAAATCGATCAGCTCATGATCGGTCTGGCGGAAGAGACGCTGGGCGTGAAACTGAACGTGCTGGAACGCTGGCAAGGCGTCTACGGCAGCAAGGGGCCGGGACCGTTCTCGGCTACAACGGTCGACGGCAAGACCACGGTGGTGCTGATGCATACCGGCATCGGCATGAGCGTAGGCCTGGCCTTGGGTGAACGGGTGATCGGCGCCTTGCTCGATGGCGCAAAGTTGCCGGATCCGGCGGTCGACAAGAACTGAAATCAACACTGTCCCGATGTGTACCGGGATAGTGATGACTCTGCAAAAACAATTACTCGCGCGCCAGTCCCTCTGCGTGCAGCCACTTGCCCTTGCGGCACAAGTCATCGGTCACATCCAGCACCAGCCGTTCCACCGCCGCCGCTGCATTGGTCAGCGGGATATTCTTAGAGGCGCACAAAGCCAAGGTGCGCGCCATGCGCTCACCGCTGATCGGCAGTGCGACCATGTCGCCGCGTTCGATTTCCGACAGCAAGGGCGCCACCGGCAAAATGGTCGCGCCGATGTCGGCGAGGATGGCCGACTTCAGGATCGCCACCGAATTGATCTCGATCACGTTGGCGAGCGACATGCCCTGCGCGCGCACGATGTTTTCGATGCGCGGCCGCACGCCGTGCTGCAATCCGGGCAGGATCAGCGGCGCCTTGATGGCCTGCGCCAGCGTGACCGATTTTTTCTTGCCGGCGCCGTATTGCGAATCGGCGCGCGTGATGTACATCATCTCTTCTTCCACCATCGGCGTGCTGGCGAATGGCGACAACTGGCCGTCATCGAACAGCACCGCCAGGTTGATGCGGCCCGACTTGAGCTGGACGATCAGGTTGCCGGTCAGCTCTTCGGTGAGCAGCAAGGTGATTTCCGGATAGGTGGCGCGAATGGCGGTCAGCAGCGGCAGAGCCAGCGCACCCGAGACGCTTTGCGGAATGCCGAGCGCCACGGTGCCGGACGGCTTGTCGTTGGATTGCGCCACCGCCGATTTAGCATCGGTGACCTGCTTGAGGATGGCTTGCGCGTGTTCGTAGAAGGTCTTGCCGGCGTCCGTGGCAATGACGCCTTGCGCGGAACGATGCAGCAATTGCGCTTCAAGTTCTTCTTCCAGCTGACGAACCTGCTGCGTCAGCGCCGGCTGGGCGATGTGCAGCACGCGCGCCGCGCGCGACAGCGAGCCGTGATCAACGATGGCGACGAAATATCTGAGTTGGCGCAATTCCATGCAGACGGATCCGATTCAGGTTGTTGTTTTAAGTTGTTATTTTTAATTACAAGCCGGGACGACTGTTGAACATGCGGCTGCGCGCATTTTCGATATGCCCGCGCATGGCCCGGCGCGCGCCTTCAGCGTCCTGGCGCTTGATCAGCTCGAAGATGTTGCGATGCTCGTCCATGGCATCCTGGGTACGCTTCCACGGCTGGATGTGCATCAGGTGGCGCAGCATATTGACGGCGTGGCTGACGTCGTATTCCAGCGTCTTCAACACCTGCACGAAGCGCAGGTTGGCGGTTGCCGTGGCGATCGCCTCGTGAAAGGCGAAATCGAAATGGTGGGCAATGCCGCCGACGGCGTTGGCCTCTTCAAACCCGGTCAGCAACTCGTCCATCCGGGTCAGGTCGGCGGTGCTGCGGCGCAGGGCCGCCATGTAGGCGCATTCGGGCTCGACCACCATGCGCAGCTCGAGGCCGTTCATGATGTGGCCGATGCGCTCGGACGGCTCGGCTGTGGCGGACTTGCCGGCGACCCCGGGACTGTCCATGACGTAGGTGCCGGAGCCGCGCCGCGATTCGACCAACTGGTCTTCGCGCAGCCGGTCGAGCGCCTGGCGCACAATGGGACGCGAGACGTCGAACAGCGTCGCCAGGTCGTTTTCCGACGGCAGACGGCTGCCGACGCTGATCTTGCCTTCGACGATGGCGTGGAACAGGTTTTCGTAGACGCGTTCGGCAAAACGCTCCTGGCGCACCGGACCTAGGCCGGCGGCAGCCAGTGCGAGCGCATCGGTGGACAGTTGGGTGCGGATGCTGACGACTTTGGCGTCTTGCTTTTCCTGCGGCTGGTCGGCCGGCGATTTCGGCATGGCGGGTCTCCGATGGCGATGTTCTGATGATTGCGCATGGTAGCGTATTTGCGCCGCGGCCATAAGCCCTCCTTATGGGCCTTTCGTGGCATTGCCGCCATCCAATAAGTAGTAATATCAATTGACATCTTTTGGCGATCAAACTACATTGACCCCAGACGAGGCAGCGGCGGGATCTTCCGACCGGCTGCCCATAAAACAAAAACGACAGGAGACAGACGGTCCGGCTCAATGGCTGCGACGGTGATATCTTTTGCCGTCCATTGTTTATCAAAGCCAATCATGAATAAGCCTTACAGTCAGCCTTACCTCGAACAGTTTTCGCTTGCAGGAAAGACCGTACTCGTCACCGGCGCAGCGCGCGACATCGGCTTGGAAATCGCCCGGGCCATGGCGGGCAGCGGCGCCCATGTGATTCTCAACGGCCGCAGCGCAGAGACCTTGGCAAGCGCTGTGCAAAGCCTGACGACGCAAGGCTTGTCAGCCAGCGCTCTCGCCTTCGACGTGACCGACAAAGCCGCCGTCAAGGATGCCTTTGCCCGCATCGCCAAGGAACATGGCGGCCTCGACGTGCTGGTCAACAATGCCGGCGTGCGCAACCGCAAGCCGCTGCTCGAATTCAGCGACGACGACATCGTCGCCATGCTGGAGACCAACCTGATCGCCGGCTATACGCTGTCGCGCGAAGCAGCGCGCCTGATGGTGCCGAACAAGCGCGGCCGCCTGATTACCGTGACCTCGATTGCCGGCCAGATCGCACGCTCCGGCGACGCGGTCTACACCGGCGCCAAGGCCGGGCTGACCGGCATGATGCGCGCGCTGGCCGCTGAATACGGTCCGCTGGGCATCACCAGCAACGCGATTGCACCCGGCGGCGTGGCCACCGAAGCCAATGCCGCCTCAATCGCCGATCCAAAAATCAACGCCCATTTCGCCACGCGCACGCCGCTGGGGCGCTGGGCGCAGCCGGCGGAAATCGCCGGCGCCGCCGTGTTCCTCGCTTCCAACGCCGCCTCCTACGTCAACGGCCACGTCCTGTACGTGGATGGCGGCATGTCGATTGCCATGTAAATCAAAGGACCTTGAAACCATGAAACAGCACTTCATCAACAATCGCTGGACCGCGCCGTCTTCGGGCGAAAGCATTCCCGTCATCGATCCTTCCGACGGCGAAGTTTTCGAATCGCTGGCGCGCGGCAACGCCGCCGACATCGACCTCGCGGTACAAGCAGCGCGCAAGGCCTATGACAACGTCTGGAGCCGCACCAGCGCCGCCGACCGCAGCCGCCTGATGATGAAGCTGTCGCAAAAGCTGGCCGAGCACCAGGAAGAACTGGCGCAACTGGAAGCGCGCGACTGCGGCAAGCCTTTCAAGCAGGCGCGCGCCGATGCCGCCGCCATCGTGCGCTATTTCGAGTTCTATGCGGGCGCGGCCGACAAGCTGCATGGCGAGACGATTCCCTACCAGACCGGCTACACCGTGCTGACGCTGCGTGAGCCGCATGGCGTCACCGCGCACATCGTGCCGTGGAATTACCCGATGCAGATCTTCGGCCGCTGCGTCGGCGGCGCCCTCGCCGCCGGCAACACCTGCGTGGTCAAACCCGCCGAAGACGCCTGCCTGTCGCTGCTGCGTGTGGCGGAGCTGGCGGCCGAAGTCGGCTTTCCCGAAGGCGTGCTCAATATCGTCACCGGCTACGGCCATGAAGCCGGCGACCTGCTGGTCAAGCATGCCGACATCGATCACGTCTCCTTCACCGGTTCGCCCAACGTCGGCAAGATCGTCGTGCGCGCGGCCGCCGAACATCACACGCCGGTCACGCTAGAGCTGGGCGGCAAGTCGCCGCAGGTGGTGTTTGCAGACGCCGACTTCGACGCCATGCTGCCGGTGATCGTCAACGCCATCGTGCAGAACTCCGGACAGACCTGTTCCGCCGGCAGCCGCCTGCTGGTCCAGCGCAGTGCGTACGAACAGGTACTGGAACGGGTCGGCGCCGCTTTCGGCAAATTGCGCGTCGGCTCGGCGGCGATGGATCTCGACTGCGGCCCGCTGATCCGCAAGACGCAACAGGAACGCGTGGCCGGTTTCCTGCGCGACGCCGCCGACAGCAAGATCCCGGTGGTGGCGCAAGGCCGCATCGCCGACGGCGCGCCGGCAGGCGGTTTCTACCAGGCGCCGACCTTGTTGCGCGACGTGCCGATTCAACACCGTCTGGCGCAGGAAGAAGTGTTCGGCCCGGTGCTGGCGGCGATGTCGTTTGAAGACGAAGCCGACGCCATCCGCCTCGCCAACGGCACCGATTTCGGCTTGGTTGCAAGTGTGTGGACGCGCGACGGCGGACGCCAGTTCCGCCTGGCGCGGGCGATCCGCAGCGGCCAAGTCTTCATCAACAACTATGGTGCGGGCGGCGGCGTCGAGTTGCCGTTCGGCGGCGTCAAGGCCAGCGGCCACGGACGCGAAAAAGGTTTCGAAGCGCTGTACGGCTTCACGGTCCTGAAGACCATCGCCATCAAACACGACTAGTACACGCCTGTACACGCCTGTACACGATTAAATACACGACTAAAAAAACCATTCAACACCACAAGGAGAAGACATGCGACTCAAAGACAAAGTAGCCATCGTGACCGGCGCCGGTTCGGGTTTCGGCGAAGGCATCGCCAAGAGCTATGCGCGCGAAGGTGCGCGCGTACTGGTGGCCGACATCAATGAAGCCGGCGGCAAGCGCGTCGTCGACGACATCGTCGCGGCAGGCGGACAGGCCCGTTTCATCAAGACCGACGTCTCCAAGAGTGCCGATACGGCGGCGATGCTGGCCGCTGCGCTGGAGGCTTTCGGCGGCGTGCATATCGTCGTCAACAACGCCGGCACCACCCACCGCAATCGTCCGATGCTGGAAATCGAGGAGGACGAGTTCGAACGCGTCTATGCGATCAACGTGAAGAGCATCTTCCTTAGTGCGAAGACCTTCGTGCCCTATTTCCGCAAGGTCGGCGGCGGCGCCTTCATCAACATCGCCTCGACTGCCGGTATCCGCCCGCGTCCGGGCCTGACCTGGTACAACGGCAGCAAGGGCGCGGTCATCACCACCAGCAAGTCGATGGCGGCCGAACTCGGCCCGGACAACATCCGCGTCAACTGCGTCAATCCGGTGATCTCGGCTACCGGCCTGCTGACCGAATTCATGGGCGTACCCGACACCCCGGAAAATCGCAAGAAATTCACCGCGACGATTCCGCTGGGCCGCTTCTCGACGCCGGACGACATCGCCAACGCCTGCCTGTACCTGGGTTCGGATGAAGCGTCGTTCATTACCGGCGCCTGCCTGGAAGTCGATGGCGGTCGCTGCGTGTAGTCAAGCACAAGACCGGCTGTAAGCGTTTTGTCAGTGATGAAACGCTTTACGCTAAATCGGCGAAATTTGTGCCTATAATCACGCTGCAATAAAAAACAAGAACCAAAAAACACAATCAGTACTTAATAAGGCCAGTCCACGAGACTGGCTTTTCATAACAACAAGACTGATCCATTTTTAATACGTATGGAGTGAGACATGTCGTATACCCCAGCACAAGGCGTCGCTGCGTCGCCCGGCACCGATGTATCGTTTGAAGAAGCGACTTTTTCCAAAGTCACATGGCGTCTGCTTCCGCTGCTTTTCCTCTGCTATGTTGCTTCTTATCTGGACCGCGTCAACGTCGGTTTCGCCAAGCTGCAAATGCTGCAGGACCTGAAGTTCAGTGAAACCGTGTATGGCCTTGGCGCCGGCATTTTCTTCATCGGCTATTTCATCTTTGAAGTCCCCAGCAACATCATCCTGCACAAGGTCGGTGCACGGCTCTGGATCGCGCGCATCATGATCACCTGGGGCATCATTTCGGGCGCCATGATTTTCGTGACGACGCCGGAAATGTTCTACGTCATGCGCTTCCTGCTGGGCGTGGCCGAAGCCGGCTTCTTCCCCGGCGTGATCTTGTACCTGACCTATTGGTATCCGTCGCATCGCCGCGGCAAGATCACCGCGTTGTTCATGACCGGCATCGCCATCTCGGGCGTCATCGGCGGCCCGCTGTCGGGCTGGATCATGCATGCCTTCCCAGGCGTGCACGGCCTGACCGGCTGGCAATGGATGTTCATCATCGAAGCGATCCCGTCGCTGGTGCTGGGCGTGGTCGTGATCTTTTACCTGAAGGACCGCATCCGCGACGCCGACTGGCTGAGCGAAGATGAAAAGCGCCTGCTGGAATCGCAGATCGCACAGGAACAGTCCGAGAAGATTGAAGTCTCGCTGGGCCAGATGTTCGCCGACGGCAAGGTATGGCTGAGCGCGATCATCTACTTCTGCTTCGTGATGGGCCTGTATGGCGTGAGCTTCTGGCTGCCGACCATCATCAAGACCACCGGCGTCACGGACCCGCTGAATATCGGCTTGCTGACCGCGATTCCTTACGCTGTCGCCGCTGTCGCGATGATCATGATCGGCCGTAGCGCCGACCAGCATCGCGAACGTCGCTGGCACGTCGCCATCCCGGCATTCCTGGGCTGCGTCGGCCTGCTGTTCAGCACGGTCTACGATCACAACACCTTGCTGGCGATGGCTTCGCTGACATTGGCTGCGGTCGGCATCCTGACCACGCTGCCCTTGTTCTGGAGCCTGCCGACGGCGTTCCTGAGCGGCGCTGCGGCGGCTGCCGGTATCGCGCTGATCAACTCGCTGGGCAACCTGGCCGGTTTCGTCAGCCCTTACCTGGTCGGCTGGCTGAAAGACGCCACCCAAAGCACCAACACCGGCATGTACGTACTGGCGGCGTCATTGTTGCTGGGCGGGCTGCTGACGCTGGCGGTGCCGGCCAAGCTGGTCAACAAGTAAGACGGCATCCTCAATAAGAAACGGCGGAGCCCGCAAGGGACTCCGCCGTTTTTTTATGCGCCCGCTTTGCGTGGCTTCAGCGCGCCAGCCGGCGCCAGATTGCATCCAGCACGTTGTTCAGTTCGGCGCCCTGCGCCTGGATCGCGCCCAAGCCGTACTCCTTGCGCCGCACGCCGCCATCGAACAGTTCAAGCGCCCATACCGCATCCGTGCTGCGTTGAAGCGGCAAGGCTTCAGGCAGGCTCCAGACCGCATTCATCAGCGGCACGATAACGGCCAGGTCGTCGTCGCTCAGCTGCACCGTACGGCTTTGCACCAGCGCCGGCTTTTCGGTCGGACTTTTCAGCTGGGTGATGAAGCGCGTCATGCTGCGCCGGTCGAGATCGACTGCCGACCAGTAACCGACCGTCGTGCCGAATGCGCCCTGGGAAATGACCACGCCGCGCGCAGGCGTCATTTCAGCCGGCACGGTGACTGCGCACTCGCCGCAGACATGCGCCTTGACCGGGGCATAGGCTGGAACCTCGGCAAAGGCGTTGCCTGTCAGGAAGGCAAGCAACAGGACATGACTACGGATGCGGCTGGGTAATGTGCTCATGATGGAGGACTCGCGGTGAAGGTTTGGCGGGATGGTCTCACATCCTCCGAAGAAATGCCGGACCTAGTGCGCCCTGAACTCCAGCCCAAACTGCAGCCTCATCCGATGGCCTGCCCGCTTCTCTGTCAAAATGGCGGATTCTTTGTGCTGGCCCAAGTTCATGAACGCACCCGTCACCCCGTCCGGCAATATCGATCCCGCCGCGCTGCCCTTTGCCAATGCTTTTGCGGAATTGCCGCCGGCGTTCTTCACACGCCTGCAACCGACGCCATTGCCGCAGCCATATCTGGTCGGCGTCAGTGCGGACGCCGCTGCGCTGATCGGCATCGATGCTGCGACCGCCGACAGCGAGGACTTCATCGACGTCTTCACCGGCAACGTCATCGCGCAGCACTCCAAGCCGTTAGCGGCCGTGTATTCCGGCCACCAGTTCGGCGTGTGGGCCGGGCAACTTGGCGATGGCCGCGCGATCCTGCTGGGCGACCTGCCGGCACGCGATGGCGGCCGCATGGAGATCCAGCTCAAGGGCGCCGGGCAGACGCCCTATTCGCGCATGGGCGACGGCCGCGCCGTGCTGCGCTCGTCGATCCGCGAATTCCTGTGTTCCGAAGCCATGGCCGGCCTCGGCATCCCGACCACACGCGCATTGTGCGTGACCGGATCGGATCAGCAAGTCCGGCGCGAGACGCTGGAAACCACGGCGGTGGTCGCACGCATGTCGCCCAGCTTCATCCGCTTCGGCTCGTTCGAACACTGGTACTACAACAAGCGCCACGATGAACTGAAACTGCTGGCCGACAACGTCATCGCCAATTTCTATCCCGAATTGCTCGGCGCCGACAATCCCTATCGTGCGCTGCTGACCGAAGTCACGCGCCGTACGGCGCACCTGATGGCGCACTGGCAGGCGGTCGGCTTCATGCACGGCGTGATGAACACCGACAACATGTCCATCCTCGGCCTGACGCTGGATTACGGCCCCTTCGGTTTCATGGAGGCCTTCGATGCGCGCCACATCTGCAACCACACTGACCAACAAGGGCGCTATTCGTACCAGATGCAGCCGCGCATCGGCCAGTGGAACTGCTTTGCGCTGGGTCAGGCGCTGCTGCCACTGATCGACAGCGTGGAAGAGACCGAAGCCGCGCTGGGCCAATACGAGGCTGAATTCGCGGCAAAGAACGATGACTTGCTGCACGCAAAACTCGGCCTGGCGACCCGTCAGGCTGACGACGACAAACTGTTCGAGTCCATGTTCGCCATCCTGCAGGCCGGCCATGTCGATTTCACATCGTTCTTCCGCCGCCTGAGCGATCTGCATGCGGCCGACAAGGGTGGCGATGAACCATTGCGCGATCTGTTCATCGAACGAGCTTCCTTCGATGCCTGGGCCGAACAATACCGCGCCCGCCTGCAACAGGAAAACAGCATTGATGCCGCACGGAAACTTGCAATGGATGCAAGCAACCCCAAATACGTGCTAAGGAATTACCTGGCGCAAGTCGCCATCGACAAGGCGCAGAACAAGGACTTCTCGGAGGTCGCCAAGCTGCAGGAAATCCTGCGCCGGCCTTTCGACGAGCAGCCGGAACACGACAAGTACGCCGACCTGCCGCCGGACTGGGCCAGCCATCTGGAAGTCAGCTGCTCCTCGTGAGCGTAAGATTGTCCGGCGCCGCGCGACCAAGCCATATGCACCGCATTCAAAAATATTCATCACCCTTGCCAAGGAGCCTCTCCATGACTGCCAAAATTCAAAAAACCGATGCCGAATGGCGCGCCCAACTGGACACCATGGAATACCAGGTGACCCGCCATGCAGCCACCGAGCGCGCATTCACCGGTAAATTCTGGGACCATCACGAAGCCGGCATCTACACCTGCGTCTGCTGCAATACGCCCTTGTTCGCCTCCGACACCAAGTTCGATTCGGGTTGCGGCTGGCCCAGCTATTTCAAGGCGCTCGACCCGGCCAACGTGCGCGAGATCGTCGACAAGAGCCATGGCATGATCCGCACCGAAATCGTCTGCAACGTCTGCGATGCGCATCTGGGACATGTGTTCCCCGACGGCCCGCCGCCGACCGGCTTGCGCTACTGCATCAATTCGGCTTCATTGCGCTTTGATCCGGCCACCTGATAAGCTGCGGGTCTGTATCATCCTGCGGCATCCGCCCATCTACTTTTAAAAAGACTCACGCACATGAAGTTCTTGTTCGACCTGTTTCCCGTCATCCTCTTCTTTGGCGTATTCAAATGGGGGGAAGGCCATGCCGACGCCGCCCAGGGCCTGGTGTCGCAGTACCTGTCGGGCGTGATGTCCGGCGGCACGGCAACGGCCACGCTGGCGCCGATTCTACTGGCTACGGCGGTCGCCATCGTCGCCTCGCTGGCGCAGATCGGTTACCTGCTGGCGCGCCGCAAGAAGGTCGACGGCATGCTGTGGGTGTCGCTGGCCATCATCGTGGTATTCGGCGGCGCCACCATCTACTTCCGTGACGACACGTTCATCAAATGGAAGCCGACCATTCTGTACTGGTGCTTCGCGGTCGCCTTGCTGGTCAGCCAACTTTTCTTCAAGAAGAATCTGATCCGCACAACGATGGAAAAACAGGTTTCCCTGCCTGAGCCGGTGTGGGTCAAGCTGAACCTGGCGTGGTCGGTTTTCTTCCTCGCGATGGGCTTGCTCAATCTGTATGTGGCATTCAATTACACGCTCGACGTCTGGGTCAATTTCAAGATGTTCGGCAGCATGGGGCTGATGTTCGCTTTCATCATCGCGCAGAGCGTGTTCCTGTCGAAATACATGAAGGACGCGGAATGAGCGCGCGGCCGGATGTCATCCGCGAACGGCTGCTTGCCGCCTTCACCCCGAGCGAGTGTCTGGTGGAAGACGAATCCGCCCTGCATGCCGGTCATGCGGGCGCTGCGTCGGGCGGCGGGCACTATCGCGTACGCCTGATTTCAGCCGCTTTTGAGGGGAAAAATCGTTTAATTCGGCATCGGCTGGTGTATGATTGCCTGGCTGACATGATGCACAAGGATATACACGCACTGGCCATCACGGCTATCGCACCATCAGAAATAGCGAACTAACAAGACTATCCCCCCTCTTATATCTCTCACTTCCTAGCTTGTTAGCTATTAGTTACCTTATTACCTCCATTTTTTAGGATTCGATAATGACATTCAAACCTGCTCGTTTGCTGGTACTGCTGTTTGCAGCCGCTGCTCTGCCTGTCATGGCGCAAAACCTGGCCGTCGTAAACGGCAAGTCCATCCCATCGTCGCGTGCCGACGCCATGGTCAAGCAAATGACTGCACAAGGTCAGCCTGACAGTCCGCAACTGCGCGGCGCCGTCAAGGAAGAGCTGATCAACCGCGAAATCCTGATGCAGGAAGCCGACAAGCAAGGCCTGAGCAACAACGCCGACGTCAAGAACCAGCTCGAACTGGCGCGCCAGGGTATCGTCATCCGCGCCCTGATCGGCGACTATCTGAAGAAGCATCCGGTTGCAGACGCCGACATCAAGGCCGAGTACGACAAGTTCAAGGCGCAAGCCGGCGACAAGGAATACCACGCGCGCCACATCCTGGTCGACAAGGAAGAAGACGCGAAGGCAATCATCGCCAAGCTGAAGGCCGGCACCAAGTTTGAAGACCTGGCCAAGCAATCGAAGGACACCGGTTCCGCAGCCAACGGCGGCGATCTGGACTGGGCCACGCCTGCTTCGTTCGTGAAGCCGTTCTCCGACGCCATGGTTGCACTGAAGAAGGGTGAAGTCACCGACACACCTGTCAAGACCCAATTCGGTTACCACGTGATCAAGCTGGAAGACACACGTCCGGCCAAGGTCCCGACCCTGGAAGAAGTGAAGCCGCAAATCGCTGAAGCACTGCAACAGAAGAAGCTGCAGGCTTATCAGGAAGAACTGCGCAAGAAAGCCAAGGTTCAATAAGACTCAGTAGTACCCCGCATCATCTCGTGGCGCGCGCAAGCGTTCCGCGGACCGAAAAAAACGCCCTGCCGGAAACGGTTTGGGCGTTTTTTTAATTTTAAGGCCTTGTTTTTTGATTTCTACAAAAAATGACGCTTCATGCGTAAAAAACCAAAAAAAATTACCATCCGTGCGCGAAACACGCATTTCAGTCAATAAGGATGAGGAAATTATTTACGCATTTACCGAAAAACGACAAAAAACACCGTTGCCGCCGATTTCCTTTTTCAGCGGAAAAACGTCCTGATATTCTTGCGCCTTGCCTCTATCGGGGCGACGCCGCGCACCAACATTCAAAAGCAAGCGCGACGATGAAAGGCAGGAGGCAGCCGGTACACGATACCGTGCACGCTCCCTGCCATCCATAACAGATGCAAGTTCAGGAGATATAAATGAAAAAAACTTACCTGGCCCTGGCTATTGCAGGTCTGACCTGCACCAGCGCCTTCGCACAGTCCAACGTCACCATCTACGGTATCGTCGACACCAGCATCCACTACCTCAGCAACGCCAATGCCCAGGGCAACAGCAACGTTCGCGTGGATAACGGCGCGATTGCCAATAGCCGTATCGGCTTCAAGGGTACCGAAGATCTGGGTGGCGGCCTGAAAGCCATGTTCCAGCTGGAAAACGGCTTCAGCAGCGATAACGGCGCCATGCTGCAAGGCGGCTCACTGTTCGGCCGTCAATCGTGGGTTGGCCTGCAAGGCAGTTTGGGCAAGCTCCGTGTGGGTCGTCAGAACACCCCTCTGTTCGATCTGCTGGCCGATCATTTCGACCCGCTGACCGTCGGCAACTATGCAAGCAACTCCTGGCTGCCGGCCGCCGGCACCCTGATTCGCACTCCCAACATGCTGCGCTATGACAACGACTTCGGTCCGGTGTCGGCTTCGGTCAGCTGGGCGTTCGGTGAGCAGGCCGGTTCGCTGCGCACGGGCAGCCAGTTCAGCAGCGCCTTGCGTTATACCGTCGGCGGCTTCGCGATCGGCGGCGGCTACCAGCAAACCGTCAGCGCCACCAATTCCAGCTACAAGGACAAGGTCTGGAACCTGTCGGCGTCTTATGACTTCGGCCCGGCCAAGGTATTCGGCGGCTGGTTCAACATCAAGGACCAAACCGGCCTGACCGGCGCCTATATGGCTGCCGACAGCGATGTCGGCACCGGCTGGACCACCGCGACCACGGTAGCGGCAACTCCAGGCAACCAGCGCAAGGATAATGGCTTCTTCCTGGGCAGCAGCTACAAGGCCACCAGCGCCCTGACCCTGACGGGCGCGTTCTACTACGACAAGAGCAAGAACGTGTCGTACACCGGCTTGGGCAACGTCGGCGACGGCAAGCGTTATGCCGTGGTCGGTTGGGCCGACTATGCGCTGTCCAAGCGCACCCAGCTGTACACCACGATCGACTACAACAAGGCCCGCGACGCAGCCGTGTACGAGTTGACCAACTCGGCATCTGGCAAGAACAGCGTGACCACTGTCGGCGTCGGTATCCGTCACATTTTCTGATCCGGCCTGACGCGCGCCGCCTGCTTTACACAGCAGGCGGCGCAAGTCAGACGGCGTCAGAAAGCAAAAAGCGCAGTTCCTTCCGGAACTGCGCTTTTTTTATTGCGTTCGCTTTTTGCAGCGGGGGGCCGTCAGCCTACGTCAGCCCACCCACTTGCGCGCATTCCGGAACATGCGCATCCATGGCGAATCCTCGCCCCAGCCCTCCGGGTGCCAGGACTGCGTCACACTGCGGAACACGCGTTCGGCATGCGGCATCAGCACGTTGAAACGGCCATCCGGCGTGGTCACCGAGGTGATGCCTTGCGGCGAGCCGTTCGGGTTGTACGGATAGGCTTCGGTCACTGCGCCCTTGTTGTCGATGAAGCGCATCGCCACCAGCGCCTTGTTGACGTCGCCGGTCAGCGAGAAGTCGGCAAAGCCTTCGCCGTGCGCGACCGCGATCGGCGTTTGCGTGCCGGCCATGCCTTGCAGGAAGATCGACGGCGAGTCCTGCACTTCGACCATCGAGAAGCGCGCTTCGAATTGCTCCGACTTGTTGCGCGTGAACTTCGGCCAGTCCTGCGCGCCCGGGATGATCGATTTCAGGTTGCTCATCATCTGGCAGCCGTTGCAGATGCCCAGCGAGAACGTGTCCTGGCGTTGGAAGAATTGCGAGAACTGCTCCGCCAGTTGCGCGTTGAACAGGATGGTCTTGGCCCAGCCTTCGCCGGCGCCAAGCACGTCGCCGTAGGAGAAGCCGCCCACTGCAATCAGGCCCTTGAAATCGTCCAGCTTGGCGCGGCCGGCAATCAGGTCGCTCATGTGCACGTCGACCGACTCAAAGCCGGACTTGTGCATCACGTAGGCGGTTTCGATATGCGAATTGACGCCCTGCTCGCGCAGGATCGCCACGCGCGGACGCGCACCGATGTTAAGGAACGGCGCCGCGATGTCTTCCTGCGGATCGAACGTCAGCTTCGGTGTGATGCCTGGATCGGCGAGGTCCAGCAGGCGCTCGTATTCAGCGTCGGCGCAGGCCGGATTGTCGCGCAGGCGCGCGATGCGCCAGCTGGTTTCGCTCCACAGGCGATGCAGTGCGCTGCGCGGCTGGCTGTAGATGTTCTTGGCGTCGCGCATGAACTCGATCACGTCGCGATTGTTCGGCTTGCCGATGATGTGGCTGCAGGCCCCCAGGTTATAAGTGCGCAGCACGTTCATGACTTCCGACTTCTGGTCGGCGCGCACCTGGATCACCGCGCCCAGCTCTTCGTTGAACAAGGCCCGCAGCGTCAGTTCGTTGCGGCGTTCGCCAACTTGCGCGGTCCAGTTCTTGGAGTCGCCCCAATCGGCGGCATGTTCGCTCTCCATGGCCAGGATGTCGAGGTTGATCGACAGGCCGCTGCGACCGGCAAAGGCCATTTCCGCCAGCGTGGCGAACAGGCCGCCATCGGAACGGTCATGGTAAGCCAGCAACTGGCCTTCCTTGTTCAATTGCTGGATCGCGGCGAAGAAGCCCTTGAGGTCTTCGGCGCTGTCGACGTCCGGCGTTTCGTTGCCGATCTGTTGCATGACCTGGGTCAGAGCGGATGCGCCCATGCGGTTCTTGCCGCGACCGAGGTCGATGGCGATCAGCACGGTGTCGCCCAGGTCGGTGCGAATCTGCGGCGTCAGCGTGCGGCGTACGTCTTGCACCGGTGCGAACGAGGATACGATCAGCGACACCGGCGACATCACGGACTTCGCGGCGCCGTCATCTTTCCACGTTGTGCGCATCGACAGCGAATCCTTGCCGACCGGGATCGACACGCCCAGCGCCGGGCACAATTCCATGCCGATGGCCTTGACGGTGTCGAACAGTGCGGCGTCCTGACCAGGCTGGCCACAAGCCGCCATCCAGTTGGCCGACAGCTTGATGTCGGAAATCTTGTCAATCGCCGCAGCGGCGATGTTGGTGATCGCTTCGCCGACCGCCATGCGGCCCGACGCAGCGGCGTTGATCACCGCCAGCGGCGTGCGCTCGCCCATCGCCATTGCTTCGCCGAGATAGCCTTCCAGGCTCATTGCGGTGACGGCGCAGTCAGCGACAGGCACCTGCCACGGACCGACCATCTGGTCGCGCACGGTCATGGCGCCGACGCTGCGGTCGCCGATGGTGATCAGGAAGGATTTGTCGGCCACTGTCGGCAGGCGCAGCACGCGGTGCGACACTTCCACCAAATCCATGCCGGTCAGATCGACCGGCGGCAATTCCACTGCAACGTGCTTGACGTCGCGGTGCATCTTGGGCGGCTTGCCCAGCAGCACGTCCATCGGCATGTCAACCGGGTTGTTGTTCTGCTCGGCGTCGACCAGCTTCAACTGGCGCTCTTCCGTGGCAGTGCCGACCACGGCGAACAGGCAGCGCTCGCGCTCGCACAGGTAGCGGAACAGCGGCAGTTGCTCAGGCGCGATCGCCAGCACATAGCGTTCCTGCGATTCATTGCTCCAGATTTCCTTCGGCGCCAGGCCGCTCTCTTCCAGCGGAATCTTGCGCAGGTCGAAAATCGCGCCACGCTTGGCGTCGTTGGTGATTTCCGGGAATGCGTTCGACAGGCCGCCGGCGCCGACGTCATGGATCGACAGGATGGGATTGTCGTCGCCCATGGTCCAGCAGGCGTTGATGACTTCCTGCGCGCGGCGTTCCATTTCGGGATTGCCGCGTTGCACCGAGTCAAAGTCCAGGTCCGCCGTATTGGCGCCGGTTGCCATCGACGACGCAGCGCTGCCGCCCATGCCGATGCGCATGCCGGGACCGCCCAGCTGGATCAACAGGCTGCCGACCGGCAGGTCGTTCTTCTTGGTGTGCTTGGCGTTGATGCTGCCGATGCCGCCGGCGATCATGATGGGCTTGTGATAACCCTGCACGTTGCCGCCGACATTTTGTTCGTAGGTGCGGAAATAGCCGCCCAGGTTGGGACGGCCGAATTCGTTGTTGAACGCGGCGCCGCCAAGCGGGCCGTCAATCATGATCTGCAAGGGCGAAGCGATGCGATCGGGCTTGCCGTAGATGCCGCCTTGCGCGAGTGCATCGCGCTGTGCCGGCGCTTGCGCGACGTCGCGGGCGTTTTCCCACGGCTGCACGGCATGCGTGACCATCAGGTTGGAGACGGTGAAGCCGGTCAGGCCTGCCTTCGGCTTGGCGCCGCGGCCGGTTGCGCCTTCATCGCGGATTTCGCCGCCGGCGCCGGTGGAGGCGCCCGGGAATGGCGAAATCGCGGTCGGGTGATTATGCGTCTCGACCTTCATCAGGATGTGGGTCAGTTCGTCCGATGCTTCGTAGACGTTGCCCTTGGCCGCACCGCGCTGGTAGAAGCGCGAGATGTTGGCGCCTTCGATCACGGACGAGTTGTCGCTGTAGGCGACCACGGTGCCTTCCGGATGCAGCTCGTGGGTGTTGCGGATCATGCCGAACAGCGACTTGCTTTGCTTCTCGCCGTCGATGGTCCAGTCGGCGTTGAAAATCTTGTGGCGGCAGTGTTCGCTGTTGGCCTGCGCGAACATCATCAGTTCGACGTCGGTAGGATTGCGCTGGGCGCGGGTGAAGGCGTCGACCAGATAGTCGATCTCGTCGTCGGACAGGGCCAGGCCGAGTTCGGTATTGGCGTTTTCCAGCGCCGCTTTGCCGCCGGCCAGCAGGTCGATGAATTCCAGCGGCTTGGCTTGCAGCTCGCTGAACAGGCCTGCCGCTTCCTGCGGCGTGCGCAGGACCATGTCGGTCATCCGGTCGTGCAGCAGTGCGGCGACTGCAGCGATACTGGCCTCGCCGAGCTTCTTGGCGCCGCCCAGCAGGCCGCTCTTGACCTGCACGTGATAGGCGATGCCGCGCTCGATGCGGTGAATGTTCGCCATGCCGCAGTTGCGGGCGATGTCAGTGGCCTTGCTGGCCCACGGCGAAATGGTGCCGAAGCGCGGGATCACCACGAATTCGTCACCCTCGGCGGCGCCGCTGAACGGCTCGCCGTAGGTCAGCAAACCGTCGAGGCGATCCTGGTCTTGTTGCGACACCTCACCGACTGCGTCGATGAAATGGATGAAGCGTCCGGTCACGCCCGTGATGGCGGCGTCGACAGCTTGCAGTTGGGACAGGAGGCGTTGGGTGCGGAAGGCGGAAAGGGCATTGGAGCCCGGCAGAATCAGCATGGCAGGAAGTCAGGATTTGGCGGTGGAATCGAGTCGCATCAGGTCCGGAGCGTTAGGGCCTGTTAACAATTAATTTGCGAGATGCGTTGCTGCCAGAAAGCGTGCTGGCAAGGCGCGTGGCGCAGCAGCTGGTGGGCCCACCTGCAAGCCATGCAACGCCGCCAGCGCGCTTTCTGGCAGCAACCCTTCGGGAACGGCTGCAGGCGTCGCCTGTCGTTGTTGCAGCTCCTTGCCGTAGCACCGCTACGTCGCGTCGCTGCGCCTAGACAGTCAACGCCTGCCGCGCGTTCGCATTCGCAAATTAATTGTTAACAGGCCCTGCATCTGCGTCGGAAAATACGAAAACCCGAATTATACCTTGCCCACCCTGTTCCAGCCCACGAAAACGCCATTCCGGCAGGAAAGCAATCCGGAATGGCAGTCGACTGGCAACATCAGGGGCGAAGACTTAAAAATCCTTCAACACGATCTTGCCGATCACGCGGCCGCCTTCCAGGTCGGCATGCGCCTGGCGCAGGTTGGCGGCATTGATCGGCGACAACACTTTGCTGAGCGTGGTGCGGATCACGCCCTGGTCGATCAGGGCGGCGATTTCATTGAGCAGCTTGCCCTGCTCGCCCATGTCCGGGGTCTGGAACATCGACCGCGTGAACATGAATTCCCACACGAAACCGGCGCTCTTGGCTTTCAGCAAGGACACGTCCAGCGGTGCGCTGTTCTCGACGATAGTGGCGATCGTGCCCTGCGGCGCAATGGCCTGCGCCGCCGCCGGGAAATGCTTGTCGGTGTCGTTCAGGATCAGCACATAGTCGACCTGCTCGAAACCGATGTCCTTGAGCTGCGCCGGGATGTCGCCGAAATGGTTGATCACCTGCTGCGCGCCCAGTTCGCGCACCCATTTTTCCGACTCCGGACGCGAGGCCGTGGCGATCACGTTCAGGCCGACCACCTTGGCCGCGAGCTGGATGGCGATTGAGCCGACGCCGCCGGCGCCGCCGATGATGAGAATGCTGGGGGCCTTGCCGGAAGCCGCTTTGCGCGGAACGCGCAGACGTTCGAACAAGGCTTCCCAGGCGGTGATGGCGGTCAGCGGCAAGGCTGCAGCCTGCTCCACCGACAGCGAAGCCGGCGCGTGGCCGACGATGCGTTCATCGACCAGCTGGAATTCGCTGTTGCTGCCCGGACGCGTGATGTCGCCGGCGTAGAACACCTGGTCGCCGACCTTGAAGCCGGTGACGTCGGCGCCGATCGCTTCGACCACGCCGGCGGCATCCCAGCCGAGCACGCGCGGCGCGTCTTCGATCTTGTCCTTGGGTGCGCGCACCTTGGTGTCGACTGGATTGACGGCGATTGCCTTGACTGCCACCAGCAGGTCGCGGCCTTGCGGCGTCGGGCGCGGCAGATCGACATCAAACAGGGATTCGGGGTTGGCGATGGGCAGATAACGCTTCAGGGCCACGGCTTTCATGGTGTTTTTCCTTTATCAAAGCACCCGGCAACGTCCGGGAGATGAGGCATTATCACCGCATCGCAAAAACAGATAAATAGACTTAAAATTGAATTACTTACAAATTTAATTTGAAAATTAACATTCGCCATGTACGCGACCACCGACCTGCAATTGCTGATCCACACCGCCGACACCGGCAGCCTGTCGCAGGCCGCGCGCATACTCGGGGTTTTGCCGGCCACCGCCAGCGCCAGCCTTAAGCGTATCGAGCAGCGCCTCAATACTCGCCTGTTTGCGCGCTCCACGCGTAGCATGCGGCTCACGCCCGAGGGGGAAATTTTCCTGGAATATTGCCGCGACGCGCTGGCGCTGCTGCAGGAAGGCGAAACCCTGCTCAGCAGCGGCAAGGATGCGATCCAGGGGCATATCCGGCTGTCGATGCCGTCCGACATCGGACGCAATGTGCTGTTCCCGTGGCTCAACGAATTCCAGGCACTGCATCCCGCGGTGAAGTTCACGATGCAGTTTTCGGACCGGGTCGCAGATCTGTTCCGGGACGCGGTCGACGTTGCCATCCGTTCCGGCAAACTGGGCGATTCATCGCTGGTGTCGCAACAATTGGCGACCGGCCGGCGCGTGCTGGTGGCGTCGCCGGATTACCTCCGTCGCCAAGGTACGCCGCAAACGCCGAACGACCTGGTGCGTCACAACTGCCTGCTGTTCTACCTGAAACAGGGCCTGTTCAATCAATGGCGTTTCCAGAACGGCAAGCAAGCCATTGACGTCAAGGTGCAAGGCGACCGCATGACCGACGACGCGTCGATTGCGCGCGAATGGGCCGTGGCGGGCGTGGGTATTGCCTACAAATCCTGGATCGATGTACGCAGCGACGTGCGCGCCGGACGGCTGGCGACCGTGCTGGACGCGTATTGCCAGGAAGAGATTCCGCTCAACGCGGTCTACCCCCATCGCAACAGCGCGTCGCCGACCGTGCGTGCGCTGGTGGCGTTTTTGCGTACGCGTTTCGACGCGCTGGACGCATTGAACGAATCAAATGCAAAATGAAAAACGGCCCGGTCGACTGGCGTCGAACCGGGCCGGCGGGAACAGATGCGGTCGCTTACTTCACAACCAGGCTGTTCTTCACGCCCTTGACGCCTTCTACTTTGCGCGCCACCTCAGATGCCTTGAGCGAGGCAGCACTGTTGTTCACGAAACCGCTCAGTTGCACGATGCCCTTGAAGGTCTCGACGCCGATTTGCAGCGTTTTCAGGTTCGGCTCTTCGAAGATCGCCGCCTTCACCTTGGTGGTGATCACCGAGTCGTCGATGTACTGGCCGGTGCTGGCCTGTTGGGGCGTCGAACCGCAACCGGCCAGCGCCAAGACGAACAGGGCAAAAAAGAATGTGGCAAAACGTTTGGTCATGGTGTTCACCTTTTTAAATTTATGGATGCGTGTTGATACGAAACTACAAGATACAAGACGCTTGTTCCGGCAAACCGGTAAACCGCTTTGCTGCGGCTGGCGCTACTGTAACCAGTCAACGCCTGAAATAACAAGCCCCTTTCAGAGGAAAAGTCAGGTTGCAGGTTCCCGTAACCGGGCGACAATTCCCAAAATGTCGAAATCGGTTGGATCCTTTTTCGATCCCGCTGCGATATTGCCGCAAAAAGCGGCAACTACGCTGTACGCCGCCGCGATTTGGTATCATTCAGGCCGCATTACGGGGCGAGTATCGGGCGAACACCCCGGACGGATCATCGGCGCACCTCGGCAAGCAGCGCCAGCACGGGTCGACAAGGCTTTTCCACCGGGTCGGCCTCGATTGAATTAGTGACGATAATAGTGACGCATAACAAAACACTGAAGCAGATTGCCATTGTGGGCGGGGGCCTGTCTGGGGTAACCACAGCCTATTTCCTGGCGCGTGCCGGTTTCGAGGTCGCGGTGCTGGAACGCCGCGCCAACGTCGCCGAAGAAGCCACGTTCGGCAACTCCGGCCTGCTTGCGCCCAGCGTGGTGCAGCCGCTGGTTCTGCCGGCGATCACGCGCACCGCTTTTTCCAACCTGTTCAAGAATGAACCGCCGATCCTGGTCAAGTCCGGCTTCAACCCGTCGCGCTGGCGCTGGGTGCGCAAATCGCGCCGCGAATACCAGGACTATTTTTCGCTCAACAAGCAGCGCCTGACGCGCTTGTCGGCCTACGGCCAGATGCTGACCCAGCACCTGCAGGAACAGTACGCCCTGGAAGAAGAAAACAGCCAGGGCCTGCTGCATCTGTTCCGTAATCAAGCGGACGCAGAACGCTGCGCCGCGATCGAGACGAGCCTTAAACAATTCGAACTGCCGCGCCAGCAACTCAAGGGCCAGAATGCCATCAGGGAGGTCGAACCGGCGTTCCAGTCGGACACGCCGATTTCGGGCGCGCTGTACTACCCGAAAGATGGCGCCGGCAACTGCGTCCTGTTCGTCAAGCAACTGCGCGCAATCGCCCAGTCGATCGGCGTGCAATTCCATTTTTCGCAATCGGTGAAAGCAGTCCGGCCTGAACTGGGTGGCCGCGTCTCGATCGACGTCGGCAGCGCTGACGGCGACAGCACCCTCACCGTTGACGGCGTGGTGCTGGCTGCGGGCATGCAAAACCTGCCGCTGCTCAAGCCGCTCGGATTGTCCCTGCCGTTGTGCCCGGTGCAGAGTTATAACGCCATGGCCGCCGTCAAGAATCTCGACGAAGCACCCAACACGACGCTGTTCGATGAGACCTACAAAGTCGCCATCGCCCGTGTCGGCAATCGTATCCGCGTCTCCGGCCTGCTCGGCTTCCTGCCGCGCACCGAACTGCCGCATCCCAAGGCCATCGCCAGCCTGCTCAAGGTGGCCAACGACTACTATCCGAACGCGGCCAACTTCAACACCGCCAACTTCTGGAGCAGCACCTTCGCGCTGCAACCCAACGGCATGCCGCTGGTAGGCGGCACCGCGCACGGCAATGTCTTCGTCAACACCGGCCACGGCGCCCACGGCTGGGCGGCGGCCGTCGGCTCGGGCAAGTTGCTGGCCGACGCCATGGCCGGCCGCGAGACGGAAATCGACAGCGACGGTTTGCTGATCTCCTCGGTTCCAGGCTGACACGCCGCGCAGGCGGCGGTGCGGTCGCCACAGCCTGCGCGGTTTTCATGTCTGCGGATTTTTTTCAATTGACTTAGAATGGTCGCGCCAGCACCATTCCTGCTTTCCCTCCGTTTCATACTCACCTTTTACCTTATCGGGCTGCGTCGTCTATGAGTGCGCTTTATTCGATTGCCGAGATTCGCCAGATCGAACATGCCGCCCAGGCGGAACTGCCCTCCTACACGCTGATGCAACGCGCGGGCGAAGCCTGCGCCCGCCGTGCGCTGAGCCTGGTGGCCGGCGACGACGATGTCCATGTACTCGTCCTCGCCGGTCCCGGCAACAATGGCGGCGACGCGCTGGAAGCGGCGCATTACCTGTCCCAATTTGAACTGCAGGTCGCGGTCGCCTTGCACGCCGATGAAGGAAAACAACCTGAGGATGCCCGCAAGGCGCTGCAACGCGCGCGCGAATCCGAGGTGGAATTCCTCGACGTCGCCGACGCGGCACATCTGACACATAAGCGCTGGACGCTGGTCATCGATGGCCTGTTCGGCATCGGCCAGACGCGGCCGATCGGCGGCAAGCTGCGCGCCTGCGTCGACTACGTCAATTCGCTGCGTTGCCCGGTGCTGGCCATCGACATCGCCAGCGGCCTGAGCGCCGATACCGGCGCCATCGTCGGCGGCGCCGGCTGCATGGCGGTACGCGCCACACACACGCTCAGTTTCATCGGCGACAAGCCCGGCATGTACACGTGCGACGGTCAGGATTTCAGCGGTGAGATCGTCATCGACAACCTCGATATCGATGAAAAACACCTGCCCGCGCCGCATGCGCAACTCAATGAACTCGCGCTGTTCGCGTCCGCCTTGAAACCCCGCGCCGGCAACACGCACAAGGGCAGCTACGGCGACGTCATCGTAGTCGGCGGCGCCCACGGCATGGGCGGCGCCCCGGTGCTGGCGGCGCGCATGGCGGCGCATGCCGGCAGCGGACGTGTGTTCATCGCCTTCGTCGACGATGCACCGGCCTACGACAGCGTGCATCCGGAACTGATGATGCGCCAGGCCGATCGCGTCGAATTCGGCGCCGCCTCGGTGGTGGTTGGTCCCGGCCTCGGTACCTCGCGCCACGCGCATGACGTGCTGTCGCGCGCACTCGATGCACACGGCCGCATCGTGATCGACGCCGACGCGCTGAACATGATCGCCGCCGAACCCGGCCTGCAGCACAAGCTGCAGAGTCGCCCGCAGCATACCAGCATCATCACGCCGCATCCGCTGGAAGCGGCGCGCCTGCTGGACGTCACCACCGTCGAAATTCAGAACGACCGGCCGGCCGCCGCACGATTGCTGGCGCGCCATTTCAAGAGCATCGCCATCCTCAAAGGTGCAGGCACCGTCATCGCGTTCCCTGACGGCGACATCGTCATCAACGCCACCGGCAATCCGGCACTGTCCACTGCCGGTACCGGCGACGTCCTGTCCGGCCTGTGCGGCGCCTTGCTGGCACAGGGCTGGCCGACGACGCTGGCGGCGCTGGCGGCCGTCTGGATGCACGGCAAAGCCGCCGATCAACTGGTCGACCTCGGCATCGGCCCGGTCGGCCTGACCGCCAGCGAAGTGATTCCGGCGGTGCGCACCCTTCTCAATCAAATCATCAGAGACCATGCCCGCTAATATTGCGTCACACCCACGGCTCTGGCTTGGCATCATCTTTCTGATTTCGGCATTGTGGACACTGTCGTTGCTGGATACCGCAGGCAAATTGCTCGGCATGGCCGGCTATCACGTGGTGATGATTGCGTGGATGCGCTACACCATCAACACCGTGTTCATGGCAGCCACGCTGATGCCGCTGTACAAGCGTCGCCACGGTCGCAGCATCCTGCATTCGACCCGGCCACGCCTGCAGGTCTTGCGCGCACTGGCGTTGCTACTGTCGACGCTGGTGTTCTTTTCAGTGCTCAAGATCGTGCCGCTGGCCGAAGGCACCGCGATGAATTTCTGCGCGCCGCTGATCGTGCTGGCGGTGTCCCCGTGGCTGCTGGGTGAAACCACGTATATCTCGCGCTGGATCGCCGTGGGGGTGGGATTCGCCGGCATGCTGATCGTGATCCGTCCGGGCGGCGACATTCCGGCGCACGGCGTGGTGCTGGGCTTGCTGTCGGCGGCGACGTATGCCACCGTGTCGATCCTCAATCGCAAGGCCAACCAGGCCGACGATCCGATGGTCACGCTGTTCTACGGTGGTTTGGTGGGGATGGTGATCAGCAGCCTGATGGTGCCGTTTTTCTGGTCGCCGCATACGCCCGATGCGACTGAATGGATGATCCTGGCGTCGACCGGCATCACCAGCACGATCGGCCATTTCTTCATGAACAGCGCTTACCGGCACGCCGAAGCGTCCGTACTGACGCCGTTCGCCTACAGCCAGATCATCTCGGCCAGCGCGATGGGCTGGCTGGTGTTCAACCAGTTTCCCGACGCCATCACCATCCTCGGCATCGCCATCATCTGCGCCAGCGGCATGGGCATCGCGTATGTCGAACACCGGCGCGCGCATCCGTTGCGGGCGATGGCGGATGCCGCGAAAACAGCCGCTTAAGTTTCGACCAACCGCCCTGCTGCAATCGTGATCGTCTGCGCGCAGCGCGCCGCGATCGACGGATCGTGCGTGACCAGCACCAGCGTCGAGCCACGCTCCTTGTTCAACTCGAACATCAACTGGATCACCGCTTCGCCGGTGGTGGCGTCCAAACTGCCGGTCGGTTCGTCGGCCAGCAGCAGAGGCGGCTCGGTCACGAAAGCGCGTGCCAGCGCGACGCGCTGCTGCTCACCGCCGGACAGGTATTTGGGATAGTGCTTGAGACGGCTGCCCAGTCCGACCCGCGCCAGCATGCGTTCGGCCTTGCCGCGCGCATCGGCGTCGCCGCGCAGCTCCAGCGGCAGCATGACGTTTTCGACCGCGTTGAGATGGCCGAGCAGCTGGAACGACTGGAACACGAAACCGAGCTTGTGCTTGCGCAGCGCCGCGCGGCCGTCTTCGTCGAGCGCAAAGATGTCGACGCCATCAATCCTGACGGTGCCGTCGGAAGGCGTATCCAGCCCTGCCAGCAATCCCAGCAGCGTCGACTTGCCGGAACCGGAAGCACCGACAATGGCCAGCGTGGTTCCCGCACGCACGTTAAAATTGACGTCGTGCAAAATCGCCAGCTCGCCGGCTTTGCTGATGGCGGTCGCCTCGGCGGCGACATCAGCGACGCGCTTGGATAGATTGACGACTTCGATGGCGGAAGTGTTGGCAATGGTGGAACTTGAAGACACAGAGGAATCAGGCATGCAATCGAATGGAAGATGGATGAAGGCGATGAAAAGACATGATGTACGCTGGCGCCGCCTGTTGGCCGCGCTGCTGACGATGCCCCTGCTGATGCTCGCAGCGAGCGCCTATTCTGCACCAAAAAACCTGCTTGTGCTTGGCGACAGCCTCTCCGCCGAATACGGCCTGACGCGCGGCAGCGGCTGGGTGGCGCTGCTCGATAAACGGCTGCAGCAGGAGAAAATCGGCGCCGGCGTCATCGCCGTTATCAATGCCAGCATCAGCGGCGAAACCACCATCGGCGGCAAAACCCGCCTGCCGGCGCTACTGAGCAAGCATGCGCCCGACATCGTGATCATCGAACTGGGCGCCAACGACGCGCTGCGCGGCCTGCAGTTGAGCGCCACCCAAGCCAACCTGCAGGCGCTGATCGACATGGCGCGCGCGGCCAAGGCCAAGGTGGTGCTGGTGGGGATGCAGATTCCGCCGAATTACGGCGCTGATTACACCAACAAGTTCTCGCAGTTGTTCCCTGCGGCTGCAAAGCAGAACAAGACCGCGCTGGTGCCATTCTTCCTGAAGGATGTGGCCGACAAGCCGGCGCTGTTTCAGGCCGACCGCATGCATCCCAACGAACAGGCGCAGCAGACGCTGCTGGACAATGTCTGGCCGGCGCTCAAGCCTTTGCTCAAATAGTCACGGGGATTTGTTTGACCGGCGCGTGCAGATCGAGGAAGCGCCGCAGCAGCGTCGCCGATTGCGGCGTCTCGCAAACCTGGGCGCACATGGCGGCGGTGTCGATGCCGCATTTGCCGTAGACCTCGGTGTAATAGGCCAGATGAGCGCGAACGAACTCACCGGTGAATTCCGGATGGAACTGCGCTGAGAAAATGTTCGGCGCCAGTCGCAGCATGTGATGCGGGTCCATCGGCGAGCTGGCCAGCACGGCTGCGCCCGGCGGTGGTTCCAGCACCACTTGCGAATGCAGCATGTGGGCTTCGAAACTCTCCGGAATCTCTTTCAGCAAATGCTCACCGGCAGCGACCGCATGCCGTGTCACCGCCATGGTGCCGGCCACGCGCCCGGCCGGGTTGTATCCGACCTTGCCGCCGAAGGCGTGCGACAACAATTGATGCCCATAGCAGACGCCGAACATCGGCAGCCCGTGTTCGGCCGCGCGACGCAACCACGCCGCAGTGCGCTCGCTCCAGTCGACCAGGTCGGTGACCATGGTCGGCGAACCAGTGATCAGCACCGCGCGGTATTGCTCCGGCTCACGCAGGAACTGGCCCTGGAACACCGAGACGATTTCAGTCTCGTCATCGTGCAGGCCGGCGGCTTTTTGCAGCTGGACGGCATAGCTGCCGTACGACTGGCGCAAATCGTCGACGGGGTCACCGGTGTGGATGATCAGTACGGGAGTGACCGATCCGGCTGCGGCTGGAACAGATGCTGATACTGCGGCTGACACTGAGGCTGACATGGACGCGGCTTCAAGGACTAAGGTTAAGGTTGATTGTACGTGCGGCGCGGCACGCCGAAGCTGCAAAAAAGGCCGCATAAGCGGCCTTTTTTGTCTGATGCAATAATTTGCGAAAAAGCAATTTATTTGGCAGCGTCGGCTGGTTTACCGTCGGTCGCCCCGGCTGCTTCGCCGCCCTTCAGGATCTTGGTCTTGGCCTTTTCCTTCAGGAAGTTGATGTAGGAGAGCATTTCCTGCTCAGCCAGCGTGTTGGCGATCTGCTCCTGCTCAGTCTTGCGGCGGGCTGCGTCAGGCGCAGCAGGCTGCGCCACCTTGGTGATGCGGAATACGCTGTAGCCCTGGCCCGGCACTTCGATACCGGTATAAGCCGGTAGCTTGGCGGTATCGGCCTTCATGACGGCCAGGAAGGCATCCTGGTTCCAGCCCTGGGTTTTCACGCGCGAAGCCACCTTGGCTTCGCCGAAACCGGCGGCATCATCCTTGGCCTTCAGCTCGGCCATCTTGGCTTCACCGGCCTTCTTGGCCAAGGCAAGTTCTTCGGTTTGCGTCACCAGTTCACGCACGATGGTCTTGACGTCGTCAAAGGCGCGCTTGGTGACCGGCTTGTACTCGACGATATGACCGGCGATCAGCGTGGTCGGTGCGACCTGCACCGCTTCCGAATTGTGTTTGCCCTTGATGGTGTCGTCGGTAAACAGCGCCTTCAGGAACTTCGGATTGTTGTAGACCGTGTTCGGCGGCAGCGTCGGATTGGCCTGGCGCGTCACGCCCGTGGCAGTTTCGATCTTCAGCTTGAGCTTGTCGGCCACTGGCTTGAGGCTGTCGCCCTGTTCGTAGACGGTGTTGTTGAAGGTCTCGGCCAGTTCGGCGTACTTCTTGGCGCCCAACTGCTTCTTGATCTCAGCGGAGATTTCACCCTTCACTTCGTCCAGCGGCTTGACCGAGCCCGGCTTGATGCCGGTCAGCTGGATGATGTGATAGCCGTAGTCGGACTCGACCGGATCGCTGATCTCGCCTTGCTTGAGCTTGTAGGCAGCGTCTTCAAACGACTTGAGCATGGCGCCCTTGCCGAAGAAACCGAGGTCGCCGCCTTGGTCCTTGGAACCCGGATCCTGCGAGTTGGCCTTGGCCAGTTTGGCGAAATCGCCCGGCGTCTTGCGCAGTTGCGCCACCAGGCCCTCGGCCTTGGCCTTGACGGCAGCCTTGTCGGCGGCGGATGCGCCCTTCTTCACTTCCAGCAGGATGTGGCTGGCGCGACGCTGTTCGTCGGTAGAGTATTGCTTGATGTTCTGGTCGTAGTAGGACTTGACGTCGGCGTCGGACACGCTGACCTGCGCAGCCACGGCGGCGCTGTCGAGCACCACGTATTCGATTTTTGCCTGTTCCGGCACTTCGAACTTGCTGCCGTTCTTGTCGTAGTAAGCCTTGAGCATGTCGTCGGTCACCTTGACCTGGCCGGCGAAGGACGCTGCCTTGAACGGCAATTCCTGCACGGTGCGTTCCTGATCGTTCAGGTCGGACAGGCGCGCGGCGACCGTCTTCGGCGCGAATGCGGTGCCTTGCACGGCGGCGTTGAGCTGCTGCAGGCCCATGTCGCGGCGCAGGCTGGCTTCATAACCCTTCGGGGTCAGGCCCTGGGCCGCCAGCAGGACGCGGTACTGTTCGCTGTCGAACGTGCCGTCCGCCTTCAGCAGGCCGGGAATCTGCATGATGCTTTGCTGCAGCGTCAGGTCCGACACGGACAGCTTGTCGTTGACGACTTCAGCCGCCAGCGCACGCTGGGCAATCAGGTTTTCCAGCACGGCGCGGCGCGCTTCAGGCGTGTCGAACACCTTCGGATCGATCTGACCGCCGGACATCTGGCGCATGCGCTCCAGTTGCTGGCGCTGCGCGGCGTCCCATTCTTCCTTGGTGATGGTCTGCCCGGCCACCTTGGCCACGGCATTGTCGCCATCGGACAGACGGCTGTAACCTTCAAGGCCGAAGAACGCGAAGGACGGGAAAATAAACAGCAGCAGCAGGAATTGCATCAGGCGCTGATGGTTACGGATAAATTCAAACATTGGTCAGCCGATCACGAAATCAGAAACAAGGACATCAAATGACATCAGTTACCGCACACTCGCCGTCCGGAAACCGGTCAGCCAGTGCGCACACAGGAACGCATAAGAAAAAAGGCGAACTCACGTTCGCCTCGTAGCAATGCTCATGCTGGCGGAGCAGATTGCGCTGCTCTGGGAGATGCCGCCTTGGCAACAACGCCCGCGCGTCATTATACACAGCCAGCTGCGCCAAGTCACCGATGCTGCCTTGGGGAAATGCGTCAAAAACGGGGATCAGGGTGCGTTTGCGCGAGTTTGCGTTATCATCCGGCCCGTAAACGTCCCAAGGCAAACAGGAATCGGTCATGACAAAGCTGGAAGAAATCGTCAAACGGCAAAAGCAAGGCGCGAAATTCGTGCTCTCGTTTCAGATGCTGGGCATGGATGTGGAGACGTTCGATACGGTCGCGCAGACCTGGCTCGAGCACGGCGGCCCCGGTTTCGAGGCTGCCGGCGTGCCTTTTCGCAAGGTGATCGACGGCGAATTTCTGATCGCCCGCCTGACCGTGGTCAAGACCGCCGAAGAGTGATCGCCCGCTGATTATTCGTACTTGCGCGCGTCCTCGATGACCTTGCCGTCATTGGGCAGGCTTCCCGGCGCCGCAAACAAAACCTCTCCCCTCAGCTTGGTAATGTCGCGCACGCTGTCGGCAATCGCCACCGCCTGCGCCGCTGCACTTTCCATGTCTGCAGTTTCACAATGCAGCGTCATGCTGTCGTTGGCCATCTCGCCGCTGACCACCAGACGCGCCTTCAGAATCAATCCGTGGCGCCGCGTAATCTCCGCCACCTGCGAAGGATGCACGAACATGCCGCGCACCTTGGTGGTCTGGTCGGCACGCCCCATCCAGCCCTTGATGCGTGTATTCGTGCGGCCGCACGGCGAGACGCCGTCCAGCGCAGCGGTCAGGTCGCCGGTGCCGAACCGGATCAGCGGATAGTCGGGATTGAACGACGTCACCACCACTTCGCCGACCTCGCCCGGTTTGACCGGGTCGCCGGTTCCGGGACGGACAATTTCGAGGATCAGGTCTTCGTCGAGGACCATGCCCGGATTGACCTTGCCTTCGCTGATCGACTCATATGCGATGTTGCCGATGTCCGCCGAAGCGTATAGCTGCAACACGTTCGGCACGCCGTTGTCGTGGAACCAGCTGCGCAGCGACGGCGGCAATGCTTCGGCGCTGACCAGCGCGCGTTGCAGGCTGCCGAGGTCGGCGCCCATTTCCTGCGCCTTCTCGATGATGATCTTGAGGAACGACGGCGTGCCGACATAAGCATCCGGACGCAGCGACACCATGGTCTGGACCTGCAGTTCAGTCTGGCCGATGCCCGACGGAATCACCGCACAGCCGAGCTTGGCCGCCGCGCCTTCGGCCATGAAAGCCGCCGGCGTGAAATGGTAGGAAAAACAGTTCTGGATGATATGCCCGGAGCGCAGCCCCAGCGCGCGCATCGGCCGCTCGAAGCGCCACCAGTCCTGGCTGTGTCCTTCCGGATCGAAGATCGGCCCCGGTGACACGAACAGCCGGCGCAGCTGGCGATGCGGCGTGGTGTTGAGTCCGCCGAACGGCGGCGTGGTCGCCTGCAGATCTTTCAGATCCGATTTGCGCGTGACCGGCAATTGCGCCAGTGCAGCACGCGTGCCGATGTCGCCGGCGCTGACGCCCTTGAGGATGCGGCTCCAGCCTTCGCCGCCCTGCGCACGCGCCACCAGGCCGGGCAAGGCAGACATGAGTGCGGCTTCGCGTTGTTGCGGATCGCGTTGTTCAAGAGGATCGAGAATGTCGGACATGAATTTACCGTATGCGTGGACTGAGGAAGGATTGCATCAAGCCAGCCAGCGCTTGCGTCGCCGATAGAACTTCATGTCGCGGAAATTCTTGCGCCCCGCCGCCGACACGCCAAGATAGAACTCCTTGACGTCTTCATTGCTGGCGAGATCGTTGGCCGCACCTTCCATCACCACCCGGCCGTTCTCCAGGATGTAGCCGAAGTCGGCATAGCGCAACGCCACCATAGTGTTTTGCTCGGCCAGCAGGAAGGACACGTTTTCCTTGGTGTTGAGGTCTTTGACGATCTCGAAAATCTCTTCCACGATCTGCGGTGCCAGACCCATCGACGGCTCGTCGAGCAGGATCATTGACGGCTTGGCCATCATGGCGCGGCCGATCGCGGTCATCTGCTGCTCGCCGCCGGAGGTGTAGCCGGACTGCGACTTGCGGCGCACCTTCAGGCGCGGGAAGTAGTCGTAGATTTTTTCCAATTCACGCTTCACTTCGGCGTTGCTGATGTTGCGCGTGTAGGCGCCGGTCAGCAGGTTTTCTTCGACCGTCAGATGGCCGAAGCAATGCCGGCCTTCCATCACCTGGATCACGCCGCGCTTGACCAGGTCGTTGGGCGTCATGCGGTCGACACGCTCGCCCTTGAATTCGATGCTGCCCTTGGTGACGTCGCCGCGCTCGGCCCCCAGCAGATTGGAAATCGCCTTGAGCGTGGTGCTCTTGCCGGCGCCGTTGGCGCCCAGCAGCGCCACGATCTTGCCTTCCGGCACCGCCAGCGAGACGCCCTTGAGGACCAGGATCACGTGGTCGTAGATGACTTCGATGTTGTTGATGTTGAGTGCTGTACCCATGCTTGCTCCGGCTTGGACAAACTTGTCCGGACCTGCGTGTTCGGACCTGCCTGTTCAGATTTTTTCCTGCTCAAAAAAGCGTCGATGCGCCCGACACATTTCAACGCACCGACGCCAAGGCCTGTATTTATTTCATGCAGGCAGGGGTAATACCCTTTTCTTTCGCGTACTTCGCGGCAGAGGCCTTGAACAGCGGGTGGATCAGGTTCTTGTTGCCTTCGATCCAGTCCGACACCAGCACCCACTTAGTACCGTCCCATTGCTGGATCTTGACCTTGCCCGAACCCTCGTGGTTGTCGCAGGAAGTCTTGATCTCAGGCAGCAGCCCGGTAGCGCCCAGCTGTTGCAGACGCGCGTTGGTGATGTTCAGGTTCTCCAGGCCCCAGCGCACGTCTTCGCCGCTCATGACCTTCTTGCCGAACTTGCCTTGTGCCGTACGCACGGCTTCCACCGTGGCGATGGCTGCGGAGACGCCGCGGTTGTACAGGATCGAGCCGATCTTGGCCTTGTCCTGCAGGTTGCCCTTGCCGGCGCCGTAGACCACTTTCTCGATATCGGCAATCAGCGGCACACCCTTGCCGGCCACGTTCCAGGTCGCGCTCATGTAACCCTTGGCGGCGTCGCCTGCAGGAATCGTGTCTTCCTCAGAGCCGGCCCACCACGAACCGATGATCTTGTCGCGTGCAAAACCGACTTTCTGCGCCGCCTTCAGCGCAGTCTGGTTCATCACGCCCCAGCCCCAGAAGATCACGTAATCAGGATTCTCCTGGCGGATCTTCAGCCATTGCGCGCCCTGCTCGTTGCCCGGATGGGCGACAGGAATCTGCACCACCTTGAACTTGCCCAGCGTGGCTTCAGCTTCCAGCGCCACGATAGGCTCCTTGCCGTAGGCCGAATCGTGATACAGGAACACGATCTTCTTGCCGGCCAGCGAACCGCCGTTCTTGGTCGTGAGGAACTTGACGATCGCCGACACCTGCATCTGGTAAGTCGTCACCAGCGGGAAGGCGTACGGGAACACCGAGCCGTCCACTGCATCGGTACGGCCATAGCCCATCATCAGCAGCGGCACTTTGTCTTCCACGCTTTTGTCGATCAGCGCGTAGGAAATGCCGGTCGCCATCGAGTTGATCGCGGTACCCTTGGTCACTGGATTCTTGTTCTTCATGCGCTCATAGCACTCGACGCCCTTCGCGTTGTTGTACTCGGTTTCGCACTCTTCCCAGGACAGCTTGACGCCATTGACGCCGCCTTCCTTGAGATTGACGTAGTTCAGGTAATCGACGTAGCCGCCGTAGTAGGACTGGCCGTTGGTGCCGTACGGGCCGACGCGATAGCTCGGAATCGCAATGAACTGGTCGCTGGCCTGGGCCATCGCCGGCAACGCGGGAGCCAACAGACTTGCAGCGACGGTCGCGGCAAGCACCAGCTGTTTGATATTTTTCATACGTGTCTCCTTGAGTTTTATTACCCATGTGCGTACTTGTATTGAACGCATCGTTTTGCTTCTGAAAAACAGTAGATCTGTTAATGCGGGAACGGCCACAGGCGCAACTTCTCCTTGGTGATCTGCCACAGGCGCGCCAGTCCGTGCGGCTCGACAATCAGGAAGAAAATGATCAGCCCGCCGAACAGCATGAGCTGGATATGCGACACCGTCGCATTCGTGAACGGCAGGTGCAACAGCGACGCCAGCGGCGGCAGCACGTTGTCGAGGAAAATCGGCAGCAGCAGGATGAAGGCAGAACCGAGGAAGGCGCCGAGGATGCTGCCGACGCCACCGATGATGATCATGAACAGAATGCGGAACGACAGGTCCAGCGAGAAGCCGTCCGGCTCCACCGAACCGAGGTAGCAGAACGCATACAGCGCACCGGCCACGCCACAGAAGAACGAACTCACCGCAAACGCCAGAAGCTTGGTGCGCATCAGCTGGATGCCGATCACTTCCGCCGCCACATCCATGTCGCGCACCGCCATCCAGGCGCGGCCGGTAGAGGAGCGCACCAGGTTCTTGGCCAGCATCGCCATCACGCAAACAATGGCGAGCACGAACAGATACTTCCTGACCGGCGAGTTGATGGCGATGCCGAAGAAGTCGATCTTCTGCGTGCTGATCACACCCGAGGAGCTGTTGTTGGAGAACCAGGAAAATTTGGTCAGCGCCCACACCACGAAGAACTGCGCCGCCAATGTCGCCACGGCCAGATAGAAGCCCTTGATGCGCAGCGAAGGCAAACCAAACACGATGCCCACCAGCGCCGCGCAACCGCCGGCCAGGATGAAGGACAGCACGATGGGAATGCCTTCGATGCGCAGCTGGAAGTTGTAGGCCGCGTAGGCGCCCACCGCCATGAAAGCGGCCGAGCCCAGCGACAACTGGCCTGCATAGCCGGTCAGGATATTGAGCCCCAATGCCGCCAGTGCAAACACCAGGAAGGGAATCAGGATCGCCGAAAACCAATATTCGCTGCCAATCAGCGGAATGCCGACGAAGGCGATGGCCAGCAGGATCGCCATGCCGATGCGATCCTGGCGGATCGGGAATATCTGGCTATCAGCGATGTACGACGTCTTGAACTGCCCTGCCTCACGATAAAGCATAGTGTTTCTCCTGTGTCTCCATGCGGCGAAGCGTCAATGTGCTTCGTCCTTTATTTTTCATTGCTTGGCCGGGATCAGGCCCGCTCAGACCCGATCAATGTGTCGTTCGCCGAACAGCCCCTCCGGACGCACCAGCAGGAACAGCAGCGCGAACACGTACGGGAACCATCCCTCGATGCCGCCGAAGTTGCCGCCGAACAGATCCTGCAAGACCGGCGGGATGTAAATCTCGGCCAGCTTCTCCGATGCGCCGATGATCAGGCCGCCGACGATTGCGCCCGGGATTGACGTAAAACCACCGAGGATCAGCACCGGCAACGCCTTCAGCGCCGTCATCGTCAGCGCGAACTGCACGCCGTTACGCGAACCCCACAGCAAGCCGGCCACCAGCGCCACGAATCCGGCCACGCCCCACACCACCGCCCAGATGTGTTGCAGCGGAATACCCAGCGACAAGGCCGCCTGGTGATCGTCGGCGACGGCGCGCAAAGCGCGACCGACCTTGGTCTTCTGGAAGAACAGCGCCAGCAGCGCCACCAGTCCGATCACCATGCCGGAGGCAAACAGGTCGAATTTGGAAATACCGATGCCGATGCTATCCATCACCGACATGATCGGTTCGTCGACGATGCCCAGTTCGATCGGACGCACTTCGCTGCCGAACAGCAAAGGTCCCAGGCCTTCAAGGAAAAACGCCAGCCCGATGGTCGCCATGAACAAGGTGATCGGCGGCTGATTGACCAGCTTGCGCAGCACGAAGCGCTCGGTCGCCAGCCCTACCAGGATCATCACCACGAAGGCGCCGATGATGGCCGCCCACATCGGCATGCCCTTTTCCATCAGTCCGACCACCGCCAGCGCGGCGAAATACACCATCGCGCCCTGGGCAAAATTGAAGACGCCGGAGGCCTTGTAGATCAGCACGAAGCCGAGCGCCACCAGGGAATACATGAGGCCGGACAACAATCCGCTCAGCGTCACTTCAAAGAAAAATTGCATCTGCACTCTCCACTTGTTCCGCTTGTTCTGCTTCTTTTGCTTGTTCCAATCCTCGACAACTTCAATGCGAAGTGCCGAGGTAAGCTTTGATGACTTCGGGATTGGCCATCACTTCGTCCGGTGTGCCGTCGCCGATCTTCTTGCCGTAATCGAGCACCACCACGCGATCCGAAATGTCCATCACCACGCCCATGTCATGCTCGATGAGCACGATGGTGGTGCCGAATTGTTCATTGACGTCGAGGATGAAGCGGCACATGTCCTGCTTCTCTTCCACGTTCATGCCAGCCATCGGTTCGTCCAGCAGCAGCATCTCCGGCTCGGCCGCCAGCGCACGCGCCAGCTCGACACGCTTCTGCAGGCCGTACGGCAGGCGCCCGACCGGCGTCTTGCGGATGTGCTGGATTTCGAGGAAGTCGATCACTTCTTCGACCTTGTGCCGGTGCAGGATTTCTTCGTTGCGGGCGCTGCCCCACCAGATTGCGTTGGCGAGGAAACTCGAATGCATCTTGGTGTTGCGCCCGGTCATGATGTTGTCGAGCACGGTCATGCCCTTGAACAAGGCGATGTTCTGGAAGGTACGGGCGATGCCCTGGCGCGCCACCTTGCTCGGATGCATGCTGTGACGCTGCTCGCCGCGGAACACGATATTGCCCTTCTGCGGATGGTAGACGCCATTGATGACGTTGATCATCGAGCTCTTGCCGGCGCCGTTGGGGCCGATGATGGCGCGAATTTCATGTTCGCGCACATTGAATGAAATGTCGGTCAGCGCCTTGACGCCGCCGAAGGACAGCGAGATGTTCTGCAAGTCGAGGATGACTTCGCCGATCTTGCGCACGCCGTCACCCTCACCCTCGCCGCCCATTTCTCCTGCGCTGGCCTGTCGTTCCTGCTCCATCGGCTGCACTTCTTCCGTGATATGTCTTTTCATGGTGGTCATGCAGGCCTATGCCGCTTGGTTGAGGTTGGCGAAAGTCTTGACGTCGGCAATCCTGAGATCGGCCGCGATCATGCCCTGGCGACCGTCTTCGAATTTCACCTGCGTTTCGATGTACTGCGACTGTTTGCCGGAATACAGTGCATCGATCAGCACCGCGTATTTCTCAGCGATGAAACCACGCCGCACCTTGCGTGTGCGCGTCAGCTCGTCGTCGTCGGGGTCCAGCTCCTTGTGCAGCACCAGGAAGCGATGCACTTGCGAATCGGCCAGCAAGGGATCCTGCACCAGGTCGGCGTTGACTTTTTCCACGCAGTCGGCCACCAACGCATACACGCTCTCGTGCGCGGCCAGGTCGGTATAACCGCTGTACGCAAGATTGCGACGCTCGGCCCAGTTGCCGACGGCGTCCATGTCGATGTTGATGAAAGCCGTGCATTGCTCGCGTTGGTTGCCGAACACCACGGCTTCCTTGATGAAGGGGAAGAACTTCAGCTTGTTCTCGATGTACTTGGGCGCGAACATCGTGCCGCAGGCCATCTTGCCGACATCCTTGGCGCGGTCGATGATCTTGAGGTGGCCGTCGCTGTCGAAGAACCCTGCGTCGCCGGTGTGGAAGTAACCGTTTTCGTCGATCGCTTCGGCGGTGGCGTCGGGACGCTTGAAGTAGGACTTCATCAGGCCGGGCGAACGCACCAGCACTTCGCCGCTGGCGTCGATGTGTACTTCGACGCCGCGCATCGGCCGGCCCACGGTATCGAGCTTGACATCGCCGGACGGCTGCATGCACACGGTCACGCAGGTTTCGGTCATGCCATACAGCTGCTTGAGGTTGATGCCCAGCGAACGGTAGAAGTCGAACAGGTCGGGGCCGATCGCCTCGCCGCCGGTGTAGGCCACGCGGATGCGCGACATGCCCAGCACGTTCTTGAGCGGGCCGTAGATGACCAGGTTGCCGATCGCGTACAGCAGGCGGTCGGCCAGCGAGACATCCGGCTTCTTGTCGAGGATGCGCATGCCGACGCGGCGAGCGATTTTCATGAACCCGTGGAACAGCTTGCGCTTGACCCAGCCGGCGTCCTCGATGCGGATCATCACTTGCGTGAGGATGTTTTCATAGATGCGCGGCGGTGCGAAATAATAGGTCGGTCCGATTTCGCGCAAGTCGCTCATGACGGTGCTTGGCGACTCCGGGCAATTCAGGCAAAAGCCGGCCACGTGAGTCTGTGCGAATGAATACAGGAAGTCGCCCACCCACGCCAGCGGCAGGTAGCACAGCACGTCGTCATTCTCGTTCAGCTGGTCGAAATCGACCAGCGTCTGCGCCGTCGCGATCATCGCCGCATGGGTGTGACACACTCCCTTGGGCTTGCCGGTGGTGCCGGAGGTGTAGAGGATGATGGCGATGTCGTCGGTGGTCAGCGCATTGACCTGATCCATGAAGAATGTCGGATTGGCCTTGTCGTAGGCGCGACCCAGTTCCTGCACGCCGGCGAACGACGACAGCTCCGGCTGGCGGTAATTGCGCATGCCGCGTTCGTCGTCATAGATGATGTGCGTCGGACGTTCGGTGCCATCCGAAAAATTCAGCTTGATGTCAAAGACCTTATCGACCTGCTCCTGGTCTTCAGCGACGACGAAATCAATCTCGGCGTCGTTGAGCACATAGGACATGTCGGCCGCCGGCGCGTCCTGATACAGCGGCACGGGCATGCCCCCCAGGCATTGCGTGGCCGACATCGCCCAATACAGGCGTGGGCAATTGTTGCCGATGATCGCCAGACTCATGCCGCGCTTGAAACCAAGCGCGGCCAGGCCGCAGGCGAACGCTCTCACTTCATCCGCCACCTGGGCCCACGTCGTGGTTTGCCAGATGCCGAGATCCTTTTCGCGGAACGCCGGACGATCCGGGCGCGCCTGTGCATGCATCAGGAGCAGCTGAGGAAATGTCTGCGCTCCTGGACGTTGTGTTGTCTCCACCATCGTCCCACCTTTATTTATAAACGTCCGCTTGCCGGATAACGGTCTTGTGCCGGACGTTCTGGGTTCAGTGTGTCAAGTCAGTCTGAACCGACATGCTTACGTTGCACTTACTGCTCTTGTGCTGCGGCAAGTCAGGCGGTTGTGCGCTGCTTTTGTGCGATGATAGTAGTGTGAGTCGGGAGGCAGGGTTGTCATCTCGCGGACAATTGCCGAACAATCGCCAAACTTTTGATATTGCAACGCATCATAATGACAATAGAGACATCGAAGACAACGATTCAAGACATGCTGGGCAAAAGCATCTGGGCGCGCGCGCTGACCAGTGACCAACTGGCGCGCGTGCAATCCGAAGTATTCAGCCGCAAGATTCCGGCGGGCGGTTTTGTCTGCCACAAGGGAGATCCGGTGTCGCATTGGATCGGCGTGCATGAAGGTCTGCTGAAGATGAGCAGCGTGTCGCCCGAAGGCAAGACCGTGTCGTTCGCCGGCATGGCCAACGGCGGCTGGCTCGGCGAAGGTTCGCTGCTCAAGGACGAGCCGCGCAAGTACGACGTGGTGGCGCTGCGCGATAGCGAGTTGCTGTACATGCCGAAGGCGACCTATCTCTGGCTGCTCGACAACAGCATTCCATTCAACCGCTTCCTCGTGACGCAGCTCAACGAGCGCCTCGGACTATTCATCTCGCTGGTCGAGTACGACCGCATGCTGGAACCCGATGCACGCGTGGCGCGTTGCCTGGCGGCGCTGTTCAATCCTTACCTGAATCCCGGCATCGGCCTGGAGCTGCAGATTTCACAGGAAGAAGTCGGCAACCTGTCGGGCGCATCACGGCAGCGCGCCAACCAGGCTTTGCAGGTGCTTGAAAAGGCCGGCCTCCTCAAGGTGGATTACGGCAGCATCACCATTCTCGACCTGGACGGGCTGCGGCAATTTCATTCGTGAATTGTCCGGGTTCATTTCAGCCATAAAAAATGCAGGCCGCAGCCTGCATTTTTTGTTTTTCGCGATCGATGCAAACAAGCTCAGCCTCAGCGCACCGCCTTGTTGCGGTTCACCCAGTACATGCCGGCGTCAACCACCGTGCCGATGAATTCGCGCGGATCGGCCGACTTCATCAGGTAGCCGTTGGCGCCCAGCTGGTAGCTTTGCACGATGTCGCGCTGGTCGTCGGAGGAGGAAAACATCACCACCGGAATATGCGCCGTGGCGGCATTGGATTTGATGATCTTGAGAAAATCATGGCCGCTCATCAGCGGCAGGTGCAGGTCAAGCAGGATCAGACGCGGATGCAGGTCCTTGCGGGCGGCAAAACCGTTGTCCGAAAACATGTAGTCCGCAGCCTCTTCGGCGTCGGCGAACCAGGTCATCTTGTCGGCCAGTTTCTTGCTGTCCAAGGCAATACGCGTCAGCTCGGCAACCTCCGGGCTATCGTCCACCAGCATGATATCCATTTGCTCCATGTGCAGATCACTTTCTTGCGTTTTTTATTGCCCAGACACCACCAGTTTCTGCGCCGGCTTGTGACCAGTGCAGGCTTGGACGACGCAGACTTTTACCGCGAATCGACATTCGCGGTATCACGTCGGGTGAATTAATTATGGCATGATCGACAACGGAAGATATCAGGATTTCCCTTAGATCCGGCATTTAAATGGGGCTATTTATCGACTTTTGTTTCCTTTTTTCACTTATCTGACGTCGTCAGACCTGTGCGGATTGCATAGCGCACCAATCCTGGCACGTCGCGGATCTCCAGGCGCTCCATGAGCTGGGCCCGGTGGGTTTCGATGGTCTTGGCGCTGACATTGAGGCGATAGGCGATCTCCTTGGTGTTGTTGCCTTCGGCGATCAGTTGCAGGATCTCGCGCTGGCGCGGCGTCAATACTTCCACCGGCGTGCCGTCCTGGGCCACTTTCTTCATGTACAGATCGAGCGCATCCTTGGAGATGTGCGAATCCAGGTATTGCCGGCCGTGGATGACTTCAATCAGCGCCTTCTCCAGTTCGTAGGCCGCAGAATCCTTGAACAGATAGCCGTTGGCGCCGGCGTTCAGGGCCTGCATCACGTATTCCTCGCTGCCGTACATCGACAGCATCAGGAACTTGGTGGTCGGATGGTCCGCACGCAGGCGGCGCACCGCTTCCAGGCCATTCATGCCTTTCATGGCGATATCCATGATGACCACATCGGGCTTGAGTTTTTCGGTCAGCTCGATGGCGGCATTGCCGTCGTCGGCCTCGCCCACCACCTCGATGCCGGGCATCGCAGTGAGCAGTGATTTGATGCCGCTGCGCACCAGCGCGTGATCGTCGGCCAGCACAATTCTTGTCAACATGTCTTATCCCCTCCGCATGACAGGTGTCACAGGTAATTGCAAAACGATCTCCACGCCCTCCCCGGGCGCAGAGGTGATGTCCATCTCGCCGCCCACCAGCACGGCGCGTTCTTCCATGTTCAGCAAACCGAAGCTGGTGCCGGAAATCGCATTGCTGCGCGCCTTTTCCAGGTCGAAGCCCTTGCCGTCGTCGCGAATGCTGACGTTGAGCTGGTCCTGGCGCTGGCTGACCTTGACCCAGATGTTCTCGGCGTGGGCGTGGCGCAAGATATTGGTGACCGCTTCCTGCACGATACGAAAGCAGGTGTTCTCGATATCGTGGTGCAGCTCCCCCGACAAGGGCGAACTCTCGAACCAGCCTTTTACATTTGCCAGCGTGGACTTGTTTTCCACGTACGAACGCAGGGTCGCGATCAGGCCGAGGTTGTCCAGCTGCGGCGGCCGCAGGTCCAGCGACAAGCTGCGCACCTGCGACAGCACCGCAGCGACGATGTCGATACCGTTCTGCAGCGACGGACCTTCCAGCGAGCCGGTTTTCTTGATGGTCTCAAGGTTGATCTTGAGCGCCGTGAGCGACTGGCCGACGTCGTCGTGCAGGCCGCGCGCCAGATGCTGGCGCTCACGCTCCTGCACCTCGATCACACGGCTGGCCAGCATCTTCTGGCGCTGCATGGCCTCCTCGAGTTCTTTTTGCGAATTGACCCGTTCGGTCACGTCCATCGCCAGCCCGGCCGCCAGGATCTTGCCGTCGCTGCCGATCGGAAAACGCACGATGTCCATGATCTTGGGATTGTGGTCGGCGTCGAAAACGGTTTCCTGCGTATGCATCTCCTGATTGCCGTCGAGTACCTTGCGATCATTTTTCTGGGCGTTCTGCGCCGAGCCGCTGGACATGATGTCGAAGTCGCTCAGGCCGATCATGTCGTTCGGGGTCATGCCGAAAAACGTCGATTGCGCCGGATTGACGTACAGATAGCGCAAGTCGGCATCCTTGATCCAGGCCGGCATCGGTGCGGCGCTCATGAAAGCATAAAAACGCGCCTGCATTTCTCGCAAGGCGGCGGCGCCGGCACGCTGCTTGCGGCGTACCAGGGCGTCGCGCAATTCGCGCTCGACGGCAATCGGCAAACGGGCGATCGCGCTCTTGAGGAAGTAGTCCTGTGCACCCGCCTTCATCACCTCGACGGCGGTCTGCTCGCCGATGGCGCCGGAGACGATAATGAAAGGAATCTGGTCGTGCTGCCGCTTGACCAGTTCCAGCGCGTCGACGGCGCTGAACATGGGCATCGAATAATCGGAAATGACGATGTCCCACTTGTCGCGCAGGGCGGCCTCCATTTCCGGCTCGGTGTCGACACGTTGCCAGGTCGGCTCGAAACCTCCGCGCTTGAGTTCGCGCACCATGAGGATCACATCCTCTTCCATGTCTTCGACAAACAATACCCGGAGTGGAATACTCATATGCTCATGCTCGCTTCCCGCCCTCATTGTTGTTGAGCCCGGCGCCCGTTGGCGCCGGTCGTGGTTGTCTTCCTGCCTCGTCGTCGCGCCGTTACAGGGCCTGTCGCGGCAACGTGAAATAAAAACTGGCGCCCTCTCCTGATCGGCTTTCCGCCCATACGCGCCCGCCGTGTCTGACCACGATGCGCTGCACCAGCGCCAGTCCGATGCCGGTCCCGGCATAGTCTTCCTGACGATGCAGGCGCTGGAAGGTGCCGAACAGCTTGTGCACGTAACGCATGTCGAAGCCGATGCCGTTGTCCTGCACCTGATAGATGACTTCTTCCGGCGTCGAGGTCGACGACACGCGCACCACCGCATGCTCGGCCTTCTTGCTGAACTTGACGGCGTTGCCCAGCAAGTTCTCCCAGACTTGGCTGAGCAAACCCTGATTAGCGACGACGTCCTCCAGCGGATCGACGATGAATTCGACATTCCCGTTTTCGCGACGCAGGCCAACGATACTTTGCTCAACCTGCTCCTGCATGGAAAAATTTCCCAGCGTCAGCTCGCCGGTCGCCGACTTGGATAGCTTCAGCAGGTCGTTGATGAGCGCGTCCATCTTGCTGACGTTCCTGCGGATCACCTGCAACAGCTCCTGGCCTTTGGCATCGAGCGCATCGGCATAATCTTCCTCGACCATCAAGGCGTAGCCGGAAATGGCCCGCAACGGTGCGCGCAAGTCATGCGAGACCGAATACGAGAAACTCTCCAGTTCCTTGTTGATATTGCTCAGGTGCTGGGTCTGGCGCTTCAGGCTGGCGTTGAGCTCTTCGATTTCCTTTTCGGTCTGCTTGCGGTCAGAGACGTCGTAGATGACGTTGCGGCTCATCACACGGCCGTCGTCCGGGTTCAGCACGGTGCTGATGCTCATCAGAGTGGAAAAATGCGTGCCGTCGGCGCGCAGGCAATCGACGTCGACGCCGCCCACGGCCTTGTCGTGCAAGAGACGCGGCCGCCACTCCTGGCGATAGCGATCTGCGCTCGCAGGCGTCATCAGATCGGTCTGGGTCATCTTGCCGACCACTTGTTCGCGCGCATACCCGAGCCAGGCCAATTCGGTGTCGTTGATCTGCACGATCAGGCCGCTTTTTTCATCAATGGAGTGATAGCCGCATGGCGCCTGGTTGTACAAGTCCTCGATCTCGGCGGCATATAACTGTGCCTTGATTTGCGCCTCCCTGCGGCGCAGCGTCTCCCGCTTGAGGCGCAGGTAGACCGCAATCAGGATGGCGATGCTGACAAAGCTGCCGCCGAGGATGGCCAGGATGGTCCAGCGAATGCTTTCCCGCGTGTCGGCGGAGCGCTCGGTCAGCAGCGCCTGCTCGACTTCCTTCAAGGCCACGAACTGCCTGCGGATGTCTTCGCTCAGGTCACGTCCATGCTCATAGGCGTTGTCGATGCGCACTTCCTTGTCCGCTTCGATCAGGGTGCGCGCCAGCTCGATCCGCTGGGCAATGGTGATGCTGAGGTGCGTCAGGCGATCCAGTTGATCCTGGTTATCGATCTGCAGCGCGCGCAAGCCGCCCAGCAATTGATGCAGCAAGTTGCGATCCGATTCGAAGCCGAGCAGGTATTCATGCCGGCTCGACAGCGCATACCCGCGCGCATTCGCGACCAGGTCGCGCAAGGTGGAATGGGTTTCTTCCAACCGCTGCAAGACGGTGTGCGTGTGTTCGACCCAGATCGCCCGCGCCTCGAACAGACGCACACTGCGATAGGCCACGACGGTAACCCCTATCGACAGCAGCATGGCGAGAATGAAGAACGCTCCGGTGGTGACCAGCGCCGATCTGCTCTTCGGTTCCGCCTTGTTTGATCTCTGCATCGTAATATCGGGTCCCCGATAAGGCTGATGGTTTGTCGATAGTGACCGGCTGTATTTCAACACCGGCTCGAATTCACTTCAAAGAGAGCTTTTTGGTTACGTCGATTAGCGTTCTCCTGCATCGGCTTGCATGATCGTTTTTTCTTGCGCTTTCCAGCCTGGCGAAATCGACGAAACGGATTCACGGACGCCAACGATGCACATCCATCCGTTTTCGTTCATTCGGCTTCGGATCTACTAACAACTTCAACTGAGAGAATATTCGTAACTATTTGCTTTTATTATATTTTTTACGGGAAAGTTAATTTCCTCATTAACATCAAAAGTTTTCATCCAGACATTAAATGTGACCTACTACGCACATTTATTTGCTGAACCCACCTAAAACCAGCTGTCAACTCAGGGAATTCCTTAGAAGTTATTTTATAATAGCCTCAAACAAGTGGCGTTACCAAACAGCATTTTATTCAAATGAAAACTCTGCAAAAAATCGGGGTAGTAACGGGGATGGTAGTCCTGTGCGTAAGCAGCCTGGCTCAGGCGGCCACGTCCACGGGCAACCTTTCCGTCTCCGCGATCGTCACCTCGACTTGCAGCGTCAACAGTGCAGCCCTGCCCTTCGGCACCGGCAACTCTTCCGCAGTCAAGCAATCACCTGCAGTCGGCGTTAACTGCTCCAACAACACCAGCTACACGATCAATCTCGTGGCCGCCAACGGCGCCCAGCAAAACCTCCCCGTCTACGGCTACATTCCCAGTGGCCCACATGTCCAGACCGGTAGCTATACCGATGTTGTTGGCATCACACTCTCGTACTAATAAGTTCTGCCTGAGAAATTAATACGCACCATTTTTCGTGCGTTTCTGATATTCTCAACAACAAAATTACATTCTTGCTTAACTAGCAGTCAACTTAGCACCCACATCCGCAGTCATTGTTCGTAGTCGAATTAGCGTTCTTTCGTCGTCACGGGGGAAAATTATTTTTAGCTACCTTGCTCGCTCGTCTTTCCTCATATGCATAGCCGGAGCGCTTTGCAGCCCGGCGGCAATTGCCTCCAACTTCGAAATATCCCCGGTAGTATTGGAATTATCGTCAGCCCGCACCGCGGGCGTGGTGAAGATTGTCAATAACGACAATCATGACGTCTCGCTGCAGATCCGCGCCTACGACTGGGAGCAAAAGGACAGCCAGGATGTGCTCAACCCTACCCAGAGCCTGATCATCAGCCCGCCGGTGTTCACCGTCGCGCCGGGCGCCTCGCAGACCATCCGCATCATCTCCAAACGTCCGGCCGAGGCCAATGAAGTCGCTTACCGCATGCTGGTCGACGAGATTCCCACGGCTGCAGCCGGTCCGGCGATCAACTTCAAATTCCGCATTTCGATGCCGATCTTCATCGCGCCCAATACTGCGCCCAACCTGAAAATGGGCTGGACGCTTAGCGCCGGAAAGGCGCCTCGCCTGAATGTCGCCAACACCGGCAACCGGCGCGGACGCTTGCTCAATCTTGTGCTGACCCTTCCCAACGGCAAGAAAATCACTCCACCCGCCGGCGCCAACCCCTACACCCTGGCCGGCATGATCAGACAATATCCGTTCGATGTCGATGCGCCGCTGGCTGCCGGCTCCCTGGTGAAAATGTCCGCGAACTCCGACACCGGCCCGATTGAAACCGAGATCACCGTGACGCCTTGAGAAGACCGTCTAACTGGATCGGCCTGTTGCTGTTGATCGTCAGCGCCCATGCGCATGGCGCCAGTGAAGGTTCCGTCGAAAATTTGTTGCTGGAGGTATCCATCAACGGCCGTCCGACGGATTTGGTGGCGCAGTTCGTGAAGCGGCAAGACGGTTTGTTCGCGACGGCGGCGGAGCTGCGCAGCCTCGGCATCAAGACGCCCGGCAAGGACGACGAATTGCTGCCGGTGAGCGGAATCGCCAGCAAGGTCCAGTTGGATCAGTCGGCGTTGAAAATCGACATGGACGTGCCCATGAGTTTTCTGAACACCACCGATATCGCGACGGCAGGCAAGACAGCGGACAACGTACCGCTGACGGAAAACGCGCGCGGCGCCCTGCTCAATTACGATTTGCTCGCTACCACCAGCCAGGGCGTACGCAGCATCGCAGGCTATTTCGACGGCCGCTACTTTGCCGGCAGCAGCGTATTCAGCTCGACCGGGCTGGCGTATTTCGACAGCACGCCGGCCACTTCCACGCGGCTCGAAACCACCTACACCTATTCCAATCCACGCGAGCTGACGCGCTACCGCGTGGGCGATTTCATCACCAGCGGCTTGTTCTGGACGCGCCCGGTACGCTTCGGCGGTGCACAGTTCGGCACAGACTTTTCGCTGCGGCCGGACTTGGTCAGATATCCGACGCCCAGCCTGGGCGGCGAAGCCGTGGTGCCGTCGACGGTCGACCTGTTCGTCAACGGTGTGCGCCAATTGTCGCAACCGGTGCCGCCCGGACCGTTTGAAATTCGCCAGGCGCCGATCGCCACCGGCGCCGGTCAGATCGCAGTGGCGGTGACTGATGAATTAGGACGTCAGACGTTCCGCACGATTTCCTTTTACGCCACCGACAAGCTGCTCGCCGAAAACCTGTCGTCCTATACGCTGGAAAGCGGTTTTGTCCGACGCAATTACGGCCTGCGCAGCAACAACTATGGCGAGTTCGCCCTCGCCGGCACCGCTCGGCACGGCTACAGCAAGACGCTGACGATCGAAGGCCACGGCGAAACGATGAAGGGCATGACGCTGGCTGGCGGCGGACTGGTGTTCAATGTAGATAACTGGGGCGTACTGACCGGTGCGCTCTCGGCCAGCACTTCGGACGCCGGCAGCGGCCAGCAGTTAGCGCTGGGCTTCGAGCGCAGCACCAGCCTGGTCAGCATGTCGCTGACGCGCACACAATCCGGATCGAACTATCGCGATATCGGCGCGATGGCAGGCTCGCCGACGACCCGCTCCACCACGGTCGGTACGATCGGGCTGAACCTGGGCACGTATGGTTCGCTGAGCGTCGCCTACACGTCCGCCAAGAGCCCTGTGCTGTTATCCGCCGACGGCCGCATCGGCATCACCGATAGCGAAAGCGTGACGCTGTCGTATTTCAAATCGGTCGGACGCAACACCAATATGTTTGTTACCGGCTTTCGCGACTTTCGCAACGGCGGCTATGGTGCGACCATCGGCCTGATCATGCCTTTCGGAGACAGCAGCGCAGGCGGCGTCAGCGCCAGCAACAACAATGGCCAGCGCACCGTCTCCGTCCAAGCCAGCCGGCCGACCATTTCGCCGGGCGACGTCGGCTGGCAGGTACAGACCACAGACGGCGCTTACCAGCAGCGCTACGGCGAGGTTGACTACAAGGGACGCAACGGCCGCGCCAACTTCACGGTCGCACAGAGCAACAACATCACCAGCCAGCGCGCAGGCCTGCGCGGCGCCATCGCGTGGATGGACAATTCGGTGTTCTTCTCCAACTGGGTGGAAGACAGTTTTGCCGTGGTCAATACCGAAGGCGCCCGCGACGTCGGCATTTATACCGAAAACCGCTATGCCGGCCAGACCGACAGCAACGGCCAACTATTGATCACCGATTTGCGCGCCTACGACGTCAACAAGGTCTCGGTCGAAGTGCTCGACCTGCCGATGACGCTGCAGATGGATCACAACGAGCAATACGTCAAGCCGCGCGACCGCTCCGGCGCGGTGATCAGCTTCAAGACCAAACGCACCTCTGACGTCAACCTGATCCTGAAAACCGCCAACGGCGAATACGTGCCGGTCGGCTCCACCGTAACCATCCGCGAGAACGGCCAGAAGGCGCCGGTCGGCTACGAAGGCGCGGCCTACCTGTCCGAGTTGTTGCCGGTCAATACGCTGGATATCGTGCTGCCGTCGGGCGAAAAATGCCAGGCGTCACTGCTCCCGGATCGCAATATCGAGGGCGGCATGAGCAGTAACACACTGGAATGTCACTGATGAAAAATCTACGTAACCTGTTTCGCGTCGCCGTGCTGCTGGTTGCCGGTCTGAACAGCATCGCCAATGCCCAAGCCCAGGCTTGCATCGCGTCGGCCACACCGGTGGCGTTTGGTCTCTACGACCCCAAGGCCTCATCGCCGAGCGACATCACCGGCAGCGTGTCCGTGACATGCCAGGCCACGATCGCGCTGCTGGTGGCCTACACCGTCAAACTCAACGGTGGCGCCAGCGGCAATATCGCTGCGCGCAAGATGATCATCACCGGTTCGCAGCTGTCGTATCAGATCTACACCGATGCAACGCGCGCGACGGTATGGGGCGATGGCAGCGGCGGCTCGGCATTCAATGTCGGTGGCTATTTGCTCTCGGTGCTGGTGCCGGTGACCCAAACCTATACCGCCTATGGACGTATTCCGGCGCTGCAGAACGTCTACGCAGGCAGCTATCAGGATACCTTGACGATCCTCATTACTTACTAGGACTTACCTCGAATACGTAACTGTTAGGGTTTTTCCTGATGCATTTCCTGCATGTTTCAGGAAACTCCCGATTTTGAAAACGGTGACAAAAACTTAAAGTTCACCTGTACCCGGCGAATTCGACATTCTTGTAATGGGACAAGGATGTGAGACCGCCGATCAGGAGAAAACGCCATGTTCAACATCAACAAAAACCGCATCATCGCCGCCACACTCGCCGTCGCCGTCATGACTTCCGGCGCACCGGTCTACGCCGCCACATCGACCGGATCGCTGGTCGTGACTGCGACAGTGCTGGCCTCCTGCACCGTGGTCGGATCGACCATCGCTTTCGGCAACTACACCAGCACACAAGTTGACCAGACCGGCAACATCGCCGTTCTGTGCACCAACGGCACCTCTTACACCATCGGCCTGGATGCAGGCGCCGGCACCGGTGCCACTACGAGCGTGCGTAAAATGACTGGCTCCCTGGGCGGCAACCTGAACTACGCGCTGTACCGCGATTCCGGCCGCACCAGCAACTGGGGCTCGACCATCGGGACCGACACACAAGCCGGCACCGGCAGCGGATTGCTGCAAAACCTGACCGTCTACGGTCGTATTGCTTCCGCCCAGACACCTTTGGCCGGCGTCTATACGGACACCGTCACCGTTACCCTGACCTACTAAAAATTTCCCGGCGTGCAACCGGCCTGTGGCGACTTGTCGCTGCTCCAGGCCGATTGCAAGCCGTCTTGCGCTGAACGCATCGAAGATGCCGTAGCGCCGATTGATACAGATGTTCACTGGCGCCCGCCGCTGCAGGGGAGCTCTTCACAGAGGAGAGCGCAGAGGACGGGATAGGGAGAAAACCATGTTTTTCGCACAACAAGATCGTGCCCGCAGGCTCTGCGCCGCCGCGTCCATCGTGATGCTCGCGGCCGGCTCGCCCATGGCGGCGCAGGCAAACAACACCAGCGGTGTGAATTCCTCGGCCGCTGTGCTGGCCTCCTGTACGGTGGTCGGCTCGGCCATTGCATTCGGCAATTACAGTTCCACGCAAGTCGACCAGACCGGCTCGATTGCCGTGGTGTGCACCAACGGCATTTCCTACAGCGTCGGCCTGGATGCCGGCGCGGGCAGCGGAGCCACCATTGCGGTTCGCAAGCTGACGGGATCACTTGGCGGCTCGCTCAATTACAGTTTGTACCGCGATTCAGGCCGCACCAGCAACTGGGGCTCGACCGCCGGCACCGACACCCAATCGGGCAGCGGCAACGGCATCGTGCAAAACCTGACCGTCTACGGCCGCATCCCCAGCGGGCAAACGCCGCAGAGCGGTGTCTACAGCGACACCGTGACGATTACGCTGACATATTGACCGCTCCCGGCGGTACACACTTGAGCGGCCGGCTGCAGGCGTTGCAGCCACGGTCTCGCTCGCCTATGGGGAATTTCCTGACATAAAAAACAAGAGAATCAGGATTCCCCTGATTTTGAAAGCCCCCTCAAAAACGTAAAGTTCACCTGTGCCCGACGACATCGCAATCCACGTAATGGGACGTGGAAGCCATCCCGGGAATCAGGAGAACTCACCATGTTTGCATCGAACAAGAATCGCATCATCGCCGCCACTCTCGCCGCCGCCGTCATGGCTTCCAGCGCACCTGTCCTGGCTGCTTCGACTGCCACCGGCTCACTGATCAATACTGCGACTGTGCTGGCATCCTGCACCGTGGTCGGCTCCACCATTGCTTTCGGCAACTACACCAGCACCCAAGTGGACCAGACTGGCAACCTTGCCGTCTTGTGCACCAACGGCACGTCCTACACTATCGGCCTGGATGCAGGCGCCGGCACTGGTGCCACTACCAGCGTACGCAAGCTGAGCGGCTCCCTGGGCGGCACACTGAACTACGCGCTGTATCGCGATTCCGGCCGCACCAGCAACTGGGGCTCGACCATCGGGACGGATACACAAGCCGGCACCGGCAACGGTTTGCTGCAAAACCTGACCGTCTACGGTCGTATTGCTTCCGCCCAGACACCTTTGGCCGGCGTCTATACGGACACGGTGACGGTGACGCTGACTTACTAAGCTTGGCAGAACTGCTTGCCGTGGCTTCAAGGCGATCCAGTCAACAGAATCTGGGATCAGGAATCTCCTGATGTATTTAAAGCACGATTCAGGAAACTCCCGATACTCTCGAGTATGTTGGAAATATAAAGTGCAGTTGTACCCGGCGAATCAGAAATTCTTGCAAGGGCAAGAATACGGGGCCGACTTAGGGGAAACCACCATGTTCACAACCAAGAAAAATCGCATCATCGCTGTCACCCTCGCCGCTGCCGTCATGGCTTCCAGCGCGCCAGTCCTCGCCGCTTCGACAGCTACCGGTTCGCTGATCAACACCGCTACCGTCCTGTCCGCCTGCGCCGTGGTCGGCTCCACCATCGCTTTCGGCAACTACACCAGCACCCAGATCGACCAGACCGGCAACATCGCCGTGGTTTGCACCAACGGCACGTCTTACACCATCGGCCTGGATGCAGGCGCCGGCACCGGCGCCACCACCAGCGTGCGCAAACTGAGCGGAACCCTGGGCGGCACATTGAACTACGCGCTGTATCGCGATTCGGGCCGCACCAACAACTGGGGCTCGACCATCGGCACGGATACACAAGCCGGTACCGGCAACGGTCTGATCCAGAATCTCACGGTCTACGGCCGTATCGCCAGCGCCCAGACACCTTTGGCCGGCGTCTATACGGACACAGTGACAGTTACGCTGACTTATTGATTTGACGTGGAATACAAACAAAAACGCCTGCCCGATTTCCCGGCAGGCGTTTTTGTTGAAGCTGAGCTTTTTGCTCAGTGAAAATGAAAAAAGACATGAACGCAAAAACGCCCGCTTGCGCGGGCGTTTGTTGTCTGGCGGAGTGGACGGGACTCTCCTACATGCTGCAGGCCGCTGAATCGCTTGCAAGCGATTCCCTTCTCGCCCCGCCGGGAGCCGCGCAGGCGGCTCCCTCCACTCCGCTTTTAATTCGGGATTCGCGCTGCGAATCATGGGGTAAACGCAAAAACGCCCGCTTGCGCGGGCGTTTGTTGTCTGGCGGAGTGGACGGGACTCGAACCCGCGACCCCCGGCGTGACAGGCCGGTATTCTAACCAACTGAACTACCACTCCTAAATCGTTGCTGACCACTTGAGATTTGGTGGGTGCTGAGAGGCTCGAACTCCCGACCCGCGCCTTGTAAGGGCGCTGCTCTACCAACTGAGCTAAGCACCCGCACCTTAACCCCAAACAGTCTTTTATCGTCTGTCAACGACGAAAGACCGCTAGTTTAGCGCATCTTTCAAACCTTTGCCAGGTTTAAATTTTGGCACTTTGGCAGCCTTGATCTTGATTGCGGCCCCGGTGCGCGGGTTGCGGCCCGTGCGTGCGGCGCGCTTGCCGACAGAGAAGGTGCCGAAACCAACAAGAGTCACGGAACCGTTTTTCTTCAACGTGGTTTTCACTGCGCCGATCACGGCTTCCAGCGCACGCGCCGATGCCGCTTTCGAGATGTCGGCCTGCTTCGCAATATGATCGATCAATTCGGTTTTATTCACTTACGCCCCTCCAGACTAAAGATTGAACAAAGCTTCATTTCGTGACGCCTGCGACTTCGATTCGGTGAAGCCAAACAAGCATCACGGACCCAGCAGAAAAATCTGCAGAAGGTATTAAACAAGCCGCAAATCCTTGTGTCAAGCGGTTTACCGGGGTTTCATCCGGTTCCTGAAACGCCGCTTTCGAAATGATGTAAAACGTTTATCTTTTTATTAACGACTGTCTGTGTTGATGTGGCGATGCATAAAAAAAGGCGCTCCGGAGAGCGCCTTTTCATCACTGGCGACCGTGAGGCCGCCGCACGAATTACCTCAGTGCTTCACGACGTTGGGATCGTTCGATTCCTTCGGTGCGACTGCAACCACTGCGGCTTCCTCTTCGGTCAACGGAACCGGCTGGCTCTCCAGCGCGATTTCCAGGACCTTGTCGATCCAGCGCACCGGCACGATTTCCAACTTGTTCTTCACGTTATCGGGAATCTCAGTCAGATCCTTGACGTTTTGCTCAGGGATCAGGACCGTCTTGATGCCGCCGCGATGCGCCGCCAGCAGTTTTTCCTTCAGACCGCCGATCGGCAATACTTCGCCGCGCAAGGTGATCTCGCCAGTCATCGCCACATCGGCGCGAACCGGGATACCGGTGAACACCGACACCATCGCCGTGGTCATCGCAATACCTGCCGATGGACCGTCTTTCGGCGTCGCGCCTTCGGGAACGTGAATATGGATGTCACGCTTCTCGAACACTTCGCTCTTGATGCCGAGCTTGCTGGCGCGACTGCGGACGACGGTGCGCGCCGCTTCAATCGATTCCTTCATCACGTCGCCCAAGGTGCCGGTGCGGATCACGCCGCCCTTGCCCGGCATCGTCACGGCTTCGATGGTCAGCAGATCGCCGCCCACTTCGGTCCATGCCAAGCCGACGACTTGACCAACTTGATTTTCCTTCTCGGCGATACCGAAGTCGAAACGACGCACGCCGAGGAATTTGTCCAGGTTGCGCGAAGTCACGGTGACCTTCTTTTCCTGCTTCTTCAGCAGCAGCATCTTCACGACCTTGCGGCAGATCTTCGACACTTCGCGTTCCAGCGAACGTACGCCGGCTTCACGGGTGTAGTAGCGGATGATGTCGCGCAGCGCCGACTCTGCCACACTGATCTCGCCCTCTTTCAGACCATTGTTCTTGATCTGTTTCGGCAGGAGGTAACGTTGTGCGATGCTGGTCTTTTCATCTTCGGTGTAACCCGACAGGCGAATCACTTCCATCCGGTCCAGCAGCGCCGGCGGGATGTTGAAGGAGTTCGACGTCGCCACGAACATTACATCCGACAAGTCGAAATCGACTTCGATGTAGTGATCGGAGAAGGTGTGGTTCTGTTCCGGATCCAGCACTTCCAACAGCGCCGACGATGGATCGCCGCGGAAATCCATGCCCAGCTTGTCGATTTCGTCGAGCAGGAATAATGGATTGCGCACGCCGACCTTGGACAGGCTTTGCAGAATCTTGCCTGGCATGGAGCCGATGTACGTACGGCGATGGCCGCGGATCTCGGCTTCGTCGCGTACACCGCCGAGCGCCATGCGCACGAACTTGCGGTTGGTCGCACGGGCGATCGATTGACCCAGCGAGGTCTTACCCACGCCCGGAGGACCGACGAAGCACAGGATCGGCGCTTTCAGCTTGTCGACGCGCTGTTGCACGGCGAGGTATTCCAGGATGCGTTCCTTGACCTTGTCGAGGCCGTAATGGTCGCCTTCAAGGACTTTCTCTGCATTCGGCAAGTCGTTGTTGACCTTGGACTTCTTCTTCCATGGCAAACCGACCAGCGTGTCGATGTAGTTGCGCACGACCGTGGCTTCGGCCGACATCGGCGACATCAGCTTGAGCTTGCGGAGTTCGGATTGCGCCTTTTCCAGCGCTTCCTTCGGCATCTTGGCGGAGAGAATCTTCTTCTCCAGCTCTTCCAGATCGGCGCCGTCTTCGCCTTCGCCCAGTTCCTTCTGGATGGCCTTGACCTGTTCGTTCAGGTAGTACTCGCGCTGCGACTTTTCCATCTGGCGCTTGACGCGGCCGCGGATGCGCTTTTCAACCTGCAGGATGTCCAGTTCGCCTTCCAGCTGGCCGAGCAGATGCTCATGGCGCTTGGCGACATTGAAGATTTCCAGGATCACCTGTTTTTGCTCGAGCTTGAGCGGCAGATGCGCAGCGATGGTGTCGGCCAGACGGCCGGCGTCATCGATGCCGGCCAGCGAGCTCAGGATCTCGGGCGGGATCTTCTTGTTAAGTTTGACGTACTGGTCGAACTGCTGAACGATGGTGCGGCGCATGGCTTCGACTTCAGCCTCGTCGCCCAGTTCGGATTCGACCGGCGTCAGATCGGCGACGAAATGCGTGTCCAGCTCGCTGATGTGATGGATGCGCGCGCGCTGTGCGCCTTCGACCAGGACCTTGACGGTGCCGTCGGGCAACTTCAGCATTTGCAAAATGTTGGCGACGCAGCCGATTTCGTAAATGTCATCAGCCGACGGCTCATCCTTGGCGGCGGCTTTCTGAGCGGCAAGCATGATGCTCTTGCCCTGCTCCATCGCGGCTTCCAGGGCCTTGATCGACTTGGGGCGTCCGACGAATAATGGGATCACCATATGCGGGAAGACAACAACATCCCGCAACGGCAACAGAGGCAATTGCGTTTGTTCTGTGAGAGTAGAAGTCGTCATGGCGAGCCTTATCAAAAGTTACTGTTAGTGATGTTGGCGCGAGCTGTTAAAACACAAGCCCAGATTGAAATAAAAACACGACAACTTTCGGGTAAAACCAGGTAAGTGCTGCGGTTGCTAAAAACAGAAAATGCCAAACAAACAATGAAATCTGAAACAAAAAAAGCCACACACGAAGTCGCCCTCGGGTGGCTTTACGATGGAAGCCTGAGTGATGTCTGCGGTTTATTGTACCGCTTTTAGTCCAGGCGAATCGGGCCGGCGATTTTTGTCGCCGGAGCCCGTTTCACAGGAGGATCAAGCGCCCGAAACCTTGGGCTGCTCGTGGTAGATCAGCAAAGGCTTGGCGCCGTTGGTGATGGTGTTTTCGTCAATCACCACCTTGGCGACGTTTTGCTGGCTTGGCAGTTCGTACATCACATCCAGCAGAGCGTGTTCAAGGATGGAGCGCAGGCCACGCGCGCCGGTCTTGCGGGCCAATGCTTTCTTGGCGATCGCCTGCAACGCGGCCGGGCGAATCTCGAGTTCCGCGCCTTCCATTTGCAGCAGCTTGGAATACTGCTTGATCAGCGCATTCTTCGGCTCCAGCAAAATCTGAATCAGTGCGTCTTCGTTCAATTCGTTGAGCGCGGCGATCACTGGCAAACGGCCGACCAGTTCAGGGATCAGGCCGAACTTGACCAGATCGTCCGGCTCCGCGTGCAGCAACACTTCGCTGGCGGTCTTTTGGGTCTGACTCTTGACGTTGGCGCCGAAACCGATGCCGCTCTTCTCCGAACGCTCGGAAATAATCTTGGTCAGGCCGTCGAAAGCGCCGCCGCAGATGAACATGATGTTGGTCGTGTCGATCTGCACAAAATCCTGGTTCGGATGCTTGCGGCCGCCTTGCGGAGGCACCGACGCCATGGTGCCTTCGATCAGCTTCAGCAGCGCCTGCTGCACACCTTCGCCGGACACGTCGCGGGTAATTGACGGATTGTCGGACTTGCGCGAGATCTTGTCGATTTCATCGATGTAGACGATGCCCCTCTGGGCCTTCTCGACTTCGTAGTTGCAGTTCTGCAGCAGCTTCTGAATGATGTTCTCAACGTCTTCACCGACATAGCCGGCTTCGGTCAGCGTGGTCGCATCGGCGATCACGAACGGCACGTTGAGCATGCGCGCCAGCGTCTGCGCCAGCAAGGTCTTGCCGGAACCGGTCGGACCAACCAGCAGGATGTTGCTCTTGGCGAGTTCGACGTCATCCTTCTTGCCGAGATGCTTCAGGCGCTTGTAGTGGTTGTAGACAGCAACCGACAGAATGCGCTTGGCAGTCTGCTGACCGATCACGTACTGGTCGAGCAATTCGGAAATTTCCTGCGGCGTCGGCAGGTCGGATTTTGCACCGGCGACAGACTCAACGCTGGAAGCTTCGTCGCGAATGATGTCATTGCAAAGATCGATGCACTCGTCGCAAATGAAGACCGACGGACCTGCGATCAGTTTTTTGACTTCATGCTGGCTTTTGCCGCAAAACGAGCAATAAAGCAGCTTTTCGCCACTGGAAGATTTTTTCTCGGACATATAGGGCAAATGTGAATAGAGTTCGGCTTGATCATACCTGCGATTTCATGATTCGTCACGGAATCGCCATATTTGGAAGCCGGTAAAAACGAGCTTCCAGAGTACTCCATATGGGATCGCAGACAAAAAAAGCAATGAGACGGAAATCCGTCCCTAATCGCCGCATTGACAGCGCGCGTTGACAGAGTTGTACGATGATGCGCTGCAAAAGAAAAATGCCCGGACCGTAGTCCGGGCATTTTCTTGTTTTCTTGAAATGCAGCAATGCGACGCCGAATCGGCGACACACATGCGACAAATCCGAACTACGCGCGCTTTTCCAGCACCTGGTCGATCAGGCCATACTCCGCAGCGGCTTCCGCCGACATGAAGTTGTCACGATCGGTGTCCTTGCTGATCTGATCAATGGTGCGACCGGTCTTTTCAGCGAGGATGGCGTTCAGACGTTCACGCAGGTACAGGATTTCGCGTGCCTGGATTTCGATGTCCGACGCCTGGCCTTGCGCACCGCCCAGAGGCTGGTGAATCATGATGCGCGAGTTCGGCAACGAAAAACGCTTGCCCTTGGCGCCGGCGGCGAGCAGGAAAGCGCCCATCGAGGCTGCCAGGCCCGTGCACAGCGTGGAGACGTCCGGCTTGATGAATTGCATCGTGTCGAAAATCGCCATGCCGGCCGAGACCGAACCGCCCGGGGAGTTGATGTACAGCGAGATATCCTTGTCAGGATTTTCGCTCTCCAGGAACAGCAGCTGCGCCACCACCAGATTGGCGGTCGCATCATTGACCGGACCAACCAGGAAAATGATGCGCTCTTTCAGCAAACGCGAATAAATATCGTACGCACGCTCACCGCGACCGCTTTGCTCGATCACCATCGGCACCATGCCGAGCATTTCTGTATCCAGTGCAGACTGCCTAATCAAACCTGTCATGTGCATTCCTTATGCGTCGTAGTCTTCTCAGATGTTACCCGGGAAGGTCGGATTACGCTTGCGGCTGGTTGCCCATCAAGGCGTCAAACGCGACCGGTTTCTCGGAAACTTTGGATTTACCCAGCACGTAGTTGACGACGTTTTCTTCCAAAACAAGGGCTTCGACTTCAGCCAGACGGCGACGGTCGCTGAAGTAGTACTTCAGGACTTGTTGCGGGTCTTCGTAGCTTTGTGCGAAATCTTCGACTTGCGCCTTGACTTGTTCTTCGGTGGCTTCCAGCTTGTTGGTCTTGACGACTTCAGCCAGGATCAGGCCCAGACGAACACGACGTTCCGCTTGTGCAGTGAACAATTCGCGCGGCAGTTGCATGCCCTTTGGATCCATGCCGCGTTGCTGCATGTCCTGATGCGCCATTTCGATCAGGCGTTCGATGTCTTGCTCGACCAATGCCTTCGGCACTTCCAGCTCGCTGACCTTGATCAGGGCGTCCATGACGCTGTCCTTGGTCTTGGCCTTGGTGCGGGCGGCGACTTCACGTTCCAGGTTGCGCTTGATGTCTTCGCGCATCTTGGTCAGGTCGCCGTCTTCGATGCCCAGCGACTTGGCGAATTCTGCGTCGACTTCCGGCAGATGCGCCCATTCCAGTTGCTTCAGCGTAATGGTGAATTCTGCAGTTTTGCCGGCCACGTCCTTGCCGTGGTAATCGGCAGGGAAAGCCAGTGGGAAAGTCTTCGACTCGCCGACCTTCAGGCCCAGTGTCGCTGTTTCGAATTCCGGCAGCATGCGGCCTTCGCCCAACACGAACGGGAAAGCGTCAGCCTTGCCACCCTGGAATTCAACGCCGTCGATCTTGCCGACGAAGTCGACAGTGGCGCGGTCGCCATTTTGTGCAACAGGCTCGCCGCCGTCGCCGTGCGCGCCTTGCTCGCCCTTGACGTGGTAGTGCACGCGTTGCTTGCGCAGGATGTCCAGGGTCTTGTCGATTTCAGTGTCGGAAACAGCCGATGTGGTCTTCTCGACTTCAGCCGAGGCCAGATCGCCGAGGACGACTTCAGGATAGATTTCAAATGTGGCGTCGAACGCCAACGAACCTTCAGCAACGCCTTCGCTGGTCTTTGGCTCGATCTTCGGGTAACCGGCAACGCGCAGGTTGTTTTCGACGGCGATGTCGTTGAATGCGCGACCGACCTTGTCGTTCAGCACTTCGGTTTCGACCTGGTAGCCGAACTGGGCGGCAACCATCTTCATCGGCACTTTGCCTGGACGGAAGCCTGGCGCCTTGGCTGTGCGCGCGCGCACTTTCAGGCGTTTTTCAACTTCAGCCTGCACGTCGGCCAGGGGGAATGTCAGGGTGATACGGCGCTCAAGTTTGCTCAGAGTTTCGACTGCAGTTGCCATGTGAATCGTCCAAAAATTAATAAATTCCGTGGTGCGGCCCGGAAAGAACAAGCGTGGAAACCATCGCTTTTTGCCCTGCCCGGCCGCGCTAAAGTCCGCTATTTTATACGGAAAAGATGCCCTTGCGCCAAAACGGCGAATCGGAGCTGATAAAAACCGCCAAAGACGCCGCTCAGCCTTGCCCGCCGTGCAAAAGCGCCTCGACCGTACGGCCGATGGCAAGCACCCGGGCATCAGCGCCGCGGTTGCCGCAAATGCTGATGCCAACCGGCAACTTACTGTCGGACGGACAAGGCAAATTCAGCGCGCAACCGTCAAGGAAATTGATCACACTGGGATTGCGCAATACCAGCCCGTTGGTCGCGAAAAAGGTTTCATCGCTGTCTTGCAAAGGCTGCAACAGCGGCGGCACCACCGGCACAGTCGGCATCAGCCAGGCGTCGAACACCGCCAGACGGCGTTCGGCCTGGGCGATCATGCGCCGGCGCGCCGCCAGCAAATCGATGTAATCGGCCGCGCTTTGCTGCGCGCCGCGGCGGATACGCACCGCCACGCGCTGATCGTACTTGTCGCCGGCGCGTTCCAGCAAATTGCGATGCCAGGCCCAGGATTCCGCTGCGCTGAAGCCGCCGCCGGCATTGATCGACGGCAGTTCTTTCAATTCAGGGAAGGAAAAACGCTGGATCAATGCGCCCGCCTTTTGCAGGCGCGACAACGCCGCTTCGAATGCAGCGCGCACGGTATCGTCCATGCCATCGTTGACGAAATCTTCCGTCACACCGAAACGCAATCCGGCCAGCGGCACGGCATCGGTGACCAGAGTTTCGCCCGACAGGATGGCGTCCGCAATCACACAGCAATCGACGCTGCGCGTCAGCGGCCCGGCCGAATCCAGCGTGGTCGACAACGGCACCGCACCGTCCAGGCTGACGCGTCGCGCAGTCGGCTTGAAACCTGTCAGGCCGCAGAACGCCGAAGGAATCCGGATCGAACCGCCGGTATCAGTGCCCAGCGCCATCACCGCCATGTCGCCCGCCACGCTGACTGCGCCGCCCGAGGTCGAACCGCCGCTGACGCGCGCACTATCCAGCGGATTGCGCGGCGTGCCGTAATGCGGATTCAGGCCCAGTCCGGAAAATGCGAACTCGCTCATGTTGGTGCGTCCCAGCAGGACCGCGCCGGCATGCCGCAGACGCGCCACGGCGGGCGCATCGGCCTGTGCCGCCGGCGCATCCGCCAGCGCCTTCGAACCGGCAGCCGTCACCTGGCCCTGGACGTCGAACAGATCCTTGATCGACACCGGCAAGCCTGCCAGCAGCGACGGGACATTGCCGGCGGCACGTGTGGCATCGCTGGCGCGCGCAGCGGCCAGGGCCTGGTCGGCGTCGACGCTGACATAGGCGGCACCGCCCTGCCCGCGATAAGCGACGATGCGCTCCAGCGCCTGTTCGACCAGTTTGACGCTGGTGGTTTGCCCTGCCTGCAATTCGGCTGCGAGAGCCCGGATGGTTTTCATGATTTATTTCACTGGAATGGGAGTGGACGTCGATACGGGGACGGCAGTGATGGCATTCATCGGACTACCGTCGATCAGCTTGTCGGAATACGTCAAATATACCAAGGTGTTGCGCTTCACATCGACCAGCCGCACGATGTGCAGGCGCTTGAACAGGATCGACATGCGCTCCGAAAATACATCTTCCTGCACCGGTACGGTTCCCTTGAAGGAAATCGACGCCGCCACCTGGCGGCAGGCGATCGAGGCCTCGGCCTTGTCCTCGGCCAGGCCGACGGTGCCCTTGACGCCGCCGGTGCGTGCGCGCGACACGTAGCAGGTCACGCCGACCACCTTCGGATCGTCATACGCTTCCACCGCGATGCGATCGTTCTTGCCGAGCCAGCGGAATGCCGTGCTGACGTCGCCGAGTTCCTGCGCCGCGGCAGGCATGACGACGGCCGACAAGGACAGCGTGATCGCTGCCAGACATGAAAGCTTGCGCATGATTTTTCCTTTGCTATGGAGGTGAAGACGAGGCTGCGACATTAGCAGATATCGCGCGGCCTGCCCGATAGAAGAATGACTGAATTTTCCTGAATTGCGCAGCAAGCTTGGCCGAGGCCTAACCAGCGTCTGTCACTGCCGCAAAACGCGGCACGCGCTTGCCGTCGACTTCGATCATTTCATGAAACACCTCGCGCGGGCGAATCCAGACGGTGCCGTTGACGGCACGGTACACCACCATCGGCGTCAGGTCCGACTCCAGAGTCGCCTCGTACAGGAATTCGTAAATGCCGCCCTTGTAATGCTGATAGCGCATGCCTGCTCCCGGTTGGATAAACATCACGTTGCCAATGAAAATCGCCCGGCGCATTGCGCGAACAAGTCAGCGCTGCGGAGCCGGGCGAACGGAAAAACAAAGGGAATGACTGGTGCGAGGGAGGGGACTCGAACCCCTACACCATTGCTGGCGTCAGGACCTAAACCTGGTGCGTCTACCAATTTCGCCACCCTCGCTGAAAGGTGCAATCATTGACCGGCTTGCGCTGGATTTTTCAGCGTGTACGCCGGAGAACCAGGTCCTGTCAATGAGGTAGCAGTTTTAATGCAGCCCGCTATTCTACTGCAAGCTTGGCGGGCTGTCTGCGTTTTTTATCCGTCCCCCCTGCAAATTTCCTAGGGCTTTTTGACCCTGAACAGCGCCGCGTACGCCGCCGGCAGGAACAGCAGCGTCAACGCCGTCGCCACCACCAGGCCGCCCATGATGGCTACCGCCATCGGGCCCCAGAAGACCGAGCGCGACAGCGGGATCATCGCCAGCACCGCCGCCGCCGCGGTCAGGATGATGGGACGGAAGCGCCGCACCGCAGATTCGACGATGGCGTCCCATGGGGCGGCGCCGGCGGCGATGTCGTGCTCGATCTGGTCGATCAGGATCACCGAGTTGCGGATGATCATGCCGAACAAGGCGATCACGCCGAGTTGCGCCACGAAGCCGAACGGACGATGCAGCACCAGCAAGGCTACCGCTGCGCCCGCCACACCCAGCGGGCCGGTCAGGAACACCAGCATGGCGCGCGAGAAGCTATGCAGCTGCAGCATCAGCAAGGTGAAGATGATGAAGATCACCAGCGGAACGTTGGCGGCGATCGAATCCTGCGCCTTGCTGCTGTCGGCTGCGGCGCCGGCCAGTTCGATCGCGTAACCTGCCGGCAGCTGGGCGCGGATGGCGTCGAGTTGCGGACTGATCTGGCTCGACACGGTCGGCCCCTGGATGCCGTCGGCGACGTCGGATTGCACCGTGATGGCCCATTCGCGGTCTTCACGCCAGACCACGCCCGGCTCCCATGCCAGACTCACGCGCGCGACCTGCGCCAGCGGCACGCTCTTGCCGCTCGCTGTCGGGATGTTGGCCTGATTGAGCGCGTCGATGGTGGCGCGTTCTTCCAGCGGCTGGCGCACCAGGATGTCGATGAGCTTGTCGTTCTCGCGATACTGGCCGACGGCGGTACCGGTCAGCAAGGTGTTGACGGTGCGCATGACGGTTTGCGAACCTATGCCGAGCACGCGCAATTTGTCCTGATCGAGATCGATGCGCAAGGACTTGACCGATTCGTTCCAGTTGTCGTTGAGGCCGATCACGTTGGGATTGCGGTTCATCACCGCCTTGACCTGGTCGGCAATGGTGCGCACCTTGTCTACTTCAGTGCCGGTCACGCGGAACTGCACAGCGTACGGCACGGGAGGTCCGCTCGGCAGCAGCTTGACGCGGCCGCGCACCCCGGGGAAATCGTTCTTGAAGGCGTCGACGATTTTCAGGCGCAGGGACTCGCGCGTCTTCAGGTCTTTCGGCAACACCACGATCTGCGACACGTTGGTCTGCGGGAAAATCTGGTCCAGCGGCAGATAGAAGCGCGGGCTGCCGGTGCCGACGTAGCTGGTCACGCTTTCCACACCGTCCTGCTTACGGATGAAGGCTTCGAACTTCTTCGCCTGCGCCTCGGTTGCCTTGAAGGCGGAGCCTTCCGGCAGCCATAGTTCGATCATCAGTTCGGGCCGGCTGGAATCCGGGAAAAATTGCTGTTCGATGAAGCGGAATCCGAGCAGGCCCAGCATGAACGCCGCCAAGGTCAGCAGGATGGTGGTCTTGCGCCATTCCACGCACCAGGTCACCAGCTTGCGGAAGCGCGAATAGAACGGCGTGTCGAATAATTCATGATGGCCGTCGGCATTGGCCGCCGGCTTGACCTTGAGCAGCAGCACACCGATGTAGGGCGTGAACACCACCGCCACCAGCCACGAAATCAGCAAGGCGAGCGCATTGACGGAAAACATCGAAAACGTGTACTCGCCCGCCGCCGATTTGGCCAGGCCGATCGGCAGGAAACCCGCCGCCGTGATCAGCGTGCCGGTCAGCATCGGGATCGCGGTCGAAGTGTAGGCGAAGGTGGCCGCATCGAAGCGCGAGAGGCCCTCTTCCATCTTGCGCACCATCATTTCCACCGCAATGATGGCGTCGTCCACCAGCAGCCCGAGCGCGATGATCAGCGCGCCGAGCGAGATCTTGTGCAGATCGATGTCGAAGATGCGCATGAACAGGAAGGTCACCGCCAGCACCAGCGGAATCGTCAGCGCCACCACCAGCCCCGGCCGTACGTCGATGCGCAGCGGCTTGGTGTGCAGGCCGAGCGCAATGAAGCTCACCGCAAGCACGATCAGCACCGCTTCGACCAGCGTATGGATGAATTCACCAACCGAATCGGCGACGATCTTCGGCTGGTCGGATACGCGCTCCAGCTCGATGCCGACCGGCAGCTTGGTGCGCAATTCGGCGGACATCTTGTCGAGGTTGCGGCCGAGCGCAATGATGTCGCCTCCCTTCTCCATCGACACGCCGAGACCGATCGCCTCTTTGCCGTTGAAGCGCATCTTGGTCACCGGCGGATCGACATATTCACGCTTGACCACGGCGAAATCGCCGAGCCGGAACGTGGTGCCGTTGGCGCGCAGTTGCATCTCCTCGAGCTCTTTGGGCGAGCGGAAGGCGCCGCTCACGCGCACCTGCAGATTGTCGCCCGGCGTCACCAGTACGCCGGTGGACTCCAGTGCATTCTGCGCAGCCAATTGGTTGACGATGGTGTCGAAAGGAACGCCCAGTTGCGAAAATTTCTTCTGCGAAAATTCGATGTAAATTTTTTCGTCCTGCACACCGAATAATTCCACTTTCGCGACCGACGACACGCGCAGCAATTGCTGGCGTACGAAGTCGGCGTAGTCCTTGACCTCGGCATAGGTGAAGCCGTCGGCGGAAAGCGCGAAGATCGAGCCGTAGGTGTCGCCGAATTCATCGTTGAAGAACGGCCCTTGCACCGTTGACGGCAAGGTCAGCTTGATGTCGCTGATTTTCTTGCGCACCTGGTACCAGGTCGGCGGCACTTCCTTGGGCGGCGTCGATTCGCGCAATTGCAGCAGAATCAGCGTTTCGCCCGGCTTGGAATAGCTGCGGATGACGTCGATGTAGGGCGTCTCCTGCAGCTTTTTTTCCAGCTTGTCGGTGACCTGGTTGGCCATCTGCAAGGCGCTCGCCCCGGGCCACTTTGCGGTGACCACCATGGCGCGGAACGTGAACGGCGGATCTTCGTCCTGCCCAAGCTTGCCGTAACCGATGACGCCGCCGATGATCAGCACCACGATCAGATAGCGGATCAGCGGGACATGTTCCAGCGCCCAGCGCGACAGGTTGAAGCCGCGCGGTTGGGCAGCCGCGTCGATGCCAGCCTTGCCAGCAGGCGGCGCATCCTTTTCGGCGTCGCTCATGGATTTCTTCCTTGCTGTGTCTTGGCATCAGGCGTATCACCGGTAAGCGGCTCAGCGCCGAAGATCCTCACCTTCTGCCCCGGCTTGAGCAGGTTGACGCCCGCCGTCACCACAGTCTGTCCAGGCGCCAGGCCACTGGCGATGAGCACGTCATTGCCGCTCTGCCCGCCGAGTTGTATCGGGACCACCTTCACAGCGCCGTTTTCCACCAGCCATACCGAAGTCTTGCCGTTGACCGGATACAAGGCCGTCAACGGCAGGCGGATCATGTCGCCGGACGTCTTGCCGGCGAACGCGACGTAAGCCGTCATGCCCAAGCGCACCTCTTTCGCGGAATCGGGCAAGGCCACCTTGAAAGTATAGGTCCGTGTGGCGGCGTCGGCGATCGGCGAGACTTCGCGGATCTTGCCGACGATCGTGTCCTTGGGATTGGCCCACAGGCGCACGCGCACATCGGCGCTGCGACGCAAGACATCGACCTTGTCTTCCGGTACACCGATGACCACGTCCTTGTCGCCGGCCTGCGCCACGCTGACCACGGGCGTGCCGGCGGCAACCACCTGGCCGGCCTCGGCATCGACCGCCGTGACCACGCCGTCAACGTCCGCCGTCAATACGGCATAGCCGGTCTGATTCGATTGATTGCGCAGCGACGCCACGGCCTGGTCGTAGCCCGACAATGCCGACTGATAGGCAGTCTGCTTGGAATCGAGGGTTGCCTGACTCACGAAGTTCTTGTCGCGCAGTTCCTGATAACGCTTGAGTTCAGCGGAGGCCAGATCGCGATTGCTCAGCGCCGACTTCATCGCCGCATCGGCCTGGCGTTGCGCCAGTTGCAGATCTTGCGGATCGAGCTGCATCAGCACCTGGCCGCGTCGCACGATGCTGCCTACATCGACCTTGCGCGCCACGATCTTGCCGCCCACCCGGAATCCGAGCCGAGACTCCACCCGCGCCCGTACTTCGCCCGGGAACTCGGCCACGACATCGGCATTACCGGCGGCGATGACGATGGCCCTGACGGGGCGGATTTCCTCGACCTTTTCCACCTTTTTTGAACACGCGGCCAGCGCGGAGACAGCCAGACAGAGCGCGACGGCTTGCTGCAATCGACGACGGCCCGATGCCGGTCGGGTCAACGCTCGCACAGGAGTGGGCACGGAAGTCGGAGCAATCACGTTTTTCCTTTACTATTCGGGCAGAAATTACACAGGCCGACGCGCACCGGACGGCGCGACGCCTAGAGCGACGCCGCTGCGGCAGGAGTAGACGGCTTTTTACGGACTTGAGACAAGCGGATGGTGATGCGAGCAACTTACTGACTTTGCGGTTAGTAATTATAATCGCGGGCCCGCCGTTTGGATATATATCGGGTTTTCATCGTTTTTATTGGATATTTCACTGGCATGGCCGTTGACCACTACGAAAACTTCCCTGTCGCTTCGGTACTGCTTCCCGCGCGTCTGCGCCCTGCCGTCAAGGCAATCTACGCCTTCGCCCGCAGCGCCGACGACATCGCCGACGAAGGCGACGCCACGCCGCCGCAACGGCTGGCCGCGCTGGCCGCATACGACCAGACGCTTGACGATATAGACGCGAGCCGCCCCATCACCGATCCGATGTTTGCGGCGCTGGCCGACGTCATCCGCGCGTACCGCTTACCGCTGGCGCCGTTTCGCGATCTGCTGTCGGCCTTCAGACAGGACGTGGTGACGACGCGTTATCAGAATTTCGATGCATTGCTGGATTACTGCCGCCGCTCGGCAAATCCGGTCGGCACGCTGATGCTGCATCTGTATGACGCCGCCACGCCGGAAAACCTGCGCGACTCCGACGCCATCTGCTCGGCGCTGCAACTGATCAACTTCTGGCAGGACGTCGCCATTGACTGGCAAAAGCAGCGCATTTACCTGCCGCTGGAAGACCTGGGACGTTTTGGCGTGAGTGAGCAAGACATCGCTTCAGCCAATGCCGGCCCGTCTTGGCAGGCGTTGCTGCAGTTCGAGATCAACCGCGCGCGCGCCATGATGCTGTCAGGCGCACCGCTGGCGCGCCGCTTGCCGGGACGGATCGGCTGGGAGTTGCGTATGGTGGTGCAAGGCGGCCTGCGTATCCTCGAACGCCTGGAGCAAGCCGAGGGCGACATCTTCACGCGCCGGCCGAAACTGGGCAAACGCGATTGGCTGCTGGTGCTGTGGCGCGCGTTGACGATGTGATACGGCGCGCTGTCGTGTGGACGAAAAAAAGCCTCTTCATCGAAGAGGCTTTTTTATTGCCGACAACGCAGGTCATGCGTCGCGGCATTCGTCAAGCAGCAGAAAACGCTAAAGCACGATTACGGAGTCTTGTCGGTCTTCGGCTGCGGTTGAGCCAGCTGGGCATTACGCTCGGCGGTGGCTTCCTTCTTCTCCGCCTTCAGGTCAGCCTTGGCGGCCTTCTTGTCAGCCTTGGCTTGCTGCTTGATGGACTTCTTCTGTGTCTTGTATTCCGCCTTGGCGTCGGCGTCGGATTGACGCTTTTGCACATACGGATCATTGGAGACACCGTTGGCTGCCGATGCAGGAACGGTCACGCCGGGAGATGTTGCTTCAGTGGTGCTGGCTTGTTGCGCCATGGCGCCGCCTGTGACGGCAAGCATTGCCGCTGCAATGATGAACTGACGTGTTTTCATGAGTGAATCTCCTTTACTTGGTTAAATGAATCCGTCGCATCACAACGACTGACAGCGAATCTCCGACATATTCACGATGTCTGTCAGACACCGCCGGACACCGCTTCCAGTCTGGCTTTGCGAGGGGCACGTGTAGTAGAAGGTAAAAACTCAGGATGGTTCTCAAGCATTTGAAACTTATTGTTAAAGCGCTTGCTTCAACGCTTCTTCCGGCTCTGTTTATAGATCGTGCGCGCATCCTGCAGCGCTCGCTCCTCGGTGCGCAAATTTTCGTTATCGTCGTGCGCGACGAAGAACTCGGCGGCCTGCGCCTGCACCACCAGTTTGATCGCATCAGGATCGGCGACGTCATACAGCTCAGTGATCAGCGTCGTCACTTCGTCCAGGTATTCTTCATAAGTCATCTTGCTCATTGCTCGCCCTCGCCTTCGTCCATCTGATCGTTCATCAAGCGCGCAGTGTATGCGCGGCGCGCGCCTGCGTCCACGTTCAGCGCTTATTTATCCCTCTGCGGAAATGATTTCTTGCTATTCAAAACGATGCTCTGTAGAATTCGGTCCCTCAGACGCGGGGTGGAGCAGTCTGGCAGCTCGTCGGGCTCATAACCCGAAGGTCGTAGGTTCAAATCCTGCCCCCGCAACCAGTTTCCAAAAAATGAATCAGCAGGCATATCAAAGCCCTTGGCGTTTAGACGTCAAAGGCTTTTTGTTTTGCGCGCTCGCTTTTACACCCGCGTTGTCGCACAGTCGCCGACCACGCCCTGTTAGACTGAACCTCTCCCATTCGATTGCTCCGATCATGACCTCATCTTCCTTTTCCAGCCTGCCGTTGACGCCGGCGATGCTCGCCAATCTCGAGCAGCTCGGTTATCACGAGATGACCACGATCCAGGCCGCCAGCCTGCCGGCGGCGCTCGAGGGACGCGACCTGATTGCGCAGGCCAAGACCGGCAGCGGCAAGACGGCGGCGTTCGGCATCGGCATTTTGCACAAGCTCAATCCCAGCTATTTCGCGATCCAGGGCCTGGTGGTTTGTCCCACGCGCGAACTGGCCGACCAAGTCTCGAACGAGTTGCGCCGCCTGGCGCGCTTCACGGAAAACATCAAGATCCTGACACTGTGCGGCGGCACTGCAATGCGCCCGCAAATCGCTTCACTTGAACACGGCACCCATATCGTGGTCGGCACCCCCGGCCGCATCCGCGATCACATTGGCCGCGGCACCATCAATCTGTCGACCGTGCAGACGCTGGTGCTGGACGAAGCCGATCGCATGGTCGACATGGGCTTTTACGAAGACATCGAGGGCATCGTCAGCGCCTGCCCGGCGCGACGCCAGACGCTGCTGTTCTCGGCCACGTATCCCGATGACATCCGCAAGGCCAGCGCACGCTTCCTGCGCGACCCGGAAGAGATCAAGGTCGAGGCCCGCCATGACGGCGACAAGATCGAGCAGCGCTTCTTTGAAGTCTCGGCGGAACAGCGCAACTTCGCCGTAGCGCGCCTGCTTCAGCATTATCAACCGGTGTCGACGCTGGCTTTCTGCAACACCAAGATCCATTGCCGCGAACTGGCCGATGAATTGCGCGCTCAAGGCTTCAGCGCACTCGCCCTGTACGGCGATCTGGAACAGCGCGAGCGCGATGAAATCCTGGTGCAGTTCGCCAACCAGAGCTGCTCGGTGCTGGTGGCGACCGACGTGGCGGCACGCGGCCTCGACATCGCCAACCTGAGCGCGGTCGTCAACGTCGACGTCACGCGCGACACCGAGGTACACATCCACCGCATCGGCCGCACCGGTCGCGGCCAGGAGCGCGGACTCGCGCTGAACCTGTGCACCCCGAACGAAAAGCGCTGGGTCAAGCTGATCGAGGAATACCAGCACGCGCCGGTCCAATGGTTCGACCTCGCCGCGCTCGACACCAACGAAGACAAGGTCTTGCGCGCACCAATGCGTACGCTCTGCATCCAGGGCGGCAAGAAGGACAAGCTGCGTCCGGGCGACCTGCTGGGCGCGCTCACCGGCGACGTCGGCCTGAGCAAGGAACAGGTCGGCAAGATCAACGTGTTTGAATTCTCGACCTATGTCGCGCTCGACCATCGCATCGCCGAGAAGGCCTGCGCGAAGCTTGAGGCAGGCAACATCAAGGGCCGCAACTTCAAGATGCGTCTGCTGCGCAGCGCCTGATGCGACTCATTTGTGACGTATTTGCGATTCATTTCGCGCAATAAAAAAGGCAGCCGTTTCAGGGCTGCCTTTTTTGCTTCCGAAACGTCGCGTCAGATCAGCAGCGCCGAAGTCAGCGAACGGATTTCGTCGGCGGAATCTTCCAGCACGTCGCGCAGCGAATCATCGCCCATGTATTCATCAACGATGGTGTCGGATTGGCGACCAGCCTCAAGCACGCTCTTCTGGAACGGCGACGGCACCGGCGACAACTCCTTGGCCAGCAGCAGCACATCGCCCAGCGTTTCCGGCGGCAGCACGCGGATGCCGTGCCACAGCGATTCGACCGCAGCCACCACGGCTTCGGGAATGCCGAGCTTCTTGAGCACGGCGCGACCGATCATCTTTTCGCCGTATTCCGCCCAGTCTTCGGCGTTGCCATCGAGCAGGCCGGGGAATTCATCGGTGCGCGAGAGCAGATAGAAGCCGCCGACTTCATGCACGATGCCGGCGAACATGGCGGTCTCCGGATCGAGACGTGTCATCTTCAGCGCAATGACTTGCGCCAAAGCCGCAACGTTGGCGGTGTGCTCCCACAGCTGCGCCGCCTTGACGCGCATCTCGGGGTCCGAAATATTGCGGCCGAGCTGGCGCACGATGACTGCCGTCGTGATGGCGTTGAGGGTCTTGAACCCCAACCGCATGACGGCCGTTCGTACGTTGTTGATTTCACCGCCGGAACGGTTGTAGGCAGCCGAATTGGCAATCGCCACGGTACGCGCCGACAGCAAGGGCTCGGCCATCACCAGTTTCGACGCCGCCTCGAGGTGGCAATTCGGATCGTTGAGGGCCTGCTGCAGTTTGATCGATGCATTGACGTTGGTCGGGAACACCAGCTCGCCCCGTCCGGCCTGCACTGCAATGCTTCTGAAAGCTTCCAGTCTGTTCATGAAGAAATGGTCTCCTCGCCTTGATTGCTCACCCCAGTCGCGCAATGCGTCTGTCGTTTTGTGTTTTTATCAACAGCATCGGCATGATTTTCTGCAGTTCCCGTCGAACTTGCCGCCGGTCCTCAGTCATGCCTCGTTGCCCTCAGCTTAATGTACAACGTCTGCTGCTGCAACCAGCTTTCACTGCAATTACGAAGGTGCGCACCCATGTCGGAACGCGAAGCAGATTGCCCTCGGCCCCCTAGTCGGCTAGCATAGCGGCTTCTTGCATGACGGCGACCTCGCGGCGCCCGCTTTTTTACCTCATCCCACCCCATGTCTCCTGACGAATATTGCCAGCAAAAAGCCGCCCAAAGCGGCTCCAGCTTCTACTACAGCTTTTTGTTCCTGCCGCCGGAACGCCGCCGTGCCATTACCGCGCTGTACGCGTTCTGCCGCGAAGTCGACGACACCGTGGATGAAATCGAGGATGCCGGCGTGGCGCGCACCAAGCTGATGTGGTGGCGCAAGGAAATCGCCTCCATGCTCAACGGCAACCCCAGCCATCCGGTGACGCTGGCGCTGCAGCCGCACGTGGCGACCTACGGCCTCAAGGGCGAGCATCTGCAGGCCATCATTGACGGCATGGAAATGGACCTGGACCAGACCCGCTACCTCGACTACCCCGGCTTGCAGCGTTACTGCTGGCATGTCGCCGGCGTGGTCGGCATCCTGTCGGCCAGCATCTTCGGCGTGACCCAGGGCGGCACGCTACTGTTCGCCGAAAAGCTCGGCCTGGCGTTCCAGCTCACCAACATCATCCGCGACGTCGGCGAAGACGGACGCAAGGGTCGCATTTATTTGCCGGTCAACGAATTGCAGCAATTCAACGTCACTGCCGCCGACATCCTGAATGCACGTCACAGCGAAAATTTCGAGAAGCTGATGCGATTCCAGGTGGAGCGTGCTCAACGTGTTTACGATGAGGCGTTCGCATTACTGCCAAAAGAAGACCGTCGTGCACAACGTCCCGGTCTGATGATGTCGGCAATTTACCGCACGCTGCTCACTGAAATCGAGCGCGACGGCTTTCACGTGCTGAATCAGCGCATTTCGCTCACGCCGATACGCAAGCTCTGGCTGGCCTGGAAAACCTATATTCGCGGCTGAACTTTAGCGCGGTCGGGACGTCAATTCACTTTCCGAAATTGACGGACCGAAGCATGAAACGCATTTACGTACTATCGCTGCTCGCCGGTGTCGCCTTCGCCGCCTGCGTATTGATGAGCCCGGGCTTCAACGAGTTGCTCAAGCGCGTCGGCAAGGACGAGTTCTATGTCTACGTGGTCGACCCGGGCAAGAAGATCCTGCCGGGCGCCTACGTCAGGCAATACTATGAATACAGGTTGCTGGCCGTCGGCGAAAGCGGCGCACAGAAGACGCTGACCTTCACGGCGACCAAGCAATTGTCGCTCGACACTTACCTGCGGCTGTACGTGTCTTCCGCCGGCCAGGTAACGGCATGGGAAGAAGTGCAGCAGCGGGAATTACCGGACCGGATCAAGAATGGGAACATTCCCTGAGAACAAAAGCAGTGATCACATCGCCGTCATCGGCGGCGGCTGGGCCGGATGCGCCGCTGCCGTCATCCTCGCCAAAGCAGGCAAACGCGTCAGCCTGTTCGAAGCCGGTCGCACCCTCGGCGGCCGCGCACGCCGCGTAGACGTCGACGGCCGCACGCTCGACAACGGCCAGCACATCCTGCTCGGCGCCTACCGCTCCACCCTCTCTCTCATGAAAACCGTCGGCATCGACGCCGAACGCGCGATGCTGCGCCTGCCTTTGCAGATGCGCTATCCGGCCGGCACCGACGGCATGGATTTCGTCGCGCCGCGGCTGCCGGCGCCGTGGCACATGCTGCTCGCCTTGTTCCGCGCCACCGGACTGGCGCGCGAGGACAAGCTGGCGCTGGCGCGCTTCTCGACCACGGCGCGCTGGATGGGCTGGCAGTTGCACGAGGATTGTTCCGTCGCTGAATTGCTGGACCGTTTCGACCAGACCGACCGGCTCAATCGCCTGATGTGGACGCCGCTGTGCATCGCCGCGCTCAACACGCCGCCGCAGCGCGCTTCGGCGCAGATATTCCTGAACGTGCTGCGCGACAGCCTGGGCGCACGCCGCGCCGCCTCCGACATGCTGATTCCGCGCACCGATTTGACCGCGTTGTTTCCACAGCAGGCGGCCGCTTTTGTGGAAAGCCGCGGCGGCAGCGTGACCTGCGGCCAGGCCGTTGCCTCCATCTCGGCATCGACGCCGGGACGATGGAACGTCGCTTTCAAACAAGATGCCGACGCGCAATCATTCGACGGCGTGGTCATTGCCACCGCGCCGGAAGCCGCCGCCAATCTGCTCGACGGCCTGTGCGACACGACCACGCTGCGCGCGTTCGCCTACGAACCGATCACCACCTGCTATCTGCAATACCCGGCGGTGGTCAGACTGGAACAACCCTTCTTCGCATTGACCGACGATGCCGGGCTTGCCGCCTGGGGGCAATTCGTGTTTGATCGCGGCCAGCTCAACGGCGTTGCCGCCGATGCCGGCTTGCTGGCGGTCGTGGTCAGCGCCGCCGGCGACGCCATTGCAGAGGGTCACGCTGCCATGACCGACGGCATTGCCACACAACTGGCGCGCCAGCTGGGCAATCCTCTGCTGCAGACGCCACTGTGGAGCAAAGTCATCTCGGAAAAACGCGCGACCTTTTCCTGCACACCCGGACTGCTGCGGCCGGACAATACCGGCATGCCCGCCGGCCTGGCGCTGGCCGGCGACTACGTTGCCGGCGACTATCCGGCAACGCTGGAAGCCGCCGTGCGCAGCGGGGTTGCTGCAGCAGCGCTGTTCTCGTAAGCGGTCTGCGCCTGCACGAATTTTATTCAGCGAAACTTTTCATCTTTCTGTCAAAGGGATTCACCCCATGACGCGCCGGTTTGATCTACGATACGGTCAAATTTCATAGATTTAACCTATTTTGGAGAAGAAACATGCCCGTGATCACCTGTGTTGAAGACTTGCGCGTGCTCGCAAAGAAACGGGTTCCCAAGGCTTTTTACGACTACGCGGACAGCGGCTCGTACACTGAGAGCACCTATCGCGCCAACACCGACGACCTGGCTGCATTGAAGCTGCGCCAGCGCGTGGCGATCAACGTTGACCAGCGCTCCACCCGCACCACCATGATCGGCCACGACGTCGCCATGCCGGTGGCGATCGCCCCGACCGGCCTGACCGGCATGCAATGGGCCAACGGCGAAATGCTGGGCGCGATTGCGGCGGAAAAATTCGGCATCCCCTTCACGCTGTCCACCATGAGCATCTGTTCGATCGAAGACGTCGCCAGCGTGACGACCAAACCATTCTGGTTCCAGCTGTACGTGATGCGCGACCGCGGCTTCGTCAAGTCGATGATCGATCGCGCCAAGGCGGCCAAGTGCTCGGCACTGGTGCTCACGCTCGACCTGCAGATCCTCGGCCAGCGCCACAAGGACCTAAAGAACGGCATGTCGGTGCCGCCGAAACTGACGCTCGACACGCTGATGGACCTGGCCAGCAAGCCGGGCTGGGCGCTGCGCGCGCTGACCGGCCGCAAGACCTTCGGCAACCTGGCCGGACACATCACCGGCGGCGGTAGCGGCATCCAGACCCTGAGCCAATGGACCGCCAGCCAGTTCGATCCGACCCTGAACTGGGACGACGTCGCCTGGATCAAGGAACAATGGGGCGGCAAGCTGATCCTCAAGGGTATCCTCGACGTCGAAGACGCCAAGCTGGCGGCACAAACCGGCGCCGATGCGCTGGTCGTCAGCAACCACGGCGGTCGCCAGCTGGATGGCGCGATGTCGTCCATCGAAGCGCTGCCGGCGATTGCCGAAGCAGTCGGCGACCAGATCGAAGTCTGGTTCGACGGCGGCATCCGCAGCGGTCAGGACATCCTCAAGGCCACCGCGCTGGGCGCCAAGGGCACCATGATCGGCCGCGCCTTCCTGTATAGTCTGGGCGCCATGGGTGGCGAAGGCGTGACGAAGATGCTGCAAATCCTGCACAAGGAACTCGACGTCAGCATGGCCCTGACCGGCACCAAGGACATCAAGGACGTCGGTCCGCAAATCCTGATCCGCCGCTGATATCTCATTCAAGGCAGCAAATAAAAATCCCGGCTTGCGCAAGCATCGCCGGGATTTTTTATTTTGCAGAACGATTGAAGTGAAGGGAATTTACTCCGGCTTTTGCTGCGACCACGGCGTGTGCTTGCCGGTCAGTTCTTCAACGGTTTCCTTCTGGTCGAAACGACGCGCCAGGTCCAGCGCGGTCATGCCGTCGGCGTTCTTCAGCGTCACGTCGGCGCCCTCTTCCTTCAGCAAACGCACCGCCATCGTACGGCCGCGTACGGCCGCCAGCATCAGCGGCGTCATCTTGTCGTCGGGCGATTCGGCGTCGATATAAGCCGAGGCATCCAGCAGCAGCTTGATGGTCTCGGGCCGGCCGTTGATGGCGGCGTAATGCAGTGCGGTCCAGCCGGGACGATTTACTTCGACTTCCTTGTCCAGCAGCAGCTTGACGACATCGGTCTTGCCGTAGAACGCAGCAACCATCAATGCCGTGTCGCCGTTCTTGGCCTTCGCTTCAAGATCGATGCCAGGCGTATTGAACAAGACATTGAAGGCCTTCATCGAATCTTCGCGGATAGCCAGCATGAGCGCCGAATAGCCGCGCTGCGGTTCGACCATGTTCGGTCCGAGACCGCGCTTGATCAGGTCTTGCAGCTCCCGCGGCGCATCCATCTTGACTGCGATGAAATAGTCTTCGTAGGTGCCGGCATGTGCTGGGGCGAGCAGGGACAACGCGCTCAGCGCCAACACTGCGGCATGAATGGAAAAGAAACGGCGATTCGGCATGCGGGCTACCCTCATTTGGCCATCTTGAACAGCGTGAAGAAATTCTCGGTCGTGTGGCGCGCCACCTCTTCCACCGGGATGCCGCGCAAATCGGCGATGAACTCCGCCACGTGCCGCACCAGGCCCGGCTCGTTGGTTTTGCCGCGATGCGGCACCGGCGCCAGGTAAGGCGAATCGGTTTCGATCAGCATGCGTTCCAGCGGAATCGTGCGCGCCACTTCCTGCAAGGCCTTGGCGCTCTTGAACGTGACGATACCGGAGAAGGAAATATAGAAGCCAAGTTCAATCGCCGCATCCGCCACTTCCTGCGACTCGGTGAAGCAATGCATGACGCCGGCGGCGCCGCCGGCTTCCGGATTGGCGCCCTCTTCGCGCATGATGCGGATGGTGTCTTCCGAGGCCGAACGCGTGTGGATGATCAGCGGCTTGCCGGTGATGCGCGAGGCGCGGATGTGCGTACGGAAACGTTCGCGCTGCCATTCGAGATCACCCTGCAGGCGGAAATAGTCGAGCCCGGTTTCGCCGATGGCGACGATACGCGGATTGTCCGCCAGTTCGACCAGTTGCTCGACGCTCGGCTCCGGCGTGTCTTCATAGTCGGGGTGCACGCCGACCGAGGCGTAGATATGCGGATATTGCTCCGCCAGCGCCAGCACCTGCGGAAACTCGGGAAGATTCACCGAGACGCACAAGGCATGGCTGACGCGGTTCTCGTCCATCTTGCCGAGGATATCCGGCAGGCGCGCGACGAGTTCGGGGAAATTGATATGGCAATGGGAGTCGATATACATGATGGGCGCTATTTTACGCCATCGCCCCGCTGCCGGCCTTTCCAGGAACCGCTCGCACGAACGTCAATGCCGCAGGCGGCGCACCCCGATCACCACGCCGGTCAGGCTCAGCGCCAGTCCGCCCAGGCTCAGGAGAATCAGCGCAATGTCCCACAACGGCCGGCTCGACAGCAACACCGGCAAATCCCAGCTGTGCAGGAAGGCGAACAGCCAGCGCTTGACGCGTTGCGTGCCATCCAGTTTGCCGAGCACCACGCCGGTGGCAGGATCGATGTGCACCCAAGTCTGCGCCGCATCGGCATAGCGCAGGCGCAACACCGGCAAGGGATGGCGCATGCCGCCCATCATGGTGTGCGCTTCGCGGCTGTAGTAATACGCGTCTTCGCGTTGCAGCAGTTCGCTGCCGGCCAGCGGCGCATCGATCAGCTTCGCCGCCGCGCGCATGACTTGTTCTTGTGGAACAGCATCGTCGACTTGGTGTTCCGACGCGTCGATCATGCGCGTGCGACCAGCGCCGTTGACCGCGATCAGGTAAGGCTTGCCGTCCAGCATGTGCCAGCGCAATTCACGCGCTTGCCACGACGGCGGCAACAACCTCAGTGCATCGCTGCTGCCGAGCGGCCAGCTTGCCGGATCAAGCACGGCGCCGGCATAAGCGCGCCGGTTCAGTTCCACACCGCCGCCTTTGAACAGTCCCCATGGATTCATCGACATCAAGCCGCTGAACACCCATGTCAGCGTGATGCCGGCGAACGCCAGTCCGATCAGATGATGCCAGCGCATCACCGGTTCACGGTACGGCGTCTTCGCGCCGGAACGGAAACGCCCTCGAAAACGCCAGCGCCAGATGCCGATCACGCTGCCGCTGACGGCGACCAGCACGCCCGCCAGCGACAGGTAGATGACGATGTGGCTCCATGCGCCGTCGAGCGGACCACCGCGAAACGCGTATAGCCAATGCAGCCAGGCGCCGGCGTAATTCCACACGCGTTCGGTGTGCGTCGCCTTGCGCACGACCTCGCCGGTGGTGCTGGAGACGTAGAGCAAGGTCTGCTCGGGATCGTCCATCTGTACGCGATGCAGCGGCCGGTGCAGGTCGAGTCCACGGGTGTGCGTCCAGGTGTCCTCATCCACGCGATCCACGTAGCGCGGCGTAGCGTCGGGCATGAAAACGTGGGCCGCCGCCACAGCATCCTTGGCGCCGATATCGGTGACGGCCGCGCCGCTGAGCGCGTCAACTGCGATGACTTTTTTGCCGACGCCGAACTGATATTGCGGTCCTCCCGCCGCACTGGTCAGCACGATGGACGACGGCCGCGCGTCGGCAGGCAATGCGCGTGCCGCCTCGACGACCGAGATGCAACAGCGAGCGGCGTCGAGATCCGGCAAACGCGCCAGTCGCTCCGACTGCGTCAGCTTGGGATAGCCGATATACATCATCACCACGCCGCTGACGAACCACAGCAGCATGAACAGGCAGGCGACGATCCCGAGCCAGCGATGGATCAGGAACAGCCAGCGTTTGGCGCGCTGCATGCTCAGAAATTCGCCAGCACGGCGACTTCAAACGTACGCGGCGCGCCAAGATAAAACATCGGCGTGCTGGTGATGTTGTCGGCGTAGACCTTGTCGGTCAGGTTCTTGACACGGGCGGTGATGGTCGCCTTGTTCAGCTTGCGGCTGAGGCTGGCGCCAAAGATCGCATACCCCGGCGCGCTCACCGTATTGGCGGTATTGCCGTACACCGACGACACCGCGCGTGCATCGAAGCCGGCGTTCCAGTCGGGCAGGAAGGCGTAATCCAGCCACAGATTGGCGACCCGCGCCGGTGTATTGGTCGGACGATTGCCGGCGCGAGAGACCGCGACGCCGCCGACGCTTTCAGTGAAATTATCGTACTGTGCGCGCACCAGCGACAGATTGCCCTGGATGCGCAGACTCTTCACCGGACGTACGCCGAACGCCAGCTCGATGCCACGTGAGGACTGCTGACCGACCGGCACCGTGAGGTTGGGATTGGTCGAGTCGGTGACGGCCAGGTTCTTGCGCGTGATGGCATACGCGGAAATCGTCGCGTTGCCGCGGCCATCCCAGAAGTCGAACTTGCTGCCGGCCTCGACCTGATCGCCCGTAGTCAGATCGAAATTCCTGACCTGGCTGAAGTTGGCGGTGGTCAGCACGCCGGCCGGCGGATCGGCGGCGGTGCTGTATTGCACGAACAGGTTGGCGCTCGGCGTGATATCCCACACCAGCCCGGCGCGTGCGGTGGTAGGGAGATAGGTGTTCTTGAAATAGGCCGGATCGGTGACGCTGACGGTGCGCTGGTTGTCCACCTCGAGCTCAATGCGGTCATGACGCAAGCCGGTCACCAGCGCCAGCGACGGCAGCAGCCGCGTGCGGTTTTCGAGGAAGGCTGCAATCGTGGTGACACGATTGCTGCGGTCCGGCACAAAGTCGGAGCTCATGCCGGGAATCGAAAAGAAAGTCTCCGTGCTGAAATTGAGCGGATTGACGCTGCTGATCGGTCCGGCCACCGTGCGCGGGAAACGCGTCATGCGGTTGACGCTGTAGTCAACGCCGCCGGCCCATTCCGATTCCAGCGAGCCGAGCTGGCCGCGATGCTGCCATTCAAATCGATTGCCAGTCAGTTCCTGATCGTGACGCTGCAGGAAGGCCGATGAGCGCACCACCTGCGTGTTGCTTGCGTTGTAGCGATAGACCTCGACGTTGCGGTAATCGCGCAGCGCGTCGTAGTGATAAAAAGTATTTTTGAACGACGTCTTGTCGGACAGGCGGTAATCCACGATCGAGCGGAACCACTCCACGGTTTGCTCATACACGCCGTCATTGGCGTTGTAGTTCTTGAAGCGCGTAGCCGGGTCGATGCGACCGGTTCCGGTGGTCGGGTTCAGCAGCGGCGTGCCCCAGTAAGGACGATCGACATGCTCTTGCTGGTATTCGTAGGCGAGCGTGTGCGAGAGCTGGGGCGTAATGTCGGTCAGCAGCGACAAGGCGCCGGTCAAGGCGCGGCGCCTCTCGCCGTCGACATAGCCGTCGCTGCCGCTGCGGCTCAGGTCGATGCGCAAATAGTTGGTGACGCCCTGTCCGTCTCCGGCGCTGAGTTTGCGATTGAGCCCTGCCGCCACGACGGATGAATTGTTCGAGCCGTAGCTGCCGTACAGCTGGGCCAGGTCGCCGTCGCGATTGGCCTGTTTGGTAATGTAGTTGATTGCTCCGCCAACTGCGCCCGCGCCATGCACGAAGCCGGAGGCGCCGCCCACCGCTTCGACGCGATCGTAGATCCAGCTGTCGATCGGCCGCGCCGAGATCGAGTCGTATTGCACGGTGATGCCGTTGAACAGTTGCGTGATCTGCGATGCAGAAAAGCCGCGATAGGAGACGAACCCGGCCTGCCCCGGCGGCGCCGAAGCAGTCACCCCGGGAATGCCGCGCAGGATCTGCTGCGTGTCGCTCGCGCCGCGCGCCTCGATGGCGGCGCGGTCGATGATGCTGATGCTGCCGGGGGTATCGCGCACGCTCAGGCCGAGACGGCTGGCGGTGGAAGCGTGCCGGTCGAGCTGAAGTTTTTCGTTGGGTTCGTCGCGCGTGTCGCGCACTTCGATCGTCTCGAGCACGTCGCTTGCCGCGAAGCTCGCGCCGCTGCACAAACCGAGCACCGCAACGGCGATCGCGCGTCGCCGCGGCAATGACAGCACCTGCCGGAAAAACTTCTTCACTATGGTTTCCCCCCCATGGAATAAAGGGGGCCATGCTAGAGGCTCAGGTGCGGCTTGGGAATGCGACAGATTGTCGCAGCGTGCGATAGCGGCAGCTTGCGCGCTATCGCACGCACCGAACTTACTTGGCGACGGGGCGTTTCGCCAGCTTGCGCTGCAAGGTGCGGCGATGCATGTTCAGCGCGCGCGCCGTGGAAGAAATATTGCCCTGATTTTCCACCAGCACGCGCTGGATGTGCTCCCACTCGAGGCGTTCTACCGACAGCGGTGCGGCGGTGTCGGTGTTGTCGAGGTCGGTGGAAGCATCGTTGGCGCTGTGCTCCAGCGCAGACAGGATGGAATCGAGGTTGGCCGGCTTGGCCAGATAGTTGTCGGCGCCGGCCTTGATTGCCTGCACCGTGGTGGCGATGCTGGCATAACCGGTCAACACCAGCAGCCGCGCGTGCGGAAGTTTTTCGCGCAGCGGCGCGATCCACTGCAAACCCGAATCCTGCTGCAATTGCAGGTCAATGGTAGCGTAGGCGAAATCGGTTTCAGCGGCGGCCTTCAGCGCATCTTCGCCGCTGTGCGCGACAGTCGCAGAGAATCCCCGGCGCGACAGTGAACGCGCCAGCGTGGAGGCGAACACGTCATTGTCGTCGAGGATCAGGAAGGCTGCGCTCATGTTTTCTTCTGGTTGAGGAGGAGACGGTTGGGAGAGATCAGCGGCAAGGCCAGCGTCGCGCAGGCGCCCCGCCCTGCCGTTCCGGTCGCGGCGGCAAGCGTCAGCTTCCCGCCCATTTGGCGCGCTGTGGCAAAGGCCAGCATCAGGCCGATCCCCTTGCCGCCGGTGCTGCTGCGTACAGGCTCGTAACCGAGACGTTTCAGCAATTCCGGCGCGATGCCGGGACCATCGTCGGCGACGCGAATGATAGCTGAATTCATCGTCGAACTTGCAACGGCGTCTTTTTGCAGACTCAGCACTACGTCGACTTTGCCGTTTTCAGAGACCGCCTGGGCGGCATTGTCAAGCAGGGTCTGCACAACCTGTCCGATCAGTTGCCGGTCCTGCGCCGGCGCCGTATCAAGCAGATCCGGTACGCCTTGCGGCAAGGTCAGGCGAATCGACACTGCCGGATGGCGCAGGCGCCAGCTATCGACGAAATGTCGCAGCCAGTCGCTCAGGCTGACCGGCGCAGCCGTATCGGCTTGCCGCACCTGCACATCCATGCCCATACGATCGAGCGCCGTCTTGCAGACTGCGATCTGCTCTTCCACCACGGCCAGATCGTCGCGGTATATGGTCAGCGCATTGTTCCGTCCGGCCTCAATGCGCAGCTCGCCCGCGATCACCGCGACGGTCGCCAGCGGCGTGCTCATTTCATGCGCGGCGCTGGCGGCCTGCGTGCCGAGCGCAACGATGCGTTCATCCTGCAACTGTTGCTCGCGCGCCTGCGCCAGTTGGGCGTCGCGCGACCTCACCGTGGCCGACATGCGTGTCACGAACCACGTGATCAACGCCGCTGACATCACGAAGTTCACCCACATCCCGGCCAGGTGATATGCCGTGGCCTGGTCGTGATCATGGATGTGCAGCGGCTGATACAGATACGTCAGCGCCGAATAGCACGCGAGGGAATACAACGCCAGGCCGAACGCATATGGCGACGGCAGGACTGCCGCGGCCACGGCCAGGGCCGGGAGGTAAAAGGACACGAAGGGATTGGTCGCGCCACCCGTGAAATACAGTAAGGCCGACAAGGCGCTGACGTCGATGCAGAGCTGGAAGAACAATTCCGGCTCGCGCACCGGCTGCGGCAGGCGCATGCGCAACCATGTCAGGCCGTTGAACACCAGCATCAGCCCGAGCACGGTACACAGCGGCGTCAGCGGCAGGCTCAGCTCCATGCCGTAGATCGCACTGGCCACGAGCAAAGCCTGCGCCAGCGTCGTCACGCAGCGCATCCAGAACAGGCGCAGCAGCAGTTGATGCTGCGACAAGGGGCGGGAAAGGGAAAGTATCGGCATGCAGGGATTATATGCCGCTCTGCGTCCGCTCCATGCCGCACAGTGCAGGCCAGCATCTTAAAAAATACGATCGAAAATGAATAAAACGGCGTCCGGAAAATAGAAAAATGATTTCCGAGAAGCAAACAGAAAGCAGGGGCTTACGCACCAATATCGATCAATGGGATGAAAAATTACAACAGTCGGATCTAAAATTAAAATGAGAATGTAAACAATAATGATTCTTAACTATAATTATCCATTCCATTGTTGCCAGCCTGCATATTTATCCAAGTCGATACCGCTCAGTAGCTCGGGCAATAAAACCGACCCGTCATCCAAAGGACTCCATGCACTACCGTCGCACCCCTGTCGCCGCCGCATTGGCGCTCGCTTTCATCGCTCCCCTGACTTACTCGCTGCCGGCCGGCGCACAAACCGCGCCGGCGCAGACTGACGCCGCCAAGCCGGACCAGGCGCTGCCGTCGATTACCGTCAACGCCTCCGCCGACGCATCGGCAAGCGGACTGCCGGAAGCCTATGCAGGCGGCCAGGTGGCGCGCGGCGGCCGCGTAGGCTTCCTTGGCAACAAGGATTTCCTCGATACCCCGTTCAATACCACCAGCTATACTCAGGAACTGATCAAGGACCAGCAGGCGCGCAGTGTCGCCGACGTGCTGCAAAACGATCCGTCGGTGCGTATCGCGCGCGGCTTCGGCAATTTCCAGGAGCTGTACGTCATTCGCGGCTTCCCGCTCAATTCCGATGACCTTGCCTACAACGGATTGTATGGCCTGCTGCCGCGTCAATACGTGGCGACAGAATTGCTTGAGCGCGTGGAAGTCCTGCGCGGCGCCAGCGCCTTCCTAAACGGCATGACGCCAGGCAGTTCAGGCCTCGGCGGCACCATCAACCTGCTGCCTAAACGCGCCACCAGCGAGCCGATTTCGCAAGCCACCGTCGGTTGGGAAACCGGTGGCCAGATCTATACTGCCGCCGACATCGGCCGCCGCTTCGGCCCGGATGACCGCTTCGGCATCCGCGTCAATGCAGCGCGTCGCGAAGGCGGCACCGGCGTCGACAACGAAAACCGCGAACTGGGACTCCTCTCCATTGGCGTCGACTATCGCGGCAACACCTTCCGCGTGTCGGGCGACTTTGGTTACCAGGAACAGAAGCTGAGTCAGCCGCGTCCGAGCGTATCGCCCGGCACGCTGGCGATTCCCCGCGCCCCCGACGCTTCTTCGAACTTCACGCAACCGTGGTCGTATTCGAACGAACGCGACCTGTTCGGCACCTTGCGCGGTGAACTCGACCTGACCGACAACACCACGGCGTGGGCAGCTTACGGCGTACGCTTCGGCACCGAGAACAACAGCCTGGCCAATCCGACGCTGACCAACAGCGCCACGGGCGCCGCTACTGTCTATCGCTTCGACAATGCACGCGAAGACTTCGTCCACACCGGTGAAATCGGCATCCGCACCAAACTCAGCACCGGGCCCGTGAAGCACGAACTGAGCGCGACCGCCTCGCTGTTCAAACAGGAGTCCAAGAACGCCTACGGCACCTCGATCAGCACGACTCCCTCGGTTCCCGCGGTGCCGACCAACATCTATTCGCCGATCGTTTATCCGCTGCCTACCTTGCTGACGCCCGTGACCACCGGTGGCGACCTGTCCAATCCACGCACCACCAAGATGACCGAGCTGACCAGCGTCGCCATCGCGGATACGATGTCGATCCTGGACGACCGCCTGCAACTCACGCTTGGTGTGCGTAACCAGAGCGTCAAGGCGACCGGCTATGCCTACTACACCAGCATCCAGAACGCTTACTACAATCAGAGTGCCGTCACGCCGCTGTATGCCCTGCTGTTCAAGCTGACGAACAACCTGTCGCTCTACGGCAATTACGTCCAGGGCCTGCAGCAAGGTTCGACTGCGGCTTCGCCGGCGGTGAACATCGGCCAGATCTTCGCTCCCTACAAGACCAAACAAAAGGAAATCGGTGCGAAATACGACGCCGGCAAGGTCGGCATGAGCGTGGCGCTGTTCACGATTTCACAACCGAACGCCTACATCGACAGCAACAACGTCTACGGCCTGAACGGCGAACAACGCAATCGCGGCGCCGAAGTTTCGATATTCGGCACACCGATGCGCGGCTTGCGCCTGCTCGGCGGCGTCACCTTGCTCGATGCAAAGCAGGAAAAAACCAACGGCGGCCTGACCAACGGCAAATACGTCATCGGCGTACCGAAAACCCAGGCCAATATCGGCGCGGACTGGGATATACCCGGCCTGCAAGGTCTGAGCCTGAATGCGCGCGCGGTGTACACCAGCTCGCAATACGCCAACGTCACCAATACGCAGGAACTGCCTTCCTGGACACGCTACGACGCCGGTGTGCGTTACACCACGGCGATCGGATCCAAGGTCGTGACGATCCGCGGCCGCGTGGACAACGTGCTCAACAAGAACTACTGGGCCTCGACCGGTGGCAGCAGCAGCAACTATCTGGTGCTGGGCAGCCCGCGCACCTTCACGTTGTCGGCTGCGCTGGACTTTTGATTGCAACAATCGGCGTCAAACAAAAAGGGAAGCCTCGGCTTCCCTTTTTCATTCCCGGACCAAAACAACTTCCGGCGATCTCAACGCAGATGAATCAAGCCACCCGCTTCCCAAGAATCACCAAATCCCGCTCCACACCATCGAGCGTCGCCACGCGCGGCATGTTGGCCCAGCGCTCGAAGGCGAATGCCTCGAACAGCTTCAGGCTCGGCTCGTTATGGCCGAACACGAAACCCAGCAGCGTATGCACCTTGATTGACGGCGCAAAGGCAATCGCCTGCTCGAGGAAGTAACGGCCAAGCCCCTGGCCGCGCGCCTTTTCGTGCAGGTAGACAGACAGTTCGGCGGTGCCGGCATAGGCCGGACGGCCGTAGAAATTGGAATACGACAGCCAGCCGATGATCTCGCCGTCGCGCTCGGCAACCCACAGCGGGCGTTTGTCGGCGGTGTGCTCGTCGAACCATGCCTGGCGCGAGGCGACCGAAACTGGTTCGGTGTCGGCGGTAACCTGGCGCGACGCAACGGTGCTGTTGTAGATGGCGACGATGGCGTCCAGGTCTTGCGGACGCGCCAGGCGATGGGTGTATGCAGTGCTCATGACAGATTTCAACTGATGGTAACTGGTGTGGTGGAGATGGCGGAAGCGTCCGCGCGGAGCGCCTCCGCCCGGTTCAGGTAAATAGCGAAGAATACTCGATCAGCATTTCTTCGATAAACAGTCGCGCCGACAAAGGATGATCTGCAATCGCGCGGCGGTCGTTGGCGGCCTTGAACGCGGTGGCGATGGTGACGGCGTCGATGCGCCCGCTCAATGCGCCGAGCTCCTTGCTGTAGCGCGGATAGTAGCGAATCGGTCCGCCCGACTTCAGCGCGAACAGATCGTACAGCCAGCGCTGCTGCCAGCCGACCAGCTCGGCCACCGGCGTTTTTTGCAGGCGTTCGGCGGTCTTCAGCGCGACATCAATGCCGGGATGGCACAACGAGCGCAGGAATTCATCCATGACCTCGCGACCGTCGCCCTGTGAAGCGTTCAATGCCGCCAGCGGGGCCCCACCCTGCTCCGACAGCCAGACATCGGCGTCTTTCACATTCTGCTGCTTGAGCCAGGCCAGACCGGCGTCGTGCGACGGCAAGGCCAGTGCGAATTTACGGCAACGCGACAGGATGGTCGGCAGCAAGCGATCGAGCCGGTTCGACACCAGCAGGAACATGGTGTTCGGCGGCGGCTCTTCCAGGGTTTTCAGCAGCGAGTTGGCGGCGGGCGTGTTCAGCGCTTCCGCCGGATACAGCACCACCACGCGCATGCCGGAGCGATGCGTGGAGACGTTCATGAAGTCGGCCAGCGCGCGGATCTGGTCGATCTTGATTTCCTTTGACGGCGTCTTGCTGGCCTTGGCGGTTTTCTTTTCTTCGCCGTCGCCCTCATCGCCGCCGTCTTCGCCGTCGAGGACTTCCGGACGCACACGACGGTAGTCGGGATGGTTGTATTGCGAGAACCAGCCGCACGAGGCGCAGGCGCCGCAGGCGTGGCCATCGGGCTGCACGTCTTCGCACAGCAGCGATTGGGCAAACGATTCGACGAAATCGGTCTTGCCTATGCCTTCGGGTCCGTAGAACAGGATCGCGTGCGGCAGGCGCGCGCGCAGCTGCTGCAGTTGCAGCCAGCTGTCTTCAAGCCAGGGGAAAACGGTATTGCTCATGCGTGTTCAGTCATGGGTGTGAGTATCAGACCGCGTCCAGCAGCTGCGCGATTTCCTGCTGGATATCGGCAATGGAGCGGGTCGAGTCGATGACGCGGAAACGCTGCGGAAATTGCGCCGCGCGGCGCAGGTATTCTGCGCGGGTGGCGGCGAAGAAATCGGCCTTCTCCTGCTCGAACTTGTCCAGCGTGCGTTCGGCGTCGAGGCGTGCGCGCGCCACTTCCAGCGGCACGTCGAACAACAGCGTCAAGTCCGGCTGCAGATGCGGATGCACCCATTGCTCAAGCGCATTGAGCTTGTCGAGCGACAGGTGGCGGCCGCCACCCTGGTAGGCGAAAGTGGCGTCGGTGAAACGATCGGAAATCACCCAGTCGCCGCGCGCCAGCGCCGGTTCGATAACCTGTGCCAGATGTTCACGACGACCCGCGAACATCAGCAGCGCCTCGGTTTCCAGGTGCATCTTCTGATGCAGCACCATCGCGCGCAGGCTCTCGCCCAGTTCGGTGCCGCCCGGTTCGCGCGTGGTCACCACCGTCAGGCCGCGTGAGCGCAGCAGGTCTGCAACGAAAGCGATATGGGTCGACTTGCCGGCGCCGTCGATGCCTTCGAAAGTAATGAATTTGCCAGATGCCATGGAATTCTTGATGGTCGTGATGGTCGGTCGAAACGAAAAATCAACGCTGGTACTTGTTGACCGCCTGGTTATGCTCGCTCAGGTTGCTGGAAAAATGACTGGTGCCGTCGCCGCGCGCCACGAAGTACAGGGCTTCGGTCTTGTCCGGATTCATGGCAGCCGCCAGCGATGCCGCCCCCGGCAGCGCGATCGGTGTCGGCGGCATGCCTTTGCGGGTGTAGGTATTGTACGGCGTGTCGGTCAGTAGATCGCTTTTGCGGATCACGCCCTGGTAGCGCTCGCCCATGCCGTAGATCACGGTCGGGTCGGTCTGCAGCAGCATGCCGGTCTTCAGGCGGTTGACGAACACGCCGGCGACCATGCCGCGCTCCGACTTCTGGCCGGTTTCCTTCTCGACGATGGAGGCCATGATCAGGGCCTCGTAAGGCGTCTTGTAGGGCAAGGAGAGATCACGCTTGCTCCAGGCCTCGTTAAGGCGCTTGCTCATGAGCGTGAACGCCTGGCGATAGATCTGCATGTCGCTGGCGCCTTTGGCGAACAGGTAGGTGTCGGGGAAGAACAAGCCTTCCGGCACGGCGAATTCAGTGGTCAGCCTGGCCAGCAATTCGGCATTGGACAGCGCCGCAGTGTCGTGCTTGAGTCCCTTGTGGTCGGCGATGGCCTGGCGCATCTGGCGGAAATTCCAGCCCTCGATGATGGTCAGCGACTCTTGCGCGAACTCGCCGCGCACCAGTTGCTCAAGCAGTCGCAATGGCGTGGCGCCAGGTTTCAGCTCGTAACTGCCGGCCTTGATGCGGTTGCCTTTGCCGCTGCCGCGCGCCAGCAAGGCGAACAGCACCGGGTTGACCGGTGCGCCCGCATCGGCAATCTGCTGGGCGGCGCCGTTGATGCCGGCGCCCGGGGTAATGGTGAATTCGACCGGTTTCTGGCCTTCTTCGATGATCGGCTGGCTAAGCCAATAGGCGGCTCCGCAGGCAGCCAGGACACACAGCAGGACGAGGGTATTGAATATTTTTTTCATCGTAAAAGCAAAATCCAGCGCAATCCGACGCGCTTTTTCCAGCGCCACTATAATCGAGGCATCAATGATAATCGCTGTTAGCCCAGTAACCTAATTTATGACCGATCCGACTCCGGCACGCTCCGCGTGGACTACCTTCCTGGAACAACAAGGCTCGCATCTCCATGCGGACGCCGACACCGCGCTGCCGGACAATTTCGTCGCCCCGCTCGCCGATCTCGGCCTGATCTCGCTGACCGGCGACGATGCCGCATCCTTCCTGCATAACCAGATCACCAACGACGTCGAAAAACTCGACCTCGCCAGCGTCCGCCTGGCCGGCTACTGCACGCCCAAGGGCCGCCTGCTGGCGACCTTCCTGATGTGGAAAGATGCAGACCAGATCGTGCTGCAACTGCCGCGTACGCTGCAGCCGGCGATCCAGAAGCGCCTGCAGATGTTCGTGCTTCGGGCCAAGGCCAAGCTGGCTGACATCAGCGAACAGCGTGTGGCGCTGGGTCTTGCGGGTAATGCTGCCGCGACCGCCCTGCTGCAATGGTTTCCACAATTGCCGGCGCAAGCTTATGGCAAAACCGACAACGAACACGGCACCCTGCTGCGCGTAGCCGACAGCCGCGGTACGCCGCGTTTTCAGTGGATCACGTCTGAAGAACAGGCACTCGCCGCCTGGCCGGTGCTGACCCAAAAACTCACGGCGGCCGGTGCCCAAGCCTGGCGCCTGAGCGACATCTACGCGGGCGTTCCGACGATCACGCAGCCAACGCAGGAGCAGTTCGTGCCGCAGATGATCAATTTCGAGCTGATCGGCGGCGTCAATTTCAAGAAAGGTTGCTATCCGGGACAGGAAATCGTCGCGCGCAGCCAATACCTCGGCAAGCTGAAACGCCGCAGCGTGCTCGCTCTGGTCGCCGCCGGACAAGTTGCCGCCGGCGCTGAAGTGTTTTCCAGCGAAGATCCGGGCCAGCCTTGCGGCATGGTGGTCAACGCCGAGCCGGCCGGCGCCGGCAATTCGGCCTGCCTGGTGGAAATCAAGCTGGCTGCAGCTGAATCGGGCAGCATCCATCTGGGCAGCGTCGACGGTCCCGTGCTGCAGTTGCAGACGCTGCCGTACGAGTTGGCGGACCCGCAGTAAGCGGTATCAGCGACACTAGCGGAGCCCGTTGATGGATCTTTATGTTTATTACCGCGTGCCTGTCGGCAAATCAGAGCAGCTTGAACAGCAGGCGGCGGCGTTGCAGGCGCGCCTGTCACAGCAGCACCAGGTCGCCACCGAGCTGAAGCGTCGGCCGCAGGACAAGGACGGTTTGCATACCTGGATGGAGGTCTACCTCGATACCCCGGAAGGTTTTGAAACCATCCTTGAGGAGGCGATTACAAGCTCCGGCCTGCCCGCGCTGATCGACGGACCGCGTCACATCGAATATTTCCTGGATTTTTCACCATGTGCCTGATCATTTTTGCGTGGAAAGTCATCCCCGGCATGCCGCTGATTGCGGCGGCCAATCGCGACGAGTTCTACAACCGCCCGGCCAGCGCCGCCGGCTGGTGGGAAGACCATCCCGACATCTACGCCGGCCGCGACCTGCAAGCCGGCGGCACCTGGCTTGGCGTGACGCGCCATGGCCGCTTTGCCGCACTGACCAACGTACGCGCGCCGACTGAGAAACGTCCGGATGCGCCCTCGCGCGGCAAACTGGTGTCCGATTACCTGTCGGGTGCGCTCACTCCGGAACAATACATCGAGCATATCCGCGCCGATGCCGGCCAATACAACGGTTTCAACCTGGTCGTCGGCGATCGCGAAACCCTGCTGTGGTACTCCAACAAGGGCGACGAAGACCCGCGCAACGGCAAACCGCTCGGCTATGGCGTCTACGGCCTGTCCAACGCCATGCTCGACACGCCCTGGCCCAAGCTCACGCGTGCCAAGGCGCAATTCGCCAGCCTGCTGTGTCAGGGCGCGCCGGAAGAAACCTTTTTCGAACTGCTCAGCGACAGCACGCGCGCCAATGACTGCCGGCTGCCGAACACCGGCGTGAGCCAGGAATGGGAACGCATTCTCTCGTCCATCTTCATCTGCTCGCCCGAATACGGCACCCGCGCCTCCACGGTCGTGCGCGTGCCCATCGTCGGCGAACCGGTCCTGAGTGAACACGTCTCGGATCCGGTCACGTCCTGCCAGTCGCCGCCCGCAACCGAGCCGCAACAGAAAAAATCACCGTGCAAACTCAGGCTGAAACCGGAAATCGAGCGTCCTGAAAGTCCCAGCTGAGGCGGCATCAGGCAAAAACACGCAGGCATTATCACCAAAACGCATATCTGATATTTGAGAAATAAAGTAGATGGTTTTTGTGCGGAGCATTAAAGTTACACCCGTCTCCTCCAATTTCCTCCTTAAAGAATTGGATTTAAGCCCGCACCGTCAGGTCGCGGGCTTTTTTTTCGCTTTTTCTGTTTGCCGTTTTAGTCCAGCTGCGCGCAAACCCGCATTCCATCGCTTCCTCCCCTAAAAACCATGCTGCACTGCAGAATGACTAATCACGTCAAACGGAACACAATAGGTATAAATAAATCCAGTCCTCAAGAGGCTGCGAGGAGACCCGGACCCGTAACGTGCCCCCATTCGTTATGGGTCTTTTCTTTTGTGCGGCCGGTGGCAATAAAAAAGGCGGCGAGACCATCCAGTCTCGCCGCCTTTTTTTGCACCGCCCGCATCAGCGGGCGACAACAACATCAATGATGGATCTTGGCTTCAGTGCGATCCAGGACCGCTTCCGGCTCATTGGCCTCTTCCGACGTCTCGTTGTTGAGCTGCGCATGCAGGCGCTTCTCATCAAGCTCGTTGCTCCACTTCGCCACAACGATGGTCGCCACGCCGTTGCCGATGGTGTTGGTCAACGCGCGTGCTTCCGACATGAAGCGGTCGATGCCGAGGATCAGCGCCAGGCCTGCGACCGGCACATGGCCGACCGCCGACAGCGTCGCCGCCAGCACGATGAAGCCGCTGCCAGTAATACCCGCCGCGCCCTTGGAAGTCAGCAGCAGCACCGCCAGCAAGGTCAGTTCCTGCGTCAGCGTCATCGGCGTATTGGTCGCCTGGGCGATGAACACCGCCGCCATGGTCAGGTAAATCGCGGTGCCGTCCAGGTTGAACGAATAACCGGTCGGAATTACCAGGCCGACCACGGTTTTCTTGGCGCCCAGGTTTTCCATCTTGGCCAGCATGCGCGGCAAGACCGATTCCGACGACGAGGTGCCCAGCACGATCAGCAGTTCTTCCTTGATGTACTTGACGAACTTCCACACGCTGAAGCCGTGCAGTCGCGTAATGATGCCGAGAATGACGAAGATGAAGAACAGGCAGGTCAGGTAGAACGTGCCCATCAGCTTGCCCAGCGACAGCAGCGAGCCGACACCGTACTTGCCGATGGTGAACGCCATCGCACCGAACGCGCCGATCGGCGCCGCCTTCATGATGGTGCCAACGACCGAGAACAGGACGTGCGAGATTTTTTCGATGAAATCGAACACCAGCGTGCCGCGGCCGCCGAACTTATGCAGCGCGAAACCGAACAGCACCGAAATCAGCAGCACCTGCAACACATCGCCCTTGGCGAACGCATCGAACATGCTGGTCGGGATGATGTTCATCACGAAGTCGGTGGTGCTGGTCATCTTGCCCGGTGCGGTGTAGGCGGCGATGCTCTTGGTGTCGATCGTGCTGGCATCGATGTTCATGCCCGCGCCAGGTTGCAGCACGTTGACCAGGATCAGGCCGACGATCAGCGCCAGGGTGCTGACCACTTCAAAGTACAGCAGCGCCAGGCCGCCGGTCTTGCCGACCTTCTTCATGTCTTCCATGCCGGCGATGCCGAGCACGACGGTACAGAAAATCACCGGTGCGATGATCATCTTGATCAGCTTGATGAAGCCGTCGCCGAACGGCTTCATCGCCTCGCCCGTCTGCGGATAGAAGTGGCCCAGCAAGACGCCGATGGCAATTGCCACCAACACCTGGAAGTAGAGGGATCTGTAAAGCGGCGTTTTGGCGGCCATTGCGGTTCTCCGTTTATTATGAAATCTAGGAAACTGTCTGCAGTCGACATCGCAAGGTGCGTAACACGGCATGAGTCGCTGCGGGCGCAAGTATGCCCGACCGGCATACCTCTAGATATTGTGGGAAACCACAACAAAATACAATTATTTCCCCGGGAACAACTTTATGCCGTTACTTGAGGCGACAGCCATGTGGGATCTAAAAAACGAGGAATATGGATGAGGACGAGAACCGCCCTCACCCTTGCTCCGCCTGGCGGCGGAATCAGTCCAATGCAGCGCGCATGTGGATGTGCGGAATACCGGCTTCCATGAATTCGGCGCCCTCCTGGGCGAAACCATGGCTGCCGTAGAAGGAGGCTGCATGCGTTTGCGCATTCAGCACCACCTCGCGGTCGCCGCGCGCACGCGCCGCTGCCATCAGCGCCTGCAGCACGCTGCCGCCGATGCCTTGACCGCGGCCGCTCTTGCGCACCGCCATGCGGCCGATATGTCCGTCCGGCAGCAGGCGGCCGGTCGCCACCGGCACACCGGCGGCATCGTAGGCGACGGCATGCACACATACGGCATCCATCTCGTCCATTTCCAGCTCGGCCGGCACGTTTTGTTCAACGACGAAGACTTCATTGCGAATTACTGCGGCGTCTTCGCGCAGCACGTCCCATGCGGCGATCTTGATGTTGTAGCTCATGTTCGGAATCTCTGTTGTTCTGGTGATATCGATGGTGCTCAAGACTCGTCCGTCAGCTTCTTGGCGATGTCGAGGCGCTTGATCGCCTTGAAGGTGCCCATCGCCTTGGCGACCAGCTTGTCGCCGTTCCACAGCTCGGCTTCGCAAAAGCACATGGTGGTCGAGCGATGGTAGGCGACTCCCTTGGCGACGATGGTTTCCCCTGCCTTGCCCGCCGGCAGCAGGAAACTGGTGCTCATGTCGACCGTGGCCGAAGATTTGGCGTCTGGAATCGCGGTGCGCGCCGCCAGTCCCATCGCCACATCCATCAGCGTCATCGAAATGCCGCCCTGCGCGACCAGCCAGCTGTTCATGAATTCGGGACGCAGCAGCAACGCCATGGTGGCTTTGCCGTCGCCATACTGCAGCACTTCGACACCCAGGCTTTCCAGGTAAGGATTACCGTTGGTGAAAACTTCAGAGAGTGAATAAGTCATGTCAGCGCGTGTTCAGGCCAGATAGTCCATGCATTGGCGCGCCTCGCGGATCGCGCCGATAAAAGGCTTGATGGCAATATGGTCGGGATGGTCCTGGTAGGCGTCGAGCGCCGCCTGCGATTCGAACTCGGAATACAGCACCACGTCGTAAGTCGCCTCCAGTCCCGGTTGCGCCAGCGCAGCCTCGAACTTCAGGATGCCCGGCACAAGGTTCTTGCAACCGTCCAGCAGCTCCTTCATCTTGCGCGCGTTGGTCGCCTTGTCGCCGCCTTCGGCCTGGTCTTTCAGTTTCCACATGACGATGTGTTTCAGCATGGCGAGTCTCCCGGCAAAATTAGCAAAGCCGTAATGATAAGCGAAGGCCGTCCGGGATGCTCTGATCGCTTGGATGCGGGCTTGTCTTCAGGTGATTTCAGAGAGAAACCCCGCGCCGTATTAAAATCCGTCCTTCGTTACTTTTTAATTGCCGTTGCCGTGATCAATCAACCTGTCGTCATGCTGGACTTCGAAACCACCGGCCTGAGTCCTGCGCAAGGCGCCCGCATCACCGAAGTCGCCGCGCTGCGTATCGTTGACGGCCGCGTGGTCGAGCGTTTCGTGTCGCTCATCAATTGCGGCGCCGAGGTGCCTTACGAAATCACCGTACTGACCGGCATCACGCAAGACATGGTCGATTCGGCGCCGTCGGTGGAACGCATATTGCCTGAATTGCTACGCTTCATCGGCAGCGACGCTCTTGCAGCGCACAATGCCAGTTTCGACGCCAAATTCCTCGCTGCCGAAGCCGAACGCCTCGATCTGCAGGCCGGTTATTCCGAGCTGGTCTGTTCGTTGCTCCTGTCGCGCCGGCTGCTGCCGGGCTTGTCCAGCTATCGTTTGTCGAGCCTGGCAGACAGCCTCGGCATCCGCTTCAGCGGCCATGCCCACAGAGCGGAAGCCGATGCCGAAGTCTCCGCCGAATTGCTGTTGCACCTGAGCGAACGCCTGCGCGGTCATCACAAATGCACGCGGGTCGACCCTACACTGCTGGCGGCGATCAACCGCCTGCCTGCCGCAAAAGTACCGGTTTTCCTGCAACAGCAAGCAGCCTGATCGCCATTGCCGTCTACGCTGCAATGCGGAAAATTCTCTGTAAGCTTATGTAAGTTTCAAGCAAGTCCTGCGTAAGGTTCGCGTCGCACACTCCACCCGTGCACAAATGGCGCCTGCGCAGTTTGAGTCTTCCCGGTCGCCCGTTTGTACATCCAATTACATCAATAAATCTAGGAGACAAGCATGGCGACAGCTTCCACTGCGCATACCATTACGCCCGAAGAGCGCAAAGTTATTTTTGCCTCTTCGCTGGGCACCGTGTTCGAATGGTACGACTTCTATCTGTACGGCTCGCTGGCAGCGATCATCGCCAAGCAATTCTTCGCCGGCACGGATCCCAACACCGCTTTCATTTTCGCGCTGCTGGCATTTGCCGCGGGCTTCATCGTGCGTCCGTTCGGCGCGCTGGTGTTCGGCCGCCTGGGTGATCTGGTCGGACGCAAATACACCTTCCTGGTGACCATCCTGATCATGGGTGCGTCGACCTTCATCGTCGGCATCCTGCCGAATTACAACTCCATCGGCATTGCTGCGCCGATCATCCTGATCATCCTGCGCATTCTGCAAGGTCTGGCATTGGGTGGCGAGTACGGCGGCGCAGCGACTTATGTCGCCGAGCACGCGCCGGAAGGCAAACGCGGTTCGTTCACTGCATGGATTCAAACCACAGCGACGCTGGGTCTGTTCCTGTCGCTGCTGGTGATCCTGGGCGTGCGCACCGCCGTCGGCGAAGCTGCATTTGCCGATTGGGGATGGCGCATTCCGTTCCTGGTCTCGATCATCCTGCTGGGCATTTCCGTCTGGATCCGCCTGTCGATGAATGAGTCGCCGGCCTTCCTGAAGATGAAATCCGAAGGCAAGCTGTCGAAGGCTCCGCTGACCGAAGCATTCGGCAAGTGGAAGAACCTGAAGCTGGTCATCCTGGCGCTGATCGGTATGACAGCCGGCCAAGCCGTGGTCTGGTACGCAGGTCAGTTCTACTCGCTGTTCTTCCTGACGCAAACGCTGAAGGTCGACGGTCCCCTGGCCAACATCCTGATCGCGCTGGCGCTGCTGCTGGCAACACCGTTCTTCCTGGTGTTCGGTTCGCTGTCCGACAAGATCGGCCGCAAACCCATCATCCTTGGCGGCTGCCTGATCGCTGCACTGACCTACTTCCCGATCTTCCAGGGCCTGACCCACTATGCCAATCCAGCGCTGGAAGCAGCCCTGAAAAAAGCACCTGTGATCGTCACAGCCGATCCTGCAACCTGCCAATTCCAGTTCAACCCGACCGGCACCAAGAAGTTCACTTCGTCTTGCGACATCGCCAAGGCCAAGCTGTCCGCCGCTTCGGTGAACTACGAAAACGTGGTTGGCGCCCCGGGCTCCGTCGCTACCATCAAGATCGGCGACAAGGTCCTCACTTCGTATGACGCCTCAGGTCTGTCCAAGGAAGATGCTGCAGCGAAGGACAAGGCATTCTCCAAGGAACTGGCTGACGACATCAAGGCCGCCGGTTACCCGACCAAGGCCGATCCTGATCAGATGAACAAGCCGATGGTTCTGCTGCTGCTGTTCATCCTGGTGCTCTACGTGACCATGGTCTACGGTCCGGTCGCTGCCGCACTGGTGGAAATGTTCCCGACCCGCATCCGCTACACCTCGATGTCCATGCCTTACCACATCGGTAACGGCTGGTTCGGCGGCCTGCTGCCTACCACGGCCTTCGCGCTGGTGGCGTACAAGGGCGACATCTACTACGGTCTGTGGTATCCGATCGTGATCGCGCTGGCGACTTTCGTCATCGGTCTGCTCTTCGTCAAAGAGTCGAAAGACAACAACATCAACGCCGAAGAGTACTAAAAGCATCAAGAGGGGGAAGCCGGACGGCTCCCTCGCTTGCAGAAGTCTGGAAGTACAAGTGAGAGAGTACGTCGAGCCGGTCAGGGTGCAAATCCTGACCGGCTTTTTTCTTGTATCAGTTCCAGCAAGCCCTGCGCGGCAATCGACAGGCTGCGTTCCTTGGCCTTGACGATCAGCAGCGGCCGCACCAGGTCGGGCGCATTCAACGGAATCGCCACCAGGTTCGGATGACGGAACTGGAACAGCGTCAGCTCCGGCACCAGGCTCACGCCCAGCCCGCTTTCGATCAGTCCGGCGACCGTCGCCAGATGCTCCACCTCCAGTCCCGTATTGACCACGCCGACCGGCTGCAGCAGCGCATCGAGGTGCTGGCGCACGCTGGTCGAGCGCGCCAGATGGATCAATTCACAGCCTGCCAGTTGCGGAATCCGGATCACGCGCTTTTTCGCCAGCTTGTGGTCACGCCGGCACACCAGGTAAAACGGATCCTCGCACAGCGGTTGGGTATCGAACTCCATCAGGTTCGGTCCCGGGGCGGTCAGCGCAATATCAGCCTTGCCCTGGCGCAGGTAATTCAGGCAATGATCTGAAAGCGCGTCGAACAGCTCCACCGTCACCCCCGGATATTGGATGCGGTACGCCGCGATCACCGGCGGCAGCCAGCCCGCCGCCAGCGACGGCAAGGCGGCGATGGAGACCTTGCCCTTGCGGCGCGCAACGTAGTCGCTCATGTTGGAGAACGCTGCATCGATATCGGCCATCAGCTGGCGCGCCACTTCGACGAACAATTCGCCCTCCGGCGTCAGCGTGACGTTGCGCGTATCGCGTTCGAACAACTTCGCGCCGGCAGCGGCTTCGAGTTTCTGGATCATCACGCTGAACGCCGACTGCGACACGTGGCAGCGCTCTGCCGCGTGGCCGAAGTGCCGGCAGTCGTTGAGCGCAAGGAAGCCCTGCAGCAGCCTGGTGGAGATATTCGTTTGCATGTCGATTCATTCATGAAACCGATTAATCAATCGGAAAAATGAACTTTACAACAAAATTGCCCGCCGCCTACACTCGCCCCACCAACAAGAATCAATGGAAACCGGCGACGGTATTCCTCCAACAAAAACACCGGAGACACGCATGCTTGCCCTGCTCGGCTTTATCACGATCGTTTTGCTCTTCACGGCCATCCTCACCAAGAAGATGTCGCCGCTGGTGGCGCTGATCGCCATCCCGATCGCCGCCGCACTGATCGGCGGCTTCGGCATGCAGACGTCGAAGTTCATCGTCTCCGGAGTCACCTCGATTGCGCCGGTGGCCGGCATGTTCGTGTTCGCCATCCTGTTCTTCGGCATCGTCACCGACGCCGGCATGCTCGACCCCATCATCACCCGCATCCTGCGCACCGTCGGCAGCCGCCCCAGCCGCATCGTGCCCGGCACCGCCCTGCTGGCGCTGCTGATCCATCTGGACGGCTCGGGTGCGGTGACCTTCCTGATCACCATCCCGGCCATGCTGCCGCTGTACACGCGCCTGGGCATCGACAAACGCATCCTGGCCTGCGTGGCCTCGATGGCGGCCGGCGTCAACTTCCTGCCGTGGACCGGCCCGATGATCCGCGCCTCCGCTGCACTGCACATTCCCGTGAGCGATATCTTCACCCCGCTGATCCCGGTACAGCTGGTCGGGCTGGCGTTCGTCTTCATCGCCTCCTACCTGCTCGGCCTGAAAGAAGAAAAACGACTCGGCCTGAGCAGCGGCGCCGCCGCCGGCGTGGTGCAGCAGCACGTGCTGACCGAAGAAGAAAAGAAGATCCGCCGCCCGCGCAATTTCTGGATCAACATCGTGCTGACCGTCTTCGTGCTGGGCGTGATGATCAGCGGCAAAGTCGATCCGGTCGTGATGTTCATGATCGGCGTGGTGCTGGCGCTGATGGTCAACTATCCCGACGTCGCCATGCAACGCGCCCGCATCGATGCCCACGCCAAGGCGGCGCTGCTGATGGCCAGTATCCTGTTCGCCGCCGGCGTGTTCACCGGCATCATGACCAAGTCCGGCATGCTCACGGCCATGGCCAAGATGGCGGTCGGCTTCGTGCCGCCATCCATGGCGTCGCACATCCCGGTCGTGCTCGGCCTGCTGTCGATGCCGCTGAGCCTGCTGTTCGATCCCGACTCGTTCTACTTCGGCGTGCTGCCGGTAATCGCTGAAGTCAGCCATCTGCTGGGCGTGCCGTCGATCCAGGTGGCGCAGGCCGCGCTGCTGGGTCAGATGACCACCGGCTTCCCGGTCAGTCCGCTGACGCCGGCGACCTTCCTGGTGTGCGGCCTGGCCGGCATCGAGCTGGCTGATCATCAGAAGTACACGATTCCTTTCCTGTTCGGCGCCTCGGTGGTCATGACGATCGCTTGCGTGCTGCTCGGATTGTTCCCGCTGCTGTAAAGGCCTGATATGAAAACTATCCGCATAGGCGCAGGCGCCGGCTATTCCGGCGACCGCATCGAACCTGCCGTCGAACTCGCCGAAAAAGGCGAACTCGATTATCTGATCTTCGAATGCCTGGCCGAACGCACCATCGCCATCGGCCAACAAGCGCGCCGTGCCGATCCGCAAAAAGGCTACGACCCGCTGCTGGCCGAGCGCATGCAGGCCGTGCTGAAACTGTGCGCCGACAAAGGCGTCAAGATCGTCACCAACATGGGCGCCGCCAATCCGCTCGCGGCAGCGAAGAAGACGCGCGAAATCGCCCTCGCACTCGGCCTGCCCCACCTGAAGATCGCCGCCATCACCGGCGACGACGTGCTGGATGTGTTGCTCGACGGCGACTACCGCATCGAAGACAACGGCCTGCCCGTCAAATCCCTGGGCGACAAGCTGATCTCCGCCAACGCCTACCTCGGCGCGCAGCCGATTGTCGACGCACTCAAGGCCGGCGCCGATGTCGTCATCACCGGGCGTATCGCCGATCCGGCCTTGGTGCTGGGCCCGCTGATCCATGAATTCGGCTGGGCTGCCGACGACTGGAAAACACTCGGCCAGGGCACGCTGGTCGGCCATCTGCTAGAATGCGCGGGCCAGGTTACCGGCGGTTACTTCGCCGATCCCGGCAAGAAGGACGTCAAGGATCTCGCACGTCTCGGTTTCCCCATCGCCGAAGTTGCCGCCGACGGCAGCGCCGTCATCACCAAGGTCGCAGGCTCCGGCGGACAGGTCACCGCCGCCACCTGCAAGGAACAACTGCTGTACGAAATCCACGATCCGCGCAGCTACTTCACGCCCGACGTGATCGCCAATTTCTCGCAAGTCATCATCACCGAAACCGGCCCCGACCGCGTCGCCATCAGCGGCGGCAACGGCCGCGCACGTCCCGCCACGCTAAAGACCACGCTCGGCTACCTCGACAGCTACGTCGGCGAAGGCCAGATCTCCTACGCCGGCCCCGGCGCCCAAGCACGCGGCCAGCTGGCGCTGGACATTGTCCGAGAGCGATTCGCCATCACCGGCGTGCAAATCGATGAAGTGCGCTACGACCTCATAGGCGTCAACGCCATCCACGGCGCGCAACTCTCTTCCGCCGCCAACGAACCCTACGAAGTGCGCGCCCGCGTCACCGGCAGAACCGCCAGCCTGCGCGAAGCCGTACGCATCGGCAATGAAGTCGAAACGCTCTATACCTGCGGCCCGGCCGGCGGGGGCGGCGCCACCAAATCGGCGCGCGAAGTCATCGCCGTGTTGTCGATGCTGCTGCCGCGCGAACTGGTCGCGCCGGCTATCCATTTCGAGGAGAACTGAGATGCTGCTGCGAGACATCGCGCATTCGCGCGCCGGCGACAAGGGCGACATATCCAACATCTCCGTCATCGCCTACGACCTCAAGGACTACGCGCTGCTGGAAAAACACCTGACCCCGGAACGCGTGAAGGCGCATTTCGCCGGCGTCGTGCAGGGTGAGGTGACGCGTTACGCGCTGCCACACCTGGGCGCGCTCAACTTCGTCATGCAGCACGCGCTGGGCGGCGGCGTGACGCGTTCATTGGCGCTGGATGCGCATGGGAAAAGTCTGAGTGGAGCGATGCTGGCGATCCCGCTCCCCGAACGGGAATAAGAGTCATCCGGACGGTCTCTGCGGATTGCTTGCACTTATCTGCCTTTCTTCAAGCATTCTCTCAAGAGCTTTCCGATTTGCTAACGGCGGCACAATTTTTGTGCTGTCCAAAACCCCCAAGATTTGGTATCGTCGCGCGATTCCCCCGACTTTCCCATCTTTCCTTTCTGCATTTATCCAATGAAGACTCCCGTTCGCCTCGGCACCCCGCTTTCTCCTTCCGCCACCAAAGTCATGCTGCTCGGTTCCGGCGAACTCGGCAAAGAAGTGATCATCGCCCTGCAGCGCCTGGGCGTGGAAGTGATTGCCGTGGACCGTTACGCCGATGCGCCAGGCCATCAGGTCGCGCACCGCTCACATGTCATCAACATGACCGACGGCGCCGCGCTGGCCGCGCTGATCGCTCAGGAACAACCCGACCTGGTCGTGCCTGAAATCGAAGCCATCGCCACCGAGACCCTGGTCGAGCTGGAAAAAGCCGGCAAGGCGCGCGTCATCCCGACCGCCCGCGCCGCCTGGCTGACCATGAACCGCGAAGGCATCCGCCGCCTGGCCGGTGAAACGCTGGGCCTGGCGACTTCGCCTTACCGTTTCGCCGACAGCCTGGAAGAGCTGAAGGCCGCCACCGAACAAATCGGTTTCCCGTGCGTGATCAAGCCGGTCATGTCGTCTTCGGGCAAGGGTCAGTCGAAGATCGACAGCGCCGCTGAAGTGGAAGCAGCCTGGAACTACGCTGCTGCCGGCGGCCGCGTCGACTCCGGTCGCGTGATCGTGGAAGGCTTCATCGATTTCGACTACGAAATTACGCTGCTGACCGTGCGCTCGCTCAACGAAAACGGCGACACCGTCACCAGCTTCTGCGATCCGATCGGCCACGTGCAGGTCAAGGGTGATTACGTCGAATCCTGGCAACCGCATCCCATGCATCCGGCCGCACTCGACAAGGCGCGCGACATCGCCCGCAAGGTCACTGAAAACCTCGGCGGCCTGGGCTTGTTCGGCGTCGAACTGTTCGTCAAGGGCGAGATGGTCTGGTTCTCGGAAGTCAGCCCGCGACCGCATGACACCGGCATGGTCACCATGGTCACCCAAGTCCAGAGCGAATTCGAATTGCACGCCAAGGCCATCCTCGGCCTGCCGGTCAACGTCGCGCTGCGCACGCCGGGCGCGTCCGCCGTGATCTACGGCCAGCATGACGCCAAGGCGATCGCCTTCGAAGGCGTGGCCGACGCACTGCGCATCCCGGGCGCCGACATCCGCCTGTTCGGCAAGCCGGAATCGTTTGAACGCCGCCGCATGGGCGTGGCCCTGGCCGCCGCCGACAACGTCAGCGACGCCCGCATCCGCGCCAAGCAAGCCGCCGCCAAGGTCAAGCCGGTCAAGACCTCCTGATCTGTTTCAGCTGCACCGCATCGCTGCCTTATCCGCGCAGCGATGCATGCCTTCCCTCGTTACACTCGTTTTACCCTCTCCCCCTCGTATTCCCCGCTGACCTGGCCTCACACGATTGCCGGATATAATCGTGCATTCCCTTCAACATCTTCGTCAGCCCTCATGAAATTCGATGTCGCCATCATCGGCAGCGGACTTGCCGGTTTGTCCGTCGCCCTGCACCTTGCCGAAAAGAAAAACGTGGTCGTAGTTTCCAAGGGCGAACTGCTCGACGGCGCCAGCAACTGGGCGCAGGGCGGCATCGCTGCGGTGCTCGACTCGGGCGACAGCCATGACCAGCATATCGACGACACGCTGATCGCCGGCGCCGGCCTGTGCGACGAAGCGTCCACGCGCTTCATCGTCGAGCACGGCCGCGAAGCGATCGAATGGCTGATCGAACAGGGCGTGCCCTTCACGCGCGACGCCAGCGCCGAACTGGGCTATCACCTGACCCGCGAAGGCGGCCACAGCCAGCGCCGCATCATCCACGCCGCCGACGCCACCGGCCATGCCGTGCAGGTAACGCTGGAACAACGTGTGCGCTCACATCCAAACATCACTTTGCTGGAACATCACTGCGCCATTGACGTCATCACCACGAAGAAGCTCGATCCCTCCGCCAAAGGCACGCCACGCTGCGTCGGCGTCTACGTGCAGGACATCAAGCAAGGCAAGGTCGTCACCATCGCCGCCGACCATACCGTGCTGGCCACCGGCGGCGCCGGCAAGGTCTACCTGTACACATCGAACCCGGACTCCGCCACCGGCGACGGCATCGCGATGGCGTCACGCGCCGGCTGCCGCGTGGCCAACATGGAGTTCATCCAGTTCCATCCGACTTGCCTGTACCACCCGTACGCCAAGTCTTTCCTGATCAGCGAGGCCCTGCGCGGGGAAGGCGCTCTGCTCAAGCTGCCTGCCTCGGCAGGCGTCGCTGCCGGCACGCGCTTCATGCCGGAACACGACGCGCGCGCCGAACTGGCGCCGCGCGATATCGTGGCGCGCAGCATCGACTTTGAAATGAAGAAGCGCGGCCTAGACCATGTCGACCTCGACATCAGCCACCAGCCGCCGGAGTTCATCAAGGAACATTTCCCGACCATCCAGGCGCGCTGCCTGGAGTTCGGCATCGACATCACCAAACAACCGATTCCGGTCGTGCCGGCGGCGCATTACACTTGCGGCGGCGTGGTCACGGACATGGCCGGCCGTACCGACCTGCCTGGGCTGTATGCCGTCGGCGAAACCGCCTACACCGGCCTGCACGGCGCCAACCGCCTGGCCAGCAACTCGTTGCTGGAATGCCTGGTGCTCGGCCGCGCCGCCGCACAATTCATTGAACAGCAGCCCACAGCGCCCGAGATCGCCTTGCCGGCCTGGGACGAGAGCCGCGTCACCAACGCCGATGAAGAAGTCGTGATCTCGCACAACTGGGACGAGCTGCGCCGCTTCATGTGGAATTACGTCAGCATCGTGCGCACCAACAAGCGTCTCGAGCGCGCGCAGCACCGTATCCGTTTGCTGCGGGAGGAGATCGACGAGTACTACGCCAATTTCCGCATCACCCGCGATCTGCTGGAGCTGCGCAACCTGGTCGAAGTCGCTTCGCTGATCGTCAATAGCGCATTGGCGCGCAAGGAAAGCCGCGGCCTGCATTACAGCCTCGACTATCCGGACACCCTGGCGAAAGCCTTGCCGACGGTTCTGTCGCCGCAAAAATGAGAAGTTGAGCGATTCGGTTCATAATGGCCGCAGGAACCGCCATGACAAGCAAAGACAAGCAACAACAAGCAACAACAAGCAACAACAAGATCGCTGCGTCATTGAATGCAACCTGCCCTGGGAGGAAACGATGAGCATTACACGTATCAACACATTCCGCGCGCTCGACGACAAGGTCGACGCGCTGAAGAAATTCCTGACCGCTCTGTTGCCGACCATCCGCGCCTCGTCCGGTTGCCAGTCCTGCCAGTTGCTGCAGGACCAGACCATCCCGGCACGCATGGTGATCATCGAAGTCTGGGACAGCATCGACGCCCATCATCAGTCGCTTCAGCATGTGCCACGCGAAAGCATTGATGAAGTGAAAACCATGCTGGCCTCACCGCCGGTCGGTGGCTATTACCAGTAAAAACTCGCTGGCGGTGTTGCTTCACCGGTGCATCCTTCGAGAATGAAGGCTGTCTGAAGGCGCTGCGTTGCGTTGCTTGTCCGGTACGGCCCGATTTACACTAGAGCCTTCGCCAATCTTCGCCCCTACATCGTGACACGCCCCGCCGACCTTCTCCCCCTTCGCGTGCTCTGCCTGCTGGCGGGAGTTGCCTTCCTCACCACTACCGCATCTGCGTCGGCGGCAGATACCGATCCTGGAATCGCCGCCAAGCCGCGCCCGCGCATCGGCCTGGTCCTGTCCGGCGGCGGCGCGCGCGGTTATGCGCATCTGGGCGTACTGCAATATCTGGAGAAGCTGCACGTGCCGGTCGACTACATCGCCGCGACCAGCATGGGCGCGCTGGTCGGTGGCCTGTACGCCACCGGGATTTCGGCCGAAGACCTGGAAAACCGGCTGTCGCAGACCAACCTCAGCGACATCGCCTTTGACCGCAATGAACGCGCCAAGCTGCCGCAATCGCAGCGTGAAGACGACTTCCAGTATCCGATCTCGATTGCCGCCGGTTACGACGACGGCAAGCTCAAGCTGGCGCCCGGCCTGGTGCAGGGAAACAATCTGCTGACCTTGTTGCAGAACTGGACGGCGCAGTTGCCGGCCAACATTTCCTTTGACCATCTGCCGATTCCGTTTCGCGCCGTCGCCACCGATCTTGGCAAGGGCACCGAAGTCATCCTTGAGCATGGCTCGTTGCCGCGCGCCATGCGCGCCAGCATGGCCGTGCCGGGTCTGTTCGCGCCCTATGCGATCGACGGCCGCACGCTGGTCGACGGCGGCCTGGTCAGCAACCTGCCGGTGCAGGAAGCGCGCGACATGGGCGCCGACGTCATCATCGCGGTCAACATCGCCACCCCCTTGCAGGACCCCGCCAATCTGCAATCACCCACCGCCGTCGCGCAGCAGATGGTGGGCATCCTGATCCAGCAAAACGTCAAGGCGCAGAAGGCCTTGCTCGGCAAGAGCGACGTGCTGATCGAACCGGAACTGACCGGCATGTCCTTCACCGACTTTGCGCGCGGCAAGGACGGGGTCAACGCGGGCTGGAATGCGGCGCAGACGCAGAGCGCCCGCCTCACCGAACTGTCGCTGCCGCCGGCCGCGTGGCAGGCTTATCTGGCTGCGCGCCAAAGCGGTCCGGCGCTGGCGCGGGACACCCGCGTCGATGCAATCGAAATCAAGACCACGGGACGAATTCCTGCCGCGTACGTGCGCAGCCGGCTCAGCGTGAAGGAAGGCGATGTCTACGACGCCGACAAGATCAACCAGCAATTGTCGCAACTGGCGACCAACGGCGACTTCAACGCGCTGACGCAGGAGATCGTCGAGAAAGACGGTCGCAATGTGCTGCTGATCGACGCCGAAGAAAAATCCTGGGGACCGCAATACCTGCTGTTCGGACTTGGCCTGTCAAACAACTTCAACGGTCGCGGCGGCGTCAACCTGCAGATCGGCCATCGCTATCCCTGGATCAACCAGAGCGGCCTCGAATGGCGCAACGACCTGGTGCTCGGCAACAACCGCGCCAGCCTGCACAGCGAACTGCGCCAGCCGGTGTTCGGCACCACTGGCATGTACCTGTCGCCGTATGTCGACTTGAACCGCCGCTACGTGGACATCTACCCCGACGGCAGCGACGGCAAGGCTTCGCCGTTGACGCAATACCGCATCGATACCTACACCGCCGGCGTCGACCTTGGCATGCCGCTGGCGCGGCTGGGCGAAGTGCGGCTGGGCGTCAACTATCAGCACAACAAATACACGCCGTCCTACAACCTGTCAGATCCGGCTTTCGGTTCGTTATACGGCACCGCGCAAAGCAACCAGCCGGTGGCGCGCGCACGATTGACCATCGATCAGCTCGACGATCCGCTGTTCCCGCGCAAGGGCTACTACCTGTTCGCCGAAGCACATCGCGGCTTCGGCAAGGACGACGATCGCTACAGCGACGCCCAGGTCAAGAGCCTGTGGGCCTTCAGCCACGATCGCAACACCGTCAACGTGGCGCTGGAAGCGGCCAGCAACCTGTCGTCCAACAGCGCGGGACCGGGCTTTTTCCTGGGTGGATTCCAGCGCTTGTCGGCGTATGCAGCCGACCAGTTCTATGGGAATTATCTGCTCTACAGCAGGCTGACCTACTTGCGCGATCTCAATGAATTCGCCGTACCGGGCTTGCGCAATCCGGTGCTCGGCACCAGCCTGGAAGCCGGCAACGTCTGGCAGTCGCGCAGCGCCATGGGCGACGGTCCGTACAAAAAGAGCATCAGCCTGTTCCTCGGCGGCAGCAGTCCGGTCGGGCCGCTGTACTTCGGCGCCGCGCTGGGCGACCAGGGCGTGTGGAACGTCTACCTGCAGCTCGGACGCGTGTTCTGATATGTCTCAGGCGGCCGTGCCACGCTGCCGGCGTACGCGCTCCGGCAGCGGCGGGAAGCCGAAGAATTCCAGTACGCTGTTGGCCACCTGGTCGCGGTCGTTGTCGACGCAGATCATGTGGTAGCTGTTCTCCAGCACCACGGTGCGCGCATCTGGAATCGCGGCCTGCAGGTATTCCGCCGAACGCAAACTGGTGAGCTCATCCTCCCGCGCATGGACGATCAGCGTCGGCGCCTTGATGTTCTTCGCGCCGGCAGTGGCCCAGCTGCGCAGGCGATCGACCTGGCGGATGCACGCCATCGGCACCCAGCGATAGTGGAAATTGTCGCCGCGCTCGAATTTGGCCTTGACGACGGCACGCACCAGCGTGTTTTTGATACCGTAAGGCTCGCCCTCTTCCACCTTCATGCGCGAGGCGACGCCCGGGATCAGATAGAACAGTCTGCGCAAATTGGCATACCAGGGCGTCGACCAGCCATCGATGTAGATCGGCGGCGCCAGCGTGACGAGCTTGCCCTGTTTCGCCGTATGCCCGACCCGCTCGCACAGAATCAGCGCCAGCAATGACCCCATGCACATGCCCATGACATGCAATTGCTCGTACTGCGGCTGCAATTCGCGATACTGCGCGACGAGCAGGTCTATCCATTGCTCGGCCCGGATCGGAATCAGATCCTCCGGCCTGGTCCCATGTCCGGGCAAGGTAACGGCATGAGTATCGGCGCCGGCTTTTTGCAGGATTTTGTGCATCGAGCCCAAATCGTATTGCGTGCCGCCCAAGCCGTGAATCATGATGACGCCAACGCGGGCTGTCATTTTTCGCCCCGGCCCTGGGCGAGATCTGCACCGTTGAAATGCCAGGTGCCGGCGACCATCACGAGGCTACCGTCGGGATCGCGCAAACTGCGGCTCATGTCGATCGCGCCGATGATTTTTCCGTCAGCCAGCAGCAAGCGGAACGGCATGTCCTCGCGCACTTCTTCGCTGTCGCCGCCCTCTTCTTCCAGCCAACGCTGACGCAAGCGATGCTGATCCAGGGGGTGCACCAGCTTCAATACCTGATCCAGGGTTGCAAGTTTGTTCGGCGAAAGACCAAGCAAACTTTGTACGTCGCCGCTCCAGGCGAGGGTCTTCTTGTCGGGATCGATGCTGTACACGAGTTGCCGACTCACGGTCAGCGCCAGCTCGACATTGCTCTTCCAGCGCGCGACGTCGTCATGCAGTTGCTCGCGCGTGGTCTTCAATGCGCTGATCAGCAACGACAGCAGCGACGCCACCGCCAGATAGATCTGCAACTCAAGCAGAGCATTGCTGGAGTTCAGCCGGACCAGTTCGACGAACGGTCCGCGTCCCAGCGAATTGTAGACGAACGCCATCAGGGACAAGACCGCGACCGACAAGGCGCCGCCGCGACCGCCCCACAACAGGGCGACCAGCGCGATGAAAAACAGCGGCAGATACGTCGTTGAAAAATCGATGTCGAAAACGATGCGGTCAAGCTCGCTGTCGAACGCAAGATAAGCGGTCGCAATGACGGCGATGAAGGACGCCAGGCCCAGCAGGAATTCGGTGCGCGCAATCCCGCCCGAACGCGTGGCCCGGAACTGCGACCAGCTCGCCAGCACCGGCGTCATGATCAGGATGCCGACCAGGTCTGACAGCGCCCACACGCGCAACGTTGGCCAGAATGGCGTACCCTGCGTCGCAGCGAACCAGGCCGCCCCAAACAGGCCGCTGACGACGCTGGCACCGACCCCGACCATCAGCAGGCCGCGAACGAAAAAGAGTCCTTCCATCGGGAAAGGCGCGCGCCTGACCAACCACACCGCCACCGCTGCGACGCCGATTTCATCCAGGCAGAACAAAGCCATGCGCCAGAGTTCGCGATGCTCCAGCCAACCCAGAAGAATCTGCGCGGCGAACAACAACACCAGCAATGGAAACCAGCGCGCGGTCGGTGTCAACAACAAGGCACTGACGGTGATCCCGGCCGGTAGCCAGATGTAGCCGGTGGCGACGAAGGAGCCGTTCAACGCGTGCGAGACGAAGCCGAACACGAAATACAGTGCGGCCCATAGCAACGGTGCGACGAGATTGTTTGATTTCACGTTGGATCCCCTGAAGATGGCCTGCCGGTGCGGGCAGATGTGCGGCGGTTCAATTGCCTTTTCTCACGCCCGGTGCAATGGCGCATTTTATCAGCGCCCGCAGCAAGCGCAGCCGCAAAACGACACAACCCGCATGCCATGAAAGTCATGCGGGTTGTGTCGAAAGAAAGAAGAAAGCCGGTTCAGCCGACCTCAGCCAACCTCAGCCGATGATCCGCAGCGAATAGTCGATCGCCTGCAGATCCTTGGTGAGGCTGCCCACCGAAATGCGGTCCACGCCGGTCTCGGCAATGGCGCGGACCGTATCCATGTTGATGCCGCCGGATGCTTCCAGTACAGCGCGACGCGCATTGATCATGACGCCTTCGCGCATCATGTCCAGCGTGAAGTTGTCAAGCAGGATCGAGGTGGCGCCTGCGGCCAATGCTTCCCCGAGCTCATCAATGCTTTCGACTTCGACCTGAATGCTGACGCCGGCATTGAGCTTGATCGCCGCCGTCACGGCAGCAGTGATGCCGCCGGCTGCGGCGATATGGTTTTCCTTGATGAGGATGCCGTCATACAGCGCCAGGCGCTGGTTCATGCCGCCGCCGACGCGGACCGCGTACTTCTGCGCCAGACGCAGGCCCGGCAAGGTCTTGCGGGTGTCGAGAATGCGCGCGCGGGTATCACGGATCAGGTCAACGTAGCGATGGGTGGCGGTCGCCACGCCGGACAGCAATTGCAGGAAATTCAAGGCACCGCGTTCCGCCGTCAGCAAGGCCCGCGCCGGACCTTCGATGCGGCAGACTTCGGCATCGGTCTGCATCAGGTCGCCTTCGCCGAACTTCCAGTCCACGCGCAGGCGCGGATCGAGCCGCGCCATGACGGCTTCAAACCACGGCGCACCGCACAGCACGGCTTGTTCGCGCACAATGACGCGCGCCTTGACGTGTTCGTTCTCCGGCACCAGTTTGCCGGTGTGGTCGCCGTTGCCGACGTCTTCGGCAATCGCCAGGTTGACATTGGCGTCGAAGGCGGCCGACAAGGCCGGATCGAAAGGTGCAAACGGGTTGCGCAGATTGCTGGTGCTGCTGACGGTGAGACTCATGCTGGGCCGATTCCTGCAAACAGTGTTTGTTCGTTTTCCAATGCGCCGGTCGGGCGCACATTGGCTTTTTTCTGCGCCGCGAAATCCAGCATGCGGTCGATGCAGACCACGGCCTTCCTGCCGATGGCAGGATCGACGTGGATTTCGTTGCTGCCGGTTTCCAGCACGTGCAGCAGATTCTGCAAACCGTTCATGGCCATCCACGGGCAATGTGCGCAGCTCTTGCAGGTGGCGCTGTTGCCGGCGGTCGGCGCGTCGATGAAGATCTTGCCGGGCGCGGCGGCGCGCATCTTGTGCAGGATGCCGTTGTCGGTGGCGACGATGAATTCCTTGGCGTCCGACGATTGCACTGCGGCGATCAGTTGCGAGGTCGAGCCGATCACATCGGCCTGCGCGACCACGCCTTCGGGCGACTCCGGATGCACCAGGATCAGGGCCTCGGGATGTTCCTTGCGCAACAGTTCCAGTTCGACGCCCTTGAACTCGTCGTGCACCAGGCAGGAACCCTGCCACAGCAGCATGTCGGCGCCGGTCTGCTTTTGAATATAGCCGCCCAGATGCTTGTCGGGCGCCCACAGGATTTTTTTGCCTTGCGCATGCAGGTGCTTGACGATGTCGAGGCCGATCGACGAGGTCACCATCCAGTCGGCGCGCGCCTTGACGGCGGCGCTGGTATTGGCGTACACGACTACGGTGCGGTCCGGATGGGCGTCGCAGAAGGCGTTGAATTCGTCGCTCGGACAGCCGAGGTCGAGCGAACAGGTGGCGTCCAGATCGGGCATCAGGATGCGCTTCTCCGGGCTCAGGATCTTGGCGGTTTCGCCCATGAAGCGCACGCCGGCGACGACCAGCGTCTGTGCGGCATGGTCACGGCCGAAGCGCGCCATCTCGAGTGAGTCGGAGACGCAGCCGCCGGTTTCCTCGGCGAGGTCTTGGAGGTCGCCGTCGACGTAATAGTGCGCGACGAGCACGGCCTGTTTTTCCTTCAGCAGCTGTTTGATGCGCGCCTTCAATACCTGGCGTTCATCGGCCGTCGGCGTGGCCGGGACCTTGGCCCACGCGTTGGCTGTGCAGCTGCTGCCTGTCTCCATCTGTGGTCGTTCAAACTCGACGACCTTCATTGCGGTTGCTTGCATGGCTTGGACGATAAAAAGGCGATCGAAAAATCGATCGCCTGAAAAAAGTTATTCGATGCCCTGGCTGGACAGATAGTCTTCGTAGCTGCCACGGAAGTCGACGATTTCGTTCTCCTTCACTTCCAGAATGCGCGTGGCCAGCGACGAAACAAATTCACGGTCGTGCGACACGAAGATCAGCGTGCCGGCATACTTTTCAAGTGCGATATTGAGCGATTCGATCGACTCCATATCCATGTGATTGGTCGGTTCATCCATCAGCAGGACGTTGTGGCGACCGAGCATCAGCTTGCCGTACATCATGCGGCCCTTCTCGCCGCCGGACAGCACCTGCACCGACTTCTTGACGTCGTCGCCGGAGAACAGCAGGCGGCCGAGGATCGAGCGCACTGCCTGGTCGTCGTCGCCTTCCTGGGTCCATTGACCCATCCAGTCGGTCAGGATTTCACCCTTGGCGAATTCTTCGGTCGGATCCTGCGGCATGTAGCCGACGTTGGCATTTTCCGCCCACTTGACCAGGCCGCTGTCGGGTTGCAGGCCGGCGACATCGCCGCCGATACAGCGCAACAGCGTGGTCTTGCCGACGCCGTTGGCGCCGATGATGGCGATCTTTTCGCCGGCTTCAACCATGATGTTGAAGTTCTTGAAAATCGGACGATCGTAGGTCTTGCTGATGCTTTGCGTTTCCACCGCCAGGCGATGCAGCTTCTTCTCGCCGTCGAAACGCACGAAAGGATTGGCGCGACTGGACGGCTTGATGTCTTCGACCTTGATTTTGTCGATCTGCTTGGCGCGCGACGTCGCCTGGCGCGCCTTGGATTTGTTGGCCGAGAAACGGCGCACGAAGTCTTGCAATTCCGCGACCTTTTCCTTGGCCTTGGCATTGACCGACAGTTGCTGCGCACGCGCTTGCGAGGACGCCAGCATGTATTCGTCGTAGTTGCCCGGATAGACCTTCAGCGTGCCGTAGTCCATGTCGGCCATGTGCGTACAGACCTGGTTCAGGAAGTGGCGATCATGGGAAATGATGATCATGGTGGAATTGCGCTCGTTGAGCATGTCTTCCAGCCAGCGGATGGTGTTGATGTCGAGGTTATTGGTCGGTTCGTCGAGCAGCAGGATGTCCGGATTCGAGAACAGCGCCTGCGCCAGCAAGACACGCAGCTTCCAGCCCGGCGCGACGTTGCTCATCGGACCCTGGTGCTGTTCGATCGCCACGCCCACGCCCAACAGCAGCTCACCGGCGCGCGCTTCGGCAGTGTAGCCGTCGTACTCGGCGAACTTGGCTTCCAGGTCGGCGGCCTTCATGTAGTCGTCGTCGGTGGCGTCCGGATTGGCGTAAATCGCGTCGCGCTCGGCCATCGCCGCCCACATTTCGGTGTGGCCCATCATGACTACGTCCAGCACGCGCATTTCTTCGTAGGCGAACTGATCCTGGCGCAATTTACCGAGGCGTTCGTTGGTGTCCAAGCTGACGTTGCCGGCCGACGGCTCGAGATCGCCACCGAGGATTTTCATGAACGTCGACTTGCCGCAGCCGTTGGCGCCGATCAGACCGTAGCGGTTGCCGTCGCCGAATTTGACCGAAATGTTTTCAAACAGCGGCTTGGGGCCGAACTGCATCGTGATGTTTGCCGTGGATAACACTGAAAAAAGCCCTTACGTATTTAGATAATGCTGAGGAGTTGCCCGACAAGTTGCCGGAAAACAAACTAACCCGGGAAGTCGAATGAGGTCAGGTGTAAACACGTGATTTTACCATTGCAGGCCAAGTCCGGCGTGACTGCTCCCCGAGGCGGGGGAAATTCCGAGGCCAATCGCTTTGAATTATTTGCCCGGCAACGGTTCCAACCGCTTTGCCCGATGACAGGAAAGACAGATGATCAAAACGACAACATCCGTATTCAACAAGCGCTGGCGCACTCTGGCAGGCGCGGCGCTGCTGGCCTGCGGCGCATTGGCGGCGGCCGGTGCCAGCCAGGCGGCGTACAACATCTGGACCAACGAATACACCGTGCCGAAGAAAGACCTGCAATCGGCCATCGCCACCCAGTTCCCGCGCAAGCTGCGCTACATGGACATGTTCGACGTCAACCTGAGCAATCCGCGCCTGGCGCTCAATCCCGACAGCAATCGCCTCACCACCGTAGTCGACGCCCAGATCGACAACAAACTGCTGATGAATAAACCCGTTAACGGCACGCTGTCCATGAGCAGCGCACTCAGGTACGACGCCGCCTCGCGTTCGGTGCGGCTGGATTCGCCCGCGGTGGAAAAAGTCGACATCGCCGGCGTGCCGGCGCAATATGCGCCGCAACTCAACGCCATCGGCAACGCCGCGGCGGAACAGGTGCTCAAGGATTACCCGCTCTACACCTTCAAGCCGGAACAACTGGAAATGAACGGCAAGCGTTTCGAACCGGGCGCCATTACGGTGCTCAGCGATGGCGTCAAGGTCGAGATCAAGCCTTTGTAGGCTCTATCTCAGGACAGGATCGGATAGCCGCTGAGACGCAGCGAGAAGCCGGAGGCGTCCGACTCCAACTCGGCATGCGCGCCGACCGGCAGGCTCACGCGGTCGGCGATATGGCCGAACGGCAGACCGGTCAGCAGCGGCGCCGACAAATGCTGGCGCGCATAGCCCAGCATCTGCTCGAAGTTGTAGCCGTTGTCGTAGTCGGACAAGCGGTAATTTGAGAAATCCCCCAGCAACACCGCCTTCTGGCGCGCCAGCACGCCGGCGTGTTCCAGTTGCAGCAGCATGCGTTCGACGCGATACGGATGCTCGTTGACGTCTTCCACGAACAGGATGCCGCCGTCGATCTGCGGAAAATACGGCGTGCCGAGCAAATGTACGACCATCGCCAGATTGCCGCCCCATAGCTTGCCCGCTACCTTCAGCGCAGGATTGCCCGCCTCTTCCACTGCAATGGTCTGTGTCGGTTGCGTGAGGGTGCGCCAGAAACTGTTCATCGTCATCGTGCTCGGAGTCTCGGCGCCGAAATCGCCGCACAGCATCGGCCCGGCGATGCCACCGGCGCCGGTCTGTGCCAGCAAGGCCAGATGCAAGGCGGTGATGTCGCTGTAGCCGACGAACAACTTGCCGCTGGCGGCCAGCGCTTCATAGTTCAGCACCGGCAGGATGCGCGACATGCCGTAGGCGCCGCGCAATGCAATGACCACCTGCACCTCGGGATCGGCCGCCGCCTGCTGGATGTGGGCCGCACGGCCGGCATCGGTGGCGCCGAAACGCTGGTGCCGCGCCGCGTGATCGTAGTAGCTCTTGACCTTGCAGCCTTGTGCTTCCAGCAAGGCGATGCCGCGTCCGACCGCAGCCTCGTCGGGCGCATAGCCGCCGGGGGCGACGATGGCGACGCAGGTGCCGGCCGGCACGTGGATCTCGGGAGCGAGCAAGGTCTCAGTCATTGGCTTCTTCGTCGATTGATTGGGCATTGGCATGCGCGTGGGCGATTGCCTGGCGCTGCAGTCTTTCCTGTTTCAGCTGTTCGCGTCGTTCCGAAAAAAAACTCTTCAGCATCTGTCCGCAGGCCTCCGCCATCACGCCGCCGACCAGTTCAGTATGGTGGTTCAGTTGCTCCTGCGCAAACAGGTTGACCACCGAACCGCAGGCGCCGGTCTTGGGATCGGTTGCACCGTAGACCACGCGCGCCAGGCGTGCATGCATCATGGCGCCGGCGCACATCACGCAAGGTTCCAGCGTGACATACAGTTCGCATCCGGGCAAACGGTAATTGCCGAGAATCTCGGCCGCCGCGCGCAAGGCCATGATCTCGGCATGCGCAGTCGGGTCATGCTTGCCGATGGGCTGGTTATAGCCGGTGGCGATGACTTCGCCGTCCTTGACCACCACCGCGCCGACCGGCACTTCGCCGAGGTCCCAGGCGTGCTGCGCCTGCACGAGCGCAAGCTGCATGTGCTCAGGTGAGGCCATGAACGTGTCGGTCATGATCGCTGGCGCCTCAATCGGCGGTGATTTCGGCCCAGCAATTGGGCGTTTCGTGCAGCACCAGTTTCTGCAGATGCAGGCCGGTGCCGTAGGCGTCCTTGTAGGCCGCGTTGAGGATGTCGAAGGCGGTGCGCGCCAGGTTTTCCACGGTCGGGATGCGGTCGATCACGACCGTCTTGTGGTCCGGCAGGCTGGCCAGGAAGTCGCGCACCGGCATGTCTTTTTCATAGACCAGGAAGGCGTGATCCCAGACATCGACCAAATGCTGCTTGGCCAGCGTCTTGATGTCGGAGAAGTCCATGATCATGCCGTTATCGGAACTGCCCTCGACTTCGATGACCTTGCCGACCAAGGTGATTTCCAGCGTGTAGCGATGGCCGTGCAGGTTGCGGCACTGGCTCTTGTGGTCGGGGATGCGATGACCTGCATCGAATTCGAGTTTACGGGTGATGGTCAGCATGAACGCCTTACGGATTGGATACGGATTAAATACGGATTGAAAATAGAAATGGATTGTAAACAAACGCGCGCCCGGCAATAGGGGCGCAAGCCGATAACCGATATATCGCAGTTGCTTACGGTATCTGCAGCAGCTTATGCGTCTGAATGCTCAGCTTCCACTTTGGATTATTCTTGACCAGCTCGATCGCCATTTTGGTATTGCGCGCGGCGTCGGGTCCGTCCATCGGCTGCAGCAGGAAATGCGCGAAATCCAGCTTCTCATAGTCGGCCAGAACCTGCGCCTGCTGCGGAATCACGACCTTCAGCTCGCTGCCTTTGAATACCTTCAGCTCGGAGCCCATCTTGGGGCTGACGCAAATCCAGTCGACGCCCGGCGGCACCGGAATCGTGCCGTTGGTTTCGATGGCGATCTCGAAGCCGACCGCATGCATGCTGGCGATCAGCGCTTCGTCGAGTTGCAGCAGCGGTTCGCCGCCGGTGAACACGACGTACTTGCTGGCAGCGTAAGTCTCCGGCCAGAGATCGTTGATGGTCTGCGCCAGCGCATCGCTGGTCTTGAACTTGCCGCCGCCCTCGCCGTCGGTGCCGACAAAATCGGTATCGCAAAACTGGCAAATCGCCTTGCTGCGGTCTTCTTCGCGGCCGGTCCACAGGTTGCAGCCGCTGAAACGGCAAAACACCGCCGGACGACCGGCGTGCGTGCCCTCGCCTTGCAAGGTATAGAAAATTTCTTTGATGCTGTAAGTCACGATGATAGGAAGCTGGCGGCGGCGTGTGCGCCGCGGGTTTCGGAGCCGTGCTTGCAGGCTTGCGCCTCGCGTTGTCCGTAAGTCGGCATTATAGCTTGTCTGGCGTTGCTACCTGTCGCGGGCGGCGGAGCCCAGCAACAAGCTCACCAGCATTTCCGCCGTCTCCAGCAAACGCGCCTTGTCGCGATACACCCGCTCCATGACCACCAATCCGCGCGTAAAGGTGGCGATCAGGCGCGCGGCCTCCTCCGGCGTGGTCATCAGCCTGGCGGCATCGCCCGGACGCCGGAAGCGTTCCAGCAACACCTCCTCCAATTTGTCGACCAGTTTTTTCAGCACCAGCCGTATCGGCTCCTCGATCACTTCGCCGCTCAATGCCGTCTTGCTGCTCAGGCAGCCGCGCGTCGGCGCTCCGGCCGTCATGGAATCGATGACAAAGGCAAAAAATCCACTCAGGGCCTCGGCCATGTCCTGCCGATCCAGGGTCTGGACAACGCCCTCGATGAACCTGTCCATGTACAGGTCGAACACTTTCAGGAACAAGGCGTCTTTGCCCTGATAGGCGTTGTACAACGAGCCGCGCTGCACGCCGGTTACCGCGGCCAGCTCCTGCATGGTGGTTTCGGCGTAGCCCCTTTGCCAGAACAGGCCCAGGGCCTTGTCCAGTACTGCTTCTTCATCGAACTGCCGGACTCCGGCCATGCTCTTCTCCATTAATCGGTAGATGATGCACGAGAGTAGATCATCATTGACACAACTGTCAATGATGATTACGATGCGCATTATTGACATATGTGTCAAACATAATTTCGCACAATATTCTGCTTGCCTTGAAGGAACATCGCGCATGTCCACCGACGTCACCGCCCCAGCCACCGCAGTCGCCAGCCGTTCAGCCGTATGGCGTCACATTCTTGCCGGCCTGTGCGCCAGTCTCGTCAGCATCGGGCTGGCGCGCTTTTCTTACACGCCGCTGATTCCACCGCTGATCCAGGCGCACTGGTTTTCCGCTGCGGACATCGTCTATCTCGGCGCCGCCAACCTGGCTGGCTACCTGCTCGGTGCGCTGCTGGGTCGGCCGATCGCGCGCAAGCTGTCGAACGTCGCCACGCTGCGGCTGATGATGGTGCTGGTGACGCTGTCGTTTCTGGCCTGCGCCGTGCCGCTGTCGGTGGCGTGGTTCTTCGGCTGGCGACTGGTGTCGGGCATCGCCGGCGGCGCCATCATGGTGCTGGTGGCTGCGACCATCCTGCCGCACGTGCCGCCGGAGCGCCGCGGGTCGGCCAGCGGCGCGATCTTTCTGGGGCTGGGATTGGGTATCGCCGGTTCAGGAACACTGGTGCCGCTGCTGCTCAATCTCGGACTCTGGCAAACCTGGTTCGGACTTGGCGTCGTCTCGGCTGTGCTGACAGCGGCCAGCTGGTTTGCCTGGCCGCCGGCAAACGCACCGATCGCGGCCGCCGTCACCGCACATGCGGAGACGGCGGCATCAGCCGCGCCGCCATCGTCATCCGGCGTTGGCCTGTTGTATGCACAATATGCGCTGATGGCCGTCGGCCTGGTGCCGGCCATGGTGTTCTTCGTCGACTTCATTGCGCGCGGCCTCGGCGCCGGCGCGCATCAGGGATCGCTGTTCTGGATTCTGTACGGCGTGGGAGCGATCTTTGGTCCGCCGGTCTATGGCTTGCTGGCCGACCGCATCGGTGCGCGGCTGACCATGCGCTACGTATTGCTGGTCCAGTTGCTGGCGGTCGCGGGCCTGTGCAGCACCGACAACCATCTCTATCTCGCCCTGCTGACCTTGCTGATAGGCGCCTTCCCGCCCGGCATCGTGCCGCTGATGCTGGCGCGCGTACGGGAAGTCGTCACCGGCCATGCCCACGCAGAGCGGCAAAACGTCGTCTGGGGACGCGCCACAACGATCTTTGCGGCGTTCCAGGCGGTTGCCGGCTACAGCTATTCGGCCATCTTCAATGCCAGCGGCGGTAGCCATCGCCTGCTTTTCATGATCGGCGGCATTGCGATCGCCATTGCACTCGCGGCCGATCTCGGCCTGCCGTTGCTGCAACGCCGGCGCACCTGATTATTCAGCAAGGAGTCGTTCAGTGCGCACGCGCAAACGCGGCGTCACGAAATCCAGAAAGGCCCGCAGCTTCAACGGCAGCGGCGCCTGTCCCGTATGCACCAGGCTGACAGGCAACGGCGCCGATTCGAACGCCTCCAGCACCACGCGCAGCGCCTGCTCACGCACCGCGTCCGCGACCTGATAGGACAACACGCGGATCAGCCCGACGCCCACCGTTGCAGCCGCGATGGCCGCCTCTGCCGTGTTGACCGTGAACCGCGATTGCACCGGTACCGACAACTCGGATTTGCCGCTTCCGAATACCCAGGCGCGCATGGACGCAAGGACTTCAAATGTGACACAGGCATGCCCGGCAAGATCCTGCGGCCGGGCCGGCACGCCACGTGCCGCCAGATAAGCCGGGCTGGCGCAGATCACGCGTCGCACGGTCCCGACACGCGTGGCCATGAGCATGCTGTCGGGCAGCTCGCCGATTCGTATCGCCGCGTCGGCATGTTCATCCATCAAATGCACGACACGATCGGTGAGCATCAGGTTGACGCTGATCTCGGGATACTGTGCCAGAAATTCCGCCACTACCGGCACCACATGCAAGCGTCCGAACGCCACCGGCGCCGTGACCAGCAGCTCGCCTTTGGGCGAAGCGTACTCGCCCGTCGCGGCGCGCTCGGCCTCGCCGATTTCTTCCAGGATGCGTCGGCAGGCGGCCACATAGGAGATGCCAGCCTCCGTCAGCGAGAGCTGCCGCGTCGAGCGATGGAGCAAGCGCGTCTTCAGATGCGTCTCCAGTTCCGCCAGCTTGCGGCTGACCGTGGCCAGCGGCATGTCGAGGACACGCGCGGCAGCCGACAAGCTGCCCGCATCAACGACGGCGATCAGGATGGCCATGGAATCGAGACGGTTCATGTGCAATTACCAAATTCTGGAAGGATGATTCCCAATCTTAGGTAATTATCTTTATAAATGCAAACAAGTAAGCTACGGCATCAGCCTGCGGAACGTGGCATTCCGCCGCCCTCCACAGGCCTGTCGAAGGAGAACGCCGTGAACGATCAGCCAACCACATCCATCAATCCCCCATTGCCCACCACTGTATCGCGCGGCAAGATCCTCATGATGGCGATCATCGCTGGCGCGGTGATCACCAACATCTACTGCACCCAGCCCATCCTGCCCTTGATTGCCTCCGACATGCACGTCGACGTGGCAACAGTCGATCTCGTGGCCGGCTCGGCGCTGCTCGGTTTCGCCGTCGGACTGGCTTTGCTGCTACCGCTGGGTGACCGCTTCGACCGCCGCAAGTTGGTACTGGGCCAGATCATCGGCGCGTTCATTTTCGCCAGTGCAGCGGCATTGGCGCCCGGCATCTGGGCGCTGATCGCAGCCTCGTTCGGACTGGGCATCGTCAGTTGCGTACCCCAGCAACTGGTGCCTTTCGCCGCCGTCATGTCACTGCCGAAGGATCGCGGACGCGCAGTCGGGACAGTAGTCAGCGGCATCATGGTCGGCATCCTGCTGGGCCGCACCATCAGCGGCGTGGTCGGATCAGCCTATGGCTGGCGTGCGGTGTATGGCGTGGAAGCCGCGTTCATGATTCCCGTGTGGGTCGCCGCTGCGATGCTGTTGCCGCGCGGCGTGCCGAGCACCAATCTGTCTTATGGACGCCTGCTGGCATCGCTGTGGCCGCTGGCGCGCGACCATCGTCCGATTCGCGAATCGATGATGGTGCAGGCCTTGCTGTGGGCTTGCTTCAATGCTTTCTGGGTCAATCTGGCGGCGCTACTGGCGAACGGTCCGTGGCACATGGGCAGCGCCTGGGCCGGCGGCTTCGGCATCATCGGCGCAGCCGGCGCGCTGGCCGCCTCGCTCGGCGGACGCGCCACCGACAGGCTTGGACCGCGCAGCGTGGTTGCCGCCAGCATCGGCATCGTGACGGCGGCCTTCCTGCTGCTGGCCGGCGCTGAGACCTCGCTGGTGTTGCTGGTGATCGGGGTCATCGTGCTCGATATTGGCGTGCAGTCGGGCCTGGTGTCCAACCAGACCCGCGCCTTCGCCGTCGATCCGAAAGCGCAAGGTCGCATCAATAGCCTGTACATGACCGCCACCTTCTCAGGCGGCGCCCTCGGCGTGATGATCAGCGGCTGGCTGATGGCGCGCTACGGCTGGAGCGGCATCGTGGTCTTCGGTATCGTGCTGGGATTGATCGCAGGGCTGGTGCACTGGAGCGGCGGATCGCGCCGGGCGGAGGAGCTCAGCCGTTGAGCGGCCACACGCGCAACACTTCGTGCCGCGACATTCCGATATGGCTTTTGACGAGTGCGAACTCGGCAATCCGGAATCCGATGGGATCGATGGCAGCACGTTCCACACGGTTGCGCGGATCATAGCCGAGGGTCATGTGCGGTTCATAGGAGCGTTGCGGCGTAAAGCCATGCTCGGCCATCGCACAACCAAGCGCCGTGCGTAGCTCGCGCACGGCGTCGAGCCCGTCGCTTCCGAGCAGCACGAACGGCCCGCTGGGTGCAGAGAAAGTCACGGCGGCGTCGAAACGCGCATCAATGGCAGGAAAACGAACTGCATCGGCTGCGCGGCACGCCGCCTCCACCACGCGCTCGTCGCTGTCGTGCCCGACCAGTTCGAGCGTGATATGCAGCCGCTCCGCCCCGACACGTTTGCCGGTGACGCCATGAGACGTCATTAATTGTTCGGCAAACGCATCAAGACGGGCTGCATCCGCGACCGCCGGACGCAAAGCGAAGAACCAGGTGTGCTGCGGTGCCGCGGCTGACGGGCGCGGACGGGATGGACGCGGACGCGCTACAGGTGCCGGTACCTCTCCAAACAGATCCTGTTCAGCCATGGCTCGCAATCCTAGCTATTTGCAGCAGCCGCATTGGCGCGCGCCTTGTGCAGTTTCTTGTAGCTGTCGATCAGGCGATGATGCCGGTCGAGGCCTTCGAGTTTCATGCTGGTCGGCGTCAAGCCGAAGAAACGCACGCTGCCGTCCACCGAACCCATGACCGCGTCCATGCGGGCGTCGCCGAACATGCGGCGGAAGTTGACCACGTAGTCGTCCAGTTCCAGATCGTCATCCAGCATGACCTCCAGCACCACCTTCAGCGCCTGGTAAAACAAGCCGCGCTCGACCGTGTTGTCGTTGTACTGCAAGAAAGCCCCGACCAGATCCTGCGCGTCCTCGAATTGCTGCAAGGCGAGTTGGATCAGCAGCTTCAATTCGAGCACCGTCAGTTGCCCCCAGACCGTGTTCTCGTCGAATTCAATGCCGATCAGGGTGGCGATATCGGAGTATTCATCGAGCTCGCTGTTTTCCAGACGCTCAAGCAGTGCTTCCAGGGCGGCATCATTCAGACGATGCAGGTTCAGCACATCGGCGCGGAACAACAGCGCCTTGTTGGTGTTGTCCCAGATCAGATCCTCGACCGGATACACCTCGGAATAACCGGGCACCAGGATTCGGCAGGCGATGGCGCCCAACTGGTCATACACCGCCACGTAAGCCTCTTTACCCATGTCTTTGAGAATACCGAACAAGGTCGCGGCTTCCTCGGCGTTGGAATTTTCACCCTTGCCGGTAAAGTCCCATTCGACAAATTCGACATTCGCTTTGGCACTGAAAAAGCGCCACGACACGATGCCGCTGGAATCGATGAAGTGTTCGACAAAGTTGTTCGGCTCGGTCACCGCGTTGCTCTCGAAGGTCGGCGGCGGCAAATCGTTCAGGCCTTCAAAGCTGCGACCTTGCAGCAACTCCGTCAGGCTGCGTTCCAACGCGACTTCAAAGCTCGGATGCGCACCGAAGGAGGCGAAGACGCCGCCCGTGCGCGGATTCATCAGCGTGACGCACATCACCGGATAGGTCCCGCCCAGCGACGCATCCTTCACCAGCACCGGAAAGCCCTGCTCTTCCAGACCCTTGATGCCCGCCAGGATGCCGGGATATTTCGCCAGCACTTCCTGAGGCACGTCAGGCAACGTGATTTCGCCTTCCAGGATCTCGCGCTTGACAGCGCGTTCGAAAATTTCGGACAGACATTGCACCTGTGCTTCGGCCAGCGTATTGCCGGCGCTCATGCCGTTGCTGACGAACAGGTTTTCGATCAGGTTGGACGGGAAATACACCGTCTCGCCGTCCGACTGCCGCACATAGGGCAGCGAACAGATGCCGCGCTTTACGTTGCCGGAGTTGGTGTCGATCAGATGCGAACCACGCAGCTCGCCATCGGGGTTGTAGATTTCCAGAGAGTACGCATCCAGGATTTCTTTCGGCAGCGCATCCTTGCGGCCGGGCTTGAACCAGCGCTCGTTCGGATAGTGGACAAATTCCGCCTCGGCGATGTCTTCACCCCAGAATGAACCTGCGTAAAAATGGTTGTTGTTGAGCCGCTCGATGTATTCACCCAGGGCCGACGCCAGCGCGCTTTCCTTGGTCGCGCCCTTGCCGTTGGTGAAACACATCGGCGAATGCGCATCGCGAATGTGCAGCGACCATACGTTGGGGATGATATTGCGCCACGAAGCGATTTCAATCTTGATGCCCAGGTCCGCGAGGATGCCGGACATGTTGGCGATGGTCTGCTCCAGCGGCAGATCCTTGCCCAGGATAAAGGTACTGGCATCGGCAGCCGGCTTCAGGGTCAGCAAGGATTGCGCGTCGGCGTCCAGGCTTTCCACCTCTTCGATGATGAAGTCGGGGCCTTCCTGCACCACCTTCTTCACCGTACAGCGCTCGATGGAACGCAGGATGCCGCGGCGATCGGTTTCCTCCATATCCGCCGGCAACTCCACCTGGATCTTGAAGATCTGCTTGTACCGGTTTTCCGGATCGACAATATTGTTTTGCGACAGGCGGATATTCTCGGTGGAGATGTTGCGCGTGTTGCAGTACAACTTCACGAAGTAAGCGGCGCACAAAGCTGACGACGCCAGGAAGTAATCGAAAGGTCCGGGCGCCGAGCCGTCGCCCTTGTAGCGGATGGGCTGGTCGGCGATGACCGTGAAGTCATCGAACTTGGCTTCGAGACGCAGCTTGTCGAGGAAGTTGACTTTAATTTCCATGGGGGAATTCCAAAATGGTGCTGAAAAGATGTGGCCGCTATTATCCGTCATCCTTGACCACCCCGGTGCCGAGGACGCATCTGCGGGGGAAATAAGTCCGCGGGGGCTTCCCCGGCTCAGGCCGGCTATCGAGCCCAAGCTTCGCAGCATAAGACAGCTGCAGTATCAGGTACCTTATTCTGTACGCTCTTTTCAGCTGACCAAATGAAACAAGGGCGCCATCTTTACCGTTTCAAGTCAGCAGGCATTGTTACGGCGCTCTCCCGGCTCGTCTTCAATTTTTCATCGCAGGCCGGCGTAGACCATCCTGGTAAATTGATCGCCGTTGAATACGAAATTTCCCCATTTCGCGTCGAAGGCAGCGGTCGGCTTGGCGGCAATTATTTCATCGAGCGATTTTCCTTGTTGTTTCAACGCCGCTACGTTGTTGCGTACCGTGACCAGCATGTCGCTGAACTCGATCAGCTGTTTGCGAGTGCCTACTGCGCCGTGGCCAGGAATAACGATGGTGTGGTCCGTCGTGCGTGCGACGGCCTGGTTGGCCCACTTGATCGCTCCATCGATGCTGCCGCCGTCTTCATTGTCGATATAGGGATAGTTGCCGTTCCAGAAAGTGTCTCCCAACGCTAGTACATCTGCGTTCTTGAAATAGACCCACAGATCGCCATCGGTGTGGCCGTCGCCGAAATTTTCAACTTCAACTTGGCTTCCAGCGAAGGTAAATGTTTTCTTCTTGTCGACCAGCAGTGTTGGACGCGCCGATGTCGGCACCGGATCGAAGGTCCAGTTCCAGGCATTCACGTGTGTGGTTTCGGTCAAATGCTTCGAGGTATTTTTGTGAGCAATTATGGTGGCGCCAGCCGCATGCATCCATGCATTGCCATCCGTATGGTCCCAATGCCAGTGCGTGTTGACCACAAACTTTACTGGCGCGGGACTGAGGTTATTGAGGGCAGCCTGTAGTTTTTCCTGCGATTTGCTAATACCCGCGTCAACCAGGAACTTGCCGTCTTTTCCCGAGAGGACGGTGATATTGCCGCCGGAACCCTGTATTACGCTGATGTTTCCTCGCAAGGATTCCACGACCAGATCCGAATCGGCGCGCTTCAGATATCTGGCGCCTGCGCCGGTGTGAAAATAGTCATCCGGCGTCGTTTGAGCGAGCTCGCTCTCGGGAGCAGCAAAGACCATCGTGGAGGCCAGCAGCATTGCCGATGCAATCGAAATTGACCGTAAGTGAGATTTTTTGGCGCCTTTGCCAAATTTGATGAATGTATTCATTTTGCTTTCCTTTAATGAGAGAAGAAGAACCGTGGCAATGTGCACGCCGTTCTAACCCCGCCAACTGGCGAGGATGATGCTGCACAGGTCCGCCCGCTGAAACTCAGGATCATTGAATGCGAGAAAATCGTCATTGAACGTGCCGAAGGTGCTACCGGGCCGATGCTTCAGACCTTGATAAAAAGTTTCGATGACTTGATGCCCGAAATCGTGACCGCGGGGGCAGGCGGCAATCACTGCACCGCGCTCTTCATCCGAGAAGTCTGCCTGGTGACGGCCCGTCATATCCATTCCGGCGCCAGCCTGCACCAGGCAGATTTCGGGGTGCATATGTTCGGGAATGCCAGGCGTCGTATGCAGCGCGATCGCAAGCCAGACTTTCTCGATGTCGCTTTCGGCAATTCCATGGCCTTGCAGAAATTCGCGCGCCGCGTTCGCGCCATCGACCTCGAAGCGGAGCTGGCTCCCGTGGTAATGGGGCGTGATGCCGATGTCGTGGAACATGGCGGCGGCGTAAAGTAGTTCCGGATCGAATTTCAAATCCTTGCGCTGCCCCAGCAAGGCGCCCCAAAAATAAACGCGCCTGGAATGCTGGAACAGCAGATCGGTTTCGGTGTCGCGAACGTGTTGGGTTATTTCCCGGGCGATTCGACTGTCCGGTATCTTCACGCCGGAAATCTCGGCATTGTTCATCCTGTCCCCTTAGCCAGCCAAAAGCTGCAGATCTCACCGTCCTCCGGCACCAACACGCGTTGGAGATTCAGGTTTTTTTCGTTGAAAGTGACGACGGCGTTTGCGTTAGCGGCCAGCAGCACAGTGCAGGCGACGGCCGGCAAGATGTGCAAGCGGCTTGAGGTGTGCATAGGTATCCTTTTTTGTATTGATCGGCGTGCAGGCCGGGATGCTGGCTGAGTTTGCTTCCCCACCACAGCCATTGTCGATCCATCCCGCGGTCAGGACTAGCGGCCTGAAAGCCAATGTTCGATATAATTGGGCCATGCGAAAAAAAGCTTTTTTATCCGATCGCTTGAAAATTGCCATCATTGCTTTCGACGGCATCATTCCATTTCACTTATCGGTGCCATGCCTGGTTTTTGGCGGCAATGCGCGCGACCCTGTGGTGTCGGCGTTTGAAGTGGTGGTTTGTACAACTGACAAGACGCCGCTACGCACCACGGCCGGCTTTATGATCGACACGCCGTTCGACCTTGCCGCTCTGGACTCGGCCGACCTGGTGATCATGCCATCCTGGCATGACGACTGTCGCGAGGCGCCGCCTGCTTTGCTGGAAGCGCTTCAGCGGGCGCATCGCCGAGGCGCCAGAGTCGTGGGTTTGTGCGTTGGGGCGTTTCCGCTGGCCCAGGCTGGTCTTCTGGACGGCAAAACCGCCACGACCCACTGGGAGTGTGTCGACACAATGGCCAAACGATATCCCAAGGTAAAAGTGGATCCGGATGTGCTGTATGTCGACGAAGGCGATGTCCTTACCTCGGCAGGCGTCGCCGCAGGCATCGATTGCTGCTTGCATCTGTTACGCCAGATTTCTGGTCCAGATGCCGCAAATCGTCGCGCCAAAAGACTACTGGTCGCTCCGCATCGGCAGGGAGGGCAAGCGCAGTTTATCGAACGTCCCTTGCCGGTGACGAGCAGCGACGGCCGCCTTTCCCAGGTTCTCGAATGGGTGACGGCACATATGGAGCAAGTCCACACCATTGAATCGCTCGCGAAGCGCGCAGCGATGAGCCGGCGCAACTTCACACGCCATTTTCGCGATGCGACCGGCACGTCGTTTAAGCAATGGATATTGAGCCAGCGGTTGGTACATGCCCAGCATCTGCTTGAAAGCAGCGCGGCATCGATTGAAGTCGTTGCCCAGCAGGCTGGGTTTGGGACCGGGCTGTCCATGCGGCAGCACTTCCAGTCATCCTTTCGCCTTTCACCCTCGGCCTACCGCAAGCAATTCCGCTCGAATTCCAAGCCGCGTGTCGCGCCGGACTAGTCATCAAATGTTCTGCATGCTCACGGTGTAGCCCGGTGATCTTCGAGTCACCTCGACGAAGGCAACATGCCATGAAAAATGCCATTGATGATGTGGTCACGACCATCAATGGCATTCATTTAGCACAGTAGAATCAACGCGTCAGGAAGCCGATCACTCCCACTCAATCGTCGCAGGCGGCTTGCCCGAGATGTCATAGACCACGCGGTTGATGCCGCGCACTTCGTTGATGATGCGATTGGACACATGGCCCAGCAACTCGTGCGGCAGATGCGCCCAGTGTGCAGTCATGAAGTCCTGGGTCTGCACGGCGCGCAGCGCCACCACGTATTCGTAGGTGCGGCCGTCGCCCATCACGCCCACCGATTTCACCGGCAGGAACACGGCGAAGGCCTGGCTGGTCTTTTCGTACCAGCTCTGGCCGTCGGCATCCTTGGTGTTGCGCAGTTCTTCGATGAAGATCGCATCGGCGCGGCGCAGCAGGTCGGCGAATTCCTTCTTCACTTCGCCGAGGATGCGCACGCCCAGGCCCGGTCCTGGGAATGGATGACGATATACCATCTCGTGCGGCAGGCCGAGGGCCACGCCCAGTTCGCGCACTTCGTCCTTGAACAGTTCGCGCAGCGGCTCCAGCAGCTTCAGGTTCAGCGTCTCCGGCAGGCCGCCGACGTTGTGGTGGCTCTTGATGGTGTGCGCGCCCTTCTTGCCCTTGCCGGCGCTTTCAATGACGTCCGGATAGATCGTACCTTGCGCCAGCCATTTGGCGTTCTTCAGCTTGCCGGATTCGGCCTGGAACACTTCGACGAATTCGCGGCCGATGATCTTGCGCTTGGCTTCCGGATCGGTCACGCCGGCCAGGTGGCCCATGAACTGATCCGTCGCGTCGACGTGGATGACTTTGACGCCCAGGTTCTTGCCGAACATCTCCATGACCATCTTGCCTTCGTCGAGGCGCAGCAGGCCGTGGTCGACGAACACACAGGTCAGCTGGTCGCCGATGGCGCGATGGATCAGCGCAGCGGCAACGCTGCTGTCGACGCCGCCGGACAGGCCCAGGATGACTTCGTCGGTACCGACTTGCTGGCGGATCGATGCGACCGCTTCAGCGATGTAGTCGGGCATGTTCCAGTCCGATTTGCAGCCGCAGATGTCATGCACGAAACGGCCCAGCAAAGCCTTGCCTTGCAGCGTATGCGTGACTTCCGGATGGAATTGCACGGCATAGAAGCGGCGGTCTTCGTCGGCCATGCCGGCCACCGGACAGTTGCCGGTCGAGGCCATCAGCTTGAAGCCGTGCGGCATTTCGTTGACCTTGTCGCCGTGGCTCATCCAGACCTTCAGCATGCCGTGGCCGTCGGCCGTGGTGAAGTCGGCGATGTCTTTCAACAGCGCGGTGTGGCCATGCGCGCGCACTTCGGCGTAACCGAATTCGCGCAGCGTGCCGTTTTCCACCTTGCCGCCGAGCTGCTCGGCCATGGTTTGCATGCCGTAGCAGATGCCAAGCACCGGCACACCCAACTCAAACACCGCGAACGGCGCGCGCGGCGTATCGCCTTCGGTCACGCTGTTCGGGCCGCCCGACAGGATCACGCCGGAGGCGCCGTAGTTACGGACGAATTCGTCGCTCACGTCGTGGGGAAAAACTTCGGAAAACACGCCGGCTTCGCGCACGCGGCGAGCGATCAGCTGAGTGACCTGGGAACCGAAATCGATGATCAGAATTTTTGAGTGCATGGCTGTGATGGTAGGCAAGTTTGAAATTATTTCAGCGGCAAAAATAAGTCAAAAGGCCGCGGCCAAAACTAAGTGGCGCGGCCTTTTGTCACTATCGTCACCTTGCTTAGTCGGCGCGGTAGTTAGGAGCTTCCTTGGTGATCTGCACATCGTGGACATGCGACTCGCGCATACCCGCCGAGGTGATCTCGACGAACTCGGCTTTTTCGCGGAATTCATCGATGGTGGCGCAACCGCAATAACCCATCGAGGAACGCACGCCGCCGACCAATTGATACAGAATCGCCAGCACGCTGCCCTTGTAGGCGACGCGGCCTTCGATACCTTCCGGCACCAGTTTTTCCGCGTTGTTTTCGCCGTCCTGGAAATAGCGGTCAGCCGAACCGTCGGTCATGGCGCCGACGCTACCCATGCCGCGATACGACTTGTAGCTGCGGCCCTGGAACAGGATCACTTCGCCCGGCGCTTCTTCCGTGCCGGCGAACATGCTGCCCATCATGACCGTGGAGGCGCCTGCCGCCAATGCCTTGGAAACATCACCCGAGAAGCGGATGCCGCCGTCGGCGATGACCGGCACGCCTGTGCCTTCGAGTGCCTTTGCAACGTTGGCGATGGCCGAGATCTGCGGCACGCCGACGCCGGCAACGATACGGGTGGTGCAGATCGAGCCTGGGCCGATGCCGACCTTGACCGCATCCGCGCCGTGTTCGACCAGCGCCTTGGCTGCTGCGCCGGTAGCGATGTTGCCGCCGATCACATCAACGTGCGGGTAACGGGTCTTGACCCATTTGACGCGGTTCAGCACGCCGGCGGAGTGGCCGTGGGCGGTATCGACCACCAGCACGTCAACGCCTGCGGCAACCAGCAATTCAATGCGTTCGTCATTGTCAGGACCGACGCCGACGGCAGCGCCGACGCGCAGCTTGCCTTGGTCGTCCTTGCTGGCGAACGGGTGAGCTGTGGATTTCTGAATGTCTTTGACGGTAATCAGGCCGCGCAGCTCGAAGTTGTCGTTGATCACCATCACGCGCTCGAGGCGGTGCTTGTTCATCAGGCGCTTGGCTTCTTCCAGGCCGGCGCCGTCCTTGACGTAGACCAGCTTGTCGCGCGGCGTCATCTTGGCGCGCACTTCGGCGTCGAGGTCTTCTTCAAAACGCAGGTCGCGGTTGGTGATCACACCGACCAGGGCGCTGCCCTCGACAACCGGGAAACCGCTGATGCCGTGCAATTCCGACAGCGCGATGACTTCGCGGATCTTCATGGTGGGCGGGATCGTGATCGGATCGCGCACCACGCCGGACTCAAAACGCTTGACCTTGGAAACTTCGCGCGCCTGCTCCTTCGGCGTGAGATTCTTGTGGACAATACCGATGCCGCCCTCTTGTGCGATGGCAATCGCCAGGCGCGCTTCAGTCACGGTGTCCATTGCCGCGGAGATAAGCGGAATGTTCAGGCGAATGTTGCGTGTCAGACGCGTGGCAAGGGAAGTATCTTTGGGGAGGATGTCCGAATAAGCCGGGACGAGGAGCACGTCATCGAATGTGAGTGCTTTTTGGAGAAGACGCATAGCATTTCCTATAGGCGCAAAAGCGAATTATACAGAAAACTTTTGCACGCGTCTCGCCGACCTTGATTTTTCCGTGAAATGTGCAGCTTATTTGCTGCATGCCTTGCCGCAACGATGTCTCAGCCCTTCTTCGCCACCCGGCGGCGGCGTGAATCCATGGGGTCGGCGATCAGCGGACGGTAGATCTCAATCCGGTCCTGGTCGCGCAGCACCGTCTCAAGCGTTTTGAGCTTGCCGTAGATGCCCACGCGGCAAACCGTCAGGTCGATTGCTGTACACTCGCGCATTACCCCGCTTTGCATGATGGCCTGCTGCACGGTGGCGCCGGCGTCGACACGCACCGGCTTGCGGACCTGCAAGTCCGGCGCGGCATAGCAGATCTCGACTTGCAATTGCGCCGTTTCAGCCATATATCTGTTCTGCACGCTTGCAGAAAGAATCGACGAAACTGTTGGCGATCATGCTGAACACCGGCCCGATCACCGATTCCAGGATGCGGCTCGAGAATTCGTACTGCATGTCGAATTCGATCTTGCAGGCATCCTCGCGCAGCGCCTTGAAGTTCCAGCGCGCTTCGAAATGCTTGAACGGACCTTCCACCAGATGCATGGTCATGCTGCTCGGCGGCGTGTTGGTGTTTTCAGTGGTGAAGGATTGCTTGAGGCCGTGATAGTTGATCTTGAGCTTGGCCTTGAGCTTGTCGCCCTGGCGTTCTTCAACGTCAACGCCGCCGCACCACGGCAGGAATTCAGGATAGTCTTCGACACGGTCGACCAGCTTGAACATCTGCTCGGCGCTGTAATTGATCAGGACTGTTTTATGTACGACTGCCATGAAAGGTGGTCCGTTTGATAAAATCGCAAAGTTGAAATTTTAACCGAGACCACGGATTTTCCGACCAGATGAGTATTGTTGATAATAAAAAAGCATTTTTCGATTACTTCGTCGAGGAGCGCTTCGAAGCCGGAATCGTCCTGGAAGGCTGGGAAGTCAAGGCTATCCGCGCCGGCAAGGCGCAGATCAAGGAAGCCTACGTGACGATCCGCAACGGCGAGATCTTTTTGTTCGGCGCGCACATCAGCGCCCTGACCAGCACCTCCACGCACGTCCATCCTGAAACCACCCGCACCCGCAAGCTGCTGCTCAATGCATCCGAAATTGACAAGCTGATCGGCAAGGTGGAACGCTCCGGTTATACGTTGATGCCCCTGAACCTGCATTTCAGTAAAGGCCGCATCAAATGCGAAATCGGCCTGGCCAAGGGCAAGAAGCAGCACGACAAGCGCGAGACCGAGAAGCAACGCGACAGCCAGCGTGAAATCCAGGCTGCCATGAAAACCCACCGCCGTTAAAAAAACCCTGCAGCCGCGCAAGGATCCCTGCGCGGCGATTCCTTACCTGTCCGCCGCCAGCCGCAGACACTCCGTCACCTCTTCCACCACGCCCGACCAGTCGCCGCGATGTTGCTGGCGGAATACTTTCACCGTCGGATACCAGCGCGAGCTGCCGGTCTGCCAGCCCCAGCGCCATTCGCTTTCATAACGCAGCAGCAGCCAGGACGGCTTGCCCAGCGCACCCGCCAGATGGATCACCGCCGTATCCGCGCTGATCACCAGATCCAGATTATCGATCAGCGCCGCCGTCTCGGCCATGTCCGTCATGGCCGCCTCCAGCCGGTGCATGCGCCCCCACTGCGCCAGCTCAGCGAGATCGCCGGCGGGAATCTGCTGCTGCAAACTCACCAGTTCCACGTCGATCTCCGTCAACGGGCGCAGATGACTCAAGGGGATATCGCGCGTGTAATTGAGTTCGCCGTGCTGCCGTCCGGCCCAGGCCAGGCCGACGCGCAGCCGCGGCGATGCCGACCCGAGCACGGCCGACCACTGCTGTTTGAGTTCGACGTCGGCATGCAGATATGGCACCGCTGCCGGAATCGTCGCCAGCGTCCAGCTCAGCGCCAGCGGCAAGCTCATCAACGGGCAATGGAAATCGTGCGGCGTCAGCGCCTTGTCGTTGCTGACCAGCGTGACATTGGGCAAGGAGGTCAGTGAGGCCAGCAGCCGGCGCAAGGTCTCCGGCACGCACACCGTCACCTGCGCCGCCATGTCCGCGACCAAGGGGATGTAGCGCGCGAACTGGATCGTGTCGCCCAGTCCCTGCTCGGCCCACAACAGGATGCTGCGCCCCGCCAGCGATTGCTCACCCAGCCAGGCCGGCTCATGCGGGAACAGGCCCTGGTCGCGCAGCTGCGACGTCCGCCAGCGCGCTTCGTGATGCTGCCAGCCGCCGGCGAAGTCGCCCTGCAACAGCAGGCAATGACTCTGCGCCATCTCCGCTTCGGGGAAATTCGGCTGCAAGGTGAGCGCCTGCTCGTAGCACCACAGCGCCTGGTTGATGCAATTCATTTTTTGCAGCACGTTGCCGCGATTGAAAATCGCCGCGGCGTCGACCGCCGATTGCGCCAGGATGCGGTCGTAACACAGCACAGCTTCTTCGTGGCGGTTCAGATGCAACAGCACATTGCCGCACTGATTCAGCGCCTGCTGGTGCGTGGGCGCGTACTCCAATGCCCGGTCCAGGCTGGCCAGCGCTTCATCGAACCGTCCAAGCCGCTCCAATAGGGCCGCCTGCTCGCACAGCAGAGCGGCCTCCTGCGGCCGCTCCTCCAGCATGATCTGGCAGAGATCCAGCGCCAGGATCATGGCGCGATGGCGCGATTGCGACGCCTCCTCCAGAGTCGGAAAGCGCTGCAGGCAATCATCATAGGCTGCAATCGCTTCGCCATAACGCTCCTGCGCCATCAACAGATCGGCGCGGCGCATCAGCGCCGGCACGAAAGCAGGATCGAGCGTGATGGCCTGTCCGATCAGGTTGAGCGCATCATCCGGCCGCCCCTCGAGGTCGGCGGTGATGCTCTGCGTCAACAAGGTCATCAGTTCCTGCAGGTGGCCCGGGTCTTGCAAAAGCTTTTCATGCAACATGGTTCAAGTCCGTCTCATCGATGTCGCGCACATTATCTCTCCAGGCGACGCGGCCTGTTCTTTACCGTCATTTGCACCCGGCAACAAAAAGCGTGAAGGTGTTGGCGGCATGTATCAACAAGGCCGCAGTATCGGCCATAGCCCCACGCAAAGGCCTACGTTCCCGTGTAAAACCGGGTAAATTTCAGCTCCACCGTGTTCCTGCAAGGCGCCGACCGGCCATGCATTTTCAAAAGGGCAATTTCTCCCGCTCATCCAGTATTTACGTCCGGCAAATGCAGGGTAAAAGATTGTAAAGATGCCGACACCAATCGTTACCGCAGTACCGTGCGGCGGTCTTTTGCGCATATGATTGCGCAATCCGAAGCACCGCAAATCAAAGAAAGTGAAACAAGCGACGATGTCCAAAGTATTGCTGATAGACGACGACATTGAACTCGTTGACATGCTCAAGGAATATCTCGAGCAGGAAAAATTCGAAGTACGCGTCGCCTACGACGGCGAAAGCGGCGTCGTCGAGGCCCTCACAGGCCAGTATGCCATCGTCGTCCTCGACGTCATGATGCCACGCCTGAACGGCCTGGAAACCCTGCGCCGTATCCGCGCCAAGAGCAATCTTCCGGTGCTCATGCTGACCGCCAAGGGCGACGACACCGACCGCATCATCGGCCTCGAACTGGGTGCCGACGATTACGTTCCCAAGCCGTGCACGCCGCGCGAACTGACGGCGCGCGTGCGCGCCATCCTGCGCCGCACCGTGATCGACAACCCCGATCACAGCCCCTACTCGCCGCTGGCCGTGGGCGCGCTGTCGATGTGGCCCGAGCAACGCCGCGCCACCTGGTCCGGCCGTCCCCTGGAACTGACCAGCAGCGAATTCAACCTGCTTGAAGTGCTGGCCCGCAACGCCGGCAAACCGGTCAGCAAGCAGCATCTTTCGGAACAAGGCCTGGGCCGTCCGCTGGCGCGCTTCGATCGCAACATCGACGTCCACCTGAGCAGCATCCGCCAGAAAATCGCCACGCTCGGCAGCGACAAATCCTGCATCCAGACTGTTTACCGCCTGGGATATCAGTTCATCAAGGAATAGCGGTGGGACGGCTGTTCTGGAAGTTCTTCTTCTTCATCATGGTGGCGCAGCTGACGGCGACGATCGGCGTCGGCATCATGTTTTCTCTGGAGAACCGCGAGCGCGACCGACGCACCAGCGACCTCGACCAGAGCCCTCCGGCGGCCTTCATGATCCGTTCCGCCGCCGCCACGCTGCAATACGGCGGCACCGAAGCATTGCGCAAACTGGTGCTCAACGCCGAACGCCATCACGTCTACGCCGTCGATGAACAACAACGCGAACTGCTCGGCCGCGAAGTTCATCCGCGCCTGATCGAAGAAGCGCGCACCCTGCTCGGCACCGAAAATCACGAAACGCGTCGCCGCGTGGTCGAGGAAGTCAAAGCCGCTGACGGCCACACCTACCTGCTGTTCCTGCCCTCGCCCGTCAATCCGGAATTCGGCGGACCGCTGCCGCACGAAGAACGCGGACCGCGCCGCATGCAACCGCCGCCGCCGTTCTTTTTCCCGATGATGCCGATGCTGGTGGCGACCGTTGCCAGCCTGTTTTTCGCGATGCTGCTGGCCTGGTATTTTTCGCAACCGATCCGTCTGCTCAAATCGGCCTTCGCGCGGGCCTCGTCCGGCAATCTGAATGAACGCCTGGCGCCGCAGATGGGCAAGCGCAATGACGAACTGTCCGATCTCGGTCGCGATTTCGACGGCATGACCGACAAGCTGCGCGCCTTGATGGACAGCCAGCGCCGCTTGCTGCACGACGTCTCGCATGAACTGCGCTCGCCGATCGCGCGCCTGCAAGCCTCGATCGGACTGGCGCGCCTGCAACCGGAAAAAACCGCCGCTACGCTGGAGCGCATCGAACGCGAAGGCGTGCGCATGGACAAGCTGGTGGGAGAACTGCTCACCCTGTCGCGGCTGGAAGCAGGCGTCACCGGCGCCATGGAAGACCACATCCGCATGGAAGACCTGTTGACCGAAATCATTGACGACGCCCGCTTCGAGGCGGAAGCGATAGACCGCCACATCGAGGGCGTAGTCCGCTGCGACGTCGTGATCAAGGGCGGCGCCGAGCTGCTCTACCGCGCGATCGAAAACGTCGTTCGCAACGCCATCAAGCAAACCGCCGTCGACACCACGGTCGCCATCAATACCCAGGTCGACAAGGACAGGCAGTCGATGCTGGTGTCGGTCATCGACCATGGCCCCGGTGTGCCGGAAGAAGAATTGCAGCTGATCTTCGAGCCATTCTTCCGCAGCAGCCGCACGCAGAAAAACAGCAACGGCTACGGCCTCGGCCTGACCATCGCGCGCCGCATCATCGAGGCGCACGGCGGCCGCATCTGCGCGTTCAACCGCGTCGACGGCGGACTATGCGTGGATATCGTCCTGCCGTATGACGCCATCGAAAGCGCATCTGAAATACCCCCGACATCATCCGGCGACGAGGCATAAAAAAAGCACCTGAAGATTTTCTTCAGGTGCTTTTTTTACTACAGACGCTGGCTTGCTACATCGCCTTCGTCAGCCCGATGGTCCGTTCGATCAGCACCAGCGCCAGCACAGCCAGCACGATGAAGATCGCCGATACCGCATTGACCACCGGATCAAAAGTCTGGTCAATGTAGGTGAAGATGCGCACCGGCATCGTGACGGTGCCCGGTGCGGTCAGGAACAGGCTGACCGACACTTCGCCGAACGAAGTCACTGCCGCAAACACCGCGCCGGCGACGATGCCCGGCTTGATCAGCGGCAAGGTCACATGTCGGAAGGTGTAGGCCGGCGTCGCACCAAGACTCATTGACGCCGTCTCCAGCCGGCGGTCCGTGCTGGCCAGGCTCACGCTCACTGTGCGCACGGCGTACGGCAGCGCCACCAGGATGTGGCCGATCGTCAGTCCCGTCAGCGAACCCGACAAGCCCATCCCGGTCAGCACGTACAGCAAGGCGATGCCCAGCACCACCTGCGGAATGATCAGCGGCGACAGCACGAACGCCTGCAGCACGTCGCGTCCGCGGAACTGCAGCCGCGCCAGCGCATAAGCCGCCGTGGTGCCGAGCAAGGTCGTCAGCGGCGTCACCACCAGCAACAGCCAGGCGCTCACCTGCAAGGCCTTGAGCCAGGCGCGATTGTCGAAGAAGGCCTGGAACCAGCGCAGCGACACCGAGTCCGGTGGAAACTGCGGATACGCACCGGGACTGAAAGCCGACAGGAAAATCACCAGTACCGGCAGGATCAGGAACAGGTACACCAGCCCGCCCGCCGCCCTGCCGAGCCAACGCCATCCGATGGAAGAAACCGGCGCCGTGAAATCGCGATCAGTGGCCATAGACGCGCCGCTCCCAACGTTTTTGAACGTAGCTCATCAGCCCTGCAATCGCCGCCGTCACCACCAACAGCGTGAGCGACAACGCCGCCGCCAGCGGCAGGTTGGCGATCTGCAAGGCCTGCTGGTAAATCCCGATCGGCAGCAGCGGCTGCAAACGTCCGCCGATCAGCAAGGGCGTCACGTAGCTGCCGGCCGCCAGCGCGAACACGATGATGGCGCCGCTCATCATGCCGGGAATCGTCAGCGGCAACACCACGTGCAGGAAAGTGTGACGCGCGCCCGCGCCCAGGCTTTGCGATGCGCGCGGCAAGGCGGCGGGAATCTCGCCCAGCGACGTCGCCAGCGGCAACACCGCGAACGGCAGCATCACCTGCACGTAGGCAACGATGACCGCCTTCATGTTCCACAGCAACGCCAGCGGTGCGTCGATCAGACCGAGACGACGCAGCACATCGTTGATCAGACCGTTTTGCGCCAACAGCACGATCCACGCAAACGTGCGGATGACCACGCTGGTCAGCAACGGTGAGATCAGGATCACGTACAGCACGGTGCGCCAGGCGCGGCTGCGGGTGCTCACCAGTAGCCATGCCGCAGGATACGCCAGCAGCACGCACAGCACCGCCGTCAGCGCCGCCACCCAAAGCGTGGTGCCGAGGGCACGGATATATCCGGCCGAAGTGAAGGCCTCGATGTAGTGAGAAAAACTGTAGGTCGGCAGCACCATGAGCATGCCGTCGACGTCGTGCAGGCTGAGCACGATCAGCAGGATGCCCGGCACCACGAGGAACGCTGCCAGGAACAGCATGCCCGGCGCCAGCAGCAGCCAGGAGAACAAGGAGTTGCCGGAAGTGGAGACACGGCTCAAGGGCAAGCTTATATTCATATTCACGCGCCCTTGCTCTCGGCAGGCAGCACCGCCAGATCGTCGGCATTCCAGACAAGCTGCACGGGCGCGCCGGCTTGCGGGACTGCAGCGAAGTCGGCTTCGGGCGCTTCCACCACCAGCTCGCCGCCGCCCGGCAGCGTAACGGTCACGTGAAGTTCAGCGCCGGTATAGCTGGCGTCACGCACCACGCCCGCGACGCTGTTGGCTGCATCGGCTTGTTGCGCATCGTTTGACGATGCCGACAAGCGAATCCGTTCCGGACGCAGCAGGAACAAGGCATCGCCGCCGGCCGCATGCGAACTTGCCAGTTGCAGCGGCACACCCGCACGCGAGAAATGTACGGTCGCCTCAAACGTGCCAACGCCGTTGGCGCGCGCCTGAATCAGATTGGCATGCCCCACAAATTCACCGACGAAACGATTGACCGGACGCCGGTACAACTCCAGCGGCGTGCCGACCTGTTGCAGGCGACCCGCACCGAGGATGCCAATGCGGTCCGACAGGCCCAGCGCCTCTTCCTGATCGTGCGTCACCATGACCGTGGTCACGCCGACGTTGCCGAGCAGGCGACGCAATTCGGTCTGCATTTCCTTACGCAGCTTGGCGTCCAGATTCGACAGCGGCTCGTCCAGCAACAGCACCTGCGGCCGGATCGCCAGCGCGCGCGCAATCGCCACGCGTTGTTGCTGACCGCCCGACAACTGGTGCGGCATGCGCTGCGCCAACTCAGACAAACGCACCAGCTCCAGCATCTCGGCGACACGGGCGCGGACGTCTTCGCCCTTGGCCTTGCGCACGTGCAGGCCGTAGGCAACATTGTCGAACACGTTCAGGTGCGGGAACAAGGCGTAGCTCTGGAACACCATGCCGATGTCGCGCCGGTGCGGCGGCAGGCTGGTGACGTCACGCCCGCCCACCACCACCGTGCCCGCGCTCGGCGCCAGGAAACCGGCGATGATGTTGAGCAGGGTCGTCTTGCCGCAGCCGCTCGGCCCCAGCAGGGAAAAGAATTCTCCCTGCGCGATGGACAGATCGACGCCAGCGAGCGCCTGCAGATCACCGAAGCGATGTGCTACGCCGTGGATGTCGATTGCACTCATTTACCGTTGCCCAGCGCTTGCGACCAGCGGTTGGTCCAGTCCGTGACTTTCGGCGTGGCGGTTTCGTAGTCGATCCAGATCAGTTTCTTGTACGCCTCTTCGCCGACCTGCACCTTGGTCTTGAGTTCGTCGTTGTACTGCACGTCCTGATTCGTCATGCCGTACAGCGAGCCATCGGAAAACGCTTTCTGAACCTTGTCGCTGGAGAGGAAATCCAGCAGCTTGTAGGCATTGGCCATATTCGGCGCACCCTTGGCGATCACCCAGTTGGCGGCGCCCACGACCGGACCATCGGTCGGATACGCGAAGCCGACCTTCAGGCCGCTTTTCTGCAAGGCGAACACGCGGCCGTCCCAATATGGCACCACCCACGCGTCACCGCGCTCAAGCAAGGTCTGGATGGCGCCCGGGCTGTCCGGGAACGCCACCGCATTGCCCTTGAGTTCAGCCAGCTTGGCGAAAGTGCGTTCGACGTCGGCATCATTCTTGAGCTCGCCACCCAGTGCATGCGTCAGGCCGGCGAAGAATTGCAGCCCGGCCGCATAGCTCGGCGACGAGATGGCGACATGGCCTTTGTACTCAGGATTCCACAGGTCGAGCCAGCTCTTGGGCGGCGTCTTCACGAGGTCGGTGCGATAGGCCAAGCCGAGCTGGCCGAGGCTGAAAGCGGCGGCGTAGGTCTTGCCGTCCTTGGTGAATTTTTCCTGCACGGTCGGATACAGCTTGGCCAGGTTTGGGATGTTCTTGGCTTCCAGCGGCTCCAGCAATCCTGCCGCGGCGGCGCGCTGCACCGAGTCAGGCTGGAACACGACGATGTCGTAGGCCGGATTGTTGCCGTTGGCGGCGCGCAGTTTGGCCAGCCACTCGGCATCGGCGCCGGGCACGATTTCGACGTTCAGCTTGTTGTCCTTGGCGTATTGCTCAAGGCCGGCGGCGCGGATGTTCTTTTCCCAGTCGCCGCCGTAGACGCCGATGACGACTTTGTCGGTGGCGGCAGGTGCGGCTGCAGCTGCAGGCGCCTCAGGCTTCTTGTCGCCGCAGGCGGCCAGGATGGCTGCTGCGGCCAGCGTCACGGCAAGGGTCGGGAGGATGCGGATGGCGCGGATGCTACGTATCGATTTCATTTTTTTCTCCAGTATGCTTTTCATCGGAATGCGATCAGGTTGCTGCAGGTATGACATTGGCAAATCGGGCGGCGGCCGCGGCAATCGCCTGGTCGCTCGCCGCCGTCTGCGGAAATCCTTCGGGCAGATCAGCGAGCGCCGCCGCGAAGGCCTGCCGGCGATGTCGGGAGCGCGCAGCGGCGGGCATGGCGAACAAGGCGGTGCTCAGGCGATCCAGCAAGGCTTCGGGGAAGACGCGATCCCAGGCTTCACGCTCGGGACCGAAGCGGCTGACGACCTGACTGCCGGCACGCAAAGCTGAAGTCGCGACCGCATCGACACTCAGCGTCCCGTTCGCCGATGTCAGCGCCACGCCGTAATCGTCATGCGCTGCATCGGTCGACAGCAGGCCGCGCAACACGTCGGTCAGCACTGCGGCAGGATCGCGTTGGAACGGGTCGCCCCAACCGCCGCCGCCCGGTGTCTGGATCGAGATTTCATCGCCCGCGGCCACCGGCAGCAGATCGATCTTGCCGAGCTCATGCGGCGCTTCGCCGGCGCGCTGCAATATCAGTCTGGCAGGCGCGCCCGGACCGCCGCCGTGTGCGCCCCAGGGACGAAAGCGCAAGCGTTCCATCCCGCGCGCAAGCACGAAGCTGTCGTCCTGCAAAATGCGGAAACGGATTTCCTGGCCATTGCCGCCGCGCCATTGACCGGCGCCGGCGGAATCGCGGCGCAGGCCGTAGTGGACGATCTCCACGCCGGTCTCGGCTTCCACCGTTTCGACCGGATTGTTGGACAAATTGGAAATGCTGCTGTCGCGGCCATCCGCACCGTCGTAGCCGCGCCGGCCGCCGGTGCCGCCCACCATCGGTTCGACCACCTGCACATTCTGGCCGAAACCATGACGCGCCGGTTCGGCCACCACAACCGGAATAATGGTGCCGCCGCTGGCGGCCGGCATGGTGTCGGGCAAGGCCTGGCCGAGCACGCCGTTGAGCGCGTCGTTGACGCGCACGGCGGCGGCATGGCGTACACCCACCGCAGCACCCGGCAGCGGATTGACCACGCTGCCCTTGGGCGCGATGACCGACACCGGCGCCAGCAGGCCGGCATTGATCGGCACGCCCTTGTCGAGCGTTGCCACCAGCGCCAGGATGCGCAGCGTCAGCCAGGCATGCGGCAAGCCGTGGCTGGGAATGTTGATGGCCGCAGCCACCTGCGGATCGCTGCCGGTGAAATCGAGCAGGATGGCGCCATCGCCGACCGTGACCGCCAGCGCGATGCGTACCGGCAAACCGGAGCCGGCTTCGTCGTCAAGATAATCGGTGAAACGATAAGTGCCGGCCGGCACCTTCCTCAGCACCGCACGCGCACGCAATGCCGCGTATTCGACCAGATCCAGCTGGGCATCCAGCAAGGCTTGCGCGCCGTGCTGCAGCAAGGTCTGCGTCATGCGTTCGCGGCCGGTGGCGAGCGCGCCCAGCATGGCCTTGAGGTCGCCCATGTTGGCGTCAGGCGTACGGCTGTTGGCGCGGAACAGCAAGGCCACGTCTTCGTTCAACTGCCCTGCCCGCATGATCTTCACCGGGGGAATCTGCAAGCCTTCCTGGAAGATTTCATGATTGGTCGGCGAGATGCTGCTCGGCACTTTGCCTCCGACGTCGGAGGCGTGCAAAAAGCCCCAGCCGTAGGCGACGATCTTGCCGTCATGGAAATACGGTTCAATCACTTGCAAGTCGGGCAAGTGCGTCGCCAGGCCGCCCGACCGATACGGATCGTTGGTCAGGATCACGTCGCCCGGCGCCAGCTCGCCGACGGCGGCGATGGCGACCGAACAGTCGAGACCGACAAAACCGGAGACGCCGAGCGCGCGCGGATAGGCGAAGAACTTCCCGTCCAGACCCGCCAGCGCGCAGCAGAAATCGGCGGTTTCCTTGACGTACAAGGTGCGGCCGGTGCGCTGCAGCGTGAGGCACATTTCTTCGGCGATCGAGGTCAGTTTGTTGCCGAGGATTTCAAGGCTGATCGGGTCGAGCTTCATGATTGGCCTCCTTGGTCTACGGCATTGAGATGCAGGTTGCCGAGCGCATCGGTGCGTCCTCGCCATCCAGGCAATATCAGGACGGTGGTGTCTTGCTGTTCAATCACCGCGGGCCCGTCGAGCACATCGCCAGCACCCAGCGCGTCGCGCTTGTAGATCTGCGCCTCATGCCAGCCGCCGCGCAGGAATACCTTGCGCCGGCTGTACGCAACTGCCGTGCCGGTCCCGGCAAAGCGCGGGGCGCCGGCGGCCGTTACCAGATGGCCGACGATGGCCAGGCGAATGGTGGAGATGTCGACCGGCGCGTGCTCGTCGCGGAAACCGTACAAGCGCTCATGCTCGCGATGGAAGGCTTCGATCAGATAATCCGCCTGCAGCGGCGACGGCAAGGGATGCGGCAAGGCGACGTTGAGTTCATACGCCTGCCCGGCGTAACGCATGTCCAGTGCGGGACGCAGCGACGGCTGGTCGGTGCCGCCCACGCCCTGCTGCTGCAACCATGCGTGCGCGCTGGTTTCGAGTTCATTCCAGATAGCGGCGACATCGCCGGCCGCACGATCGTCGAGGGTCACGCGCAGGCTACGCACGAAATCACGGCGCAAGTCGGCGGTCGCCGCACCCAGCGCACAGAATGTGCCGGGCTTGAGCGGGATCACGACATGCGCAAGGCCCGCTTCTTCGGCCAGCCAGTTGGCGTGTGTCGGACCGGCGCCGCCGAACGGCACCAACGCAAACTCTGCCGGATCGAGGCCGCGTTGCGCCAGGCTCTTGCGCAATTCGGAAGCCATCTGCGCGGTGGCGATGGCGAGTGCGCCGGAAGCGGCGCGTACCGCTGCGTCGGGCGCAGTGTCGCCCAGCGCGGCGGCGACCAGGTTCAATGCGGCTTGTGCGCGCTCAGGGTAGAGCTTCATCGCGCCGCCGACGAAGGCGTCTGCATCAAGCACGCCGGTGGCGAGATAGCAATCGGTGACGGTGGCGCTGCTGCCGCCGCGTCCATAGGCCGCAGGACCGGGATCGGCGCCGGCGCTTTCCGGGCCGACTTTCAGCACGCCGTGTTCATCGACGCGGATCTTGGAGCCACCGCCGGCACCGATGGCGGACACGCCGACCACCGGCAACACCAGCGGCAGGCCGCCGATTTCAGTGCGCGTGACCATCTCTGCCTGACCGTGCTGCGAGACCGCGATGTCGCTGCTGGTGCCGCCCATGTCGAAGGTGACGATGCGCGGCGTGTCCGACTCGACCGCCAGCCGTGCAGCCGCGACCACGCCTGACGCGGGACCGGACAGGACGGTGTCGATGGGACGCCCGAGCGCAGCGTTGAGCGACAACGAGCCGCCATTGGACGCCGTCACCAGGATCGGTGCAGTGACGCCCAGTTCGGCCGCCAGCTGCGCGAGGCGCTCGAAGTAACGGCGCATCAGCGGTTGTATGTAGGCGTTCAGCGAGGCGACGACGGTGCGTTCGTATTCGCGGATTTCTGGCCAGGTCTGCGCAGCGGACAAGACAGCGATTTGCGTCGTCGTTGGCAGCGCCTGCTGAAGGGCGGCGGCCAGTTCGGCTTCGCGCTCCGGTTGCAGGTAGCCGTTGATCAGCATGACCACCACGGCGTCAACGTCGAGCGCTGCCATTTGCTGTGCCGTCGATGCAATCTGTTCGGCATCGGGCCAGCGTGTCACCTCGCCGTCGCGATTGAAACGCGCGCCGATCTCCAGCACGCGTTCGCGCGGCAGGAACGGCTCTTCGCGGGTTGCGTGGAAATCGAATGAGGACGGCATGCGTGCGCGGCCGATCTCCAGCACGTCGCGAAAACCCTCCGTGACGACCAGGCCGACACGCGCGCCGCGACGCTGGATGATGGCGTTGAGACCGATGGTAGTGCCGTGCAGCAGCACGCCGATATCGGACGGCACCAAACCGTTTTGTGCGATCAGCGCAGCCAGGCCGTTGCGGACCGCGAGGGCCGGATCGGCGGGAGTGCTGGGTTCTTTGTGGTAGGCGAGTTGCCGGCGTTGGGTGTCGTACAGGACGAAGTCGGTGAAGGTGCCTCCGACGTCGATACCTATGCGTGCGCCGGCCGAAGAGACGGAATTCACTACGGATGCTCCAGGAAAACTGCCTGCTGCGTTTGCATGGTGACAAGAGAATGAACCGATGCGCTCACCGATGGCCAACCGCAAGATTTGCAGGCAAAGACTTCGATTGTAGGATGTCGTACTGCTCAGCGAAAATAACTTTTCCGAGTTAGCTTATGCGACATACGACTTTGTAGTTTTGTTCCTTGGTCTGATAGCGTCAATGGCGTAGTCATCGTTTTAATCTTCGTTCCCCTCGTTTTTATTATCAGGAAAGCATCGAATGCGCATCGCCATCGGCGGTTTCCAGCACGAAACCAATACCTTCTCCCGCACGCCGACGACCTGGAGCGACTTTGCCGCTGCAGACACCTGGCCCGGTCTGCTGGAGGGTGAGGCACTGCTGGCCGGGATGCTCTCTGTACCGGGTTCAGCGCCGTCCAATATCCCGATGGCAGGATTCGTCGCTGCCGCCGGGCAAACGTCGCACACGCTGATTCCGACCGTCTGGTGCGCGGCCGGCCCATCGGGTCGCGTGACGCGCGACGCCTTCGAACGGATCGTCGGCATGCTGACCGACGGCATCGCCAAAGATCGAGCGGAGGCGGTCTACCTGGACCTGCACGGCGCCATGGCGGCTGAACACATCGACGACGCCGATGGCGAGATCCTGCAGCGCGTGCGCACGCTGGTCGGTGCAGACGTACCGATCGTCGCCAGCCTCGACCTGCATGCCAACGTCTCGCAAAAAATGATCGACCACGCCGACGTGCTGGTCGCCTATCGCACTTACCCCCACGTGGACATGGCGGCCACCGGCGCGCGCGCCTTCAACTGGATCGCGCGCAGGCTGGCCGGTGCGCCGCGACCGCATGCGGCCTGGTTGCGCGCCCCCTATCTGATCCCGATGTGCTGGCAATGCACCGACGATGCGCCGGCACACGACTTGTACGCCTTGCTCGACCACGTCGATACCGCAGGAGATGACAGCGCTTCGTTCGCGATGGGCTTTCCTGCCGCCGATGTCGAAAAATGCGGCCCCGCAGTCTGGGCTTACGGCACGTCGGCACAATCGGCGCAGGATGCAGCGCAAGGCTTGCTCGACGCCGTTAATGCAGCAGAAGGCCAATTCAACGGTGAGATATTCTCCGCCCAGGATGTCGTTGCGCACGCCATTGCGATTGGGCGCGACAACAGCGGCCCGGTGGTCATCGCCGACGCGCAGGACAATCCCGGCGCCGGCGGCAGCGCCGACACCACCGCGCTGCTCAAGGCCATGATCGCCGCGCGCGCGGACAACGCCGTGCTCGGTTTACTGGTCGATCCGCAAGCGGCGCAACTTGCACATGCAGCCGGCGCAGGCGCGCGCCTGAGTTTGTCGCTGGGAGGAAAATCAGGGATCGCAGGAGACTCGCCGCTGGAGGCGGAATTCCTGGTGGAGCGCTTGCACGGCGGCGACGTCACCGCCACCGGCAGCGTCTTCAGCGGCTACCGGCTGACGCTCGGTGCCAGCGCCCTGCTGACGGTCGGCGGCATGCGCGTGATTGTTGCATCGAAACCGATTCAACTGCTCGACCTGGCGCTGCTGCGCTTCATCGGTGTCGAGCCATTGGAGCAAACGATCATCGCAGTCAAGAGCACGGTGCATTTCCGCGCCGACTTTGCGCCCATCGCGAGCAACATTCTGATCTGCGCTGCGCCGGGCGCCTTCCCGCTCGATCCCCGTCAGCTTGCATGGAGCAGGCTGCCGGGCTGGATGCGCAAAATGCCGGCAGCGCGGTAAATCAAGTTCCGGGGAAGAACCTGTTCGCCGGCCGCGGCAAACCGAGATTTTCACGCAGGGTCTTGCCCTCGTATTCGCGACGGAAAATTCCGCGCCTCTGCAGCTCCGGCACCACCTTGTCGACGAACTCATCAAGCCCGCCCGGCAGCCATGGAAACATGACGTTGAAACCGTCCGAGCCGCCGCTGTCGAGCCACTCTTCCATCTCGTCGGCAATCGATGCCGGCGTGCCGACCAGCGCCAGTCCGGAATATCCACCGAGGCGGTGCGCCAGTTGGCGCACCGTCAGGTTTTCTCTGCGTGCCAGTGCGATCACGCGTTCGCGCGCGCTCTTGCTGGCGTTGGAATCGGGGATGTCGGGCAAGGCGGCGTCGGGATCGAATTGCGACGCATCGTGGCCCAATGCAATCGACAGCGAAGCAATCGCGCTTTCGTAGTGCACCAGGCCGTCGAGACGGGCGCGGATCGCCCGGGCCTCTTCCAGCGTGTCGCCGACCACCACCAGCGCGCCCGGCAAGATCTTGAGATGATCGCGGTTCCTGCCCAGTGCATCCATGCGGCCTTTGACGTCGGCGTAAAAACGACGGCCATCTTCCAGCGTCGATTGCGCCGTGAAGACGACCTCTGCGGTTTCCGCCGCGAGCTGGCGACCGGCATCAGATGCGCCCGCCTGCACCACCACCGGCCATCCCTGCACCGGACGCGCGATGTTCAGCGGTCCCTTGACCGACAAATGCGGGCCGCGATGATTCAACACATGCAGGCGTTCAGGATCGAAATACACGCCGGCCTCGACATCGCGCACGAAGGCGTCGTCGCTCCAGCTGTCCCACAGGCCGGTCACGACATCGTAGAACTCGCGCGCCCGTTCGTAACGCACCTCGTGCCGCAGGTGTTCGTCGAGACCGAAGTTGCGCGCCGCTTCCGGATTCGAGGTGGTCACGATGTTCCAGCCGGCGCGTCCGGCGCTCAGGTGATCGAGCGAGGCAAAGCGCCGCGCCACGTGGTACGGCTCGTCGAAGCTGGTCGACGCCGTCGCGACCAGGCCGATATGTTCGGTGACCTGACTCAGCGCCGAGAGCAGCGTGAACGGTTCGAACGAGGTCACCGTATGACTGCGCTTGAGCGCTTCCAGCGGCATGTTGAGCACCGCCAGATGATCCGCCATGAAGAAGGCGTCGAAACGCGCCGCCTCGAGTTTGCGGATGAAGCGCTTCAGATGATCGAGGTTGAAATTGGCGTCGGGCAGCGCGCCCGGATAGCGCCATGCACCGGTGTGGATGCTGACCGGCCGCATGAAAGCGCCGAGCTTGAGTTGACGTCGAGTGGTCATGGCTGCCGTGCCTGAAAAAATGCGAAAGGACTTGCTGCAAAAATTATATAGACCTCCCTCTTCGCGGCTAACGATGTTTACCCAATATGGATATAACCGCAGCGATGGCACTTCAATTTCCATTTCAATTTCGCACCGCATATGGATATGCAAAATGATTCGTTCGCTGCACATCGGCGGCTGGTTAGAGTCATTTTTCCCCCTCACCCTATTCTTGACCTGCAGGAAGATCCGATGACACAAGCACCCCAATGGAAATTCGAAACGCTCTCCGTGCATGCCGGTTATACGCCTGACCCGACCACCAAGGCGGTGGCGGTGCCGATCTACCAGACGGTGGCGTTTGCCTTCGACGACACGCAGCATGGCGCCGATCTGTTCGACCTGAAGGTGCAAGGCAATATTTACTCCCGCATCATGAATCCCACCCAGGACGTGCTGGAAAAACGCGTCGCTGCGCTGGAAGGCGGCATCGCGGCGCTGGCAGTGGCGTCGGGCCAGGCGGCGGTCACCTATGCCATCCAGACCATCGCGGAAGCCGGCGACAATATCGTCTCGGCCTCCACGCTGTACGGTGGAACCTACAACCTGTTCGCGCATACGCTGCCGCAGTTCGGCATCGAGACGCGCTTCGCCGATCCGCGCACACCCGCCTCGTTCGAGCAACATATCGATGGGCGCACCAAGGCGGTGTTCATCGAGTCCATCGGCAATCCGCTCGGCAACATCACCGACATTGCCGCCATCGCCGAGATCGCCCATCGCCACGGCGTGCCGCTGATCGTCGACAACACCGTCGCCACGCCCTATCTGCTCAGGCCGATCGAACATGGCGCCGACATCGTCGTGCACTCGCTGACGAAGTATCTGGGCGGCCACGGCACCAGCCTGGGCGGCGCGATTGTCGACTCCGGCAAGTTCCCGTGGGCCAAGCACAAGGAACGCTTCAAGCGCCTCAACGAGCCCGACGTCAGCTACCACGGCGTGGTCTATACCGAAGCGCTGGGCGAAGCCGCCTACATCGGTCGCGCGCGCGTGGTGCCATTGCGCAATACCGGTGCGGCGCTGTCGCCGTTCAACAGTTTCCAGATCCTGCAAGGCATCGAAACGCTGGCCTTGCGGCTCGACCGCATCACCGCCAACGCACTGACGGTGGCGCAGCATCTGAAGAAACACCCGAAGGTGAACTGGGTCAACTACGCCGGGCTGGAAGATCATCCCGATCACGCCCTGGCGCAAAAATACTTCAAGGGCAAGCCGTCGGGCATTCTGACTTTCGGCGTCAAGGGCGGCCTCGTCGGCGGTGCGAAATTCCAGGATGCGCTGCAACTGTTCACGCGCTTGGTCAATATCGGCGACGCCAAGTCGCTGGCCACGCATCCGGCCTCGACCACGCATCGCCAGCTCTCGCCAGCCGAACTGGTGAAAGCCGGCGTCACCGAAGACACCGTACGCCTGTCGATCGGCATCGAGCATATCGACGATCTGCTTGCGGATCTGGACCAAGCGCTTGCTACGGTCTGATTGCCTTGCGCTGATTCGCTTGCAACGCTCGTAAAAAAAAGCCTGAAAATTTCTCTTCAGGCTTTTTCTGATTCGACGTCGACGCTGTCCTGGCTTATTTTCCCTGCGCCTTCACGACTTGCAGCGCGCTGGCAATGAGCGTGCTCATGTCGCTCAGGTTGGCCGGCACGATGATGGAATTGTTTGTCTTGGCCAGTTGCGAAAATGCTGCGACATACTGTTCCGCGACTTTCAGGTTGACCGCTTCTTCACCGCCCGGCGACTGGATCGCCGCCGCCGTCTTGCGCAGCGCTTCGGCGCTGGCGTTGGCGATGGCGATGATGGCGGCGGCCTGACCTTCGGCACGGTTGATCGACGCCTGCTTTTCACCTTCCGACTTGGCGATGGAGGCTTCGCGTTCGCCGGTGGCGATGTTGATCTGCTCCTGCTTGCGGCCTTCGGAAGCAGCGATCAGCGCGCGTTTTTCACGCTCGGCGGTGATCTGCGCCTGCATGGCGTGAAGGATTTCCTTCGGTGGTGTGAGGTCCTTGATTTCGTAACGCAACACCTTCACGCCCCAGTTCGCGGCCGACTCGTCGATGGCGCTGACGATGGCGGTGTTGATGTGGTCGCGTTCTTCAAAGGTCTTGTCGAGTTCCATCTTGCCGATCACGGAGCGCAAGGTGGTTTGCGCCAGCTGGGTGATCGCCGCAATGTAGTTTGACGAACCATAGGATGCGCGCATCGGATCGGTGATCTGGAAGTACAGGATGCCGTCGACTTGCAATTGCGTGTTGTCGCGCGTAATGCAGACCTGCGGCGGCACGTCGAGCGGGATTTCCTTTAGCACGTGCTTGTAGGCGACGCGATCGATGAAAGGCACCACGATGTTCAGGCCAGGCCCCAGCGTCGCGTGGTATTTGCCGAGGCGCTCGACCACCCAGGCGTGCTGTTGAGGCACGACTTTTACCGTCTTGATGACGAAGATGATGGCGATGAAAAAAATGACCAGCGTCACGCTTCCGAACATGAATATTCTCCTAGTGGTGTGAGGCTTGATGGGAGACGATCAGGCGGCTGCCCCGTACTTCCCGGATAATGAATTGTCCTGCCTGCACAGGGCTGCCTGCGGCGAGTTCGACGTCCCACTCGGCGCCGCGATAGCGGATACGCGCGGTGTGGGTGCCATCGAGATCGTTCCAGTGATCGACGCTCACGCTTTGGCCGATGTCGAGGTTCACGTTGGGGTCCCGCCCGGCCTCATTTTTATGCCTGCGGCCAAAGCGGCTGCGCCGCAATGCGCCGATGGCGGCAAAGCCGATCGCCGCCGCCAGCAGCAACTGCCACTCCAGTTTGCCGCCCAGCAGCGCGGCGACGCCGCCGGCCCCGAGACCGACCGCAATCATCAGCAGATAGAACGTGCCGGTGAAGAGTTCCACGCCGACGGCCACGCCGGCCAATACGAACCATATCGCCCAGTCCATCATGTCCTTGTTCCTTTTCAGAGATGGTGCGAAAAACTGCTGCAGACCTGCTTACCGGCAAGACTGTAACAGCCTATTCGCAAAAAGCAAAAACGCGGGCACGAAGCCCGCGTTTTTGTTGAAGCAAATAAGCTGAAATAACGAAGCCTGCTTGCTTACTTTCCTGCGTGGCTGGCCGCCAGTTTTTGCCAGGTGTCGACCACCGAATCAGGATTGAGCGAAATCGATTCGATACCCTGCTTCATCAGCCATTCCGCAAAGTCCGGATGGTCCGAAGGACCCTGGCCGCAGATGCCGACATACTTGCCCTTGGCGAGGCAAGTCGAGATGACCTTGGTCAGCAAGGCTTGCAAGGCCGGATCGCGTTCATCGAAATCGGCTGCCAGCAATTCCATGCCGGAGTCGCGGTCCAGGCCCAATGTCAGCTGCGTCAGATCGTTGGAACCGATCGAGAAGCCATCGAAGTGCTCGAGGAATTCCTCCGCCAGAATCGCGTTGGAAGGCACTTCGCACATCATGATGACGCGCAGACCGTTTTCGCCGCGCTTGAGGCCGTTCTTGCCGAGCAGGCCGATGACCTTTTCCGCCTGGCCCAGCGTACGGACGAACGGCACCATGATCTCGACGTTGGTCAGACCCATGTCGTTGCGCACGCGCTTCATCGCCAGGCATTCCATTTCGAACGCTTCGGCGAAATCGGCAGCCAGGTAACGCGCCGCGCCACGGAAGCCCAGCATTGGATTTTCTTCGTCCGGCTCGTAACGCGAACCGCCGATCAGTTTCTTGTACTCGTTCGACTTGAAGTCGGACAGGCGCACAATGACCGGCTTGGGCCAGAATGCCGCCGCGATGGTGGCGATGCCTTCGGCCAGCTTGTCGACGTAGAAGGCCTTCGGCGAAGCGTGGCCGCGGGCGACCGACTCGACTGCCTTCTTGAGGTCGGCGTCGATGTTCGGGTATTCCAGGATTGCGCGTGGATGTACGCCGATATTGTTGTTGATGATGAATTCGAGACGCGCCAGACCGACGCCGCCGTTCGGGATCGACTGGAAGTCGAAGGCCAGTTGCGGGTTGCCGACGTTCATCATGATCTTCAACGGAATCGACGGCAGTTCGCCGCGTGCGACTTCGGTGATTTCGGTTTCCAGCAGACCGTCGTAGATCTTGCCTTCGTCGCCTTCGGCGCACGAAACGGTGACCAGCGTACCGTCCTTGAGCACGTCAGTGGCGTCGCCGCAACCGACCACTGCCGGCACGCCCAGTTCACGCGCGATGATCGCTGCGTGACAGGTGCGGCCGCCGCGGTTGGTGACAATCGCCGCGGCGCGCTTCATGACCGGTTCCCAGTTTGGGTCGGTCATGTCGGCAACCAGCACGTCGCCCGGCTGGACGCGTTCCATCTCGGCGGCATCGCGAATCACGCGCACCGGACCGGCGCCGATCTTCTGGCCGATCGCGCGACCGGTTGCCAGCACGGCGCTGGAACCCTTGAGTTTGAAACGTTGCTGCGCATCGGTCGCCTTTTGTTGCGACTTCACGGTTTCCGGACGCGCCTGCAGGATGTACAGCTTGCCGTCGCGGCCATCCTTGCCCCATTCGATGTCCATCGGACGCTCGTAGTGCTTCTCGATGATGGTGGCGTATTTGGCCAGCTCGACGATTTCGGCGTCGTTGAGCGAATAGCGGTTGCGCATTTCGACCGGCACGTCGACGGTCTTGACCGAGCGGCCGGCCTTGGCTTCGCCGGTGAATTCCATCTTGATCAGCTTGGAGCCGATGTTGCGGCGGATGATCGGCAGCTTGCCTTGTTCGAGCATCGGCTTGTGGACGTAGAACTCGTCCGGATTGACCGCGCCCTGCACCACCGTTTCGCCCAGGCCGTAGCTGGAAGTGATGAAGACCACATCCTTGAAGCCCGATTCGGTGTCGATGGTGAACATCACGCCGGCGGCGCCGACGTCGGAGCGCACCATGCGCTGTACGCCTGCCGACAGTGCGACTTCAGCGTGAGTGAAGCCCTTGTGGACGCGATACGAGATCGCACGGTCGTTGTACAGCGACGCGAACACGTGCTTCATCGCTTCGAGCACGTTGTCGATGCCGACCACGTTGAGGAAGGTTTCCTGCTGACCGGCGAAGGACGCGTCAGGCAAGTCTTCTGCGGTCGCGGACGAACGCACGGCGAAAGACATCTCCGCGGTGGAGTCGGCAACCAGTTTGTCGTAGAAGGATTTGATCTGCTGTTCCAGCTCAGGCTGGAAAGGCGTGTCGATAATCCATTGACGAATCTCCGCACCGGCTTGCGCCAATGCACGCACATCTTCGATGTCCAGCGTGACGAGACGATCTGCAATGCGTTGGGCCAGCGTTGCGCCACCATTTGCACTGTGTTCCAGAAAGTCGCGGAAAGCCTGTGCGGTCGTGGCAAAGCCACCTGGCACCCGGACTCCGGCACCGGCCAGCTGGCTGATCATTTCACCCAGTGACGCGTTCTTGCCGCCGACGGACTCGACATCCGTCATGCGAAGATTTTCAAAGGAGACTACGTATGCGGCCCCCTGGGCAGAACCCATGTTTACTGCGTTGGACATAACAACCTCTAGTTTGATGATGGGAAATCTTCGCGGCGCCGGCGATCGTCATTTGTTCTTTGTTATTTTGGGACGAAGGCGACATAATTGGTGCAAATGCGGATGCAACTGCCAGATCAACTGCAGGTAGCGCGGCACGGCTCAGGAGGTGCGTGACTTGATGCAAACGGCGCGCGGCAGTTCCGAAGGTGTTTGCGACGGCAAACATCCAGATGGTTTCGGTCAACTTGCGCAGCACGTTCAGGGTCATTTTGAGCTAGCTTCTCAATCTGTTGCATGGCATTTTACATGGGTAGCCGACTTTTTTTCACTCCCCCTCTTATTTTTATTGTTTTCTTTTTAACAACACTATGCTCGATCTCGCTCCGCCTTCACATCCGGTCCCGTTGCCGCCCGCCAACCGCACGGTGTTCTTCGTTTCAGACGGTACCGGTATTACGGCGGAAACGCTCGGCCATTCCGTGCTCAGCCAATTCGAGCTGCGTTTCAAGCAAGTGCGGCTGCCGTTTGTCGATACGCTGGACAAGGCCTATGACGCCACGCGCCGCATCAATGAAGTGGCCGAAGTCGACGGCAAGGCGCCGATCGTGTTTTCGACACTGGTGAAAGCCGACCTGTCGGCGGTCATCCGCCAGTCGCGGGCAATGCACATGGACTTGTTCCAGACCTTCGTCGAACCGCTGGAGCAGGAGCTCGGCGTCAAGTCGACCCATACCATTGGCCGCAGCCACAACACCGCCGATTCGGAAGAGTACAAAAACCGCATCGAGGCGATCAATTTTTCGCTGGCGCATGATGACGGCCAGTCAAACAAGAACCTGGCCAGCGCCGACGTCATTCTGGTCGGCGTGTCACGCTCGGGCAAGACCCCGACCAGCCTGTACCTGGCGATGCAATACGGCATCAAGGCGGCCAATTACCCGCTTATTCCGGAGGACTTTGAACGCGACAAGCTGCCGAGCGGGTTGGTAAATTTCAAGAAGAAGATTTTCGGCCTGACGATCGCAGCCGAACGCCTGTCGGAAGTGCGCAATGAACGCCGCCCCGGCAGCAAATACGCCGCCATCGAAAACTGCCGCTATGAAATCAATGAGGCGGAAAAGATGATGCGCCGCGAAGGCATCCGCTGGATGTCGTCGACAGCCAAGTCGATCGAAGAAATCGCCGCCACCATCCTGCAGGAAATCAAGCCGGAAACCCGTTGATATCCGCTGCGCACGCCAACTAGCCAGGCGCTCTGGTGAAATGCGTGTGCACCAGATAGTCCTTTTGCGGACCGTCAATGCGCGTGCGCAATTCGAACTGGTCAGTGTCAATCAACTGATAGCTGCCGTCGTAACGGTCGAGTATGCAGAGATGCGCCTCGACCGGCAGCAAAGCCTGTTTCACCGCGTCATAGCGATAGCTCTGGTAGGCCTGCCCGGCCTGCATGCCGTCGGCAAACGCCACGTGCACAAGGTCGCCCGCAATCTCGTAGTCAAAGCGGCGCGAAAAAGCGACCACACGCCGGTCGGCCGTCAGCCGCAGCTGCCCCGATTCCTTGTAATGCAATAGAGGCGTGTCGGAGACCCGCAGGAATTCGGCCGTACCATCAGCTTCACCGATCAATACATCCTCGGCGCCCAGCATGGTGCGGGAAAAATTCCAGCGTCCGCTGAAATAGGCATGGAGATCCGGCGACAGGAAGTTCATCGCCACTCAGGAGGCGCTGCCCTGCTTTTGCCGGACCTGCTCGAAGAAGCAAACCGCTGCGGCGGCAGCGACATTGAGCGACTCCATCTCGCCGAGATGCGGAATCACGACCTTGTCGCTGGCGGCATCGAGCAGATCGTCGGCGACGCCCTGCCCTTCGTGTCCGAACAGCCAAGCGACGGGTTGCGCCAGATCAGTTTGATAGATGGTTTTTTGTGCGTAGGAACTGGTCGCCAGCACCGGGATACTGCCGCCCTTGCACAGGCTCAGCAAATCGGCGTTCTCGAATATCTCCAGTTGAAAATGCGCCCCCATGCCGGCGCGCAAGACCTTGGGCGACCACGCGGCAGCGGTGCCTGCAGAACAAAACACCTGGCCGATACCTGCCGCTGCAGCGCTGCGCAGGATGGAGCCCAGGTTGCCGGGATCCTGCAAGCCGTCGAGCAACACGGCAGACGTCGTCAACACCGACGGCACGGACGGCTGCGGCGTCGCAATCACCAGCAACAGACCAACACCGTTTTCGACCTGGCTTGCTGCCTGATACAGCACGTCGGGCAAGCAAATGCATTGAACTCCTTCCGCTTCGCATTGCGCCAACAGCGGCGCCACTTCCGCATGATGCAGAGCACTTTCGGCGACGATGCAAAACTCAGGCTCTCCGCTGGCTTGCAGATAGGCTTGCGCCAGATGCACGCCATCGAGCAGGCTGCGACCGGCCTTGCGTCGCGCCTGCGCGCTGGTGGCCAGCTGCTTGAGCTCCTTGTACAGCGTGTTGTCGCGCGAGGAGATCGTTTTCACGGTCACTCCTTTCAACCCACGTTCAACAAAGCACGCACCGGCGCGTACGACTTGCGATGCACGGGCGAGACGCCATGCAGGCGCAGACGTTCCAGATGCAGTGCGGTCGGGTAGCCCTTGTGCTGATCGAAGGCATAGTTCGGATACTGCGCGTGCAGCACCAGCAAGGCGGCGTCGCGCGCGGTCTTGGCCAGGATGGAAGCGGCCGAGATCGCCGGCACCTTGTCGTCGCCCTTGACAATGGCTTCCGAGCGTATCGTCATGACCGGACAGCGATTGCCGTCGATCAGCGCCAGCGTGGGGATGGTCTTGAGCGTTTCGACAGCGCGGCGCATGGCCAGCATGCTGGCGTGGAGAATATTGAGCTGGTCGATTTCATCTTCCGAACACTCCGCAATCGCCCAGGCGATGGCGCGGTCCTTGATTTCAAGCGCAAGCGCATCGCGGCTGGATTCCGAGAGTTTTTTCGAATCCCGCAAGCCGACGATCGGACGCGCCGGATCGAGAATCACGGCGGCAGCAAATACCGGTCCCGCCAAAGGCCCGCGTCCTGCTTCATCAACACCGCAAATGGTCTCCCCGGCGTAGTTGTCGAACGCAAACAAGGACAGATTCAGATCTTGTTTCTTCGCCATGGTGTCAGTTTCCTGGTGCAAATCGCGCACGCTGCCGGTCCAGCAAGGCGCAGACCGCCTGCGCGCTGGCGCTGGCGGTATCGCGCAACAAGCTGTGGTGCATATCGGTAAACCGCTGGCGCAGGTTCCTGCAATGTTCCTGATCATCCAGTTGCTTCCACAACGCATCGGCCAGCGCTTGCGGCGTGGCGGCGTCCTGCAGAAACTCCGGCACGAGAAACTCGCGCGCCAGGATATTCGGCAGCCCGACCCAGGGCTGGTAGTTCATGTGGCGCATGATGGCGTAGGACGCGCGCATCATCTTGTAGGCGATGACCATCGGCTTCTTGTACAAGGCCACTTCCAGCGACGCGGTGCCGGAAGCGACCAGAACGGCATCAGCCGCTTCCATTGCCACATGCGACTGGCCGCTGATGACGTGGATGCCAAGATCGGCGCTGCCAGTCTCCACAATCAATTGCTCGAAATACGCGCGCTGCTTGTCGCCGGCCATTGGCGCCACGAACTGCAATTGCGGCTCGCGCTGGCGCAACAGTCTGGCAGCGCCAAGGAAGCTGGCGGTGTTGTACTTGAGTTCGGACATGCGGCTGCCCGGCAGGATCGCCACCACACGATGGTCATGCTGCAAGCCGAGCGCAGTGCGTGCGCCGGTCTGATCGGGCTCCATCGGGATGATTTCCGCCAGCGGATGACCAACATAGGTGACCGGAACGCCGGCCTTGCGGTAGATCTCTTCCTCGAACGGAAAAATCACCAGCATGTGCGACACCGCACGGGCGATTTTCTTGATGCGACCGCCGCGCCACGCCCAGATTTGCGGGCCGATGAAATGCATGGTCGGAATACCGGCATCGCGCAGTTGCTGCTCGAGGCCGAGATTGAAACCGGGATAGTCGATGCCGATGAATACCGACGGCCGCTCGGCCAGCAACTGGTCGCGCAGCGTGTTCTGTATGCCTTTGAGTTCGCGGTAGCGCGGTATCACTTCGAACAGCCCGCGCACGGTCAGCTTGTCCATCGGCCAGTCGCTCACGAAGCCATGCTCTGCCATGTGCGGTCCGCCGATGCCATGCATGCGCGCGTCCGGCAGGCGCGGACGCAAGCCGGACAGCAAACGGCTCGCCAGCAGGTCGCCCGAGCTTTCGCCGGCGACCATGGCGATGGACATGTTATCGGATGATGCCACGAGAGGACGAGGCGATGAATTCGCGCATCAGGCGGATATGAGCGGCGGACTCGGGGGAATTTTCTTCTTGCTGCTGCAACGCTTGCTTGGCCTCTTCGAGCGGCAGGCTGGAACGATAGATCGCTTTATAGGCGCGCTTGATCGCGGCGATTTGCTCGGGCGTGAAACCACGGCGCTTCAGGCCTTCGCTGTTGATGCCTGCCGGCACTGCGCGGTTGCCCGCCGCCGTCACGAACGGAGGAATATCCTGGCTCACGGCCGCAGTAAACGCCGTCATGGCATGCGCGCCGATCTTGCAGAATTGGTGCACCGACGTGAAGCCGCCCAAGAACACCCAGTCACCCAAATGGACGTGCCCTGCCAGCGTGGCATTGTTGGCCAGGATGATGTTGTTGCCCAGCTGGCAATCGTGCGCAATGTGCACGTATGCCATGATCCAGTTGTCGTCGCCGAGGCGCGTGACTCCCGCATCCTGGGTGGTGCCCAGGTTGAAGGTGACGAATTCACGGATGGTGTTGCGGTCGCCGATTTCCAGGCGGGTCGGTTCGCCGGCGTACTTCTTGTCTTGCGGCGCGGCGCCGAGGGAGCCAAACTGGAAGATCTGGTTGTCGCGACCGATCGTCGTATGGCCTTCGATCACAACATGCGGGCCAATTTTGGTGCCAGCGCCGATGCGCACGTTGGGGCCGATGACTGAATAGGCACCAACCTCAACCGACGCGTCGAGCTGCGCGCCCACCTCGATCACAGCGGTAGGATGAATGCGCGACATGGATCAGCCTGCCTGGCTGGCGTCGCTGGCGCTGCGCATCGTGCACATCAGGTCGCCTTCAACCGCTACCTGGCCGTCGACAGTCGCAACCGCCTTGTATTTCCAGATGCCGCGGGCGCGACGGGTGATTTCCACATGCATCTTGAGCTGGTCGCCCGGCTCTACCGGACGCTTGAAGCGCGCATTGTCGATACCGACGAAATACACCACGGTGCTGGCGTCCGGCTTGCGGCCTTCAGTCAGGAACGACAGCAGCGCGGCCGTCTGCGCCAGCGCTTCGATCATCAGTACGCCCGGCATCACCGGCTTGTGCGGAAAATGGCCGTTGAAGAACTCTTCGTTCACGGTCACGTTCTTGATGGCGGTGATGTCCTTGCCGCTTTCCCATTCGAGGACGCGGTCCACCAGCAACATCGGATAACGGTGCGGGAGGTATTCTTTGATTTGATTGATGTCGAGACTAGTCATTTTTTTGCTCAGTATTTTGCGCAGTAAGCTGCTCTGTAAGCGATTTGATCGTTTTTTCCAACGCACGGATTTTCTCACGCATTGTGCCCAGATTGCGCACCAATGCTGCGGATTTTTCCCATTCTCCGTGCTTGGCGATGGGATAGAAGCCGGTATATTGGCCCGGCTCCAGAATGGAACGCAACGCCAGCGTACCCGCCGACACATGTACCCTGTCGGCGATGGTGATATGCCCGTGGATCATGGCGGCGCCGCCGATCGAGCAGTATTTGCCGATTTTGGCGCTGCCGGCGATCCCCGCACAGGCGGCAATCGCGGTGTGCGCGCCGATATGGCAGTTGTGTGCGATCTGGATCTGGTTGTCCAGCTTGACGCCGTCTTCCAGCACCGTGTCGGACAAGGCGCCGCGGTCTATGGTGGTGTTGGCGCCGATTTCGACGTCGTTGCCGATCACTACCCTGCCGACCTGCGGAATCTTGACCCAGACGCCGCTCTCGTTGGCAAAGCCGAAACCATCCGCGCCAATGACCACGCCGGAATGGACGATGCCGCGCTCACCGATCTCGCAACCCGAGTGAAACGTCACCCGCGCATAGAAATGCGTGTCCGCGCCGATCTGTGCATTGCGCCCGATATAGCTGCCTGCATCGATGACGGCGCGTTCGCCGATGACCGCACCGGCCTCAATCACGACCTGCGGACCGATGGTTGCACTTGCCGCCACCAAGGCGCTTGCGTCAACGCAGGCACTGGCGTGGATGCCCGGCACAACCGGAATCGCAGCCTGTGCCGCGAACAGCTGCGCAGCCTTGGCAAAATAGGCGTAGGGATTCTTGGTGACGATGCGCGCGCCCTGGTAGGCGACCACGGCGTCATCATCCGCTTCCGACAAGATCAGGACCGCTGCTTGCGTCTGCTCTGCCTGCGAACGAAACTTGGGATTGGAGAGGAACGTCATGTGCGACGATGTCGCGGCGTCCAGAGGGGCAATACCGTCGACCTCGATCTGCGCATTGCCTTTAAGCTGGCCACCCAAGCGTTCGACCAACTGTTCTAGCCGAATACTCATGCTGGCCTTCGTAGATTATTCCGTTACCTGCTCAGGCAACACAGATTGAACATTTCTTCTCGGAACAATCTGCGCGCCTGGGGTGAACATGTGATGAATTGCGTTATTGCGTTATTGCATTTCTTGCCACAGGATTACTTCGACAGTTCTTTCAGAACCTTGTCGGTGATGTCGATGCGCTTGCTGGCATAGACAGCTTCCTGGAACACGATGTCATATTTTTCTGCTTCAGCGATCTGACGGATCACCTTGTTCGTGCGCTCCAGAACCACCGACAGCTCTTCGTTGCGGCGCTGGTTCAGATCTTCGCGGAATTCACGTTGCTTGCGCTGGAATTCCTTGTCGAGGTCGCCCAGATCGCGCTGACGTTTTGCACGGTCCGAATCGGACAGCACGGCGGCATCCTTGTCGAGCTTGTCGGATTGCGCCTTCAGGCGTGCCGCCATGTCGGCGATATCTTTTTCGCGCTTGGCAAATTCGGCTTCCAGCTTGGTTTGTGCAGCCTTGGCCGGCACCGCTTCGCGGAAAATACGCTCGGTGCTGACAAACGCGATTCTTGATTCCTGAGCTTGCACGTTGGCAAACGACAGGATGCCGACTGCCAGCGTTGCAGCCTGCATTGACAATAATGATTTAGTAATAAACTTCAAGGTCATTCTCCGTAATACAGATTTCAATTATGCCATTGGCTGATCTTGCGATCAGAAACCAGTGCCGAGCTGGAACTGGAAGTTCTGCGACTTATCGCCTTGCTTCAAGTTCAAAGGTTTGCCGTAGCTCAACTTCAATGGGCCGATTGGCGAAATCCAGCTGATGCCGAGACCAGTTGAATAGCGCAAGTCATTGATCTTGATGCGCTCGCGGTCGGCAAAAACGTTACCGCCATCAAGGAAAGTGAACCAGCGCAAACTGCGATCCTGTCCCGAACCCGGGAACGGGAATTGCAATTCTACGCTACCGATGAGTCGCGACGCACCACCCATCGAATCACCGTACTGATCTTTCAGGCTACCTAGCGACGATGCCTCGTAACCTCGAACGGTGCCGATACCGCCCGCATAGTAATTCTTGAAGATAGGATACGGCTTGCCACCGATGCCCTTGCCGTAGTCGATTTCACCATTGAATGCGATCGTCGCGGCATTCGCCCAGAATGGTTGGAAGTACTGATGCTGATATGTCGCACGATAATACTTCAGGGTCCCGACGGCGGACAACTCCAGATTGGCCCGCTGGAAACGACCTTTGGTCGGCACCAATGCACTGTCGCGGCTGTCGCGCTGCCAGGCTGCTGTCAGCGGGAAGCTGGTGGTCGACGCGGTTCCGACGCCGCAAGCAGGGTCGTTGACGACATCACAACCCGGTGCGCCGCTACCGGCGCCGAAGTCGCGCACGTATTGGCGGTACAAGCTCGGGCTGGTGGTATCGGTATCGACTTTGGTATTTTCAATACCGATACCGAAGAAAATACGATCCAACTCGGAGAACGGCACACCGAACTTGACGCTACCGCCGATGGTCTTCACGCGATAGTCACCGGTCGTGTAAGCGGACGGACGAATCGTGCGCAGGAACACTTCGTACGTGCGGCTCACGCCATCGTCGGTGAAGTAAGGATTGGTCTGCGACACGGCGATCGTGCGATAGCGCGAGCTGGTGTTGACTTCAATACCGACGGTGTTGCCGCTACCGAAGGCGTTTTCCTGGGAAATCGAACCTGTCAGGCTGAGCTTGTCGGTCTGCGAGAAACCGGCGCCGATCATGATGTTGCCGGTCGGTTTTTCTTCGACCTTCATGTTGACGTCGATCTGGTCGTTACTGTTCGGCACTTCAGGCGTCTCGATGTTGACTTCCTTGAAGTAGCCGAGACGGTCGACGCGGTCGCGCGACAGCTTGATCTTTTCACCGTCGTACCACGAGTCTTCAAACTGGCGGAATTCGCGGCGGATGACTTCGTCACGGGTCTTGGTGTTGCCGGCGATGTTGATATGACGCACGTAGACGCGCTTGCCGGGGTCGACCATGATCGTGAAGGCGACTTCCTTCTTTTCGCGATCGACGTTCGGATTGGCGTTGACGTTGGCGAACGCATAACCGAAGTTGCCGAGGCGTTCGCTGATCTTCTTGGTGCTGTCGGTCAGCTTGGAGCCGGAGTAGATTTCACCCTTCTTCAATTGCACCAGCGCGGCGAGATCGCCTTCCATGCCGAACATTTCGCCATCAAGCTTGATGTCGGAGACGGTGTACTTCTCGCCTTCGTTGATATTGATGGTGACGTAGATGTCTTTCTTGTCGGGCGTGATCGAGACCTGAGTCGAGTCGATCTGCATTTCAAGATAACCGCGATCCAGGTAATAAGAGCGCAACGATTCAATATCGCCGGCAAGCTTCTGCTTGGAGTACTGGTCGGCCTTGGTGTACCAGGTGAACCAACCCGGTGTGGTCAACTTGAGCTGGTCACGCAGTGTTCCGTCCGAAAATGCCTTGTTGCCGATAATGTTGATTTGCTTGATGCGCGACGTGTCGCCTTCGTCCACTGCAAACGTGACGGCGACGCGATTGCGCTCGACCGGCGTGATGGTGGTCGTGACCTTGGCGCCGTACAGACCGCGCGACAAATATTGACGCTTCAGTTCCTGTTCGGCGCGGTCGACTTGCGACTTGTCGAAAATACGCGATTCAGCGACGCCGATTTCCTTGAGCGCCTTGGTCAATTGTTCCTTGTCGAATTCCTTGATGCCGGTAAAGTCGACGCTGGCGATGGCCGGACGTTCTTCAACCTGCACCACCAGCACGTCGCCTTCGGCTTCAACGCGGACATCCTTGAAGAATCCGGTGGCATACAGCGCCTTGATCGCGGCGGTACCCTTTTCATCCGTGAACGTATCGCCCACGCGCACCGGCAAGTAGCTGAAGACAGTGCCGGCTTCGGTACGCTGAATGCCTTCGACACGAATGTCTTTGACCACGAACGGCTCGACAGCGAATGCCTGGCCTGTACAAAGGGTCAACGCTGCGGCGGCGATCAGGCTGCGGGAAAAGATCGGTGCAGGGAAATGCGCGGAATGTAATTTCATTAGCTATCTTATGAACTATGTTTTTTGCCGGTCGCTTCATGAAGCGCTGAAATGACCGAACATATGTAAAGTCCCAAGCCATCCGGCGACCGGACGGCGTGGGACGAATCCTTAAAACATCAGACGCACAATGTCGTTGAATGCGGCCACGAGCATCAGCATCATCAGAATACCCATACCGGCGCGTTGAGCAATTTCCCCAAAGCGCTCAGAAACAGGACGGCCGGTCAAAATCTCCAGCGAATAATACAGCAAATGCCCGCCATCTAAAACCGGGATGGGCAGCAGGTTCATCACTCCCAGACTGATGCTGATGAACGCGAGGAAGCTCAGGTAACTGACCAGGCCGACTTTGGCGGTCTGGCCGGCATAATCCGCTATGGTAATCGGGCCGGTGATATTTTTCCATGAAACTTGCCCGACGATCATTTTTCCGATCATCTTGAGCGTCATGGCGCTGGTGTCCCAGGTCTTTTCCGCACCCTTGGCAATGGCCGTCCAGGGGGGATCGCTGACCACGATCATTTCGGGAGCCAGCGGCACTTCGACCTTGATGCGGCCAATGGTCTGGCCGTTGTCGGTCAGGGTATCGGGCGTCACCGCAATGTGGAACTCGCTCTGGCCACGCAGGCCATGCAGCGTCAGCGGCTTGCCCGGGGAGGCGCGCACCAGTTCGACCAGGGCCAGGCCATCCTTGATCGGCGCACCGTTCACGGCCAGGATCAGGTCGCCCTTTTGCAGGCCGGCCTGCATGGCCGGACCGTCCATGATCTTGCCCAGGATTGCCTGGGGACGCGCCAGCGACAAGCCCAGCTTGGCCAGGAAGTCACCCTCCAGATCCGCGGTGGAAACACTGTCGAGCGACAATTTGACGGTATTGATGAGCTTGCCGCCGTTGGGAGCGGCGCTTTCGACATCCAGACGCGCCGGCTTTTTTTCGAGCACATGCTGCATCAGTTGCCAGCGCACCTCTGTCCACGCATGCACCGGGTCGCCGTTGATGGCGGTAATGGTTTCGCCGCCGCGCAAGCCCGCCTGGTAAGCAGCACTCTGCTCCGCCATGGCGCGTAATTTGGGAATGGGTTCCGGAATGCCGTGCATGAACAGCCCGGCGAACAACAGGATGGCGAGGATGAAATTGGCCACCGGACCGGCCGCAACAATGGCGATGCGGCGCCAGACGGATTGCCGTGTGAATTCGCGCTGAAGATCTTCCGGCGCCATCTCGCTGACGTCCTGCTCACGCGCGTCAAGCATCTTGACGTAGCCGCCCAGCGGCAGGATGGACAGGGCCCACTCGGTCTGGTCCGGACCAAAACGTCTTGACCACAAGATACGTCCCATACCGACCGAAAAACGCAAGACCTTGACGCCGCACAGCCGCGCCACCCAGTAATGCCCAAGCTCATGGACCACCACCAGTGTGCCGAGCGCAACGACGAAAGCCAGCAATGTGTGCAACAGGTTCATGAAGGAGAAATCATAGGGTCAGGCAGGATTGCGCCACGGAACGCGCTATCTTGTCCTGCTCGATCAGCGCATCGATATCGGTGACCGGACCGTGGGGCAGCTTGTCCATGACGCGAGCGATCACTTGATCGATCATGCGGAATCCGATTTCTTGATTCAGGAATGCCTCCACGGCAACTTCGTTGGCGGCATTGAGGATCGCCGCCGAGCTGCCACCGGCGTGCAGTGCATCATACGCCAGTTTGAGACATGGAAAACGCGCCAGGTCGGGACGCTCGAAAAATAATTGACCGATCTGCGCCAGATCCAGCTGAGCCACGCCGGAGGCGATGCGTTCGGGGTAGGCCATGGCGTTGGCGATGGGTGTGCGCATGTCGGGATTGCCCAGTTGCGCCAGCACCGAGCCGTCGATGTAGGACACCATCGAATGGATCACGCTCTGGGGATGAATCATGACTTCGATCCGGTCCGCCGGCGCGCCGAACAGCCAGTGCGCTTCGATGACTTCCAGGCCCTTGTTCATCATGGTTGCGGAGTCGACCGAAATCTTGCGGCCCATGACCCACTTCGGATGCGCCACCGCCTCGTCCGGCGTGACGCTGTCGAGCGTTTCGACGGCACGCTTGAGGAAAGGTCCGCCGGATGCCGTCAACAGGATCTTGGCAATGCCGCCGTCGTCCAGCGAGCGTCGGAAATCGTGCGGCAGGCATTGGAAAATCGCATTGTGCTCACTATCGATCGGCAGCAGCGTGGCCTTGTGTTCAGCCACGGCGTCGATCAGCAGCTGGCCGGACATGACCAGCGCTTCCTTGTTGGCGAGAAGAATTTTTTTGCCGGCGCGTGCGGCCGCCAGCGTCGACGCCAGGCCGGCGGCGCCGACGATTGCCGCCATGACCATATCGCACTCAGTTGCACTGGCAACGTCGCAGAGCGCCTGCGAGCCGTAAGCGACTGCGGTGCGCAACCCTTGCGCACGCAGTTTTTGCTGCAGTTCGCCCGCTGCTTCGGCAGTCCCGACCACGGCGACCTGAGGGTGAAAACGCGCGCATTGCGCCACGAGTTCGTCAACGCGTGAATACGCAGTCAATGCATACACCCGGTAACGCTCCGGATGGCGCCCCACCACATCCAACGTCGAAACGCCGATGGAACCGGTGGAGCCTAGAACGGAAATTGCCTGCATGAAACTCCTACAACCAGAGATCGATCAAGGCCGCCAGCGGCAGGACCGGAATCAGTGCATCAATCCGGTCCAGCACGCCGCCATGCCCAGGCAGCAGGTTGCTGCTGTCCTTGAAGCCGGCGCGACGCTTGAGTTGCGACTCAAAAAGGTCGCCGACAACGCTGGCGGCCACCAGCAAGCTCATCACGACGATGAAGCCGGGCCAGCCGAAACGCTCATACAGGCGTCCGGAAAAAGTATCGCCATCGAGGTACATGACCGTCGCTGCAGCGGCAACCAGCACCGCCAGCCAGCCACCGATTGCGCCTTCCCAGGATTTGCCCGGAGAAATAGAGGGCGCCAGCTTGTGACGGCCAAAGCCTTTGCCGGCAAAGTACGCGCCGATGTCGGCAATCCACACGATCGCCATGACCGACAGCAAGTACAGCGGCGAATGTTGAAACAGGGAAACGATCGCAATGAAGCAACCCAGCAGCGCCAGCGTATAGGTAATGCTGAGCAGACTATTAGCAGGCGTTTTCAGAGGCGGCAAGCCCAGCTTCAACGCAGGAACGAAGCGGATTACCCACAGCAGCACGCATATGGCGAACAGACTGCGCACGCTCGGCAGCCCGCTGACGAAGACGACGACGGTGTAACCGACCGTCCAGAACCCGGCCCACAGTTCGGCGCGCGAGTAGCGGAACAGTCGCAAGCTTTCCCAGGCGCCGGCAGCGAAGAACGCCACGGTGACCGCCGCAAAAGCAAAAAAGTTATTCAAGAAAAGTACGGGCAATAATATTGCCAGGAGAACCAACGCCGTGATGACACGCGTTTTCAGCATCAGGAAGCCTTTTTTTGCTCGACCAATTGCTCGCTGGTCCGACCGAAGCGCCGCTCGCGCTGGCGATACGATTCGATCGCCTTGTCCAGCTCGGCCCCATCGAAATCGGGCCAATAGGTTTCGGTGAAATACAGCTCGCTATAGGCCAGTTGCCAAAGTAGAAAATTGGAAATGCGCTCTTCGCCGCCGGTGCGGACAAACAGGTCCGGCTCGGGGGCGTAAGCCATCGCCAGATGGGGAGTCAACTGCTCTTCGGAAAAATCGGTCGCGCCGGGTTGTTCTTTGATCATCTTGCCGACGGCCTGCATGATGTCCCAGCGACCACCGTAATTGGCGCAAATGGTCAGCGTCAGGCGCTTGTTGCCGGCGGTTTGCGCTTCGGCCTTGGTCACCATGTCCTGCAGCTTGGCGTCGAAGCGACTGAGGTCGCCGACCACACGCAGGCGGATGTCGTTGGCGTGCATCTTGCTGACTTCGCGCTCCAGCGCCGTCATGAACAGGCGCATCAGCAGAGAGACTTCATCGGCCGGACGACGCCAATTTTCGGAACTGAAGGCGAACAGCGTCAGATATTCGATGCCGCGCTGCGAACACGCCTCGACGATATCGCGCACGGCGTCCACGCCTTTGACATGCCCTGCCACGCGCGGCAGGAAGCGTTTGGTCGCCCAACGTCCATTGCCATCCATGATGATGGCGACGTGACGCGGCACCGATGAAACCTGGGGCACCGCCTGGGTTGAGCTTTTATGAGTCATACAGTGTAAAAATCCAGATGCGCGACGATGTCGATATCGGCCCGAAACCGCAGCCGATCCCTCCATCATCGCATAAACAACAGCGATAACGCGCTTACACCGTCAACACTTCTTTTTCTTTTTCGACAACCAGCTTGTCGACTTCGGCGACGAACTTGTCGGTCAGCTTCTGGATGTCTTCCTGGCCGCGGCGCTCGTCATCTTCGGAGCAAACCTTGTCCTTGACCAGCTTCTTCAAGCCTTCATTCGCATCGCGACGGATGTTGCGGATCGAGATCTTGGTGTCTTCAGCTTCACCCTTGACCAACTTGACCATTTCCTTGCGGCGTTCTTCGGTCAGCGCCGGCGTGGGCACGCGGATCAGTTCGCCCTGGGTCGCAGGATTGAGGCCGAGGTCGGCTTCACGGATGGCCTTCTCGATGACGGCCAGCATCTTCTTTTCAAACGGCTGGACGCCGATGGTGCGGGCGTCGATCAGCGTCAGGTTGGCGACTTGCGACAGCTGTGTCGGCGAACCGTAATAGTCCACCTGGACATGGTCCAGGATGCCAGTGTGGGCACGACCGGTGCGCACCTTGGCCAGATCGGCGCGCAGCGATTCGATCGACTTGCTCATTTTTTGCTCGGTACTTTTCTTGACGTCAGCGATGGTCATGCTGCTCTCCTATCTAAAACCAAATAAAACGGTGTTCGAAAACGTGAAATTTATACGTGCACCAATGTGCCTTCATCCTCGCCCATGACCACGCGCTTGAGGGCGCCCGGCTTGACGATGGAAAACACCTTGATCGGCAGTTTCTGGTCGCGGCACAGCGCGAATGCGGTGGCGTCCATGACTTGCAGGTGCTTGGAAATGGCTTCGTCGAAGGTGATGGTGCTGTAGCGTGTGGCAGCGGGATCCTTCTTCGGATCGGCGGTATAGACGCCGTCGACCTTGGTGGCCTTCAGGACGATCTGGGCGCCGATTTCCGACCCACGCAATGCCGCTGCGGTATCGGTGGTGAAGAAAGGGTTGCCGGTGCCGGCGGCGAATACCACGATCTTGCCTTCTTCGAGGTATTGCAGCGCCTTGGGGCGAACGTAGGGCTCGACCACCTGTTCGATGGCGATGGCCGACATGACGCGTGCGGTAAGGCCGGCCTGGCGCATGGCGTCGGCCAGCGCAAGCGAGTTCATGACCGTTGCCAGCATGCCCATGTAGTCGGCCGTGGCGCGGTCCATGCCCTGCGCTCCCGGTGCGACGCCGCGGAAGATGTTGCCGCCGCCGATCACGATCGCCAGTTCGACACCCAGTTGGGTTACTTCCGCCACGTCGGCGACCATGCGCTCGATGGTGGCGCGATTGATGCCGTAGGCATCGTCGCCCATGAGGGCTTCGCCGGAAAGTTTGAGGAGTACGCGCTTGTAAGCTGGTGTCGTCATGTGCTGGGCTCCGTTTGCTATCCGATTGACTTGTAATTCCGTGCGTCCTGCATTGCATCGCGCCGCCTGAGGCGTAGCCTGGGGCTGCGTTGCGGCAAGGACGCCATTGTATGCTGCCGAACTCTGCTGCCGGGATTTGGTTACATGTTGACATGCCTGGCCGGAGCCTGGCGGATCTTATCCAAAGTCCCTGAAACCGGTCGAAAGTTCCGACAGGCTTAAAAAAACGGGCCTCTCGGCCCGCTTCCTTGTTGCTTACTGCGCTTGCTTGGCGGCAGCGACCTGGGCTGCCACCTCGGCTGCGAAGTCATCCTGTTTCTTCTCGATGCCTTCACCAACCACAAACATGCTGAACGACTTGACGGAGGTATTCGCCGCCTTGAGCATTTGTTCAACGGTTTGCTTGTCGTTCTTCACGAACGATTGATTGAACAGCGACACTTCCTTCAGGTACTTCTGCACCGAACCGTCAACCATCTTGGCGACGATATCAGCTGGCTTGCCGGATTCGGCAGCCTTCAGCGAAGCGACCGAACGCTCTTTTTCGATCAGATCGGCAGGCACCTGATCCGACGACAGCGCCACCGGCTTCATCGCAGCGATGTGCATGGCGACGTCCTTGCCGACTTGTTCGTCAGCGCCGTCGAACTCGACGACCACGCCGATGCGCGTGCCGTGCAGGTAGGACACCAGCTTGCCGGTTGTTTCGAAGCGTTGGAAGCGACGGATCGACATGTTTTCGCCGATGCGACCGATCAGTTCGGTACGTGTTTCTTCCACTGTCTTGTCGCCCAGCGGCAGTGCAGCCAATGCGGCCAGATCAGCAGGATTCTTTTCTGCGATCACTTTGGCGACAGCGTTTGCCAGAGCGATGAATTCATCGTTCTTGGTGACGAAGTCTGTTTCACAGTTGATTTCCACCAGGGAGCCGATGCCGCCGGCGATGTACGTTGCGACAACGCCTTCCGAAGTGATGCGGGACGAAGCCTTGGATGCCTTGCTGCCCAGTTTCACGCGCAGGATTTCTTCAGCACGGACCATGTCGCCTTCGGCTTCGGTCAGTGCCTTCTTGCATTCCATCATCGGCGCGTCGGTCTTCGCGCGCAGTTCGCCTACCAGTGCTGCGGTAATTGCCGCCATATGTTTCTCCTAACTAAGTTGACATGCCGCCATCGGGGCGCCACATCGGGAATTCGATCAATTTACTCAAAAAAAAGGGGCGAACTGCGCTAACTCTCGCTGTTACCCCTTTTCTTGTCGCCCGTGGATAAGACTCCACGGGCGCTGCAGGCAAATTAAGCCTGTTCGTTCACTTCGACGAACTCGTCGCCACCGTTCTTGACGGCTTCGACAACTTCGTTCACCGCATTTTCACGGCCTTCCAGAATCGCGTCAGCAACACCACGAGCGTACAGAGCGATTGCCTTGGCGGAATCGTCGTTACCCGGAATGATGTAAGTCACGCCTTCTGGCGAGTGGTTGGTGTCAACCACGCCGATGACCGGGATACCCAGCTTGGCGGCTTCAGTGATGGCGCCCTTGTGGTAGCCGACGTCGATCACGAAGATGGCGTCAGGAATGCCGCCCATATCCTTGATACCGCCGATTGCCTTTTGCAGCTTTTCTTGTTCGCGGCTGAACAGCAGTGCTTCTTTCTTGCTCAACTTTTCGTTGGAACCGTCAGCGATGGATGCTTCCATGTCCTTCAGACGCTTGATCGATGTCTTGATGGTCTTGAAGTTGGTCAGCATGCCGCCCAACCAACGTTGGTCGACGTAAGGAACGCCTGCACGTTGCGCTTCAGCGGCGATGGTGTCGCGTGCCTGACGCTTGGTGCCGACAAACAGGATGGTGCCTCGGTTGGACGACAGTTGGCGCACGTACTTCAGCGCTTCCTGATACATGCCCAGGGTCTTTTCCAGGTTGACGATATGAATCTTGTTGCGATGACCGAAGATAAACGGGGCCATCTTTGGGTTCCAGAAGCGTGTTTGGTGACCAAAGTGGACACCGGCTTCCAGCATTTCGCGCATAGTTACGGACATAAATTTCTCCAGGGTTAGGTCTGGAATCCATTCGGCCATCCGGAAAGGCAGATCAACTGCTGCCCGGACACCCTTTGCGAACGGATTCGCGATTCAAAATTAACAACAACTCACTTCTTTCATTAAAGCAATATTTGCCTCCAACGACCCCAAACTGGCAATCTGCAGCGGCAAAACTCGCCTTCCAACCTGAGTGACTCAAGTTAGCCGAGCATTCTACCTCATCCGGAGAATCCATTCAAGCGCCGAAAGCATTGTTTTCATTAGCTTTTGCCCACTCCGTAACGCCAATCCGCGCCGACAGAACCGCCTGCCCTCGTCTATAATCTCTACTTAACGATTTTTAGCGAATTGCGACAAACTTTATGGGCTCCATCTCCATCAAAACCGCCGAAGATATCGAAGGTATGCGCGTGGCCGGCAAACTGGCCGCCGAAGTGCTCGATTACATTGCCCCCTTCGTCAAGGCCGGCACTACCACCGGCGAACTGGACCGCCTGTGCCACGAGTACATGACCAATGTGCAAGGCACCATCCCGGCCCCGCTGAATTACTGCCCACCGGGCTACACCCCTTATCCGAAGGCGATTTGCACCTCGCTCAACGACATCATCTGCCACGGTATCCCGGGCGACAAGGTCATGAAGAACGGCGACGTTCTGAACATCGACATCACCGTGATCAAGAACGGCTACCACGGCGACACCAGCCGCATGTTCTTCATCGGCGAGCCGTCCATCCTGGCGCGTCGCCTGACCGAAATCACTTATGAATGCATGTGGCTCGGCATTTCCAAAATCAAGCCGGGCGCGCATCTGGGCGACATCGGTCATGTGATCCAGCAGCACGCGGAAAAAGCCGGCTACAGCGTGGTGCGCGAGTTCTGCGGCCACGGCATCGGCACCGTTTTCCACGAAGAGCCGCAAGTGCTGCACTACGGCCGTCCCGGCACATTGGAAAAACTCGAAGCCGGCATGATCTTCACGGTTGAGCCGATGATCAACGCCGGACGCCGCGAAATCCGTGAAATGGGCGACGGCTGGACCATCAAGACCAAGGATCGCAGCCTGTCGGCGCAGTGGGAACACACCGTGCTGGTGACCGAAACCGGATTCGAAGTGCTGACGGTGTCGCCCGGCATGCCCGCGCCGCCGGCATTCATCCAGCAAGCGGCCCCGGCTCTCGCCTGAACTGCCTGATCCATCGACCGGATTTCTATGCCCTCCCTTGCCGTCACCCTCAAAAAACAACTCAAAGCATCGCGCCAGGAGGCCATTGAGGCTTTCCAGGCTGACGGCAAGACCGACCATCTGCTGACGCAACTGCGCCGTAACGTCGATGCTGCGCTCACCGAAGCCTGGAACAAATGCGACCTCCCGCGCGATATCGCGCTGGTCGCGGTCGGTGGCTACGGTCGCGGCGAGCTGTTTCCGCATTCCGACGTCGATGTGCTGATCCTGCTCGACGAATCGCCCGGCAAGGCCATGCAGGAAAAGCTGGAATCTCTGGTGCAGCTGTTCTGGGACATCGGCCTCGAAATCGGCCACAGCATCCGCACCATCGACGAATGCATGAGTGAATCGGCCGCCGACATCACGGTACAGACCAGCCTGCTGGAAGCGCGCCTGGTGACCGGCAACAAGACGCTGTTCCAGTTGCTGCAGGTGAAGTGCCAGGCGGCCATGGATCCGCGCGCTTTCTTCCTCGCCAAGACCCTGGAACTGCGCCAGCGCCACGTCAAATATGAAGACACGCCCTACAGCCTGGAACCGAACTGCAAGGAAAGCCCGGGCGGCCTGCGCGATCTGCAGGTGATCCTGTGGGTGGCCAAGGCGGCCGGACTCGGTGACTCCTGGAGCAAGCTGGCCCAGCGCGGCTTGTTGACTGCGACCGAAGCGCGCCAGCTGACGCAAAAGGAACGCGCCTTCAAGGACATCCGCATCCGCCTGCACATTTACACCAACCGCCGCGAAGACCGGCTGGTGTTCGACATCCAGACGCCGATTGCCGAGAGTTTCGGCTTCAAGAGCACCGACACGCGCCGCGCCAGCGAGTACCTGATGCAGCGCTATTACTGGGCGGCCAAGGCGGTCACCCAGCTCAACACCATCCTGCTGCAGAATATCGAAGCGCAGCTGTTCCCGCAGGATGTCATCCCGCAAAAGATCAACGAGCGCTTCAACGAACTCAACGGCTTCCTCGACATCGCCCACGACAACGTCTTCGAAGACACGCCGTCGGCCATGCTGGAAGTCTTCCTGGTGCTGGCCCAGCATCAGGAACTCAAGGACATGTCAGCGCGCACCATGCGCGCGCTGTGGCATGCGCGCTTCAAGATCGACAACGCCTTCCGCGCCGATCCGGGCAACCATGCGCTGTTCATGCAGATCCTGCAAGGCAAGCGCGGCATCATGCATGCGTTGCGCCGGATGAACCAGACCAGCGTGCTGGGTCGCTACCTGCCCAACTTCCGCCGCATCGTCGGCCAGATGCAGCACGACCTGTTCCACGTCTACACCGTCGACCAGCACATCCTGATGGTGGTGCGCAACGTGCGCCGCTTCACGATGAGCGAACACGCGCACGAATATCCGTTCTGCAGCCAGCTCATGGCCAACTTCGCGCAGCCATGGATCCTGTATGTGGCGGCGCTGTTCCACGATATCGCCAAGGGCCGCGGCGGTGATCATTCCAAGCTGGGCATGGCCGATGCGCGCCAGTTCTGCGTGCAGCATGGCATCTCGGAAGCGAACACCGAACTCGTGGTGTTCCTGGTCGAACACCATCTGACCATGTCGCAAGTGGCGCAAAAGCAGGACTTGTCAGACCCCGACGTGATCCAGCAATTCGCCGATTCGGTCAAGGACGAGCGCCACCTGACGGCGCTGTACCTGCTCACCGTCGCTGATATCCGCGGCACCAGCCCGAAGGTCTGGAATGCCTGGAAAGGCAAGTTGCTGGAAGACCTGTACCGCATGACCTTGCGCGTGCTCGGCGGTGAAGCGCCGTCGGCCGACCGCGAGCTCAAGAACACCCAGCAGGAAGCGATCAAGACGCTGCGCCTGTACGGCCTGCCTGCCGACGCCCATGAAAATTTCTGGCGCCAGCTCGACGTCGCCTATTTCCTGCGCCTCGATGCCTCCGATATCGCCTGGCAGACGCGCTCGTTCTACGACAAGATGGACAGCAAGGTACCGCTGGTCAAATGCCGCCTGGCGCCGATCGGCGAAGGCGTGCAAGTCGCGGTGTATACGCCCGACCAGCCCGATCTGTTCGCGCGCATCTGCAGCTATTTCGACGAAAAGAATTTCAGCATTCTCGACGCCAAGATCCACACCACCAAAACCAATTACGCGCTCGATGCCTTCCTGATCAGCGCGCCGGTGTTCGCCAAGAATTACCGCGACATCATCAATCTGATCGAGCATGAACTGGCGCACCTGCTGCAATCCGACGGCCCGCTGCCGACGCCTGCGAAGGGACGCTTGTCGCGCCTGTCGCGCACTTTCCCGATCAATCCGTCGGTTGATCTGCGTCCGGATGAGCGTGGCCAGTACTACCTGCTATCGGTGTCGGCCAATGATCGCAACGGCCTGCTCTACACGATCTCCAACATCCTCGCCAAGTACAAGATCAACCTGCATACGGCAAAGGTGATGACGCTCGGCGAACGCGTCGAAGACGTATTCCTGGTCGATGGTGCGGCGCTCAATCATCCGCGCAACCAGATCATGCTGGAAACCGATTTGCTCAAGGCGCTGCGCATTTAGCGCGCATCGACCGCCGCTTCCTCCGCTTTTATTTAACCCGATTTTCACCTAGCTTATTCATCATGACTGAACCAGTACGCCTGTCCAAACGCATGTCCGAACTCGGCCTCTGTTCGCGCCGGGAGGCCGACGAATGGATAGAAAAAGGCTGGGTCCGTGTCGACGGCATTGTGGTCTCCGTACTGGGCAGCAAAGTGTTGCCGCACCAGCGCGTGAGCGTCGAGCGCCAGGCCGCGGCGGAACAATCCAAGCGCGTCACCATCCTGATCAATAAGCCGATGGGCTATGTCAGCGGCCAGGCCGAAGACGGCTACAAACCGGCAGTCGCGCTGGTGGAAGCCGCCACACGCTGGAAGGAAGACCAGGTCGATACGCAATTCCATCCGACGCAACTGCGCAGCCTGGTGCCGGCCGGTCGCCTGGACATCGACTCGGTCGGTTTGCTGGTGCTGACGCAGGACGGCCGCATCGCCAAGCAGCTGATTGGCGAAGACACCAGCGTCGACAAGGAATACCTGGTGCGCGTGCAATACACCAAACCGGGCAAGCTGCCCGACAGCGACCTCAAGCGTCTCAACCACGGCCTGTCGCTGGACGGCAAGCTGCTCAAGCCGGCCAAGGTGCGCTGGCAAAATGATGATCAGCTCAGTTTCATTCTCAATGAAGGCAAGAAGCGCCAGATCCGTCGCATGTGCGAACTGGTTGGCCTGAAAGTCGTCGGCCTCAAGCGCGTGCGTATCGGCGGGGTCAAGCTGGGCGATTTGCCCACGGGAGAATGGCGTTATCTGCGTCCTGACGAGCAATTCTGAGGCTGCCCGTCGACTGTCGAAGCAAACAAACCGGCAAGCCGCTCAGGATTTTCTTTGCACGCCGACCATATCTGCCAGCCGATGCAACACCCGAGCGACCAGATCGTTCAACAGCACATCGTGTTCCTGTTCATATTTGTGCAGCAAGCGCATGCAAATTGCATCCGTCCACATCCAGTCGCCGCAATTGCCGTTCACCGACAATTGCGGCCGGATATCCGCCGGCACTTCAGGAACACTGTCATACCAGTCCCACAAATAGTCACCCTTGCGCGGATTGGAATAAAGAATGCCAAACATCTTTGCGACCAGAGGGTCATGCCGGATGGTGAAATCAATCCACTCCAACCGTTCTTTGCCGTCAGGCGTCGCATGAACCGACTGAATCCAGCAATGGTAATCCTTCAGATCCGATAACTTGCGGGCATGCCGGCGCGCGCTTCTGGTCGGGAACAAGACGATGTACATGCCATTGCCACAATCAATGATCTCGCCTCCCGCGACGGCGACATGGGGATGATCCGACAATTTGCTGAGCACACGTGCGCCGACAATCGCGTAGTCGGCACAACGGCCCAGCGTACCGAGACTGAGACAGGCATTCCCGGCAGCCTCCTCCATGACGGCGTTCAATGCTTCATCGATCAAACCTCGCAAAACCGGCGCTACCGGCAATGCAATGATAGGCTGCGCCGTAGGCGGGCAAGCAGAGCGCCTCTTATCCGGTGAGTCGGTCATAGGAATAATCGGGCCTGCCAGAGCCCCAAAATGATTCCCATCCCTAGTACGTTATCCGGTGACTTGTTGCTTTGGTTATCCCACCGGATCCGCTGCCTATTCCTTTATAAAAAATAATCGAACAAGACTCTCGGCTCCATCGAAGAAACACTCAGGCAATGCCGTGGATTGCCTGAAGAAGTTTTCAACGAGTGCTGACAAAACGCTTATAAGAACCTGTCGAGAATCTTGCGACTGGTTTTATCGAACTGCCTGATGTCACGGATGAGGAATTGAATACCGTGACTGTCAGCAATTAGCAAGGAAGATTGTGACAGACGGCGGATATCTTCTTCGCCCTTGAGCGTAAAAAAGGTATTTCCTCGATTTGTTTCGACATCCCAGATGCACGGTGTGGCGAAACTGGATACACCGATGATGCGACTGATTTCCGGCATGAACTCGCGCGCGGCCAATTCCTCTTCGATCACGCTCCGCAGTTCCGGCGAAATGTCCGACCATTGATCGATCCAGGCCAGTTCATGGCCATCGGCGCTGACCAGCGCAATGCCTTCGTCAGGCGCACCGATCGGGAAAGCGCGCACTGGAATCGCGCCCTCATGCGCGACGCCTTCCGCGTCGACGAAGACCAGGCGACCAAAGCTGTTGCGATGCAGGGTGAAATTATGGGCGGCGACGCCGCTGTGCGTAGTCATCATTCGTCATCCTTCTCTTCGCTGCCCGACACCTCGGCTTCGGGATTGCGCGCCTGCGCCTGATACAGACGGTAATACGCGCCCTGCTTCGCCATCAATTCTTCGTGCGGACCGACTTCGACCACCTGGCCCCGATCAAGAACAACCAGGCGATCGGCCTTGCGCAAGGTCGACAGGCGGTGCGCAATCGCAATCGTGGTACGGCCTTGCACCAGGTTGTCGAGTGCCTTCTGGATTTCTTTTTCCGTCGTCGTATCGACCGAGGACGTCGCTTCATCGAGGATCAGGAAACGCGGATCGATCAGCAGCGCACGGGCAATCGAAATACGCTGGCGCTCGCCGCCAGACAGCGCCTGGCCGCGCTCACCGACCAGGGAATCGTAGCCTTGCGGCAGGCGCAGGATAAATTCATGCGCATGCGCGGCGCGCGCGGCCGCGATGATCTCGGCGCGCGTCGCCTCCGGCTTGCCGTAGGCGATGTTCTCGGCAATCGTGCCAAAAAACAGGAACGGCTCCTGCAGCACCAGGCCGATGTTGCGGCGATATTCGGAAATCGGCAGCGAGCGGATGTCGACGCCGTCGATGCGGATCGAGCCTTCGGATACGTCATAGAAGCGGCAGATCAGATTGACCATGGTGCTCTTGCCGGAACCGCTGTGACCGACCAGTCCGATCATCTCGCCCGGTGCGATCGACAGATCGACGCCGCGCATGACCGAACGATTGCCGTAGCGGAAACCGACGTTGCGCAGTTCGATGGCGCCCTTCACTTTTTCGATGTGCACCGGATTGGCCGGCTCTGGCACGCTCGATACGTGGTCAAGGATATCGAAGATCCGCTTGGCGCCGGCGGCGGCCTTTTGCGTGACCGACACGATGCGGCTCATCGAATCCAGGCGCGTATAGAAACGGCTGATGTAGGCCAGGAAGGCGGTCAGCACACCAACCGTGATCTGGTTGTGCGAAACCTGCCAGATGCCGAAGACCCACACCACCAGCAGGCCGATTTCGGTCAGCATGGTCACGGTCGGCGTGAACAGCGACCAGATCTTGTTGACGCGATCGTTGACCACCAGATTGTGGCGATTGGCTTCCTTGAAGCGGGCCGCTTCACGCTTTTCCTGAGCAAAAGCCTTGACCACGCGGATGCCGGGGATGGTGTCGGCCAGCACGTTGGTGACTTCCGACCAGATACGGTCGATCTTCTCGAAGCCGTGACGCAGGCGATCACGCACCACGTGGATCATCCAGGCGATGAACGGCAGCGGCAACAAGGTCACCAGCGCCAGCCACGGATTGATCGAAATCAGAATTGCGGCCGTCATGATGATCATCAAGACGTCGATAATGAAGTCCAGCAGATGCAGCGACAGGAACACGCAGATGCGGTCGGTCTCGGAACCGATGCGCGCCATCAGGTCACCGGTGCGCTTGCCGCCGAAGTATTCCTGCGACAACCGCAGCAGATGTTCGTAAGTGGTGGTGCGCAGGTCGGCGCCGATGCGTTCGCTCACCAGCGCAAGGATGTAGGTGCGGCCCCAGCCAAGTATCCAGGCCACCATGGCGGAACCCAGCAAGCCGCTCAGGTACAGACCGGCCAGGTGAGAATCCAGCGGTGCGCCGTTCTGAAATGGAATCAGCACGTTGTCCATCAGCGGCATCGTCATGTAAGGCGGCACCAGCGTCGCGGCGGTGGAGGCCAGCGTCAGCAGGAAACCCAGCAGCAAGGAACCCTTGTACGGTTTGGCGAAGCGCGTCAGGCGGAACAGCGCCCAAGTCGACGGCGGCGCTTCCTTGGCTTCCGGGCAGATCGCGCAGGTTTCCTGGCCTTGCGGGATCGGTGCCTTGCATTGCGGGCAAACGTCCAGCTCTTCTTCTACCGCAGCCTGGCCGGACGCCTGGGCGTCACGCTGCTGGTCAAACTGGTTGATCAGGCGCAGCGCCTGCGGATTTTGCGCCAGCGTGTAGCGCCAGAAAGCCAGCCGGGATTGCCCGTCTTGCAACTCGAGGCTGCCGACGCCGGCGTGGTCATGGTGTTTCAGTGTCAGGCCGGCGCGGTATTCCCATGCGGTCCATCCCTGGCCGTCGCTGTCTTTGGCAAGCAGGCGGCGGTCGGTCGCGATGATCAGGCCGCGACTGAATTTCAGCGAGGCATCGAGATCGAGCTCGAGCCAGGTGACGATTTTTTCTTCAGGCGCCAGCTGGGCTTGCGCTTCCGCGCGCCACGGCGCGGGCAAATTGGAGGAGCTTGGGATGAGGGATTCTCTATTCATCTGAACGGCATGTTTGTCCTGTGCGGACAGTGAGGTATGGTTTTGCTGGCAACATTTTGCCGACAATCTATGCCGCGCATATTATATCGCAAGGGTTTGCCACCCCGACAACGCGCGGAGCCCCTCCTGCGATGACAAACAATGCGCCGGTTTGGCTGCGAACCCTGACGATTTCCTGATTTTTTTGCATGCAAGACTACAAACAGTCTGAGACAATATCGTTACATATTGTGTATACAGGCAACTTATGGGAAGGGGCCTGGACAAATATGGAACGAAGAACAAGAAAATCCCGCAAAAACATCCGCAGGCCGATGGTAGCGCTCGCATTTTGTTAATGTGAAGTAAACCAATCGGCGCTTAATGCGTTATTCATGCTTGGATCGACAGAACGCACAACGCTTAGCGGCACAACTGCTTACTCATGAAAAATATAGAATTTCTCCGTATCCTCCCGTTGCACGGCCCCAATATCTGGACCTATCGCCCTGCGCTGGAGGTCTGGATCGATATCGGAGAACTGGAAGACTTTCCGTCGAACATCATTCCCGGCTTCAATGAACGCCTGACCAGCTGGCTGCCTTCGCTGGTCGAACACCGCTGCAGCTATGGCGAGCGCGGCGGTTTCCTGCAGCGCCTGAAAGAAGGCACCTGGCCCGGCCACATCATGGAACACGTCACGCTCGAGCTGCAAAACCTGGCCGGCCTGCCCGGCGGTTTCGGCAAGGCGCGCGAGACCTCCACGCGCGGCGTCTACAAAGTCGTGGTCCGCGCCCGTCATGAGCAAGTCACCCGCGCCGCCTTGTACGCCGGCCGCGACCTGGTCATGGCCGCCATCGAAGACAAGCCTTTCGACGTCGACGCCACCATCGAAAAGCTGCGCGACATGGTCGATTCCCTGTGCCTCGGCCCCAGCACCGCCTGCATCGTGGATGCCGCCGACGAGCGCCGCATCCCGTCGATCCGCCTGTCCGAGGGCAACCTGGTCCAGCTCGGCCACGGCTGCAAGCAGCGCCGCATCTGGACCGCAGAAACCGACCAGACCAGCGCCATCGCCGAAAGCATCTCGCGCGACAAGGACCTGACCAAGACATTGCTGCAATCCTGCGGCGTCGCCATTCCCGAAGGCCGCATCGTCGACAGCGCGGCCGATGCCTGGGAAGCCGCCGAAGACATCGGCCTGCCGGTTGTCGTCAAGCCGTCCGACGCCAACCACGGTCGCGGCGTCTTCATCGACCTGAACACACGAGCTGAAGTCGAGACCGCTTATAAAGCTGCGCTCGAAGAAGGCAGCAGCGTGTTGGTCGAACGCTTCATCCGCGGCAACGAACATCGCCTGCTGATCGTCGGCGGCAAACTGGCCGCCGCCGCCCGCGGCGAACCGATCTTCGTCATCGGCGACGGCGTCTCGACCATTTCGCAACTGATCGATGTGGTCAACATGGATCCGCGCCGCGGTGATCTGGAAGAACACCCGCTGAACCCGGTCATTCTCGACCGCGAGCCGGCAGCCCGTCTTGAGCTGGAACGTCAGGGCCTGACTGCGGACTCCGTACCGCCAAACGGCAAAAAGGTCTTGTTGCTCCGTAATGGCAACGTTGCCATCGACGTCACCGACCAGGTTCACCCCAGCGTCGCTGCGACGGCGGCACTGGCGGCCCGCGTGGTCGGACTCGACATCGCCGGCGTCGACCTGGTGGCCGAAGACATTTCGCGTCCGCTCGACGAGCAGCGTGCCGCCATCGTTGAAGTCAATGCCGGCCCCGGCCTGCTGATGCACCTGAAACCGTCCGAAGGCACACCACGTCCGGTCGGCCAGGCCATCGTCGAACACCTGTTCAAGCCGGAAGACACCGGCCGCATCCCCATCGTCGGCATCACCGGCACCCACGGCAAGACCACCATCGCCCGCCTGGTCGCACGTATCATCGACCTTAGCGGCAAGCATGTCGGCCTGGCTTGCGGCGACGGGCTTTACCTCGGCCAGCGCCTGGTCGAAAAAGGCAATCGCGCCAACTGGGGCGCCGCGCATCGCGTGTTGCTCAATCGCGCCGTCGAAGCCGCCGTGTTTGAAAACGGCAGCGTCTCGATTCTCTCCGAAGGCCTTGCCTACGACCGTTGCCAGGTCGGCGTGGTCACCAACATCGATCCGGCCGACAGCCTGCCCGAGTACTACATCGACAATGCCGAGCAACTGGCCACCAAGGTCAAGCGCACCCAGGTCGACGTCGTGCTGCCGGACGGCGTCGCCGTCCTGAACGCAGAAGATCCGCTGGTCGCCGACATGGCCGGCCTGTGCGACGGCGAAGTGATTTTCTTCGCGGTCGACAGCGAAGCGCCGGTCATGACCGAACATCTGAAGCAAGGCAAGCGCGGCGTCTTCGTACGCAACGGCGATGTCATCCAGGCCACAGGCGACAAGGAAGTCCGCGTCAGCACCGTGACCGCGATCCCGATTACCGGCGGCGGCGCGGTTGGCTTCCAGATCGAGAACGTGTTGGCCGCAGTCGCCGCAACCTGGGCGCTGGGCATCACGGCCGACCTGATCCGCGCGGGCATCGAATTGTTCGGCACCGAGCAGGCGGAAGAGCAAGGCAAGAAGCGCAAGGCGCAGTCGGCCTGAAGCACAGCTTTTCAAAGCAGACCGTTTCACAGCAGCCCAAAGCAAGGCCGGACTCCGGTCAAGAAACTTAAAACAGACACATTCAGGAAGACTTGTTGATGGACGTTTCACGTATTCGCGTACTGCGCGGCCCTAACCTCTGGAGCAGGCACACTGCGATCGAAGCCATCGTCTCGTGCCCCGAAGTCGAGCGCGCCATCGAAGGCATGCCCGGCTTTGAAGTGCGCCTGCGCGCGCGCTTCCCGCACATCGGTTTCCTGCAACCGGCCGGTGAAGTCAAGGCCGTTTCCATGGCGCATGCGCTGCAAGCCGCCGCACTGGGCCTGCAGTCGCAGGCAGGTTGCCCGGTGACCTTCAGCCGCACCGTTCCGACCGTTGAAGCCGGCGTGTATCAGGTCATCGTCGAGTACAGTGAAGAAGCCGTCGGCCGCCTCGCCTTCGAGCTGGCCCAGGAACTGTGCAACGCCGCCCTCGACGACAAGCCGTTCGACTTGGCCGATGCCCTGGCGCGCCTGCGTGAACTGGACGAAGACGTGCGTCTCGGCCCCAGCACCGGCTCCATCGTTGCCGCTGCGGTCAAACGTGGGATTCCTTTCCGTCGCCTGACCGACGGCAGCATGGTGCAATTCGGCTGGGGCAGCCGCCAGAAACGCATCCAGGCCGCCGAGACCAGCAACACCAGCGCCATCGCCGAATCGATCGCGCAGGACAAGGAACTGACCAAGATGCTGCTCAACGCCGCCGGCGTACCGGTGCCGAACGGGCGCGTGGTGGAAACCGTCGAGGACGCCTGGGCCGCAGCACAGGAAATCGCCGCGCCGGTCGTCATCAAGCCGCGTGACGGCAATCAGGGCAAAGGCGTCGCCGTCAACATCAGCAGCCACGAGCAAATCGTCGCAGCCTTCAACGCCGCCGTCAAAATCAGCGATGAAATCATCGTCGAACGCTACCTGCCCGGCCACGATTACCGTCTGCTGGTAATCGGCAAGACCCTGGTCGCCGCCGCCCGCCGTGATCCGCCGCAAGTCATCGGCGACGGCGTACACACCATCCGCCAGTTGGTCGACACGGTCAACAGCGATCCGCTGCGCGGCGACGGCCACGCCACGTCGCTGACCAAGATCCGTTTCGACGACATCGCATTGGCGACGCTGTCCAAGCAAAATTACGACGCCGAATCGATCCCGCCGCAAGGGGCGCGCATCGTCCTGCGCAACAACGCCAACCTGTCCACCGGCGGCACCGCCACCGACGTGACCGACGACGTCCATCCCGAACTGGCTGCGCGCGCAGTCGCGGCCGCACAAATGGTGGGCCTCGACATCTGCGGCGTCGACATCGTCTGCAACAGCGTGCACGCGCCGCTGGAAGAACAGGAAGGCGGCATCGTCGAAGTCAACGCCGCTCCCGGCCTGCGCATGCACCTTACCCCTTCTTACGGCAAGGGCCGCGCAGTCGGCGACGCCATCATCTCGACCATGTTCGCCGATGGCGACGACGCGCGCATCCCGCTCGTCGCGGTGGCCGGCACCAACGGCAAGACCACCACCGTGCGCCTGATCACGCACCTGCTCGCGCAAAAGGGATTGCGCGTCGGCATGACCAACACCGATGGCGTCTACATCGACAATCAACGCACCGACACCGGCGACTGCAGCGGTCCGCGCAGCGCGCGCAATGTGCTGTTTCATCCCGACGTCGACGCTGCCGTACTGGAAACCGCGCGTGGCGGCGTGCTGCGCGAAGGCCTCGGCTTCGACCGCTGCAACGTTGCCGTCGTGACCAACATCGGCATGGGCGACCATCTTGGCCTCAGCTACATCAGCACAGTCGAAGACCTGGCCGTGGTCAAGCGCGTGATCGTTGAAAATGTCGCGCCGACCGGCTACGCGGTGCTCAACGCCGCCGACACCATGGTGTCGAGCATGGCGCCATCCTGCCCCGGCGCCGTGATCTTCTTCGCCCTCGACCCGACCCATCCGATCATGGCGACGCATCGTGCCCAAGGCCATCGCGTGGTCTACCGCGACGGCGACGACATCGTCGCAGCGCAAGGCGACCAGGAAATCCGCCTGGCGCTCAAGGACATTCCGCTGACCCGCAATGGCGGCATCGGCTTCCAGGTGGAAAACACCATGGCCTCGGTCGGCGCGGTATGGGCCCTGAGCCTTGACTGGAACATCGTACGCGCAGGTTTGCGCACTTTCATCAGCGATGTTGGCACCGCGCCGGGACGCTTCAACCTGTTCGACTATCGCGGCGCCACCGTGATCGCCGACTACGGCCACAATCCGGACGCCATCAACGCACTGGTCAAGGCGGTGGAAAGCATGCCAGCCAAACGTCGCTCGGTCGTCATCAGCGGTGCCGGCGATCGCCGCGACATCGACATCCGCCAGCAAACCGAAATCCTCGGCGATGCCTTCGACGAAGTCGTGCTGTACCAGGATCAATGCCAGCGCGGACGCGCCGACGGCGAAGTGCTGGCGCTGCTGCGTCAGGGCCTGGCCAATGCGCGCCGCACCACCGTCACCAAGGAAGTCTTCGGTGAATTCCTCGCCATCGATACCGCGCTGGCCACGCTCAAGGAAGGCGACCTGTGCCTGATCCTGATCGACCAGATCGAAGAAGCGCTGGCGCATATCGGCAAGCGCGTCGCGGAAGGCTGAATCGCGCCTCGCAGCTTGCAGTAGTAACCGGCAATAAAAAATCGCGTATGAAGTCAGACTTCATACGCGATTTTTTTATGAGATGAAGACATTGCAGTCTTCATCGGTCCGGCTTGATCGACTTAATCGTCGTCGTTCGGGTCCAGTTCAGGAAACAGGATTTCGGTGAAACCGAAACGCGTGAAATCCTTGATCCGCATCGGATACAGCACACCGATCAGGTGATCGCATTCATGCTGCACCACGCGCGCATGGAAACCATCGACGGTGCGATCAATGCGATTGCCCTTCTCGTCAACGCCTTCGTAGCGCAAACGACTCCAGCGCGGCACTACGCCACGCAGACCCGGCACCGACAAACATCCTTCCCAACCTTCATCCTGCTCGTCGCCCAGCGGCGTCAGGGTCGGATTGATCAGCACTGTTTCCGGCACTTCGGGCGCGTCGGGATAGCGCTGGTTCTTCTTGAAACCGAAAATCACCAGCTGCAGGTTGACGCCGATTTGCGGCGCCGCCAGGCCTGCACCGTTGACCGCGCGCATCGTCTCGAACATGTCGGCGATCAACACGTCCATTTCCGGCGTGCCGAATTGCTGCACCGGTTCGGCCTGCCGCAGCAGGCGCGGATCGCCCATTTTCAGAATGTCACGTATAGCCATGTTGGTCCCCTTGCCCTGCCTTGCTTCAGGAGTTGATGTCGAGCTGCTTCAGGTATTCGGTGAACGCCGCACCGGTCTCCGGATGCTTCATGCCCATCGCTACCGTGGCCTTGAGATAACCGAGCTTGGAACCGCAATCATAGCGCTGGCCTTCGTAGCGATACGCCAGCACAGTCTGCGCATGCATCAGTGCAGCGATACCGTCGGTCAATTGAATCTCGCCGCCGGCGCCCTTGCCGATGGTTTCGAGGTACTCGAAAATACGATTGTTGAGCACGTAGCGGCCGACCACCGCCAGCGTCGACGGCGCGACATCCGGTGCCGGCTTTTCGACGATGCCGTTGACGCGCTCCAGATTGGCCTGGTAGGCAGTAGCGCTGACAATGCCATATTGCTTGGTGTCGCTGCGCGGTACGTCCTGCACGGCCAACAGACTCAGGCCTTCGCGCTCGTAGACTTCAGTCATCTGCGCCATGACCGGCTTCTGGCCCGGACCGACGTCCATGAAATCGTCCGCCAGCAGCACGGCGAAAGGCTCGTCGCCGACTACCGGACGTGCGCACAGCACCGCATGTCCCAGGCCCAATGGCGCGGATTGACGAATGAAAATGCAGGTGACGTTCTTGGGAATCACGTTCTGGACGATGTCCAGCAATTGCTGCTTGCCGGCGGCTTCCAGTTCGGCTTCGAGTTCGTAGGCCTTGTCGAAATGATCTTCGATGGCGCGCTTGTTGCGGCCGGTGATGAACACCATTTCGGTAATGCCTGCGGCGACCGCTTCTTCCACCGCGTAGTGGATCAGCGGCTTGTCGACGATGGGCAACATTTCCTTCGGCTGCGCCTTGGTGGCCGGCAGGAAGCGGCTGCCCAAACCGGCGACAGGGAATACGGCTTTCTTGATTCTCTTGCTCATTGCAACTCCCGATAACATATTGAGTGGATTCACGTGGCGCCGGACGCATGAGCCATGATGCATGGCGTCATTATGGTCCAGTATCGCCGATTATTCTGCGGATGGCGCTTCCGGGCTGTCTTCAGGGCCGGTTTTGATCAGCAACTGCAGGGCGTCCTCGTCGAGGATGGCGATACCCAGCTCTTCGGCCTTGGTCAATTTGCTGCCGGCATCGGCGCCGGCCACTACATAGCCGGTCTTCTTCGATACCGAACCGCTGACCTTGCCGCCGGCCGCTTCGATCATCTGTGCCGCCTCGTCACGCGTCAGCGTCGGCAAGGTGCCGGTCAGCACGAACGTCTTGCCGGCCAGCGTCTTGGCCTGGATCTCGATGCCCGCGCCTTCACTCCAATGGATGCCGGCTGCGCGTAACTGATTCACCAGCTCGACGTTCAGGCCATCGGAGAAAAAGCTGACGATGGAGCGCGCCACCACCGGACCGACGTCGGCGACTTCCAGCAGTTGTTCTTCATTTGCCGCCAGTACCGCATCCATATTACCGAAGTGGCGCGCCAGTTCCTTGGCGGTCGCTTCACCGACGTGACGGATGCCGAGGCTATAGATGAAACGCGCCAGCGTGGTCGACTTGGATTTTTCCAATGCATCGAGCACATTCTGGGCCGACTTCTCTGCCATGCGGTCAAGCTCGGCCAGCGAGGTCAGGCCAAGGCGGTACAAATCCGCTGCGGTGGTGATGACATTTTTGTCGACCAGTTGTTCGATCAACTGATCGCCCAGGCCTTCGACATCCATGGCGCGGCGCGAGGCGAAATGCTGCAGGCCGCCCTTGCGCTGCGCCGAGCATTTGACCCAGCCGCCCGAGCAGCGCGCGATCGCTTCATCCTCAAGACGGATGATCTCGGAGCCGCATACCGGACACGTCTTCGGCATCTCGAAAGGCCTGGCATCGGCCGGACGCGACTCAGGCACATAGCCGACCACCTCCGGAATCACGTCGCCGGCGCGGCGCACGATCACGGTGTCGCCGATCTGGATATCCTTGCGGCGTACCTCGTCTTCGTTGTGCAGCGTCGCGTTGGTGACGGTCACGCCGCCGACGAACACCGGCGCCAGTCGCGCCACCGGCGTGATGGCGCCGGTGCGCCCCACCTGTACTTCGATGCCTTGCACCACGGTCAGCGCTTCTTGCGCCGGAAATTTATGCGCCAGCGCAAAACGCGGCGCGCGCGACACGAAACCAAGCTTCTGCTGCTGGTCGAGACGGTCCACCTTGTAGACCACGCCGTCGATCTCATACGGCAGTTCGGCGCGCTTGGCGCCGATGCCGTGGTAGAACTTCAGCAAACCTTCAGCGCCCCGCACCACTTCGCGTTCCTTGCAGACCGGCAGGCCCAGTTCTGAATACCAGTCGAGCAAGGCGGAATGCGATGCCGGCATGGGGACGCCTTCCAGCACGCCGATGCCATAGGCAAAAAATCGCAGGGTGCGCTGCGCCGTGATCTTCGAGTCGAGCTGGCGCAAGCTGCCTGCCGCGGCGTTGCGCGGATTGGCGAACTCCTTCTGGCCGGCGTCGCGCTGGCGTTGGTTGAGCCGGGCAAAATCGTCTTTGTACATCAGCACTTCGCCGCGTACTTCCAGTACCTGCGGCGCCTTGTCGCCATGCAGGCGCAACGGAATCGCGCGCACGGTGCGGATGTTGGCCGTGACATTTTCACCGGTGGTGCCGTCGCCGCGCGTGGCGGCGCCAACCAGCACACCGTCTTCATAACGCAGGCTGATGGCGAGACCGTCGAACTTCAGTTCGGTGGCGTAATCGATGTCGGCCTCGGAAGACAAGCCGTCCTTGACGCGTTTGTCGAAGGCGACGATGTCTTCATCGTCGAAGCCGTTGCCCAGCGACAGCATCGGGACCGCGTGACGCACCTGCTCGAATTGCGGCAGCGGCGCGCCGCCGACGCGCTGGGTGGGCGAGTCGCTGGTGGCCAGTTCGGGATGTTCTGCTTCCAGCGCCTGAAGCTCGTGGAACAGCTTGTCGTATTCGGCGTCGGGAATACTGGGATTGTCGAGGACGTAGTAGGCGTGGTTGTGACGGTCCAACGCCGCCTTGAGCCAGGCCGCCCGCGCGCGCCAGTCGCCTGGCGCTGCGGGTGCTGAATGTGAATCTGGGTGCATGGTAGGAGCGCTCGAAAAGTAGCGCGCAAGCTTAACTGAAGAGGCGCATCGCGCGCTTGGAGCCGGCCGGGATTTCTGCCGATTCCATGGCGCTGTAGAACGCGCCGACCTGCTCGGCGATATCGCTCAGCGCGGCGTCCGACAGCAACTGATCGCTGTCGTCGACCACGGTGCCGCCCAGGCGCATGGCCAGGGAGCGTGCGCAGGCGATCATGGCGCCGTAACCGTCGCGCGCCGGGCCTACACGCGGCACGTCCAGCAACAGCGTGAGGCGATCCGTTGTTTCGGCGGCGCCGGTGACGTTGGTCGACATCGAGAACAGCACTTCCCCTTCGCCGTCCTGCATCACCAGATGGCCGTCGGTGCGACGATCAAAGCCCTGGCGGGTCAATGCCGCGAGCAAGGTGGTGACGTTCCACGGTGCGCCATTGGAGCGCACGTTGACGCCCAGCTGGACATCGTGATCCATGACGAATTGGTGCAGCGCCTGCGCCGTTTTCATGACATCGATCATGTCGGGAATTTCCGGCTCGGCGCCGATTACATCGGTGAACTCACGCAGACGCACGATCAGTTCGGAATACTCCAGCTCGTTGAGTCCGTTATTGCGATTGGCCAGTTGCACGCCGGCCAGCAAGGCGTTGTAGGAGCTGCCGTGGCCGATCGGCTCCCATTCGCCTTCTGTCGTGCGACCGACGAAATTCACGGTCTTGTTGCCGACATGGCGCAGGTTCTGTACGCCGGGCAACAGCTTCTCGCCGCGCACGGCGACTTCCAGCGCAATCGGGATGATGCAGTCGACCAGCTCATCGACCGGCAATTCGCGTTGGGGCGCTGCGAGCGTTTGCCCCGCTTGCTCACCGGCAAACATCTCGGTGTCGTTGAGCGTGGCTTCGACATGACTCAGGTCAGTATTCAGATTATCCACGTTCAGCGGAGCGGCCAGATAATCGTCATGGCTGTCGAGCGGCGTGTCGATCGACAGGTAGGGTTCGACCGGTGTGTCAAGATCCGCTTCCGTGACCGGCGGCGTGATCGGTTGCTGTTCTGGCGCGGGCACTTGCGGCCGACGCTCCGGCATCTGGTACAGCTCGGGCTCGACGCGTTCATCGTCGTCATACATCGACAGCGGCGACTTCGCGGCAGGCGCCGTCGGGGCTGGTGCCGCCTGGAAAGACTGCGGCGCAGCTGCCGCCGGCGCACTGTTCGCCGCCGACCTGGTCGGGGCAAGCGGTTGCGTCGCGCTGTCGGCGTTCATCAGCACATCATCGTGATCCGACGAAAACGCGCGCTCGACGGTTTTGCGCGTCTTGTGCTCTTGCCATTTATTGTAGGAAATCACGCCCACGACGATCACGCCGCCGATAACGATCAGGCTGGTCTGGAGGTCTGTCATGCCGAATGCACCTTGGAATTTTTCTTGGAAGCGAGGCGCGCTGCGGCATTGCCGGCGCCGGCCATCACTGCGGTGGTTGAGAGAATTGCAGTTGCTGCAGCCGCTGCGGCCTTGCCCTGGCGGGCGGCGCGGCGGACATCAACTGCGTTCAGTTCAATAAAACTGGTCATAACTGGTCTTTGTGGATTCCTGAGAGTCGACGGCACACGGCGTTCAATTGCTTCCTGAATATCCGTACAGCAGCAAAAGTACGCCTGGTCCGCCATTACCGTCTTGTTATTCTTTGTCTGGATCGCTTTGCATCAGCAGCGCTGAAGTCACGCTAAAGCCCTTGTATGACAAGCTGTTCAGGGTAGTGTTCCCCCTTTGGCTTGTCAAGCTGTCCAGCCTATGAAAAACGGCGCGTCAGCGCCGAAATTCGCGACTCGCGCGCGGCATGCAAAAACCAGACGGCCTAAGCCGCCTGCACCTCCGACGTGAAGTTGGCCGCCGCCTCCATGTCGACCGCCACGATGCGCGACACGCCCTGCTCCTGCATGGTCACGCCGATCAGCTGATTGGCCATTTCCATCGCGATCTTGTTATGCGAGATGAACAGGAACTGGGTGTTGGACGACATGCGCTTGACCATATTGCAGAAGCGCTCGGTGTTGGCATCGTCGAGCGGTGCGTCCACTTCGTCCAGCAGACAGAACGGCGCCGGATTCAGCTGGAACATCGAGAACACCAGCGCAGTCGCCGTCAGCGCCTTTTCACCACCGGACAGCAGGTGAATCGTGGCGTTCTTCTTGCCGGGCGGTTGCGCCATGACCTGCACGCCGGAATCGAGGATTTCGTCGCCGGTCATGGTCAGCTTGGCCTGGCCGCCGCCGAACAGGATCGGGAACAGCTCGGCGAAGTGGCCGTTGACCTTGTCGAAGGTGTCCTGCAGCAAGCCGCGGGTTTCGATGTCGATCTTGTGAATGGCGTCCTGCAGCGTGGTGATCGCTTCGTTGAGGTCGACGTACTGCGCATCGAGGAAATTCTTGCGTTCGGAGGCGGTCGCCAGCTCGTCCAGCGCCGCCAGATTGACTGCGCCCAGCGCTGCAATCGCATTGGTCAGGCGGGTCACTTCGCCTTGCAGGTAGGAAGGACGCATGTCGTCGGTGAGCTTCTCGGCCAGCGCCGCTTCGTCGGCCTGGGTGTTGGCCAGCGCTTCGGTGAATTGCTCCTGGTTCAGACGTGCGGCCTGCTCCTTCAACTGCAGCTCGGTAATGCGGTCGCGCTGCGGTTGCAGGCTACGTTCGGCTTGCAGGCGCGCCTCTTCATGATGGCGCAGCTGTTGCGACAACTGGTCGAGTTCATGGCGGGCGTCGGCCAGCGCACGTTCCTGATCGGTGCGCTTGTCCAGCAAGGATTGCAAACCGGCTTGCGCCGCTTGATCATCGAGGCTTTCCAATTCGAGACTGCCCTGCTGCATGCTGGCGAACAATTGCGCGGCCTGCTCCAACGCAGTGGCGATGCTGCGCTTGAGTTCGTCGATCTTGTTGCGCTGCGACTTTTCGGAGAACTCCGCTTCCTGGGCGGCGCGCTCGAGTTCGCGCAGGCGCAGGCGTGCGTCGTTGAGCTGCTGCTCCTTGCTGAGGTAATCGGTCTGACCGTTTTCATGCGACTCTTGCAGCTCGGCCAGCTCGATGTCGAGCTGTTCGAACTTGGCTTCGGATTCGGCCTTGATCTGTTGCTGTTCGACTTCCTGCATTTCGATTTCGGCAAGGTCGGCCACGATCTGCGTGCTGCGCTGGTTGAAGCGCTCCTGTACTTCCGACAGCTTCATTACTTCGATCTGCAAGCTGTGCACCGACTGGGTCAGGCCGGCGACGCGCTGGCGCAGTTCCTGCAGGCGCTGAGTGGCGCCGGTCACGGCGGCATCGGCGCGCACGGCGCGCGATTTGGCTTCTTCGGCCAGCATGTACTGGGCGCGCTGCTGCTTGGTCAGGTTTTCGATTTCCTGCTGGCGCGCCAGCATGCCGTCCTGCTCCGAATCGGAGGCATAGAAACGCACGCTCGACTGGCTCACCACGTGGCCTTGCTTGGTCACGAAGAACGCGCCCGCCGGCAGCTTGCTGCGATCGACAAATGCGCTGGCGGTGTCGTCGGCGATGAAGACATTGTGCAGCCAGTCCTGCATCAGCGCGCGCAAACCCGGATCGTTGAGTTGCAGCAGGTTGATGAAAGGCTTCAGGCCATTCGGCGCTGATTCGGCGGGAGCGGCTGTCGGATTCGGCGCGAACAGCGCCAGCTTGGCCGGTGGCGCGTCGTTGAAGAAGGCCTTGGCCCAGTCCAGGTTCGACACTTCCAGCGCCGACATGCGTTCGCGCAACACCGACTCCAGCGAAGTTTCCCAGCCGGCGTCGATATGCAGCTTCTGCCACAGGCGCGGGAGATTGGCCAGCTCGTGCTTTTCCAGCCAAGGCTGCACCTTGCCCTGGGTCTGCACGCTTTCCTGCAGTTGCTTGAGCGCCGACTGACGGGCTTCCAGCTGCGCCAGGTCGGAGGTTTCCTTGCTGACCAGTTCCTGCGCGGTGCGACGCTCTTCTTCCAGCTTTGGCTGCTGCTCCTGCGCCTCTTCGAGGTACATGGAAGCTTCTTCCAGCGAGGCCTGCTTCTCCTCCAGCTGCAACTTGAGGTTGGACAGGTGCGCGTCGTCCGGCATGTTCAGGCCGCTCTTTTCCTGCATCAGGCGTTCGCGACGCACGGCCAGGCCTGACAGGATGTTGGAAGCGTTGCGCTGGTGCGCCGATTCCAGTTCGATCTGCTGCTGGATTTGCATGATCTTGCCGCGCGACTCGGTGGTCTTGAGTTGCGCTTCGCGCCATGCCTGCTCCAGCGTAGGCACCTTGTCGCTGCCGTCCTGCACGGCTTGCTGCGCCTGCTCGACGCGCATACCCTGCTCTTCAAGCTGGATCTCGGCTTCGGCCAGGTCGTCCTGGTGCTGCGTGCCCTGGCGCTGCCATTGGTCGCGCTGCGCGGTCAGCGAGTTGAGTTGCGATTGCAGACGGTTGCGTGATTCAATGACGAACTTGATCTGCGCTTCCAGGCTGCCGATTTCGGAATTGGTCTGGTACAGGTGGCCTTGCGCCGTATGCAGGCGATCGCCGGCGCCGTAGTGGGCCTGGCGCATGTGTTCCAGCTCGGTCTCGACGTGACGCAGCTTGGCGGTCTGTTCTTCCAGATCGATTTGCGCGCGCTCGATTTCGCGGAAGAATTTTTCCTGCTCGGCCTTGGCTTCGTTCTTGCGCAGCAGCCACAGCAGCTTTTGCTTTTCTTCCTGGTCGGCGGTGAGTTCGTTGAACTTCTTGGCGACGGCGGCCTGGGCTTCCAGCTTTTCGAGGTTGGTGTTGAGCTCGCGCAGGATGTCTTCGAGGCGTGTCAGGTTTTCGCGCGTGTCGTGCAGGCGATTTTCAGTTTCACGGCGGCGCTCCTTGTACTTCGACACGCCGGCGGCTTCTTCGAGGAAGATGCGCAGCTCTTCCGGACGCGCTTCGATGATGCGCGAAATCATGCCCTGGCCAATGATCGCGTAAGCGCGCGGGCCGAGGCCGGTGCCAAGGAAGATGTCCTGGATGTCGCGGCGGCGCACCGCCTGGTTGTTGATGTAGTACGACGAAGTACCGTCGCGCGTGAGGGTGCGCTTGACGGCGATTTCGGCGTATTGGCCCCATTGCCCGGCAGCCTTGCCCATGGCGTTGTCGAACACCAGTTCGACGGAAGCGCGCCCGGCCGGCTTGCGGTTGGTGGAGCCGTTAAAAATGACGTCCTGCATGGACTCGCCGCGCAGTTCGGAGGCCTTCGATTCGCCCAGCACCCAGCGCACGGCGTCAATGATGTTGGACTTGCCGCAACCGTTGGGGCCCACCACGCCCACCAGCTGTCCCGGCACCTGGAAATTCATCGGATCGACGAAAGACTTGAATCCTGACAATTTAATGGAATTTAAGCGCACGTTATCTACAATTTCACAGAGTTTGACGGAGGCAGGCAAATTCGCCCGCAATAGCCCGGTATCATAACATTCCGAGAGGGAAAACCGCTCAATTGGCGGCTTGCAAGAGCAATTGGCGCAGCTGCGGCGAGATCGCCAAAACAAACGGCTTGTCCGATCGCTCGGACAAGCCGTTGCAGCCTTGACTCAAGCGCGAACGCAAGCCCGCGCTTGCTTAAAAAGTTTCCCAGTCGCCGTCATTGACTGGAGTCGAAGCGGAAGAGGACTTGCCCGGCGCTGGTTTCGATGCCGCCGGGACGCGTGCGACTGCGGCCGAGGCCTTGCGCGGCTTAGTCGCAGACGCAGGCGCAGCCTTCGGAGCTACCGGAGGTGCGATCGCGGCGGCGCGAGCAACCGGCGCAGCGGCAACAGCCGAAACGCCGTCCGCCTGGAAGAACGCCACTGCATCCTTCAACCTGCGCGCCTGCTCTTCCAGCGAACCGGCTGCTGCAGCTGCCTGCTCCACCAACGCGGCATTCTGCTGCGTGGCCTGGTCCATTTGCGTGATCGCCAGATTGACCTGGCCGATGCCGCTGCTTTGTTCTTCGGTCGCCGAGGAGATTTCGCCCATGATGTCGGTGACACGCTGCACCGCATTGACCACCTCGCCCATGGTCTGGCCGGCGCGTTGCACAAGCTCCGAACCGCTGTCGACGCGCGTCACCGAATCATCGATCAACTGCTTGATTTCCTTGGCCGCCTGCGCGCTGCGCTGCGCCAGGCTGCGCACTTCGGAGGCGACCACCGCAAAGCCGCGGCCCTGCTCGCCGGCGCGCGCCGCTTCCACTGCCGCATTCAGCGCGAGAATGTTGGTCTGGAATGCAATACCGTCGATCACACCGATGATGTCCGCGATCTTGCGCGAGCTTTCCGTGATGCCTTGCATGGTGTCGACTACCTGCCCCACCACGTCACCACCGCGACGCGCGATGTCGGATGCCGTGTTGGCCAGTTGACCGGCCTGGCGGGCGTTGTCCGCATTCTGCTTCACGGTCGAGGTGAGTTCTTCCATGCTCGACGCGGTTTCTTCCAGCGAAGCGGCCTGCTGCTCGGTGCGCGAGGACAGATCCATGTTGCCGGCGGCGATTTCCTTGGCGCCGGTATCGATGGAGTCGGTGCCGGTGCGGATGCCGCTGATCACCGAAGACAGTCGCTCGCGCATCACGCTCATTTCATACAGCAGGCTGTTCTTGTCTCCCGGCCGCGTTTGGATCGCCATGGTGAGGTCGCCTGACGCAATGCGCGACGCCACTCCCACGGCATAAGAAGGCTCTCCGCCAAGGCTGCGCGTGATGTTGCGGATGATGGCCAGCATCATCGCCGACACCGCCACGCCGATCACGATCAGGATGCCGGCCAGCTTCAGCAGGTTCTTGTAGAAATCGCTTTCAACGTCATTGAGGAAGACGCCCGACACCAGCAGCCAGTCCCATGGCTGGTAGTAAATCAGGTAGCTGACCTTCTGCGTGCGATTGGTGTCATCAGCGCCCGGCAGGCGTCCCATGTAATTGACGTAACCGCGCTGCTGCGCCTTGCCGACCTTGACCATTTCGACGTAGTACAGTTTGCCGTCGCTGTCCTTGCGGTCGCCGACATTCTTGCCGACCACGCTCTTGTTGGTCGGGTGCATCAGCACCACCGGCTTGGAATCGAAGACGAAGATGTAATTGTCGTTGTCGTAGCGCATCGCGGCGATGCGTTCCAGCGCCTGCTTCTGGGCTTCCGCCAGCGAGGTCTTGCCGGCGGCGACCTCAGCTGCATAGCTCTTGAGGATGCCTTCGGCGGTTTCGACGACGCGCTTGAGTCCTGCTTCGCGCTCGTTGATCATGTTTTGCCGGGTATTGAGCGCCGACCACGCCGCCAGCACCAGCAAACCGATCCACATGACGACCAGCGCCAGCAGCAGTTTCGACTTTAATGTTTTCATTCTTGCAACTCCGTTCAGAGCGAATGGGGGAGATTTATTGTTGGACTGCGCACGATAGCTTACTTTGCAGCAAGTCCATCAGGCGAACAGGGCAGTTTCCTGCCTGCGATTGTTCAATTTGCTGCGCCGCCGCAGGATTGGCCCTGTCAGCCTCCAGAGCATTGATTGCTAACCGCCAAAGACTTTGACGATCTGCCATTTGTTTTGGGAGGCCCGGTAAAGCGTATAGGGAGGATTGTTTTTGCTGCCGTCAGGCGCAAATGAAATAGTCCCGGAGATGCCCGCATATTGCATGTTGTGCAAGGTCTCTACCGCCAGCCTCGCGTTGAGGGAATTGTTTTTCCTGCACGCCTCGATCAGCATGCCGACGGCGTCGTAGGAAAACATCGTGTACGCCGTCAGCGCCGAATCGAATTTCTTCCTGTACGCCTTTTCAAATTGTGAGTAACCGGACCGCGTTTCAACCGGCAAGCCCTGCAACATCAGATAGGTGCCGTCCCGATGCGATCCGGTTTGCGGAAACTCGTTGTTCACGGCGCCGCCATTGAGCAACAGTGTCGACGTCACTCCCATGCGTTGGGCATTCTGCGAAAAAGCGATCGCCTGCGGGCCGGTGCCGGCGAAAAAAAGCAAGTCCGCACGCTCGTTTTTCACGCGCGGCAAGACGGCGTTGAAGTCGGAAGTCTTGCTGTTGATTGTCTCGCGGAACAGGACATCTCCGCCGTCCCGCCGGATCTGCCGGGTAAAGGTTTCCGCAAGGCTGGTTCCCAGCATGCTGCTGTTATCTATGACGACGATGCGGCGGGCCTTCAGCGTATCGTAGGCAACATTGGCCAGATGGATCGCACTGGCTTCACTGTGCCCCAGTATCTGGAAGGCGGTGCGGTATCCGGTCTGAGAAAATTGCCGCCCGGCGGAGGTAGGTGAAATTTGTGGAATTCCCGCTTCGTTGTAGAACGGTGCGGCCGCGATACTGGTATCGGTCGTGACATGGCCGACCACCCCAACGACGCCTGCGGTGACAAAGGATTTGGCGACAACGCGCGCAAAATTCACATCGGACTGATCATCGCTGACGAGCAATTTGAAAAACACGCGCTTCCCGCCGATGACGAGGTTGCGCTGATTTGCGTCGTCCACGGCCATCTGCGCGCCGTCGCGCGCGCTAAAGCTCAGGTTGGACAGCGATCTTTTCCCCAGCCCGCCGGCAAAACCGATCAATACCGTCTGGACATCGTCGGCGGCGCACGCCGGCGTCGCTGACAGGAGCGCGGCAAGACCGCAGAGCACAACAGGCGTTGCAGCGGCAAAAAATGAAATGAATTGCCTTACGGACATTTCCCGCACGCACATGAAGTTCATGAGCCCTCCCCTGATCCTGCACGCGCCGGCCTGTCGCACATCACCCCGGCCACGTGGGTTCTTGTTGTACTTTCATGATGTGCATTTTTTATCGCCTTGTCAAAACATGCGGCGCCTGAATGCCGCCCCGACCGCCCGGAGCGCATCATCCCGGCAACAATCAGTATAATGTCGCCCTATCCCACCCTTGCTACGCGCCTCCGTGAATCCATTGTGAATCCATTACTCGACAAGCTGCAGCCTTACCCGTTTGAAAAACTCAAGAACCTGTTTTCCGACGTCACGCCCAATCCGGACTATCGCCACATCAGTCTCGGCATCGGCGAACCCAAGCATCCGACGCCGGCATTCATCAAGCAGGCCTTGACCGATAACCTGGCGGGGCTGGCGACCTATCCCACCACGATCGGCTCGGAAGCGCTGCGCAGCGCCATCGCCGGCTGGCTGGAGCGCCGCTACGGCTTGCCGAAAATCGATCCGGCCACGCAGGTGCTGCCGGTCAACGGTTCGCGCGAGGCATTGTTCTCGCTGACGCAGACCGTGGTCGATCCGTCGCAAAAAGATGCGCTGGTGATCTGCCCGAATCCGTTCTATCAAATCTACGAAGGCTCGGCCTATCTGTCGGGCGCGCAGCCGTATTTCGTCAATTCCGATCCGGCGCGCAATTTCGCCCCCGATTTCAGCCAGGTGCCGGACGATATCTGGCCGCGCGTCAAGCTGCTGTTCCTGTGCTCGCCGGGCAATCCGACCGGCGCGGTGCTGTCGCTCGATGACTGGAAGAAACTGTTCGAACTCTCTGATCGTTACGGCTTCGTGATCGCCTCCGACGAATGCTATTCGGAAATCTATTTCAAGGAAGAAGCCCCGCTGGGCGGCCTGGAAGCGGCGCACAAGCTGGGCCGCGGCTACGATCGCCTGATCGCCTTCTCGAGCCTGTCGAAGCGCTCCAACGTGCCCGGCATGCGTTCGGGCTTCGTGGCCGGCGACGCCGCGATCCTGAAGAAATTCCTGCTGTACCGCACCTATCATGGGGGCGCCATGAGCCCATCCATCCAGAACGCGTCGATTGCCGCCTGGAACGATGAGACCCACGTGCAGGAAAACCGCGTCAAGTACATCAAGAAATTCAGCCAGGTAACGCCGCTGCTGCAGGAAGTATTGGACGTATCGCTGCCGGACGCCAGCTTTTACCTGTGGGCCAAGGTCGATAAACTGACCTCGATCAGCGACACGGAATACGCCAAGCGCCTCTATGCCGAATATAATGTCACGGTATTGCCCGGCAGTTACCTGGCGCGCGAAGCCAACGGCGTCAATCCGGGTCAGCAGCGCATCCGCATGGCGCTGGTCGCCGAAGTGGAAGAATGCCTGGAAGCGGCGCAACGCATTGTCGCTTTCACACGCAAGCTGGCGGCGGCCTGAATCGGCGATTCGCCGCATCAGGCAAACTAAGCAGATCCACTCTCCGACGCGCCGTTTCATATCCGGTTTTCAACATTGAAACGCGCCTCGGTTTTTATTCATTTTCAACCTAGATAAAACAAGATGACCCAATCCATCCAGCAAATCATCGATCAGGCGTGGGAAGACCGCGCCAGCCTGTCGCCGAAGACCGCACCTGCCGACATCCGTAACGCCGTGGCGGAAGTCATCGCCGGCCTGAACGAAGGCACCCTGCGCGTGGCGGATCGCCAAAGCGTCGGCCAATGGCAAGTCAACCAATGGGTCAAGAAAGCCATCCTGCTGTCGTTCCGCCTCGAAGACAACGTCCCGGTCGGCTCCGGCATCCCCGGCTATCCGCAGTTCTACGACAAGGTCCCGACCAAGTTCGCCAACTACACCGCTGAAGATTTCGCCAAGGGCGGCTTCCGCGTGGTGCCGCCGGCAGTCGCACGCCACGGCTCCTTCATCGGCAAGAACGTCGTGCTGATGCCGTCCTACGTCAACATCGGCGCTTACGTCGATGAAGGCGCGATGGTTGACACCTGGGCCACCGTCGGCTCCGCTGCGCAAATCGGCAAGAACGTCCACCTGTCCGGCGGCGTCGGCATCGGCGGCGTGCTCGAGCCGGTGCAAGCCGGTCCGGTCATCATCGAAGACAACTGCTTCATCGGCGCCCGTTCGGAAGTCGTCGAAGGCGTGATCATCGAAGAAAACTCGGTGCTGTCGATGGGCGTGTACATCGGTCAGTCGACCAAGATCTACGATCGTGAAACCGGTGAAGTGCATTACGGCCGCGTGCCTGCCGGCTCCGTCGTGGTGCCGGGCAACCTGCCGTCGAAGGACGGCAAGTACAGCCTGTACGCTGCGATCATCGTCAAGAAGGTCGACGCGCAAACCCGTTCGAAGACCTCGATCAACGAACTGCTGCGCGGCGCTTAATCAGCTTCGCAGCACCATGAATTGCCGGCGCGTGCCGGCAATTCTGTTTGCAGCAAACCAAGAGATATGGCCGGCATGCATGACGCCGGCCTTCACTTTTTGTAAAACAGGATGTTGATTTCATGAGCAAGCAAGTCACTCTCTACGGCATTCCCAACTGCGACACGGTCAAGAAGGCGCGCACCTGGCTCGACGCCAACGGCGTTGCATACACCTTCCACGATTTCAAGAAGGCAGGCCTGGATGCCGGTCTGGTGAAAACCTGGCTCAAGGACATTCCCTGGGACACGCTGGTCAATCGCAAAGGCACGACCTGGCGCGGCCTGTCCGACGAACGCAAGGCGAGCATCACCGACAACGCCAGCGCCACGGCGCTGATCGTCGAGCTGCCGTCCATCGTCAAGCGGCCGGTGCTGCAAAACGGCGATGCACCGACGCACGTCGGTTTCACCGCAGACCTTTATCAACAGATTTTCAAGAACTGATTACAAGAATTCATCATGAGCAAAACCCTTGCCCTGACCCAGGAACTGATCGCCCTCTCCTCCGTGACGCCCGAAGACAAAGGCTGCCAGGCGCGCCTGGCTGAACTGCTGGCGCCGCTCGGCTTCGTCTGCGAAACCATCCAGTCCGGCGACGTCACCAACCTGTGGGCGCGCAAGGGTACGGCCCAACCGCTGCTGGCGTTTGCCGGACATACCGACGTGGTGCCGACCGGCCCGGTCGACAAGTGGCAATCGCCGCCGTTCGTGCCGACGCAACGCGACGGCAAACTGTTCGGCCGCGGCGCCTCCGACATGAAGACCTCGATTGCAGCGATGGTTGTCGCCGTGGAAGAATTCGTTGCAGCGCATCCTGATCACAAGGGCTCGATCGGATTCCTGATCACCAGCGATGAAGAAGGCCCGGCCACTGACGGCACCGTGATCGTCTGCAACCAACTGAAGGCACGAGGCGAACAGCTCGACTATTGCATCGTCGGCGAACCGACTTCGGCCAAACAGCTGGGCGACATGATCAAGAACGGCCGCCGCGGCACCATGTCCGGCAAGCTCATAGTCAAAGGCATCCAGGGTCATATCGCCTATCCGCAACTGGCGAAGAACCCGATCCACCTGGCGGCGCCGGCGCTGGCCGAACTGGTCGCAGAAAAGTGGGACGAAGGCAACGAATACTACCTGCCGACCTCGTGGCAGATGTCGAACATCCATGGCGGCACCGGCGCGTCGAACGTGATCCCGGGCGACGTCGTGATCGACTTCAACTTCCGCTTCTCGACCGCCAGCACGGTCGAAGGCCTGCAACAACGCGTGCACGCGATCCTCGACAAGCACGGCTTCGAGTACGACCTCAAGTGGACCGTTGGCGGCCTGCCGTTCCTGACCCCGCGCGGCAACCTGAGCGACGCCTTGTCGTCGGCGATCAAGGCCGAGACCGGCATCGACACCGAACTGTCGACTACCGGCGGCACCTCCGACGGACGTTTCATCGCGCAGATCTGCCCGCAGGTGATCGAGTTTGGCCCGCCCAATGACAGCATCCACAAGATCGATGAATACATCGAAGTACGCTACATCGATCCGCTGAAGAACATCTACCGCCGCACCATGGAAAACCTGCTGCTGTAGTCCGCAGCGGATCCAACCAGCCGGACCCTATTCACTATGTACAGACCGAGAATATCGATCATGACGCCAAACAATTTCGCCACCGTGCGCGACATCCTGCGCTACGCCATCACCAGCTTCAATACCGAGAAGCTGTTCTTCGGCCACGGCACCAACAACGCCTTCGATGAAGCCGCCTACCTGATCCTGCACACGCTGAAACTGCCGCTGGACCAGCTCGAGCCTTTCCTCGACGCGCGCCTGCTGCAAGGCGAGATCGACAATCTGCTGCGCGTGATCATGCGCCGCACCGAAGACCGCGTACCGGCCGCCTACATCACCAACGAAGCCTGGCTGGGCGGCTATCGCTTCTTCGTCGACGAGCGCGTGATCGTGCCGCGCTCCTTCATCGCCGAACTGATTCCCGAACACTTTTCGCCGTGGGTGCAAGATCCGGCGCAAGTCGAAAACATCCTCGACCTGTGCACCGGCTCCGGCTGCCTGCCCATCCTGTTGGCCGATGCGTTCCCACAGGCGCGCGTTGAAGCTGTCGACATTTCGCCGGAGGCGCTGCAAGTGGCGCGCCGCAACGTCGACGACTACGAACTGGGCGACCGCATCAACCTGGTCGAATCCGACCTCTACACCAAACTGCCTGCACGCAAGTACGACCTGATCATCAGCAATCCGCCGTATGTGAATTCGGACTCGATGAGCAAGTTGCCGCAGGAATACCTGCAGGAACCGCAGATCGCGCTGGCCGGCGGCAAGGACGGCATGGATCTGGTGCGCAAGATCGTCAAGGGCGCGGCACAGCGCCTGACGCCGAACGGCGTGCTGATCGTCGAGATCGGCAACGAACGCGCCTACGCCGAAGCCGCCTTCCCCGACCTGGAACTGACCTGGGTTACTACCAGCGCCGGCGACGACATGGTGTTCCTGGTGACGGCTGATCAATTGCAGCACCTGGCCTGATTTTTTGCGTCGTTTCTCAGTCTGAACTTTGAGCTTCGTTTCCACCTGATTTTTATTCTTTGATTGCAGTTTTCCGATGATTCGTTTTCAGCAAGTTACCCTGGCCCGCGGCGTTAAACCCTTGCTGGAGAATGTCGATGTCACCCTCAACCCGGGCGACAAGATCGGCCTCATCGGCGCCAACGGCGCCGGCAAATCCAGCCTGTTCGCCATGCTGCGCGGCGAACTGCATGCCGACCAGGGCAACATCGACTATCCGACCAAATGGCGCGTCGCCTATGTCGCCCAGGAAACTCCTGCGCTCGAACGCGCTGCAGTGGAATACGCGATCGACGGCGACGTCACCTTGCGCCGCCTGGAAGCCCTGCTGGCTGCAGCAGAAGCTGAACCGGAAAGCGCCGAAAACGGTATCCGCATCGGTGAACTGTACGGCGCCCTGGCCGACGCCGATGTCTACACGGTGCGTTCGCGCGCCGAGCAACTGCTGCTCGGCCTGGGCTTCACGCTGGAACAGATGGAGCGCCCGGTCGCGAGTTTCTCCGGCGGCTGGCGCATGCGCCTGAATCTGGCGCAGGCGCTGATGTGTCCGTCCGATCTGCTGCTGCTCGATGAACCGACCAATCACCTGGATCTGGACGCCATCATCTGGCTGGAAGACTGGCTCAAGCGCTATGCCGGCACGCTGATCATCATCTCCCATGATCGCGACTTCCTCGACGGCGTGGTCAACGTGATCGTGCATATCGACGAGCGCAAGCTGAAACGCTATTCCGGCAATTACTCCGCCTTCGAACGCCAACGCGCCGCTCAACTCGAACTGGCGGCCGGCATGATCGAGAAACAGATGCGTCAGCGCGCGCATTTGCACTCCTTCATTGACCGCTTCAAGGCAAAGGCGAGCAAGGCAAGACAGGCCCAAAGCCGCATGAAGGCATTGGCGAAGATGGAAGAACTGGCGCCTTTGCGCGCCGCGGCCGAGTTCTCTTTTGAATTCCGCGAACCTCTGTCGGCGCCGAATCCACTGCTGGTCATGGAAAAGGTCAACGCCGGCTATCGCAGCGAAGATCCTGAAACCTATGAAATCTCTGACAAGGTCATCGTCGGCAGCATCGATTTTTCACTGCAGACCGGCCAGCGTATCGGCCTGCTCGGCGTCAACGGCGCCGGCAAATCGACCCTGATCAAAACCATCGCCAACGAGCTGAACCCGATCGCCGGCACCGCCCAGTTCGGCAAAGGTCTGGTGATCGGCTACTTCGCCCAGCACCAGGTCGAAATGCTGCGCCACGACGAATCGCCGCTGTGGCATCTGGCACGCATCGCGCCGGACGTGCGCGAGCAGGAACTGCGCAACTTCCTCGGCAGCTTCAACTTCAACGGCGTCATGGCGTCGTCGAGCATCGCGCCGTTTTCCGGCGGCGAGAAAGCCCGCCTGGCGCTGGCGCTGATCGTCTGGCAACGCCCCAACCTGCTGTTGCTCGATGAACCGACCAACCATCTGGACCTGGAAACCCGCGAAGCCCTGACCATGGCGCTGGCGCAGTTCGAAGGCACGCTGGTCCTGGTGTCCCATGATCGCCATCTGCTGCGCGCCACCACCGACCAGTTCCTGATCGTCGCCGACGGCAAGCTGCAACCGTTCGACGGCGATCTGGATGATTACCGCGACTGGCTGTTCAAGACCAAGCTGGCCGCCAAGAACAGTGCGACGGAAGCAGCGCAGGCTGCGGCTGCCAAGCCGAAGGCCGAACCAACGATCGCCCAGAAAGCGCCGGAACCGGGTGCCGCCGTATCCGCAGCCCCGGTCGGCGACCGTCGCGAGCAGAAGCGTCTCGACGCCGGAGAGCGCCAGCGCCTGGCCGGCTTGAAAAAGCCGATCGAATCGCGCATCAAGCGCCTGGAAGAACAAATCGCCAAGTGCAATGAAAAGAAGGCCGTCATCGACGCCCGTCTGGCTGCACCGGACATCTACGACGCCGCCAACAAGGAAGAACTGAAAAAGCTGATCGCCGACCAGGCGTATTGCACCAAGGAACTGGAGCAACTGGAAGAAGACTGGCTGGGACAGCAGGAAGCGCTGGAGCAGCTGGTCGCCTGAGGGGACCGCTGAAGGCTTGGATAAGCGCGACGCCGGATCGTCTTTTATTCAGCCTGCCCATATAAACTTCTTACGTAGATGTCTTTGGTCTAAGATTGAAAAACGATTAAGCTGCTCGCATATCGGGTTTCCACCGATCAATACAGAACATCAAAAGGAACAGACATGGCATTCACTTCATTCCGCAAATTGTCCCCCTTGCTGGCCGGCTTGCTGCTGGTCAGCGCCACTGTCGGCGCTCATGCAGCCGACCTGCTCGATACCGTCAAGGCGCGCGGCACATTGAAAGTAGCGCTGGAAGGCAACTATCCACCGTTCAATTTCAAGGATCCGAAGACCAGCGAACTGACCGGCTTTGAAGTCGACGTCGCCAAGCTGCTGGCCGCCAAGCTGGGCCTCAAGCCCGAATTCACCACCACCGAGTGGAGCGGTATCCTGGCAGGCCTGGGCGCAGGCAAGTATGACGTCATCATCAACCAGGTCGGCATCACCGACGAGCGTCAGAAGGCGTTCGACTTCTCCGATCCGTACACCCTGTCGAGCGCGCAGCTGATCGTGCGCAAGGACGAGAAGCGCGAATTCAAGAGCCTGGAAGACCTGAAGGGCAAGAAACTCGGCCTGGGCCAGGGCACCAACTTCGAGCAGAAGGCCAAGGCCGTTCCCGGCATCGAAGTCAAGACCTATCCAGGCTCGCCTGAATACCTGGCCGACCTGGCCAGCGGCCGCATCGATGCAGCGCTGAACGACAGCCTGCTGGTCGGCTACCTGCTGAAATCGTCGAATCTGCCCCTGAAGGGCGGCTCGCCGATCGGCACCGTCGACAAGATCGGCATCCCGTTCCAGAAGGGCAACCCGCAATTCAAGGCCGCGCTGAACAAGGCCCTGGCCGAGATCCTCAAGGACGGCAGCTTCAAGCAGGCGTCGGTTAAATGGTTCGGCATTGACGTGAGCAAGCCGCCGACCGCACAATAAGCTCCGGATTCATTTCAAACCGATATCCCCGCACTGTTGCGGGGATATTTTTATTTGCCGACAAAAAATGGAAATTTGGAATTTGCTGCACCAGGCGGCGCCGATCATGCTCAGGGGTGTCGGCTATACGCTGCTGTTCGCCTTGTCCTCGATGCTGGGCGGACTGGTGCTCGGTTTCGTGCTGGCAGTGGCGCGCATCGTGCCGTGGAAGTTTGTCCATTGGCCCGCCGCCGTCTACGTCAGCCTGATGCGCGGCACGCCGCTGCTGGTACAAATTTTCGTGGTCTATTACGGCCTGCCCAGCATCGGCATTGAATTCTCGCCGCTCTCGGCGGGCGTACTGACACTGAGCCTGAATGCGGGGGCCTATTTGTCGGAGAGCCTGCGCGGCGCCATCCTCGGCGTCACACGCGGCCAATGGAGCGCCAGCTACAGTCTCGGCCTGACCTATGCGCAGACGCTGCGCTACGTGGTGGTGCCGCAAGCGGTTCGCATCGCCGTGCCGTCAATGAGCAATACGCTGATCAGCCTGATCAAGGACACGTCGCTGGTGTCGGTCATCACCGTCACCGAACTGATGCTGTCGACCAAGGAAATCATCGCAGTGACTTTTCGCCCGCTGCCCTTATATATCGCGGCGGCGATGGTGTACTGGTTCCTGAGCATCTGCTTTGAGGCCTTGCAGCATCGGCTGGAGAAAAAACTGGGACGCGCGCATCAGACCTGATCGCCCTACCCGCCTGCTTCGCCCACAAAAAAGCCAGGACTGAACAGCCCTGGCTTTTTGTTGTCTTTCCTGTCGCGTCGTCAGCGTTTGATCAACGTTTGACGCGATAAATATCCTGACCCGCTTCGTCAATCTGGCGTCGGAGCTCGCGCCGTTCGTCGGGGCTCAATTTGCCGCGGCGCTGGTTGGCGTCCTGCTCTTGCTGCTGAGGACGGTTGCCGCCGTTGCCGAAATTATTACCGCCCGGACGACGGAAATCGGTCGGTTGCCCCTGACCGCCGCGCGGCCCTTCCGGAGGGCGCGCGAGCGCGCCGGCAGCGCTCAGCGCAAGCACGACTGCAGCAATACCTATCCTTCTTATTACGGCAATATTCATAGCGGCATTTTTCCACATTTCCAAGCCATCGACAAAGTGCTTCATCAATGTAGCCAGTGTAGGTTGCCCGGCCGGATGGTATAAGATGATTAAGGTAAGGTATGTAACAGTTTGTAATCTTTGGCCTGTTACATATTGCCGATCGCCGCGAAGACGCTACCATAACGCCATGAATACGACCAACACAAGCACGACAGCTACTCCGGCCCACCAATCAAAAGTCCTGGTGGTGGATGACGACATCCGTTTGCGCGACCTACTGCGCCGTTACCTGACCGAGCAGGGCTTCAACGTCGTCACGGCGGAAAACGCCCAGGCGATGAACAAACTCTGGATCCGCGAGCGTTACGATCTGCTCGTGCTGGACCTGATGCTGCCCGGTGAAGACGGCCTCGCCATTTGCCGCCGCCTGCGCGGCGCCGGCGACCAGACGCCGATCATCATGCTGACAGCCAAGGGCGAAGATGTGGATCGCATCATCGGCCTCGAAATGGGCGCCGACGATTACCTGCCCAAGCCATTCAATCCGCGTGAGCTGGTAGCGCGCATCAATGCAGTCCTGCGCCGCAAGGGTCCGGACGAATTGCCGGGCGCGCCTTCGGAATCGCCGGAGTCATTCGAGTTCGGTGAATTCGTGCTCGATCTCGGCACCCGCACCCTGAAGAAAAAAGGCGAAACCGTGCCGCTGACCACCGGTGAATTCTCTGTGCTGAAAGTTTTCGCACGCAACGCGCGCCAGCCGCTCTCGCGCGAGAAGCTGATGGAAATGGCGCGAGGCCGCGAATACGAAGTATTCGACCGCAGCCTCGACGTCCAGATTTCGCGCCTGCGCAAACTGATCGAACCTGATCCGGCCAATCCGTTGTACATCCAGACCGTATGGGGCCTCGGTTACGTCTTCATCCCCGAGGGCAAGCCGCGCTGATGCGCCTACCCAATCCGGCCACCGGCATTCACAACATGAGCTATCAAGCGCGCCAACGATGGTTCAGCAACGGTTTGTTCTGGCGCACCTTCTTTTTGCTGACCTTCCTGATCACCGCCAGCATGGTGGCGTGGGTGGCCAGCTTCCGCATGGTCGAACGCGGCCCGCGCGCAGAGCAGCTCGCTGCGCAGATCGTCTCCGTCGTCACCATCACGCGCGCCGCCCTCACCCACTCGGCACCGGAAATGCGCCGCGAACTGCTGTTCGACCTGGCCAGCAACGAAGGCATCCGCATCTATCCGCTCGAAAAAACCGACAAGATTGCGCCGCCCGACGATTCGCCGGTGTTGCCGGAGCTGGAGTTTTACGTCAAGCAGGCGATGGGCGACGACACCCAGTTCGCCTCGGGCGTCAACGACGTCGACGGCTTCTGGATCAGCTTCAAAATCGATGAGGACCAATACTGGCTGATGCTTGATCGTGGCCGGCTGGATCGCACCTCGAGCCTGCAATGGCTGGGCTGGGGCTCGATTGCACTGGTGCTGTCGCTGATCGGCGCGGTGTTCATTTCGACCCTGATCAACCAGCCGCTGGCGCGGCTGACCGCCGCCGCGCGCGCCATCGCCAAGGGCAAGCAACCCGATCCGCTGCCGGAATCGGGACCGACTGAAATCCGCGAAGCCAATCTCAGCTTCAATCAGATGGTGGCCGATCTGGATCGCATCGAATCCGACCGCGCCGTCATCCTGGCCGGCATTTCTCACGATCTGCGCACGCCGCTGGCGCGCATGCAGCTGGAAGTCGAAATGGCAAGGCTGTCCGACGAAGCGCGTGACGGCATGCATTCCGACCTGGCGCAGATGGATGCCATCATCGGCCAGTTCCTCGACTACGCCAAACCGTTCGACAGCAGCAGTTTCATGCCCGTGGATTTGTCGGGACTGCTGGAAGACGCCGCCAACAACTCCAAGCGCCTGAGCGACGTCATGGTCAGCACGGCCATCGCGCCCGGCATTGAAGTCATGGGCAACACCGTCGAGCTCGAACGCATCATCAGCAATCTCATCGAAAACGCGCGGCGCTACGGCAAGACCGACGGCACAGATGTCGCCAACATCGACATCCTGTGCAAGATCGAAGACCGCCACGTCAAAGTCGAAATTTCCGACCATGGCCCAGGCGCGCCGGACAGTGAGCTCGAACATCTGCTGCGCCCGTTCACGCGACTCGATACCGCACGCGGCCAGGCCAACGGCTCCGGACTCGGTCTGGCGATCGTCAACCGCATCGTGATCCGCCACAACGGCAAGCTGGCCCTGCGCAATCGCGACGGCGGCGGTCTCGTGGTGCAGATGATGTTCCCGACAGTTCCGGTTCGCGGCGGCAATCCGCGCAAGCAGGCGGCCTAGCCGTGGCGCTGTTGCGCACGGCGCTCGTCGCTACGCTCGGCCTTGCTCTTGCAGGCACCGTTGTGGCACAGACCCGCGTTGACCGCACGCTCAGCGTTCCGGCTACCGGCGCCCCTGCCATCGTCGCGCCACATGCCGCCGTGATTGCACCGCCACCGCAAAATACACTGCCGCCACCTCCGGCTCCCCGCGGACCGAGCGGCTCTTACGCCGCCGACGCCATGGGCGCCACCATCCTCGCAAAAAACGCGGATTACGAGACCACCTTTTCCATCAGCACGCCGGTGCCTCCGGGTGCGACGATCAGCAATGTGTCATGGAGATACGGCTTGTCGGAAAAGCCCGTGGGATTTGAAGCGGTTCTGTGCTGGAACAACCGCCAGCGCTGCTGGAACGTGACCAACAACGCCAGCGGCAGCACCGGCGCCTTCAACGGCAAGGACGCCGCGCAACCGTTCACGCTGCATTACCGTGTCAAGGGCGGCGGCCAGCTCGGGCCGCCGGCGCGCGGCGAAATGAATCAGGTGATCGTCACCTATCAGCTACCGGGCTGAGCCCGCGCTTCGACACCATCATTCGTCGATGTTGCGGATCTTCTGCAAGGCCTCGTCGATGCGTTCGACGGCAACCACTTTCAATCCCTCGATGTCCTGCTTCGGCGCGTTGGCCTTCGGGATCATCGCGATCGAGAATCCCAGCTTGGCCGCTTCGCGCAGACGTTCCTGTCCACGCGGCGCGGGACGGATCTCGCCGGCCAGGCCGACTTCGCCGAACACCACCAGGCCGCGCGGCAGCGGCTTGTTGCGCATCGATGAATTGATCGCCAGCAGCACCGCCAGGTCGGCGGCCGGCTCGGTGATCTTGACGCCGCCGACGGCGTTGATGAAGACGTCCTGATCGAAGGCGGCGATGCCGGCATGGCGGTGCAACACGGCCAGCAGCATCGCCAGACGGTTTTGCTCGAGGCCGACCGACAAGCGGCGTGCGTTGGGCACGTGCGAGCTGTCGACCAGCGCCTGGATTTCCACCAGCAAGGGACGCGTGCCTTCCTGTGTGACCATCACGCAGGAACCCGGCACCTGGCTGTCATGCTGCGACAGGAACAGCGCGGAGGGATTCGACACGCCCTTGAGGCCCTTCTCGGTCATGGCAAACACGCCGAGTTCGTTGACCGCACCGAAGCGGTTCTTGAACGCGCGCACCAGCCGGAAACTGGAATGCGTGTCGCCTTCGAAATACAGCACCGTGTCGACGATATGTTCGAGCACGCGCGGACCGGCCAGCGCGCCTTCCTTGGTGACGTGGCCGACCATGATGATGGTGGTATCGGAGGTTTTGGCGAAACGCGTCAATTGAGCCGCGCATTCGCGCACCTGCGCCACCGACCCCGGCGCCGACGTCAGCGCGTCCGAATAGACGGTCTGAATCGAGTCGATGACGGCAACGTCGGGCTTGTGCTCGGTCAGCGTCGACAAGATCTTTTCGAGCTGAATTTCGGCTTGCAGCTTGAGATCCTTGGCATCCACCGCCAGACGTTTCGCGCGCAAGGCGATCTGCGAACCCGACTCTTCACCGCTGACATATAGCACGTGCTTGAGTTTGGAAATATTGCCCAGCGCCTGCAGCAGCAAGGTCGATTTACCAATGCCCGGATCGCCGCCGATCAGCACCACGCCACCCGGCACCAGGCCGCCGCCGAGCACACGGTCGAACTCTTCAATGCCGGTGCCGAAACGCGGTACGTCAATCGCTTCGATATCGGCCAGCGACAACACCGGCGCAGTCTGCGCCAGGCCCTGAGGCTGATTGGAATAGCGATTGACACCGGCCGTTTCAACCAGGGTTTCCACCAGCGTATTCCACTGGCCGCAGGCCGGGCATTGCCCCGCCCATTTGTTGCTGACGCCGCCGCATTCGGTGCACGTGTAATTCGTTTTGGCTTTTGCCATATCGGTTCTTCTCAGTTTTTCTCTTGCACGCTGACGCGCGGCGCCAATGCACACATCAATTCATAGCCGATCGTGCCCGCTGCAAACGCGACCTCGTCGATCGGAAGTTCTTCGCCCCACAACACCACCTGGCTGCCCACGCCGGCGCCTGGGATATGGCTCAGGTCCACCGTCAGCATGTCCATCGATACCCGTCCGATGGTGCCGGTGCGCACGCCGTCGACAATCACCGGCGTGTTGTTGGGGGCGTGGCGGGGATAGCCATCGGCGTAACCGCAGGCGACAATACCGATCTTCATCGCTTTGTCGGCGACAAAACGGCTGCCGTAGCCGACTGCGTCGCCGGGGCCGATCTCTTGCACGCCGATGATCTTGCTCTCCAGCGTCATCGCCGCACGCAAGCCGAACTCCTTCGCAGTACCGCCGCCCGGCGTGCCGCCGTACAGCATCACACCGGCGCGCACCCATTCGTAAGCCAGGTCGGCATGCATCAGGTCGGCTGCCGAGTTGGCCGCGCTGTGCGCTCCTGCCAACCCTGCGGTGGCGGCATTGAAACGCTTCACCTGTTCGGCCAGCGGCAAGTCCGGATTGGCGGGATCGTCGGCATTGGCGAAATGCGTGATCATGGTGATGCTGCGCACGCAGGCCAGCTGCTGCAGGCGTTCGTAGGCGGCGCGATAGACCTCCGGCCTGAAGCCGAGGCGGTTCATGCCGCTGTTCATCTTGAGGTGGACGTCAAACTGCGCTGCCTGTGCATCAAGGCCGGCCGCTTCCAGCAATGCGATCTGCTCGTCGCAATGCACGGCGAACTGCAAGCCGTGCTGCGCCAGCACCGGGATGTCGTCGGCGTCGAAGAAGCCTTCCAGCAGCAGGATGGGCTTGGTCCAGCCCAGTTCGCGCAGTTGCACCGCATAATTGACCTCGATCAGCGCCAGGCCGTCGGCGTCGGCAAAGGCGCGCACGGCGCGTCCCAGGCCATGGCCGTATGCCTGCGCCTTGACCACAGCCCAAGCCTTGGCATGCGGCGCACGTGATTTGGCGACGGCGAGATTATGTTGTAGTGCAGAAATATCAATAGTGGCGACGATTGGTCTTGGCATAAGCGCTCGTTGAGTACTGAACTGAAAGCCTGGAAAGCAGATGAAAATGGCGGAAAAACGCCGGGAACCGGGTCAAATCCCCTGCTTCGGGAACAAGCTGCCATTTTACCGGACCAACTTGTTTCAAAGAAGCAGGAAAGAGGCCTGGCAAAACGCGCCGGCCCCGCATTTTCACTCATCATACTTATCACTGGCATGTCATCTTTTCATGGTATAAAGCAAGCCGGAGATAATTTGTCACATCTTGGATACGGATGAATCGCGGCTTTTACACCATCATGGCGGCGCAGTTTTTTTCGTCGCTTGCCGATAATGCACTGCTGATCGCAGCTATTGCACTCCTCTCGGAGATGCACTCTCCGGCATGGATGACGCCGCTGTTGAAATTGTTCTTCGTGCTCTCTTACGTGCTGCTGGCGGCGTTCGTCGGCGCCTTCGCAGATGCGTTCCCCAAGGGCAAGGTGATGTTCATCACCAACCTGATCAAAGTGGTCGGTTGCGCCCTCATGTTCTTTACCGTCCATCCTCTGATCGCCTATGCCGTGGTCGGCTTCGGCGCGGCAGCGTACTCTCCCGCCAAATACGGCATCCTGACCGAACTGCTGCCGCCCGAAAAGCTCGTGGCCGCCAACGGCTGGATCGAAGGACTGACGGTCGGCTCCATCATCTTCGGCACGGTCCTTGGCGGCGCGCTGGTCAATCCGCATATTGCCTCGGCCTTGCTAGCCTTCGATTTCCCGGTGTTCGACTTCGGCATCAATACCCCTACCGAAGCCGCCCTCTGCATCATCACCGTCATCTATATCGTCGCGGCGATTTTCAACCTCAACATCCCCGACACCGGCGCCCGTTACGCCCACCAGCAGCACAATCCCATCAAACTGATCGCCGACTTCGGAAACTGCTTTACCACCTTGTGGAAAGACAAGCTGGGCCAGATTTCGCTGGCAGTCACGACGCTGTTCTGGGGTGCCGGCGCCACGCTGCAGTTCATCGTGTTGAAATGGGCGGAAAAATCCTTGCACATGCCACTCGACAAAGCAGCCATCCTGCAAGGTGTGGTCGCACTCGGCGTCGCACTCGGCGCGGTCGGCGCAGCGCGCTTCGTGCCGCTCAGGAAGTCGCTGTCGGTCATGCCGCTGGGCATCATCATGGGGCTGGTTGTCATGGCCATGACCATGGTGACCTCGATCTGGGTCGCCTATCCGCTGCTGATCATCATCGGCGCCTTGTCCGGTTACTTCGTCGTGCCGATGAACGCGCTGCTGCAACACCGCGGCCACGTGCTGATGAGCGCCGGCCATTCGATCGCCGTGCAGAACTTCAATGAAAACCTCTCGGTGCTGACCATGCTGGTGCTGTACGCGATCATGGTACGCCTCAACCTCGACGTCAACATCGTGATCCTCATCTTCGGCGTCTTTGTCGCCGGCATCATGTATCTGATCATGCGCCGACATTCGTTCAACCAGCGCGAGCATGATTCGCTGGCGTTGATCGGCGAACACAAGCACGACGAATAAAAAAAGCGTACGGTAAAACCGTACGCTTTTTCTTCGTGCCGCTCAAATCATTCCACTCACTAAATCTGCACCACCGCATGCCGCACGCGTTGCGCCGCCTTGCCGCGCCAGTCGTCCGGCACCAGGAAGCCGCGCAGGCGTTCCAGCGCCACGTCATCCTCCACGTCGCAAACAGCGATCATGACCGGCGCCAGCGTCTCGTTGAACAGCAATTGCACTGCTTCGCGCAACTGAGCGCCGGACAAGGTTTGACCCGCCGCGGCCCGTGCCGGAGCCAGCCATTCGAGCCGCGGCAGCACCAGATAGCGATCGCTGTCGCCGGCTTGCAGCGCCGACACCTCGCACCAGAATCCGCGGCAATGCTGCGCTGAAATACCCAGCGCCGCCGGCACTGGCGCCCTCTCGGCGGTCTCGCCGTAAAACAGCCAGCCCTTGACCAGCGCCTGCGCGCGCGTGACCGGTTGCGGCAGGTATTGCGCTGCGGCCGGATGCGCGGACAACATCAGTTGCTGCTGCATGATCTTGTTCATCTTGGCGCCGAGCGAATCAGCCAGATTCGGCCCGACGAAGGCATCGGCCTGCATCTGATCTCGATGCGATTCGAGCAGGTAGAACTTGGTGGCGAACTCCCAATGCACCGCTCCGGATTGAGCTTCATCACGCACCAGAAAATCGAACTCGCCGATGGTCTCGTTGGGACCGTTGCGTACCTGGACGTTGTGCGCAATGAGTCGCCCGGTGTACTGCAGGTAAAACGTCAGCAGCTTTTCGGCATAGCGCCCCAGACGCGCCGACGGTTGCGCGTTGATCAGCAGGTACAGCTCGCGCGGATTCTTGTCCAGCGCCTGCAGCCAGGTGATGTCCATCTCACTGAGTGCGCCGATGGAGGCGATTCGCCCGTCCCAGCGCGACGCATGGGCGTCAAGCAGGTCGGGAGCATCCAGCAGCCACGCCAGCGCACGCACGTGGGGGTCACGCAACGACGACCAGCGCCGGTGGAATTGCTGCTGAAAGGTCTCGGTCGGTGCCTGCAAATCAGTCTGTGGTGTGGGCATAAGTTGTCATCGCAAGACAGAGATCGGCCCAGGCCTTGCTCTTGTCGCCAAGCTGCCGCAACAGGTAAGCCGGGTGATAGGTCACAACCAGCGGCAGGTCCTGATAGCGATGGACGGTGCCGCGCAGCTTGGAAACAGGGGTGGCCGGGTCCAGGCCGAGCAGCGACAGCGCCGCGGTCTTGCCCAGCGCCACCAGCACGGTGGGTTGGATCAGCGCGATCTGGCGTTGCAGGTAAGGCAAACAGGACGCTACTTCCTGTGGCGATGGTGGACGATCCTTGCCGCTTTCGTCGGTGGGACGGCATTTGACGATATTGGCAATGTAGGCATTCTCGCCGCGCTTGAGGCCCATGGCGACCAGCATGTTGTCGAGCAGCTTGCCGGCCGGGCCGACGAACGGCTCGCCTTGCATGTCCTCGTTACGCCCCGGGCCTTCGCCGATGAACAGCCACTTGGCCTTTTCGTCGCCGACCCCAAAGACGGTCTTCTTGCGGCCGTTGCACAAGCCGCACTGGCGGCACTCTGCAACCGTCTCCTTGAGCTTGGCCCAATCCATGGTGGCGATGGCCGGATTGATCCTGATGACGGGTTCGTCGTCTTCATCGTCGTAGGGCATGAAACCGGGCGGCGCCAGGTCGGCGTCACTCATTTCGCTCAGCCATGGCGGCAGGCCGTCGTCTTGTGCGGAGGCGGGAGCCGGTGCGGGACGCGCCACTGGTTGCCCAGGCCGCTGAGGAACCGGTGCCGCCGCGGCGGCGACTGGCGCTACTGCCGCGGGCGGTGCGACGACTTCGACTTCCCGCTCAGCGGCCTCGACTGTTTCAACGGCAAGGTGACGCCGGACCCAGACCGGCCCCACGCCGATTTCTTCCAATACCCGGGCCGAAGCGGCAAATGTGTTCTGACTCATAGCGGTAGGCTCATCACGATCGCGTCTTCGCGCGTAGATTGATTGGCAGGATAGTAATTCTTGCGACGTCCGATTTCCGCGAAACCGTAACGCCGGTACACGTGCAGCGCACGCAAGTTCGACACGCGCACTTCCAGCAGCATGACCGTCATCCGATGCTTGCGCGCCAGGTCGACGGCATAGTCCAGCAGCAGATGGCCGAAACCTTCGCCCTGCACATCCTCGGCCACGCTGATGTTGAGCAAGTGCGCTTCATCCACCGCTTCCATGACCAGGAAGTAACCCAGCAGGCGTCCCGATCGATCGCGCATGGTCAGCGTCTGGTAGCCGCTGTACAGCGAATCGAGAAAATTGCCGCGCGTCCACGGGTGTGGATAGACGCTGTCTTCAAGCTGCACCACCTCGTCGACGTCGTCGACCTTCATGGCGGCAAATATCAGGCCGCCAAACTTGCTCTCCAGCGTGTGCAGCAAAGCCTCGTTGTTCACGCCGCACCTTTGGCGAGATCGCGCACCTGGCGTTCGGCCGTGGTCAGCGCGACCTTGTTGCGCAGGTAGAGCGGTTGCGCGTCCTGCAGCGGCACAGTCTTGCCTTGCTCCAGCATGCGCCGGCCCAAGGTCGCCACCTGCGCCGCGTGAGGCATGAGCTGGACCAGCGCGGCGGCCGCGAACGGCTGCGCGCCAAAATCCTGCGCATATGCAGCCAAGCCGTTGCCGCAAGCCTGCACATGCCCCTGTGGCACGACTGCGGCAGCCGACGACAAGCTCGGTTCCAGCACCACTTGCCAGCCGCTCGCGCCGTGGCGGTACTGCGCCCAGTAGACTTCGCCCATGCGCGCGTCGAGCACCGCCAGCACGTCGCCGGCTGCACCCTGCGTGGCTTCCAGCGCAGCTTGCGCCATCGCTTCCAGCGTCACCACCGGCGCCACCGGCAAATCGCTGCCGAACGCCAGCCCTTGCACTACCCCGCATGCAGTGCGCACGCCGGTGAACGAGCCCGGCCCGACACCGAAAGCGATCGCGTCGCAGCGCGACAGTGCAATCCCCGCCTGGGCCAGCAGTTGCTGGACCATCGGCAAAATGGTTTCGGAGTGGGTCTGCACGCCCAGCGATTCGCGGAAGATCAGTTCGTCTCCATGCAGCAGGGCTGCCGAGGCGAGTTCGGTGGAAGTTTCGATGGCAAGAATGATAGACATCCCGCTATTTTACCGCGCCATGCCCTTCCCGCCCGTGTCGGGAAACGACTATTGAGGGATAACGGAGTTGCACCCCGCTTGCGCCGGTTTTTCGCTTCCGGAGTAGAATAGGCCGCCTTATGTCCTATCAGATCTTCTCCGCCAGCAACCGCGACGAACTCGCTGCCGCCCTCGCCGGCGACAAATGGGTCGTAGCCTGCCTGTGCGCCGGCTGGTGCGGCAGTTGCCGCGACTACGCGGCCAACTTCGCCGCCTGGGCCGAGCGCCGCCCGGAACATCATTTCGTCTGGATCGACATCGAAGACCAGGCCGACCTGGTGGGCGACCTCGACGTCGACAATTTCCCGACGCTGCTCATGCAACGCGGCTCCACCGTCGCCTTCTTCGGCCCCATGGAACCCGACACGCGTCAGGCCGAACGGCTATTGCAGGCGCTGTCCGAAACCAGCCTGCAAGAACTCGCGCTTGAGGCCGGCAGCACGGAGCAACGCCGTGCCTGGCAGGAATGCGATCTCAAGAAACGGCTCAACAGCCTTTCCGACGCCGCCTGACTCAACTCTCCGGCTACAGCCAGGGATCGGTTTCCGGATGCGGAAACCGATCCGAGATGAAATCCACAAAACTGCGCACCTTGGCCGACAGCAGGCGCCGGCTCGGATACGCCATCATCACGGAAACCTGTCCCATGTCAAAATCGGCCAGCACGCGTTGCAGCTTGCCGCAGCGCAGATCGTCGCCCAGGCTAAATGACGGACGCATCGTGATGCCCATCCCTGCCAGTGCAAAATCGCGCAGCAGCAATGCACTGTTGGACACCACCTGGCTGGTGATCGGGATGTCGCGGATACCTTCTTCGGTCTTCACATGCCAATAGTGGCGCAGATGTTCGTGGGAAAAGTTGAGGCAGGCGTGGCGGCTCAGCTCGTCCGGGGTCTGCGGCGCGCCATGCTTTTCCAGATAAGACGGTGAGGCGCACAGCACCACTGCCGCCACCCCGACCTTGCGCACCACCATGCTGGCGTCGAATTTTTGCAGGCTGCTGAAAAAACCGATGTCCATGCCTTCTTCAACCAGGTCCATGGCGCGTTCCGACACCGACACGTCGAGCACCACCTCCGGATAGGCGGCGGAATATTCCGCCAGCAGCTTGCCGAGCTGGCCCTGGCCGAAGCCGACGTGAGAATACAGCGATAGCGTACCGCCCGGCTTTTTAGTGGCCATCGCCACGATGGCCTCGGCTTCCTCGATCTCCGGCAGAATATGGCGAACCCGCTCCAGGAACGCCTGTCCCGACTCCGTCAGCGACAGCCGGCGGGTGGAGCGATTGAGCAAACGCGTGCCGAGATGATTCTCCAAGTCGACAATGTAGCGCGTCACGACGGCGTTCGATAGCGACATGATTTCCGCCGCCCGCACGAAACTACCCTGCTCGACCACCTTCGCAAACACTTTCATTGAGTGCAGACGATCCATTTTCAAGCCCTCGATTGTTTCTTTATTCGAAATAGTGCATTGCCATTAGACCTATTTTTCTCGCACGAAGCAATGGCTACACTGTGCTTCATCGATGGGGAGCAAGCAGCCACAAGCCAACTGCCCGCACGTCGACGTGTATTTTCATTTACTGTCATTTTGGGAGAATTACCATGAACACCAAGCAAATCACTGCCGCTATCGTCCTCTTTGCCGCTGCCGGCGCCGCCATGGCTGAATCGCCATTTCCACCAGAAACAAAGTTCGTGTCGACCAAGACACGCGCTGAAGTCATTTCGGAACTGCAACAAGCACAAGCACAAGGCCTGATCACCAACGGCAACAACTACCCTATCGTGATTCAAGCGCGCAGCCCGCTGTCCCGCAGCGAAGTCGCCAGCCAATCGAAGTCGGCCGTCGATAGCAGCGTCTACACCGGCGCTTAAGTTTTTACCGAGCGTGTTGTCTGAGCGCTTTACGTACTACAAGCAGCAAGTACCATTGCGGCTGCGCCCGCAACCACCGTCTACCTTGGTCGGCCTGCCGTTCGGCAGCACCATGGTGGATGGCGTGTCCAACCTCTTCCGCACATCTCCCTTCCGCATCAAATCATGCAAAAGCAGCCAGAAATGGACTGAAAAACGCATGAAAAGCCCTCTTTTTACCCGCTTTTGCTTGTGATTTCGGGCTGCCCGCTGTAAAGTCGAGGGTTTGTTTCCTCCGGTCTTTTCGCAGTTTTTCGCGACCCGGCAACAAAAGGCAGCACCCAATAGCAGCACTCAGTCACGCAATTCAGACCTACTTCCTATGGCTTTATACGTTCACAAATACGGCGGCACTTCGATGGGCTCGACAGAGCGCATCAAGAACGTCGCCAAGCGCGTTGCCAAGTGGCACGACGCAGGCCACCAGATCGTTGTCGTTCCTTCCGCAATGTCTGGTGAAACCAACCGCTTGCTGGGTCTGGCCAAGGAAATCATGGCCCAACCCGATTCCCGCGAGCTGGACATGCTGGCGTCGACCGGCGAACAGGTTTCCGTCGCCCTGCTGGCCATGGCGCTGCAAGCGATCGGCAAACAATCCGTTTCCTACGCCGGCTGGCAAGTGCCGATCAAGACCGATTCCGCCTTCACCAAGGCGCGCATTCGCTCGATCGACGACGCCAAGGTGCGCAAGGACCTGAACGCCGGCAAAATCGTCATCATCACCGGCTTCCAGGGCGTGGATGCCGACGGCAACATCACCACGCTGGGACGCGGCGGCTCGGACACCTCCGCCGTGGCAGTCGCTGCTGCCATCAAAGCCGCCGAATGCCTGATCTATACCGACGTCGACGGCGTCTACACCACTGACCCGCGCGTGGTCAGCGAAGCGCGCCGACTGAACACCGTGACGTTTGAAGAAATGCTCGAAATGGCGTCGCTGGGCTCCAAGGTCCTGCAGATCCGCTCCGTGGAATTCGCCGGCAACTACAAAATGCCGACGCGCGTACTGTCGTCGCTGACCGACCCCCTAATGTCGCTGGAAGAAGAAACCAAATCCGGCACACTGATTTCGTTTGAGGAAGACACCAAGATGGAACAAGCAACCATTACCGGCATCGCGTTCAGCCGCGACGAAGCCAAGATTACCGTGCTGGGCGTACCAGATCGTCCAGGCATCGCCTACCAGATCCTCGGCCCGATCGCCGATGCCAACATCGAAGTGGACATGATCATCCAGAATCAGTCCGTCGAAGGCAAGACCGACTTCACCTTCACCGTTCCGCGCGCCGAATACGCCAAGGCCGTTGAAGTCCTGAACGCCAGCGTCAAGGCCCACATCGGCGCCGCCAGCATCGTCGGCGACACCAAGGTCTCGAAAGTGTCCGTGGTCGGCGTCGGTATGCGCAGCCATGTCGGCATCGCGTCGCAGATGTTCCGCACGCTGTCGGAAGAAGGCGTCAACATCCAGATGATCTCCACCTCCGAAATCAAAATCTCGGTCCTGATCGACGAAAAATACATGGAACTGGCCGTGCGCGCATTGCACAAGGCGTTCGACCTGGAAAACGGCAAGTAATACGACCGGTCATCGAAGCTCGTCGAATGGAAAATAATCCATTCAAAACAGCAGAGTTTCATTGACCAAATCCGCATGAAAAGATATTATGCGGGCTTCTTTGCTGAGGCAGCGCATCATCTGCCTCCAGCGTGGAGACGTGGCCGAGTGGTCGAAGGCACTTCCCTGCTAAGGAAGCATATGGGCTTAAACCTGTATCGAGGGTTCGAATCCCTCCGTCTCCGCCAGAATACAAACGCCCGCTTTTGCGGGCGTTTTTATTTTGCGGTCCATTTTTGTTTGCGCAGCAAACCCATATCCGGACACGAGTAAGCCGCCTGCGCGGCTTACATGAGGGATTCGAAGGGAATCGCTTGCAAGCGATTCAGCGGCCTGCGAAACGTAGGCGAATCCCTCCGTCTCCGCCAGAATACAAACGCCCGCTTTTGCGGGCGTTTTTATTTTTTGCGGTCCATTTTTGTTTGCGCAGCAAACCCATATCCGGACACGAGTAAGCCGCCTGCGCGAATCTTTTTACGAGAATCGCCGGCCGCGACGCAACCGCCTGCCGTACGAAGCGCCCCATCACTCTCGCCAGCCCTCCCTCGCTCTCGCATTTTTTCTGCATTCATCCGCTTTTTGCCGCGGCATTGGTGCTATTCGCATCTTGACGCAAGACATACCCCAAAGATTGAATTATTTTCATTATTATTCAAGAATGAAGAAACATGGTTTTTTGTCACCCCATCTCCCCGTCCTGATCGCCAACATCCGTAAAAATGGCGCTTGCCAGTTCGCTGTAGCTGAAGCCTTCAATGAACTCGGGATGTGCGCGCTGCGCGACATCAACATCAATCCCTCCAACCTGCAAGAAGTATTCGGGGACTCTCTGTTCGGCCGCGTGCTCACCTCGTTTCAATCCGCCGTCATTCTCTGCGAACGCGGCTTATTGTCGGACGCCGCCACGCTGATCCGCTCTGCTGCGGAAACTGCGATCATTCTGACCGCCGTCGTCAGGGACGAAGAGGTCTGCAACACGTTGACCCTCGGGATAATGCATCAGGAACGCACACTGGCGCTATCGTGGCTGCATGAGTCGCCGGTCAATATGGTCCTCAGCAAAGAGGATGTCGCCACCCTGGAGAATCGAATCGCCGTAATCGACAGAGACTATCCTGTCGTCAAAAACCTGGAGGATGCCCCCATCAGACTGGACGTCCTGGCCGAGACCTACGGCAGTTCTGCTCTCTACAACATCGTGCGCCGCATCAGTGCCGTCAACGCCGTGCATGCCACGCTCGGAGCACTCAGGCGTCAGGCCAACGACGACTCCGCCCTCGCCGTCCAAGGATTCAAATTCGGTCCTGACGAAGAAGATCTTCCCGCAACCTTGTCCGATGCGCTTTCAGTGATGTCATCTGCGTTGGTATCGATTTATCACCGCTTCCCTGAAGTGGAACATCAGGATGATTTCGAAAAGTGCCAGGCGGCCTGGCGGTCGCTGTCGATCTGACGCAACCTACCTGGCCAGCCTGAAATCAACGCCGGCCGGACGTCCCGGCAAATTGAGCCGCGCGTGCGCCGGCGGCGCCTGGCTGATCACGACGCCGCGGCGAATCACAAAGCGACGCGCAGCGCGCAAGCGGATCGCTTCGATCGGATCGCCGGCGTCCAGCACCACCAGGTCGGCGTGGCAGCCAACCTGCAAGCCATATCCCTCTAATCCCAGAATACGCGCCGGGGTTTCCGTCACGGCGCGAAAACAGTTGCGCATCGCGTCCTGACCGGTCATCTGCGCGACATGCAGCCCCATGTGCGCCACTTCGAGCATGTCCCCCGATCCCAGGCTGTACCAAGGGTCCATCGCGCAATCGTGACCGAAGGCGACGTCAACGCCGGCGGCCAGCAATTCCGGCACACGCGTCATGCCGCGTCGCTTCGGATAGGTGTCGTGGCGACCTTGCAACGTGATGTTGATCAAAGGATTGGCGATTGCCGCTACGCCGGCTTCACGGATCAGCGGCAGCAATTTGCTGACGTAATAGTTGTCCATCGAATGCATCGAGGTCAGGTGCGAACCGGCCACCCTGCCCTGCAAACCCAGACGCTGCGCATGATAGGCCAGGGTTTCGATGTGGCGTGACATGGGGTCGTCGGACTCATCGCAATGCATGTCGACGCGCAAGCCTTTTTCAGCGGCGAATTCGCATAGCAGCCTGACCGACTCCGCACCGTCGGCCATGGTCCGCTCGAAATGGGGAATGCCGCCGACCACGTCGACGCCCATGGCGATCGCCCGCTTCAGATTGGCGAAGGCGGTCGGACTGCGTAGCAGGCCGTCCTGGGGAAACGCCACCAATTGCAAATCCAGATAAGGCGCGACCTGTTTCTTCACTTGCAGCAAGGCCTCCACCGCCAGTAAGCGATCGTCGCAAATATCAACGTGCGAACGGATCGCCAGCAAGCCGCGCGCAACCGCCCAGTCGCAATACTGCAGCGCGCGTTCGACCAGCGCCTGCTGCGTCAGCTCCGGTTTCAATTCGCCCCACAGCGCAATGCCTTCCAGCAGCGTGCCGGAAGCATTCACGCGCGGCAGGCCGTAGCTCAGCGTAGCGTCCATGTGGAAATGGGCGTCGACGAACGGCGGCGTCACCAGATCGCCGGCGACATCAATTTCCTGTGCGCCTTTTATACTCAGCGCAGAGCCGATGGCCGCGATGCGACCTGCTTCAATGGCAATATCCGTTTGCTCACCGCCTTCAGGCAGCGTGGCGTGGCGTAAGACCAGGTCCATGTGGCATCTCCTCGTTCCGTGTAGCCTCCAGATTAACGCAGCGCAGCATTTTGTTTGAACATTATTGCGTTATTGCCGTCTTCCTTGTGTCGCTCGCATCGGACACTCACTCTTGACGGATCGACATGTTCAAAAAGCTGAACCGAATGTGGCTGAGCGGCCTTAAAAAGGCCGGTCAAGCGCAACAGAAACAAGCGGGCAAGGTGCTCAAGGCAGTACTGTCCAAGCCGAAGGCGAAGCGCATTGCCTCCGCGACGTCGCGCAAGTCGGTGTTGCCGAAGCCTTCCGTGCATACCGAAACTACGGCCGGCGAGTGGATCAGTTCATCCTGCGTCAGCGCCACCCTGCCCGCGCGTCGCATGCACTATCGCTTGTTCCTCCCATCCGGCGCTCGCGGGCCTGCCACATCAATTCCGCTGATCGTCATGCTGCACGGATGCGAACAGAATGCCGCCGATTTCGCTGCCGGTACACGCCTGAATCAGCTGGCGGCAGCCAAGGGCTACGCCGTGCTCTACCCGGAACAGTCGCTGCGTGCGCATCCCAATCGGTGCTGGAAATGGTATGACGCCGCCACCCAGCGCGGCGGCAACGACATTGCGTTGATCGTGCACATGATCGACAAGATCGTCGCAGAACATGGCATCGACCACAGTCGCATTTATGCCTGCGGCATCTCCGCCGGCGCGGCCATGGCGCAGATACTGGCCCTCACCCACCCGCAACTCATCGCAGCCGTCGGCATGCATTCGGGCCCGGTATTCGGCGTCAGCCGCAACGCTGTCGGCGCGTATGGCGTCATGCAGCATGGCAGCAGCCACGCCCTGGCTCCGATAGAAAAGCTGCTGGCCAGGTCTCCTGACTTTCCGCGCATGCCGGCGATCCTGATTACCGGGGACGACGACAAGATCGTGCGCCCGGTCAATCAACTGCAGGTGACGGGACAATTCCTGCTGCTCAACCATGCAGCCGGCCTGCTGCCGTCGCTGCCGGTGACGAAAGCCTTCGGCAGGACGTCAAAGCAATTCCCGCGAAAAAATACGATGACAATCCGCGATTTCGCAGCAGGCCCCAAAGTGCTGGTCCGCTCGGTGCACATCGCCCGCCTCGGTCATGCTTGGAGCGGCGGGAACGAGACGCTGCCCTTCAACGCAAAGGGACCGGATGCCGGCAAGCTGATGCTGGCATTCTTCTCGCGCCATCGCCGCAAGCAATGAAAAAAGCCCGCCGAAGGCGGGCTTTGCAAGCGGTGAACAGGATTGCTCACGCAGATGGCTCGGCGACTTCCGGGCGATTGCGGTAGCGTTGCGCCAATATCGCGCACACCATCAACTGGATCTGGTGAAACAGCATCAGCGGCAACAAGACCATGCCAACCGTTTGACTGGCGAACAGGACCTTGGCCATCGGCACGCCGCTGGCGAGGCTCTTTTTCGAGCCGCAAAAGACGATGGTGATTTCATCTTCCTTGTTGAAGCCCAGACGACGGCTGCCGAACGTCGTGATCGCCATGATGACCGCCAGCAGCAAGGCGCTGATGACGATCAGGCTGACCAGCATGACCGGCGGCACCTGGCGCCACAAACCTTGATTGACCGCTTCGCTGAACGCAACGTACACCACGAGTAGGACCGAGCTCTGGTCCACCCAGCGCAGCCAGGACTTGTTGCGGTCCATCCAGGCGCCGATCCAGGGACGTGCGATCTGGCCGGCCACGAACGGCAACAGCAATTGGTAGACGATCTTCAGGATGGAATCCAGCGAGGAGTGTTCAGCGCTATGCGCCACGATGATGATGCCGACCATGAGCGGCGTCAGGAAGATGCCCAGCAAATTGGAGGCCGACGCAGCGCAGATGGCGGCGGGCACGTTGCCGCGTGCGACCGATGTGAAGGCAATCGACGATTGCACCGTCGACGGCAACACGCACAGGAACAGGATGCCGAGATAAAGATCCGGTGTGATCACCAGCAGCAAGGCGGGCTTGAGGATCAGGCCGAGCAAGGGAAAGATGGCAAAGGTGCACAACAGCACCGTCACATGCAGACGCCAATGCACCATGCCAGCGATCACCGCTTCGCGCGACAGCTTGGCCCCGTGCATGAAAAACAGCAGGCCGATCATGAAAGTGGTCAGCCAGTCGAAGCCGACGGCGACCACGCCGGTACAGGGGAAAAAGCTGGCGGTGAGGACCACCGCGAACAGCATCAGCGTGAGATTGTCGGGAAGGAAACGGGGGCGCGCCATAAGAATCTTTGCAGGTTGGTTCCGGAAACGAGGTCCTGTCGGACCAAACCCGCTATTTTACGCGAGTCCTGCAAAGCGGCGGAACAGAGGCGGTGTGGCGAAAACTACCAGATCCAGAACATCAGCAGCCATGCGTAGTTGACCAGCGCAAGCGCACCGATCACGGGCAGCATGGCGAGCACGCGACGCGGCAACGCTTCGGCGTGCTGGCCGATGACCTTCCAGGCCAGCAGCACGCTCCACAAGGTCATGACCGTCAGCAAGGCGGCGCGCACGTCGTTGGCCCAGTCGACCGGCCAGTGTTCGGCGCGCAGCAGGCTGATGGTGGTGGCCGACAAGCCGACGAACACGCCGCAGCCGGCCAGTGGAATGGCGGACTGCACCAGGTGATTGAAACGCGAACGGCTCCATGGTCCGAGCACCAGATTGCTGAGAGCAAACAAGGCGGTCAGCGCAGTGCCCAGCACGGCGGCGGTCGCCAGGATGTAAGACACCACCAGTCCGCCGTCAAGCCAGGAAAATACATCGCTTTGTTGCGGATAGTTGGTCAGCAGCCACCATGGCGCGTTGGTCGCAAATGGCCACATGACGTCGCGATCGATCAGCCAGGTGGCGATGAATTGCTTGGCTTCGACAAACCAGGGGCTGGCGCTCCAGTGGAACGCGCCGATGGCGATGCCGAACAGGCCGTACAGCACCAGTGAGCTTTCCCACAGGTTATTGCTGGTGCGGCCGACCTTGACGATTTCGACGGTCGGTGCGCGCCATGTCAGTGCAATGGCGTCACGATGGCCGCTGCAGCGACCGCACATATGGCAATCGGAAGCGCCCTTCATGTTGCGCAACGGAACCAGCGGCGCGCAATTGACCGCGATGGTCTTCTTGCCGTGGGTGTCGTAGGAAGCGCGCCAGGCGTCTTCATTGACTTTGTAATGGAATGGCGCCAGCTTGGCCAGCAGGCCGAATACACCGTTGACCGGGCACAGGTATTTGCACCAGACGCGCTTTTCGCGTCCGTACAGGTAGCCGACGATCATGGCGCCCAGCGTCGATCCGCCCAGCACCAGCAAGACCGCCTTGGGATACTGATAGACGCTGACCATCTGGCCGTAGATCGTGGTGAGCGCAAACGCGACGAAGGGCCAGCCGCCCCAGCGCATCCAGCGCGGGATCGCCCAGTTTTTGCCGAACTTGCTGGCGAATTCGGTCAATGCGCCTTCGGGACACAACACGCCGCACCAGACGCGGCCCATCAACACCATGCTGACCAGTACAAACGGCCACCAGATGCCCCAGAAACAAAACTGCGCAATCAGGGTCAGATTGGACCAGATATGCGCAGTTTCGTCCGGCAACGGCAGGAAAATGGGAACCAGGATGAGCACGGCATACACCAGTACGACGATCCACTGGATACCGCGGATCAATGCGCCATTGCGGCGCATCCAGTCACCCGTTCGTGCCAGACGGGTATTGGGAAGCGTACTGGTGCTCATATCGCCTTATGCTGCCTGCCGGTTAACTTGGGTAGATTTGGACTTGCCGAGCGCGGAGGATACCACAAGCCAATATATGACATAAATTGCAACACTCATCAACGCTGGACGGGCACGATAGCCGGTCAGTGTCGATACCAGGCTACCTGCCGTGCTCGAATCATCCAGCAGCCAGCTGGTGTCCCAGACGGGCGCAGTCAAGGTCGAGACGAAACCGAGCGAGGAGAACCAGTCCGAGCTCTCCAGCAACAAGTCCAGCAGCTTTTCGACGCCGGTCAGCAACAAGCCGGCCGCCAGCAGCAACAGAATGATTTCGGTCACCTGGAAGAAACGGCGCCAAGAGAAAATCTTGCCGCCCAGTTGCAGCAGGTAGAAAGTCAGGAAGGCCAGGCCGAAACCGAGCACACCGGCAAAAATCAGCGCTCCGCGGCTGGCATCCTGCTGGCCCATGCCGATCCCGTAAAGGAACACCGCCGTTTCGCTGCCCTCGCGTGCAATCGCGAGCGCCACCAGCAGGAAGACACCCCACCAGTTGCCGGTTTCATAATTGACCTTCAGCGAGCTTTCCATGTCTTTCTTGAGCGTGCGACCGTGCTTGCGCATCCAGAACACCATTTGCACGATCAGCACTGCGGCGATCAATACCATGCCGATCTGGAAATAGGTTTGGGCGTCGCCCGACAGCAGTTCGCTGAAACCCAGCAAAGCGGCGCCCAATGCCAGCGCAGCCACAATGCCTGCCACCACGCCGCCCCACAGATACGGCAGGCCGCGACGTGCGGCGGCATCGCCGTTATTCAGCCAGGCATAGAGAATCCCGACCACCAGCAAGGCCTCGACGCTTTCGCGCCAGACAATAAATAGCACCTGCCCCATTACATCCCTTTCAATTGCATATTGCCGAGAACCTCGATCACCTATGCGCGCCGTTTATTTGGCGACGATGGCGCCTTGCGGCATGTTCAGATGGAAATCGTCAAAAAACTTGTACTCGCCTGGACGCAAGGGCGCGATCACGACGAAGGACTGAGCACCCGGCGCCAGGACTTTTTCCTTGCGCAGTTCCACGCTTTCGAATTCGGCGGCGGTTTTGCCGACGTTGTGGATTTCAATCTTGATACGCTGCCCGGCTGGAACTTCGATGCGCGCAGGATTGAATTTGCCGTCTGCCATTTCAAGCTTGAACGTCAGCAGATCCGATGCAAACGCGGTTGCGGCGGACAACGAACAGGCCAAGCCGATCAGCGTCGCGAAGATTCGTGAAGGTTGCGACGATTGCGTTTTACGCAAGGACATTCAGTACTCCCAAACTACATGGCCCCGCACAAGGCAAGGCCGGTCAATTCGGCATGCGCGATGAACTGCGCATGCACTCTCACTAAACAGCGCATGCGCTGATTAGTAGCCGCCCTTCTTGCCAACGCCGGCGAAGGTGAAATCGTAAGTCAGCTCAAACGGCTTGAACCAGGCGCCGACACCGGTTTCCTTATCGACGTGACGGCCGAAGTGAGCATGCGCGTTGGCCGACGGCGGCGAGATGGTCAGCTTCAGCTTGTACTTGCCCGCACCGTCGAGCTTGACGTTGTCGCCGTAATGGGGGCCGTCGCTGGCCACCATCGGCATCATGTCGCCCTTGATGACCTTGGTCGAACCGGCCTTGGTCAGTTCGAACTTGATGACCAGGTAAGGCATCCAGTCGCCTTCGGCAAAGCCGTTGGGGTTCTTGGCGACAGCGCGGATATCGGCTTCCAGATGGACGTCCGATTCTTCGGCCTTGCGCATCATGCCGTCCGGTTCCATCTTGATCGGTTGCAGGTAGACCGCGCTGACTTCCATGCCATTCTGAATCTGCGGTTTGCCGATCGGATATTCGGCGGCGCTGGCAGCCGAGAAGGCTGCGAACATGGCGGCGGCTACTGCGAGTTTCTTGATACCGATCATATGATTTTTCTCCTACGCGTTAGATGATAATGATTACCATTAAAGTATAACATCATCTGAGGAGAGGCGTGCCTTTGCGAGAGGGAATTCGTCAGCGGCTTGCGATGGTGAAGTGCCGATGGGAAAGCGGCCGGCAAATAAAAAACCCGCACCTTGCGGCGCGGGTTAAATCTAATTCAGGGGATGAATTAGAGGGGGGAGTTCGTAAGATATACCCACACTTATCCCATACCTATCGCTATTACAAACTGTTACGGTTATTAACAAGTCTTGACGAGCGCCTTGCAGAGACCGCCCGGGGCCTGCCCGCAAGGCCGGATGACGGTCTCGCGTCCGGTCATGGAATTGTCATCATCCGGCAAGCTCCGGCCGCTATGATATCGGCATGACACCCGGTTATTTCCAGCTCCCTCCCTGAACCGTCCATCGACGCCATGTCCCTGACCATTTCCGACATCGAACTACTCTTTCGCCGCCACGGCCACGCCCAATACACCGGCGAACCTGTGACGCAACTCGAACATGCACTGCAAACCGCCATGCTGGCCGAGCGCGAAAACGCCTCGCCGGCACTGATCACCGCTGCCCTTTTGCACGACCTCGGCCACATGCTGGAAGACGCTTCCGCCGGCTACGACATCCATGACACGCCGACCGCCAGCGGCATCGACGATCTGCATCAATACCGCATCCTGCCGTTCCTGCGCGCGGTCTTTGGTGAAGACGTGCTGGCGCCGATACGCCTGCACGTCGACGCCAAGCGCTACCTGTGTGCGGTCGAACCGGCCTATTTTTCGTCCTTGTCGCCGGACTCCGTGCGCAGCCTGCAACTGCAAGGCGGCGTCTTCGACCGGCAACAGGCGGAACACTTCATCGCCATGCCGCATGCAGTCGACGCTACTCGCCTGCGGCGCTGGGACGATCTCGCCAAGGAGGCCGACCTGGCGACGCCTGACTATGACCATTTCTCACGCTACCTGGTGCTCTGCGCACAGGCCTGAATTTTTCCTGACACTGCCATGCCTGATTTTCTGCCGCCCGCCCCGCTGTTTACCAAATCCATCGACGCCGTACAGCTGCTGGAATTCAGCGAGTTCATCGGCGAGCTCTGCACCATCAGCGGCGCCATCATCCGCAGCCATTACCTCAGTGGCGTCGCGGTCGAGTCCAAGTCCGACCAATCCCCCGTCACCGCCGCCGACCGCGACACCGAACAGGCCTTGCGCACCGCCATCATGGCGCGCTATCCACAGCACGGCATCATCGGTGAAGAACACGGCGCCCATCAGCAAGACGCCGACTACTGTTGGGTACTCGATCCCATCGACGGCACCAAGGCCTTCGTCTCCAACTGCTATATTTTCGGCACGCTGATTTCGCTGATGCACCAGGGGCGTCCGATCATCGGCGCACTGCACAGCCCGTTGATGGAACATCTGCTGATCGGCACCACCAACGGCACCACGCTCAACGGCAAGCCGGTCGGCATGCGTGCCTGCGCCAAGATCGGCGACGCCATGCTGCTGGCCACCGATCACTGGGACATCTTCACCCACCACAACGGCCCCGCCTTTGAAACACTTTCGCGCGATGCACGCCTGTACCGCGGCTGGGGCGATTGCCATGGCTACTTCCAGCTGGCCACCGGGGGCGCCGACATCATGCTCGATCCGGTCCTGAAAATCTGGGACATCATGGCCATCGTCCCCATCATCGAAGGCGCCGGCGGCCGCATCACCGACTGGCAAGGCAACAGCCCGCTGGGTGCCTCAGCGATCGTCGCCACCGCAGGCGGCGTCCACGATGCGGTGATTCGCGCACTCAATCCGTCGACATGACAAAACGGAAACCTTTTTTCCGTTTTTGATATTGCTTTCCCGTTATTTTTCATTATTCCGGATCACTCTCCGGTGCTAGCATCCTCGGCAATCCAATATCGCCGGCGCAGCCAGTCAGTCAGGCTCGCCGCCGGCACACAATAACGAGAGACGCATGAAGAACTGGAAAGTCGGGACGCGCTTCGCCGCGGGCTTCGGGGTGGTGTTGCTGATGATGGCGATCGTCGCGGCAATGGGCATCTGGCGCCTGCAATCGGTGGCCGAAGCAACCAACGCCATGATGCAGATGCCGCTGGCCAAGGAACGATTGATCAGCGACTGGTATTCGAATATTTCCACCTCGATCACGCGCACCACCGCGATTGCGCGCAGCACCGACCTCGGCCTGGCGGGATATTTCGAAACGGCGACCAGCGACGCGGCCAAGAACGCCGCCGCGCTTCAAGCCAAGGTGCAGCGCCTGCTGAGCACACCCGAAGAACAAAAACTGTTCGCCGACATCGACACCAATCGCAAGGCTTACCACGAAGCCGGCGACAGCATCCTGGCGCTGCGTGCTGAAGGCAAGCTGTTCCAGGCCAAGAATGCCTTCGAGAAAAACTACCTGCCGAGCGCCGTGCGCTACCAGGCCTCGGTCGACAAACTGCTGCGCCTGCAGCGCCAGGGCATCGACGGCGTCGCCGGCAGCATTGACGCCACGTATCGTTCCAGCCGTCTGGCATTGCTGGCGCTGAGCGCCGCCGCCGTGCTGTTCGGCATCGCCTCCGCCATCGTGCTCACGCGCAGTCTGCTGCGCCAGCTCGGGGGCGAACCGGCCTACGCCGTGCGTGTCGCCGACCGCATCGCCGCAGGCGACCTGACGGAAGCGATCCGCCTCGCCGACAACGATGAAAACAGCCTCATGCATGCGATGAAAACCATGCAGGCCAACCTCGCCCGTTCAGTCGATCACATCAAGCAATCGGCCGAAACCATCGGCACCGCATCGAAGGAAATTTCCGTCGGCAATCTCAATCTGTCGTCGCGCACCGAACGCCAGGCGGGCTCGCTGCAAGAGACCGCCTCGGTCATGCAGCAGCTGACCTCGGCCGTGAAGAAAAACGCCGAAAGCGCCCTGCACGCCAACCAGCTCGCCGCCTCGGCGTCGCAGGTGGCAATCGCCGGCGGCAACGCGGTCAATCAGATGGTGGGAACCATGGCAACCATCAACGAATCGTCGCGCAAGATCGTCGACATCATTTCGGTCATCAACGGCATCGCCTTCCAGACCAATATCCTCGCGCTGAATGCCGCGGTGGAAGCTGCGCGCGCGGGTGAACAGGGCCGTGGCTTTGCGGTAGTCGCCACTGAAGTGCGCGCACTGGCACAGCGCTCGGCCGGCGCAGCAAAGGAGATCAAGAGCCTGATCGACGATTCGGTCGGCAAGATCGTGTCAGGCAGGACATTGGTGGAGGAAGCCGGCGCCACCATCGGCCAGGTAGTCGACAGCATCAGGACGCTCAGCGATTTCGTCGCCGACATCAGCAATGCCAGCCTGGAACAAAGCACCGGCATCGAGCAGGTCAACCAAGCCATCATGCAGATGGACGACGTCACGCAGCACAACGCCGCACTGGTGGAAGAAGCCACGGCGGCGGCCCAATCGCTGCTGGATCAGGCCGGCTCGCTGGTGACTGTGGTGAATACCTTCAAACTGTCATCGTCACGCGAACTGGTGTTGAACGCGTAAGCAGGGACCAGTGGCTTACAACGGATTCTGATCAATCCATTCAGCTGAAAAATCGAGGATGTAGGCGACGGCGTCGTCTTCATTGGGAAATTCCGTGGTCGGCAGTTCGCGCACGTAGCGGACTTCCCCGCTCTCGTCGTAACCCGCGCGGATGACGAAGCAGGCGGCGTATTGCCCGTTGTCCTGCAGCGCCACTTGCGGATAGACGGCCTGTCCCTTGTAGGGAAATTTGCTGGTTGCGCTCATGAATGCTCCACGGTCTGGAAGTCTGGAATAGGTCAAAAACAAAAGGGCCCGTCTTTCGACGGACCCTTTTCATTTTGGTGCGGCTGGCAGGAATCGAACCCACGACCCCTTGGTTCGTAGCCAAGTACTCTATCCAGCTGAGCTACAGCCGCAAGAGGCGCGATTATATAGGGATTTTTAAATAGTGCAACAGTTTTTGCAAGATGACAATCCTGCTTCCGTCAAAATGGCTTCACAACCACCATCGCCGCGATGATCGCAACCGACGCGATCGTCAACGCGCCGGAGTTTTTCAGCAACCCCGACGCTTCCCGCTCGGGCGCATCCACCAGGCGACGCAGGTAGCCCGACTGAATGCCATGCAATGCCGACAGCAACAGCACCAACACCAGTTTCACCACCAACCAGCCTGCCGTGTGCCAGCCGCCGAAATACACCAGCGCCACACCCAGCCCCCATGCCAGCCCCATCGCCGGCGACGTCACGCGCTGGTCCCAGCGGCGCACCGCTTGCAGCAAGCGGAATTCGGCGGCAGAACGCTCCGGCGAGGTCTTTTGTAACGTTTGCAGCACCAGCGCCATGATCAGCATGCCACCGATCCAGATCACGATGGAAGCGACGTGAAATGCCTTGATCCAGAGATACATCAATGTTGGGCTCCCGTAAAAAGCTTGATCGGCGGCGAAGGTTTGAAGGTGAGGCACCGGATGAGGCACATTTTGCACCAAGCTGAGCCGCCATTTAAAAACTTGAACATCAAAAGCGACAGGATTTGACGTCAGTTACAGAGAGGGTAATCCCAGCGGAATCCGGGCTTTGTACTCGTCGGAATTGTATCGGCCGAGGCGGCGACTTGGAGGGACAAAGAAAAGCAGACTTTTGTGAAGCAGAAAAGACAAAAGGGCCCATCTTGCGATGGACCCTTTATATCTGGTGCGGCTGGCAGGAATCGAACCCACGACCCCTTGGTTCGTAGCCAAGTACTCTATCCAGCTGAGCTACAGCCGCGAAAGACGAGATTATAGCACCGCTTTTGGGCGAAATGGAAGCCTTTACGCCAAAAATCTTCCATACCGCGCCCGTACTCGCTTGCAGACGCATTAATCACTGCTTGCGCATCACGTAACCGCCGTTTTATTGCCATTGATGCGCCAATATCTCCTGATTTGCGCTTCATCTGCCTTATGATTGCCGCTTGATTCCCTGCACCTCCCTACTTACAGCACCATGAGCGACACGCCTGCCGCCCGCCCGGACCCGACCGCCGAACGTATCAAGGAAGCCGAACGCCGGCGCATTGCCAAAGATTTGCACGACGAACTCGGCAGCCACCTGACCGCGCTCAAGATGGCGCTGGCCCGGCTTGGCGGGCAACTGCCCCGGGAGGACACCACCCTGCTCGAACAGGCGCGTCACGCCGACGGTCTCATTGACGGCGCGCTCGACGCCATGCACGACATCATCGACGACTTGCATCCGGCCGTGCTCGACCTCGGCCTGCAAGCGGCGCTGGAATGGCTGGCGCGCAGTTTTGCTCGCGACACCGGCGTGCCGCATCGCTTGCACGTCGATGTCCCCGGCGACGAACTGCCGCCGGTCTTGCTCGACGCGTTCCAGAGCGTCAGCCTCTACCGTATCGCGCGCGAAGCGCTGCACAACGCCGGCCGCCATGCATCGGCACGCAACGTCGACATCTCGCTGCGCCATGACGGCAAGATACTGACGCTGATCATCGCCGACGATGGCGTCGGCCTGTCGCACGATGCCGGCACGCGGCCGCAATCGTCAGGCCTGCGCGGCATGCACGAGCGCGCTGCACTGGCCGGAGGGACCCTGGAGGTGTTGCAAGGTGACAGCGGCGGGACGCAACTGCGACTGACGCTTCCTGTCCTATCCGCCGCTAACCTTATAGAATAACGCCACGTTCAGCCCGGAGACAGATAGCAGCCCATGCCAATAACGAAAAAGAACAGTTCCGCCATCAAAGTGGCAATCGCCGACGATCATGCGATCGTACGCGAAGGCCTCCGGCAGATCTGCAGCGGCACCAAGGACATCATCGTCGTCGGCAATGCAGAGAACGGGCTGGAAACCATCAAACTCACGCGCCTGGGCAACTGCGACGTGCTGCTGCTGGACATCATCCTGCCGGATCGCACCGGCATCGACGTCCTTAAACAGATCAAGAAGGAAATCCCCAAGCTGCCAGTGCTGATGCTGTCCATCCACCGCGAAGACCAGTACGCCATCCGCGCCCTCAAGGCCGGTGCAGCGGGCTTCCTGAACAAACAGGCGGCACCGGCCGAATTGATCAACGCGATCCGCCAGGTCGCTGCGGGCCGCAAGTACATCAGCCCCTCGCTGGCGCAGGAGTTGGCCAACCAGATCGGCTTCGACCACGAAACACCATTGCATGAAACCCTGTCCGACCGTGAATACCAGACCATGGTGATGATCGCTTCCGGCAAGACCGTCAGCGATATCGCCGCCGAATTATTGCTCTCGGTCAAAACTATCAGCATGTATCGCTCGCGCGTCCTCACCAAAATGAAATTGCGCCACAACGCCGAGCTCACGCACTATGCGCTGAAAAACAACTTAGTCGAATAAATGCGCAACCGGTCCGCCGGTGTAAACCGCCAGACGGTAAAATGCGTTAAAAGACAGGTCTCGTCCTACGCGTTGTAATGTCGTAAAGAAATAACCATCAAACGACATTCAGGCGCCCTTACACAGGTAAAGAAACGTCACGGCGCCAGGATGTTAATCCGACATCATCCGCCGGTGAACCATGAGACTTTGTCGCAATCCGTTTGAATAAGAAGCCGTCCATCAGGCATGTCAAAAAAGCCAGCTCAAAGTCCCGTCGATATCGCGCGAGAAGCCTTCCAGCAACTCGCCACCCGCCGCATTGCCCCTACTCCCGACGCTTATCGCGAAGCCTATGAAGAAATCGTCGGCACCAAGAGCGACCTGAAGCCGGAAGGCGTGCTCGCCGCGTTCGCGCAGCACCTGACGCAGCAGCCGGGCGATATCGGCAAGCTCGGCCTGCGCCTGACCATGGCGATCAACGGCAGCGACTGGAAGGACTATAACGACGAGCTGGACAATTTCGTCGAACAATATTTTCCCTCGCGCAACCTGGTCCCGCACGGCCAACTCGTGCCGATCGATCTGGAACGCGAATTCATACGCGACAGCAAGAAGGAAAAGATGCTGCGCGAAGTGCTGGCGCGTGTACTGATCTTCAATATGGCGTCACTGCTGATCGAAGCGCCGGAACTGGCGAACGAATCGAAATCGATCGGCCTCGATCTCAAGACCGCGTTCTCCGAGCAGGCCATGAACGAAGTCATCGGCCGCCTCAAGCAGATGAGTTTCCAGATCGAGCTCAAGAGCGAAGACATCGCCCTGCAACAGGAATTGCTGATGCGGCTGTTCCAACTGCTGCTGGAGAACATCCACGGCCTGCTGGAAAAAGGCTCGTGGCTGAGCAGCCAGATCACCGCCGTGCAGGAGTTGATCAACGGCCCGATCAGCAAGACTTCGCTGGCCGACGCCACCAAGACCTTGAAGGAGGTCATCTTCAAGCAGGGCCTGCTCAAGAACACGCTGAGCGAAGAAAAGGTCACCGCCAAGAACATGATGCTGACTTTCGTCGATCGCCTCAGCGCGATGGTGTCGACGACCGACAACTATCACAAGACCATCACCAGTTTTTCGCAGCAGATCAGCCAGGCCTCCGACATCAGCGACCTCAACTCGGTGCTCAACGGCATCATGAACGCGACCAAGGACGCCCAGGACGAAGCGCTGCGCTCGCGCGACGAGATGATCAATGCACGCCAGGAAATGCAAAAAGCCGAGGCACGCATCGCCGCGCTGGAGTCGCAGCTGGTGCACATGGGCGAACTGGTGCGCGAAGACCAGTTGACCGGCAGCCTCAACCGCCGCGGCATGGACGAATCGCTGGAGCGCGAAATCATCAACGCCGATCGCCTGGGCGCCCCGCTGTGCATCGCCCTGCTCGACCTCGATGATTTCAAGCGCATCAACGACACGCACGGTCATGCTACCGGCGACGAAGTGCTGGTGCATCTGGTGAGCGTGGTCAAGGAAACGCTGCGCAAGCTGGACGTGATTGCGCGTTTCGGTGGAGAAGAATTTTTGGTCTTGCTGCCCGAAACCGAGCCGGCCGAAGCGATGCAGATCATCACCCGTGTGCAGCGCGAACTGACCAAGCGTATTTTCATGCACAACACGCAGCGTTTGCTGATCACCTTCAGCGCCGGCGTCGCCTATCGCGCACAAGGCGAAACCCAGGCCGATCTGATCAAGCGCGCCGACGTGGCGCTGTACAAGGCCAAGAACGCGGGCAAGAACCGCGTAATCCTGGCCGAGTGAAACTTACGACGCTGCCGGCGCCGTCTGCCGCCAGGCGCGCCAGCCGGCGATCGCCAGCAGCACGAACAATCCGTACAGAATAGCGGTCAGCGTCAGGTGCTTGTAGAGATACAGGCCGACGTAGAGCACGTCGACCGCAATCCAGACCAGCCAGTTCTCAATTTTCTTGCGCGACAGCAGGAATTGCCCCACCAAGCTGCCCGCCGTCAGGAAACCATCCATGTGCGGCACGTCGGTATCGGTGAAACGACGCAGGAACACCGACAGTACGGCAAAGCCGGCCAGCCACGCCAATCCCGACCACAGCACGCCGCGGCGCGACAGCGTCGACGCCTTGAGCGGCAAATGCTGCTCACCGCCGCGCAGCCATTGATACCAGCCCCACACCGACACCGCCACGAACACGCATTGCAGGCCGGCGTCGCCGTACAGGCGCGCCTCGACGAACACCACGCCGTATAAGGCCGAAGACAAAATGGAAAACAGCCAGGCCCAGTGATTCTGGCGAATATTGAGCGCGACCGTGATGATCGCCAGCAGGAAAGAGATCAGTTCCAGCGGCGTCGTGACGAGGCCGGCAAAACCGAACAGCGACAGGCTGTCGTTGAGGGACATGGCGAGCCGGTCCTAGCGTGAAACCGGGGAAGATCGGGATGAGGTTGGCGCAGCCGAAGACGATACGGGCGCCGCAGGCATGGGTTGCTGCGGCGTTCTTGAAACGCTGGCGGCGTTGCCGTCGAGGATCTGGATGAAGACTTCGTTCTGCTTGATCATGCCGAGCTCGTAACGCGCACGTTCTTCGACCGAACCGGTTCCCTGCTTGAGGTCTTCCACTTCGGATTCGAGCTTGGCGTTGCGCGCCTTGAGTTCGTCATTCTTCTTCTGTGCCTGCTGGACTTGCTTGTCCAGGTCCCATACCCGCAGCCACCCGCCTTTGCCCAGCCAAAGCGGATACTGGATCAGCACCAGAAGCGCTGTGAGGCAGAGAATGATCAGGCGCATTGGAAGAATGCCGGGTGATTGTCCGGCAGGCGAATGCTGCCGGACATCTTGCTTACTTCAGATTGTAGAAAGCCGAACGGCCGGGATAGCTGGCGATATCGCCGAGGTCTTCCTCGATACGCAACAACTGGTTGTACTTGGCCATGCGGTCCGAACGCGACATCGAGCCGGTCTTGATCTGCAGCGCGTTGGTGCCGACGGCGATGTCGGCGATGGTCGAGTCTTCGGTTTCACCCGAACGGTGCGAGATCACGGCGGTATAACCGGCGCGCTTGGCCATTTCGATGGCGGCGAAGGTTTCGGTCAGGGTGCCGATCTGGTTGATCTTGATCAGGATCGAGTTGGCGATGTTCTTCTCGATGCCTTCTTTCAGGATCTTGGTGTTGGTGACGAACAGATCGTCGCCGACCAGCTGCACCTTCTTGCCCAGCGTTTCGGTCAACAGCTTCCAGCCGGCCCAGTCGTTTTCGGCCATGCCGTCTTCGATGCTGATGATCGGATACTTGTCGCACCACGATGCCAGCAGGCCGGTCTTTTGCGCCGGCGTCAGCACCATGTTTTCGCCTGCCAGGTGGTAGTTGCCGTCCTTGTAGTACTCGGTAGCGGCGCAATCCAGACCCAGGGCGATCTGCGTGCCCGGCTCATAGCCTGCTTCTTCGATCGCTTGCAGGATCAGCTGGATCGCAGCTTCGTGGCTGGCCACGTTTGGTGCGAAGCCGCCTTCGTCGCCAACCGATGTTGCCAGACCCTTGGCGTGCAGGATCTTCTTCAGGGTGTGGAACACTTCGGCGCCGTAGCGGATCGCTTCACGGAAGCTCGGTGCGCCGACCGGAATGATCATGAATTCTTGCAGATCGAGATTGTTGTCTGCATGCATGCCGCCGTTGATGACGTTCATCATCGGCACCGGCATCTGCATCGAACCACTGCCGCCGAAATAGCGGTACAGCGGCAGGCCGGCTTCTTCAGCCGCCGCCTTGGCGACTGCCATCGACACGGCCAGCGTGGCGTTGGCGCCCAGGCGCGCCTTGTTTTCGGTGCCGTCGAGGTCGATCAGCGTGCGGTCCAGGAAAGCCTGTTCGTTGGCGTCCAGACCCATGATCGCTTCAGAGATCTCGGTGTTGATATTTTCGCAGGCTTGCAGCACGCCTTTGCCGAAATAGCGGCTCTTGTCGCCGTCACGCAGTTCGATCGCTTCGCGAGAACCGGTCGAGGCGCCGGACGGCACTGCCGCACGACCCAGGACGCCGGACTCCAGCAGGACATCGCATTCGACAGTAGGATTGCCGCGCGAGTCGATAATTTCACGGCCGATAATATCAACGATTGCACTCATTCAAACATCTCCATCAAGCAAGGTTTTAAGCAAATTTTTTATAGACGGAAGCCGGGCCGGGATGAACTCCCGGCCCGTTCAGTTTCAGGAAAAATCGTTTTCCAGGAAAACCGACTTCTTCACAATGCGATCCAGTTCGATCATCGTGCCCAGCAGCTCCTTGATACGAGCCAATGGAACAGCGTTGGGGCCATCGGATTTGGCCTCCGCCGGATTCGGATGTGTTTCCATAAACACGCCGGCAATACCGACCGCAATCGCCGCGCGGGCGAGTACGGGTACAAATTCACGCTGGCCGCCCGAAGACGTGCCCTGTCCGCCCGGAAGCTGCACCGAGTGAGTGGCGTCGAATACCACCGGCGCGCCGGTCTCGCGCATGATCGCGAGGCTGCGCATGTCGGACACCAGATTGTTGTAGCCGAAGGACACGCCGCGTTCGCATGCCATGAAGTTGTCTTCCGGCAGGCCAGCTTCCTTGGCCGCCGCGCGCGCCTTGGCGATCACATTGATCATGTCGTGCGGCGCCAGGAACTGGCCCTTCTTGATATTGACCGGCTTGCCAGACTGGGCGCAAGCGCGGATGAAGTCGGTCTGACGGCACAGGAAGGCCGGCGTCTGCAGGACGTCGACCACTTCCGATACCGGCTTGATTTCGTCGATCTCGTGGATGTCGGTCAGCACCGGCACGCCGATCTGTTTCTTGACCTTGGCCAGGATTTCCAGGCCCTTTTCCATGCCCAGGCCGCGGAACGAGGAACCGGATGAGCGGTTGGCCTTGTCGAAGGACGACTTGTAGATGAACGGGATGCCCAGCTCGGACGTGATCTCTTTCAAGGTGCCGGCAGTGTCCAGCGCCATTTGCTCCGATTCGATCACGCAGGTGCCGGCGATCAGGAAAAACGGCTGATCGAGGCCGATGTCAAAACCGCACAGTTTCATGCTTTTCCTTTGCTTGCTGCCGTCGCATCATGGTGCGCCAGCGCTGCCTTGATGTACGAAATGAACAGGGGATGGCCGTCGCGCGGCGTCGACTTGAACTCAGGGTGATACTGCACGCCCAGATACCACGGGTGCGCATTCTCACCGCCGGTGCGCGGCAGTTCCATGATCTCGCACAGATCTTCGGTCGGCGTACGCGCCGACACGATCAGGCCCGCATCTTCCACGCGGGACAGGTAAAAATTGTTCGCTTCGTAGCGATGGCGATGACGCTCGGTCACCTTGGCGCCGTAAATCTCGGAAGCCAAGGTACCCGGCTTGACGTCGCAGGTTTGCGCGCCCAGACGCATGGTGCCGCCCAGATCCGAATTGGCGTCGCGCTTCTCGACCTTGCCGTCATGGTTTTGCCATTCGTCGATCAGCGCCACTACCGGCTGCTCGGTTTCCGGATCGAACTCGGTCGAATTGGCTTGCGCCAGGCCGGCCTTGTTGCGTGCATATTCCAGCAGCGCGACTTGCATACCGAGGCAGATGCCAAGGTAAGGCACCTTGTGTTCGCGCGCAAACTTCGCCGCGGCGATCTTGCCTTCCACGCCGCGCTTGCCGAAGCCGCCCGGGACCAGGATCGCATCGTACTTTGCCAATGCGGCGGTGCCGGAGGTTTCGATCTCTTCCGAATCCAGGTATTCGATGTTGACGCGGCTGCCGGTATGGATGCCGGCGTGGCGCAGCGCTTCGGTCAGTGACTTGTACGATTCGGTCAGGTCGACATATTTGCCGACCATGCCGATGGTAACTTCGTGCGACGGATTTTCTTGCGCGTGGATCAGCTTGTCCCACATCGACAGATCCGCCGGGCTCGGCGACAGGCCGAGTTTTTCGCAGATGATGTTATCCAATCCCTGGTCGTGCAACATCTGCGGAATCTTATAGATGCTATCTGCATCCCACACCGAAATCACGGCGTCGACCACGACGTTGGAGAACAGCGAAATCTTGTCGCGTTCGTCGTCGGGAATGCGACGGTCGGCGCGGCACAGCAATGCATCGGGCGAAATACCGATTTCGCGCAGCTTTTGCACGCTGTGCTGGGTCGGCTTGGTCTTGAGTTCACCGGCCGAGGCCAGGAACGGCACCAGCGTCAGATGCACGAAGGCGGCGGCGTTGCGGCCGGCGCGCAGGCTCAGCTGACGCGCTGCCTCGAGGAACGGCAGGGATTCGATATCGCCGACGGTGCCGCCGATTTCGACCAGCGCAACGTCATAGCCTTCGGCGCCGCGGTGGATGAAGTCCTGGATTTCGTTGGTGATATGCGGGATGACCTGAACGGTCTTGCCCAGATACTCGCCGCGGCGTTCCTTGCGGATCACGGACTCATAAATCTGGCCGGTGGTGAAGTTATTCACCTTCTTCATCTTGGCTGTGATGAAACGCTCGTAGTGGCCGAGATCCAGATCGGTTTCAGCGCCATCGTCGGTGACGAAGACTTCGCCGTGCTGGAATGGGCTCATCGTTCCCGGATCAACGTTGATGTAGGGATCGAGCTTAAGAAGGGTGACTCGGAGGCCGCGCGATTCGAGGATCGCAGCGAGAGATGCGGCGGCAATCCCTTTACCCAGGGAAGACACGACGCCGCCAGTGACAAATACAAACTTGGTCATTACAAAGAAGGTGCCGAACGGCACGTGCGGGAAATTCGAATTATACCCCAAACCGACCGCTTTTCATCCCCCTCTTTTGCGGAAACGCCAGATTTCCGGCAGGAATCCGGCGCGACTTATTTCCCTGCAAGCAAGCCCCGTATCATTTCATGGGTCGCCTGTGCCGCCGCTTCGGGCGCTTCCATCGGGAACAGATGACCGCCCGGAATCTGCCTGAAATGCTTGCCCACCAGTCTCTTGGTGGCGTCCAGTCCGGCCAGCCGGCATTCGACCGAATCGACGCCGCCGACGAAGCCGACCGGCACAGGATATTGCCTTCGCGTCAACGCCCCGAGGTGATGCGGGATGGTGCGGTAGACCGCGGTTTCGGTTTCGCGCGTGAAGCGCAGCTTGACGCCGCCGGACGGCTCCGGCTCGACGCCATGGGCGACATAGTCGCGCAGCACGCGCTCGGGCCAGGCAGCGAACAAGGCCTTGGCGGCGTAGTGCTGATAAGCCGCTTCCATGTCCGGCCAGGCGTTGCGGCGGCGGCTCGACGCCACCGACGGCGAATGTTTGCTTTCGATACGCAGCAGCTTGACCAGGCGCAGCGCAGAGGCGCGCCAGCCCGCTACGATCGGCGAATCCAGCAAGACCACGCAGCGCACCAGGTCGGGCCGCTTGCGCCCTGCCAGCAGACTCAGGATGCCGCCCATGGAGTGACCGACCAGAATCACGGGCTCGCTGTAACGCTGCGCCAGCTCCTCCCCCAGCTCCTTGCCGAGCTTGCGCCAGCCGTCGTCAACCGGATAACGCGGATTGTGCGCATGCATGGGCAAGGCGCGCACGTCGTAGTGCGCACGCAACTGGTCGAAGAACATGCCGTAGGTCCCGGCCGGATAGCTGTTGGCGTGGGCGAAATGCAGAATCGGCAAGGTCGGCTGATTGTTCATGGGATCGGATGGACGTATTGATTGCCGGATTATCTGGCAATTAACGCGCGGCGTCAGCCTTTTCCGGCGTGCTTTTTCGCTGTTCGGCGTGCTTTTTTTCCGCTATTTTCCGTACCAGTAACGCGCATGTTCGCGACGATATTCCTGCACGCGGATCTTGTCGTCCGCCTTGTCGAATTGCAGCGAGATGGCGCCCGCCTCGTCGTTACGCAGGCCGCGTATGCCCATGCTGCCGTAGCGTGCGTACACTTCCGGCTTGGGATGATTGAAACGATTGCGGTAACCGACCTGGAACAAGGCCAGGCTCGGCTGCACCGCCTGCAGGAAAGCTTCCGTCGAGGACGTGCCGCTGCCGTGGTGCGGCGCCAGCAGGACGTCGGCGCGCAGCCGGGCGGCGTCGGCGCCGTTGACGAGCTCATCTTCCTGCACCGCCTCGATGTCGCCGGGCAGCAGGATCGCCCGCTTGCCCAGACTGACTTTCAGCACGCAACTGCGCGCGTTGGGCTTCCACTTGTCGCTGTCGTAACTGACCGGCGCGGGATACAGCATGTCGAACGCCACGCCGTCCCAGCGCCAATGCTGCCCAGCCTGGCAGCGCCTGTGATCGGGCGCGGCCCGGACGATCGCGCTGGCCGGCGCCAGCGAGGAATACACGCGATCAACGGCAATGTCCTTGAACAGCGACAACGCGCCGCCGGAATGGTCGTTGTCGTTATGCGAAATCACTACCGCGTCGAGATGATCGATGCCGCGTGCGCGCAGATACGGCACGATCACGCGATTGGCGCCGTCGGATTCCGGCGAATAATACGGACCGGTGTCGTACAGCAGCCTATGGCCCGGCGTCTCCACCAGCAAGGCCATGCCCTGCCCGACGTCGAAGGCCGTCACATGGACCTGGCCCTGCTCCGGCCACGCTGGCGTATTGAAGATCAGCGGCAGCCAGCCGAATAGTCCCAGCCAGCGCGCTGGCCAGCCACGCGGCGCCAGTAGCAGCAAGGTCCCGCCCAGCGCCACTGCAAACACCCACAGCGGCGGCAACGGTGCCTGCCACACGGCAAACGGCTGGCCGGCCAGCCATTCCAGCAACTGCACCAGCCACTCCAGTACCGCGTGCGCGGCCAGCAGCAACCATTGCGACAAGGGTGGCGGCAAGATGCTGCCCAGCAGCGACAGCGGCGCGACCACGATGGTGATGAGGGGAATCGCCACCGCATTGGCCAGAGGACTGAGCAGCGAATACTGACCGAACAACACCATCGTCAACGGCAACAAGCCGAGCGTAACGACATACTGTGTATAAGCGCCCGCACGCAACGAACGCCAGATCCTGGCAATGCGCGAAGGCCGGCGACGGCGCTGCACCGGCGTCAGTATCTGCGGCTCGGCCGACACGTCTGCGCCGATGCGCCCGGCAGAGGCATAGAGGATGATCGCAACCGCACCGAACGACAACCAGAAACCCGGCCACAGCAAGGCCCACGGATCGAACAGCAGCACCACCGCCAGCGCCAGCGACATCACGTAGGAAATATGCGTCAGCCGTCCCGTCCAGTACGCCAGCCCGACCACGCACAGCATGTACAGCGTGCGCTGCGCCGGCACGCCGAATCCCGCCAGCAGCACATAGACCAGCGCCGCCGCCAAACCAGCCAGCACCGCCACCTTGGGTGCCGGCAACAGCAGCGGCAATTGCGCCCGCGTGAAGAACGAGCGCCGCCACAGCCAACCGAAGAACGCTCCGAACAGGCCGGAGATCAGCGTGATGTGCAATCCCGAGATCGCCACCAGATGGCCGACGCCGGTGCGGTTGAAGATGCTCCAGTCGGATTGCTCGATGGCGCGTTGGTCGCCGATCACCAGCGCGACGATGACGCCGGCATATTTCTGTTTCGGCAGCGCGGACATGATGCGGTCGCGCAGCCAGGCGCGACCGTGCTCGATGGCGTTGGAGGGCGTCCAGACGAATTCCTGCAGGCGATGACTCTTGTAGGCAGATTGCTGATCGGGGCGCACTGAACCGGTCGCCCGCAAATTCTGCTCAAGCAACCAGACTTCGTAGTCGAAACCGTGCGGATTGGCGTTGCCGTGCGGACGCTTGAGGCGCACCGTGAACTGCCAGCGTTCTCCGGGACGCACCTCGGGAACTGCCTGCGCCGCCTGCCCCGACTCGCCGCCGGCCTGCCCGAAAGCGCCGGGGCTGTACCAGGACAAGGCAATCCGCTGCGGCACCGGCGGTCTGCCGCCGTTTTGCGGGGCGATTCTCTCGACGTTGAAATTGAAACGCACGCCGCGCTCGAAACGATACGGCAAGCTGTCGATGGTGCCGACTACCACCACGTCATGGCCTTCCCATGCTGCCGGCAAGGCGTCATCGAGCCGGTACTGCGCGATCAGGCCGCCCCAGGCGAAACCGGCGCAAAGTCCAGCCATATTGAACAGCACGATACGCAGGACGGCGTGCCACCCGGCGCGGACGCCGGCATGGCGCAACCACCAGCACGCCAGCAACAGCAGCACCGCCGCTGCCAACAGGGCCATCTGCCATTCAAAAGGAAGCAGTTGCGCCTGCATCTGCAAAAAGGCAATTCCTGCGGCGAAACCGAGAATCGCGCTGCGCATGCTTATGTCGCCGCAGCCAGGCGCGACAGCACCGCGTGCGCATTGGCGCTGGTCGCAGCAGCAACGTCGGCGATGTCCATGCCGCGCAATTCGGCCAGCACCTGGCCGATGCGCGGGATCTGGTCCGGCGTATTGCGCTGCGGATGCAGCCACGCGGGCGAAATATCAGGCGCATCGGTTTCCAGCACGACGGCCTCCAGCGAGACCTCCGCAGCCAGCCGCCGTATCTGCAACGAACGAGGGAAAGTCATCGCGCCGCCGAAACCCAGTTTGAAACCCAGTCCGATGAAGGTTTCGGCCTGCTGGAAGCTGCCATTGAACGCGTGCGCGATGCCGCCCGGTACAGCGATGCGGCGCAGGTATTTGAGGATGATGTCTTGCGAGCGGCGTACGTGCAGCAGCACCGGCAAATCGAACTCGCGCGCCAGCTTGAGCTGCTCGCTGTAGAAGTATTCCTGCTTCTCGCGCATGGCAGGTTCTTTCAGCGCGGGGACAAAGAAGTCCAGGCCGATTTCGCCGATGGCGACAAAACGCTTGTCACTGAGCGCGGCCTCAATCGCATTGCGCAAGACCAGCAAATCGCTCTCGTCGCAGTTGGGGATGTACAAGGGATGGATGCCCAGCGCATACACGCAATTGCCGCGTTGCTGCGCCAGCCGCGCGACAGCGTCGAAATTGAACGGCGCCACCGCCGGCACCACGATCATGCCTACGCCCTGCCCGGCCGCGCCATCGGCGACGGCGAGCTCTTCACCGGCAAACTCGCCGGCATCGAGATGGCAGTGCGTATCAATCCACATACGTGATCCACATGATGGCGGCGATTCAGAATGATGCTGCGGTAGCGCGCAGCGGTCGTCAGGCTGCTTGCAGCGAACGCCCCAGCTTGCGCAGGAAATCTTCGCAGCGCTGCAATTGCGCGATCGCCACGAACTCGTTCGGTTTATGCGCCTGGATGATGTCGCCGGGACCGCACACAATGGTCGGGATGCCGATTTGCTGGAACAACCCCGCTTCGGTGGCGTAGGCGACCTTGCGCTTTTCGTTGTCTTCGGTCAAAGCGCGCACCAGCGCCGTGATGGCTTCCTGCTCGGCGGTTTCCAGCGCCGGGCTGGCCGCGATGATGCCGATGTCGATCTTGGCGTCCGGATATTCGGCCTGCATTTTCGGCAGCAAATGATCGCGCACATATTGCGTGACCTGGGCCTGAATCTTGTCCGGCGACATACCCGGCAGATTGCGGAATTCATAGGTGAATTCGCACAGGTCAGGGATGGTGTTGATCGCGATGCCACCGCGGATCTGGTTGGTGGTCATGGTCGAAAACGGCACGTCGTACAGCGTGTCGTACGGACCGTTGACCTTGTAAGCGTCGGCAAAGTCGCGGATCGCGCAAATCAGGCGCGCCGCGTATTCGATCGCGTTGCAGCCCTGTGGCGTGAGCGAGGAATGCGCCGACTTGCCGTGCACGCGGCAAGTGAAGGCATTGATGCCCTTGTGCGCCACCACCACCTGCATGTTGGTCGGTTCACCGACGACACAGCTGTCCGGACGAATGCCGCGTTCCTGCAATTCGGCCAGCATGCTCGGCGCGCCGGCGCAGCCGATCTCTTCATCATAGGAAAACGCCAGATGCAGCGGCTTGCTGCGCGGCATCGCCAGGAACTCCGGCACCAGCGCCAGCGAGGCGGCGATGTAGCCCTTCATGTCGCAGCTGCCGCGGCCGTACAGCAAGCCGTCGCGTTCGGTCAGCGTAAACGGATCGCTGTCCCACTTCTGACCGTCGACCGGCACCACGTCGGTGTGCCCGGACAGCACGATGCCGCCCTGGATCGTGCCGGCTTCCGGCCCTTCCGTGGCCGGCAGCGTGGCGAACAGGTTGGCCTTGGTGCGCTCCTTATTGTGCGCGAACCACGGCGTGATGCCCTGCGCCTGCAAACTGTCGCGCACCGAGGTGATCAGTTCGAGATTGGAATTGCGGCTGGTGGTATCGAAAGCCACCAATTGTTCAAGCCATTGACGTGTGTTCATGATGATGCTCTTGTAAGTAATTTAAACGGGATCATGACAAAAGCCTCGTGAGCCTTTGCCGATATGTGGAGATTATGGCTCAGCCTGATCATTGGTCTGGTCCGCCGGTGGCGCCGCAGCTCCCAACGCCGGCGGTGCCGGCGCAGCCGGCACAGGAGACGCGGCGTCCAGCTTGACCAGCCAGGTCGCGAACTGGCGCCCCAGCGATTCTGCAACAATTTCCAGAATGGAGCAGGTGCCGCGCATTCCGCCCAACATGCCGCCGCGCGAATGCTCCCGCTTTACGGCGGTCTGCACCACTTCACCATCCTGCAACAAATCGGCGCGCACCGTCACCGCCTTGGCACCGGTCCAGCCACCGCCGCCGATACCCTGCACGCTCAGGATGGTCAGCTTCAAGACCCGTCCCTTTTCCATCTTGGCGGGATCGCTGACTTGCAGGGTACCCGGATATTTGTCAGCAATCTTTTGAAATACATGATTGCCCAACACGGAATCCACCGCGCACTCTTCCTTGACGCGCGGCTCGATCGGCGTCTGCTCCGCAAAAGCCGCAGGCACCTGCACCCGCAACGCGTCTTTGGCCTGCGCCAGCGTGCCGGTCATCAGCATTGCCGCCACAACCATTCCCCGGATATTTTTATTGTTCATGCCGATCTCTTATTCGAAGGTTTGCAGACCATTCTCCGACAAGCGCAGCACCCGCCCGCAGCGACGCGCCAGTTCGATGTCGTGGGTGACGATGACGAACGCCGTGCCCAGCGTTTGCGACAGTTCGATCATCAGTTCAAAGGTCTTGTCTGCGGTGCTGCGGTCGAGGTTGCCGGTCGGCTCGTCGGCCAGCACGCAGGCCGGATTGGTGACCAGCGCACGCGCCAGCGCGACACGCTGGCGTTCGCCGCCGGACAGCTCGCCCGGTACGTGGCGCACGCGATTTTCCAGGCCGACGCGGGCCAGGATCTTGCGCGCCTGCTCCTGCGCCTGGTCGCGTTTGACGCGACGGATCATGAGCGGCATGGCGACGTTGTCGAGCGCCGAAAACTCCGGCAGCAAGTGATGGAACTGGTAGACGAAACCGAGCGCCGCATTGCGCAAATCGCCGCGTGCAGTTTCACCCAGATTGGCGAAGTCCTTGCCCTGCAAGGTGACGCTGCCGGCAGTAGGCGTATCGAGTCCGCCCAGCAAATGCAGCAGCGTCGACTTGCCCGAACCGGACGCACCGACAATCGCGACCTGCTCGCCTGGTGTGACATCGATGTCGATGCCGTTGAGCACCTTGACCGAATATTTTCCTTGCGTGAAGGTCTTGCCCAGCCCGCGGCAGGACAGCACTGCCTGGTCTTGTTGATTCATGTTGTTGTTCGTTGGATTATTCATAGCGCAGCGCCTCCGCCGGTTTCACGCGCGCGGCAGCCCAGCTCGGGTACAGCGTCGCTAGGAAGGCCAGCACCACCGCCACCCCGCCGATGGTCCATACATCGGACCAGATCAGGTCGGACGGCAATTCGGAAATCACGTAAATGCTCTTGGGCAGGAATTGCACGTGCAGCAGTCGCTCGATGGCCGGCACGATGACGTCGATATTGAGCGCCACCACCACGCCGAACGCCACGCCAAGCGCGGTGCCGATCAGGCCCACCAGCGCCCCCTGGATCACGAAGATCTTCATGATCGATCCGGGCGACGCACCCAGCGTGCGCAGGATCGCGATGTCGGCCTGCTTGTCGGTTACGGTCATCACCAGCGTCGACACCAGGTTGAACGCCGCCACGGCGATGATCAGCGTCAGGATGATGAACATCATGCGCTTCTCAGTCTTCACCGCGGCGAACCAGTTGCTGTTCTGTTGCGACCAGTCGCGCAGGTAGAGGTTACCGGTCAGCTGCGTCGACAATTCCTGCGTCACCTGCGGCGCCTGCAGCATGTCCTTGATGCGCAGGCGCACGCCGGACGGCGCGTCAAGACGGAACAGCCTCTCTGCATCTTCGATCTGGATGAAGGCCAGCGAGGAGTCGAACTCGTAATGTCCAGCCTCGAAAATCCCCACCACCGTAAATTGCTTCAGCCGCGGCAGCACGCCCGCCGGCGTCACCTGCCCTTGCGGCGCAATCAGCGTGACCTTGTCGCCCAGCGTCACGTGCAGGCTGCGCGCCAGCTCGCCGCCCAGCACGATGTTGAACTCTCCGGGCTTGAGGTCGGAAAACTTGCCTTGTTTTACCTGGCCGGCGACGTCGGAGACCTTGGGTTCTTCGCTTGGCAACACGCCGCGAATCACCACGCCGCGCACATTGTCGTCGCGCGTCATCATCGCCTGCGCCGCCACGTACGGCGCCGCGCCGATGACTTCCTTGTTCTGGAAAGTCTGCTTGGCCACAGCCTGCCAGTCCGGCATGGCGCCGGATGCGTCGAACACTTCGATGTGCGAGAGCACCGACAACATGCGGTCGCGCACTTCCTTCTGGAAGCCGTTCATTACCGACAGCACCACGATCAGCGCCGCTACGCCGAGGCCGATGCCGGCCATGGAAATCAGGGAAATGAAGGAGATGAAACTATTGCGGCCGCTGCGTTTGCCGGCCCGTGTATAACGAATGCCGACCAGCCATTCGAACGGTAAATTTTTTATCAGACTCAAACCTTGACTCTCTTTTCTGGAAACGATGCCGGACGACAATGCGCCAGTTTGCCACACTCTCCGTCATCTTTCACTGTCCCATTGGGCCCGGGACAGTTAGGGCAGACGCCGGATGAGACCTTGAAACGTCTGCGAAGTTTTGGCGGCCACGTTTTTTTACGGTTTCGACATACGCCGACAAGCCGCTTCCATAGGGGGTTTTAGGCCAGAAGCTTGATTTTCGCCTACAATCGCGGCATGAATCATCTCGACATACTTCTCCCTTTCGGGCTGCCGCAAGCCGAAATGGCGCGCGATCTGGTGCGCGAATGCAAGGCTCCCGCGCTGGCCATGCTGTTGGCGCGCAGCAAGACTGCCGCGCCTCTGCAACGTCTCGATCCGTTTTCCCGTGCATTACCGCATGAGCACTGGCTGGCCGAACGCTTTAACCTGGCCGCATCCGCACCCGGCGCGCCGCAGCAGGATGAGCGCGGCAACAGCCCGGCGGTATCCGCCGCCGTACTGCGCAATCGCGTCCACCCGCCCACGCCTGCCGAAGGCCACTGGTTCATCGTGCAACCGGCGCACATCCACGTCGCACGCGACCATCTGGTGCTGACCGACATCGGCCAGTTGGACCTCGAAGAAGCCGAATCGCGCCGCCTGTTCAACTCCGCACTGCCGCTGTTCGAAGAAATCGGCCGCACGCTGGTCTACGTCGACCCTGCCACCTGGCTGCTGCGCGCCGACGACTGGGCCGGCCTGCGCACCTCGTCGCCGCAAGCCGCCAGCGGCCGCAACATCGACATCTGGATGCCGGAAGGCCCGGGCGAACTGGCCTGGCGCAAGCTGCAGAACGAAGTACAGATGCAGTGGTTCTCCGAATCAATCAACGATGAGCGCGAAATGTTCGGCAAGAAGCCGGTCAACTCGCTCTGGATCTGGGGCGGCGCCGCTGCTGCCTCGACCATCCCGACGACGATCTATCAGGCCAGCTTCAACCTGAGCGGCTGGCCGCAGGCGCTCACCGCAACCGCGCAGCACAGCGCCGCACCCGAAGGCGTGCTGGCTGCGCCCGGCGAACACGGCTTGCTGCTGCTGAGCGATTTGCTGGAACCGGGCCTGACCGATGAATGGGGCTTCTGGCTGCAACGCATGGAGGCGCTCGACAACCAGTGGTTCGCGCCGCTGCTGCAAGCCGTACGCAGCAAGCGCCTCGCCACCTTGTCGCTGGTCTTCACCGGCCAGGACAAACTGCAGCACGTGACGGTCACTCCCTCGTCGCTGCGCAGGTTCTGGACCAAGCCTTCGCTGGCAAAACTTGCAGCATGAGATTGACGCCATGATCCGCATTGCCACCCGCAGTTACGACCCGCGCGACGTCGACAGCCTGATCCACAGCGGCATCCATCCGGTGCTGGCGCGCGTCTATGCTGCGCGCGGTCTGCTCAACGCCAAGGACTTGTCGAGCGAACTGGGCGCACTGATTGCGCCGTCCGGCCTGTTGCATATCGACGCGGCGGCGATCTATCTGGCCGACGCCATTGCCGCCGGGAAAAAGATGGTCATCGTCGCCGACTACGACTGCGACGGCGCCACCGCCTGTGCGGTGGGCTTGCGCGGCCTGCGCAGCCTCGGCGCACAAGTCGACTACATCGTGCCGAACCGTTTCGAGTACGGCTACGGCCTGACGCCGGAAATCGTCGAACTGACCATCCGCGAAAAATCGCCCGACATCATCGTCACCGTCGACAACGGCATCGCCAGCATCGACGGCGTCGCCGCGGCCAAGGCGCGCGGCATCGACGTCGTCGTCACCGACCACCACTTGCCCGGCGACAGCCTGCCGGACGCGCGCGTGATCGTGAATCCGAACCAACCGTCCTGCGGGTTCCCGAGCAAGAACCTGGCCGGCGTCGGCGTCATGTTCTACGTTCTGTTGGCGCTGCGCGCCGAGATGCGCAAGCGCGGCATTTTCGACGCCCAGACCCAGCCCAAGCTCGATGCGCTGCTCGACCTGGTGGCATTGGGCACGGTTGCCGACGTCGTCAAGCTCGACGCCAACAACCGCATCCTGGTGGCGCAGGGACTGAAACGCATGCGCGCGGGCCGCATGCATCCCGGCATCGCCGCGCTATTCCGCGCCGCCGGCCGTGAAGCGCGCCGCGCCACGCCGTTCGACCTCGGCTTTGCGGTCGGCCCGCGCCTCAATGCCGCCGGCCGCCTGGCCGACATGGCGCTGGGCATCGAATGTCTGACCACCGACGACGAAGGCCGCGCTTGGGCCATCGCCCAGCAGCTCGACGCCATCAACCGCGAACGGCGCGACATCGAAGCCGGCATGCAGGATACGGCGTTGAACCTGCTGGACGATTTCAATCCGCAGGACCGCCGCACCATCAGCGTGTTCGACGCCTCCTGGCACCAGGGCGTGATCGGCATCGTGGCCTCGCGCCTGAAAGACAAGTTCTACCGCCCGACCATCACCTTCGCGCCCGGCGACGAAGGCCTGATCAAGGGTTCCGGCCGCTCGATCGCCGGTTTCCACCTGCGTGACGCGCTGGATCTGGTGTCCAAGCATGCGCCTTCGGTGATCACCAAATTCGGCGGCCATGCGATGGCGGCCGGACTGACGATCCACGCGGAAGCCTTCGACGCCTTCGCCCAGGCGTTTGAAGAAGTAGGTAAAGATTGGCTGAGCCAGAACCAGCTCGAACGCGTGGTCGAAACCGACGGCGTGCTGGAGGACGCCTATTATTCAGTCAATTTCATCAGCCTGATGGACGACCAGGTGTGGGGACAAGGTTTTGCCCCACCGGTGTTCTGCGATCGCTTCCGCGTGCTGAGCCAGCGCATCCTCAAGGAAAAGCACCTGAAACTGCTGCTCGAAAAGAACGGCCAGAAATACGACGCAATCTGGTTTGGCAACACGGATGCGCTTCCCGATTACGCAAGGGTTGCATTTAGACTGGATGCCAACGAATATAACGGCACAACCAAGGTACAGTTGATGGTGGAACACGCAGAACCGGCTTAGAGGGACGCCGTCAGGGAATTGACAGCAAAGGTAAGCCGGCGACAAAAGCAGCGCTTAACAAATTTTGAGCGCCAACAAGTAAAAATAGCAGCGACCAATGTCCAAGACTCCTCTTCCGCTGCACCGGATTCAAAAGCCGCCGATGACGCCGCAACGGCTGCGCCGCCTGATGCTGATCGGCTCTCTGGTGCTGCTGGCTGTCTGCTGGATCGTGCTGGCCATGCTCAAGCCGGCCACCCAGGGCAAGATCGTGATGACCGCCGGCGCAGAAGGCGGCATCTATCACAACTACGCGCAACGCTATGCGCAAATCCTCAAGCGCGACGGCATCACGCTCGATATCCGCACCTCGTCCGGCTCGGTGGAAAACTTCCAGCGCCTGCGCGAAGACGACAGCGAATTCCAGGTCGGCTTCATCCAGTCCGGCACCGGCAACGGCGAGCAGGCGCCCGGCATCCAGACCATCGCGGCGATTTCGTATGAGCCGATCTGGGTCTTTTACCAAGGCAATGCCACCTACGACAGGCTGTCGCAACTGCGCGGCAAGCGTATCTCGCTGGGACTGCCTGGCAGCGGCCTGCGCATCGTCGCCAACGACCTGCTCACCGAAAACGGCATCACCACCAACAATTCCACCCTGGAAGAACTCAACGGCAACAACGCCTACGAGCAGCTGCTCAACAACAAGATCGATGCCGCCTTCTTCATCGGCCGCGCCGACAGCCAGCTGATTCATACGTTGCTCAACAGCGGCATCAAGCTGATGAGTTTTTCGCAGGCCGATGCGCTGGTGCAAAAATTTCCATCGCTGTCGAAGATCACCTATCCGCGCGGCGCCACCAGCCTGATCAACGACCGCCCGTCGCATGACGTCACGCTGCTGGCCGCCACTGCCATGCTAGTGTCGAAGGAATCGTTGCATCCGGCGTTGGCCTACCTGCTGCTCGACGCTGCCAACGTGATCCACAATGCGCCGGATTTTTTCACGCCGCGCAATTACTTCCCGAATCAGAACATCGAAGACTTCAACATCTCCGACGAGACGCGCCGCTATTTCAAATCGGGACGCCCTTTCCTGCAACGCTACCTGCCGTTCTGGCTGGCCAATTTCATCGAACGCCGCTTCACTATTTTGCTGCCGTTCATCGCGGTGCTGTTCGGTCTGATCCAGGCGGTGCCGCGCATCTATGAAGCCAGTATGAAAAAACGCCTGGTTGTGTGGTACAAGGAAATCCATCTGCTGGAAGAAGAGATCTGGAACACGCATGAACCATCCGACGAAAAGCTCGCCGAGTGGCACGCCGAAATCGAAGAGATCGACGCCAACGCCAACCAGATCGACATTCCGCAACGCTATTACGGCGACGTCTATGCGCTCAAGCAAGCCATCCGCGTGGTGCGCGACCGTGTAAGCGAAGTTGCGAACCAACGAACAATAACAACACCTGCATCTTCCGTATGAATTTCAAACGCTTTTTCAACAGTCTTGTCACCCGTCTGGTTCTGTTCGGCACTCTGGTCGTTCTTGCCAGCGCGGTCGCGCGCTTTCATGTGCTGACCAATTTCCTGCATGACGACCTCAGCGAAGTCGCTGCCGATCAGCAAAGCACGATCGCAAGTTACCTGGCGCAGGACATCAACTACCGCATCGTCGAGCGGCGCCGCTTCCTGGAGCAGCTGGCGCGCATGCTGCCGGCGGAATTGCTGGACCAGCCGGAAAAGCTGCGCTCCTGGCTGCAGGAACGGCAAGAACTGCAACCCTTGTTTTCTATGGGCTTGTTCGTCGCCGACGCCAATGGCGCCGTCATCACCGACTACCCGCCGGCAGCCGGACGCCGCAATCTGTCGCTGGCGATTTTTCCTGATTTCCACCTGGTCAAGGAAGGAAAATTCATCATCGGTGAACCTTTGCTCAGCCCGATCGATCAACGTGCCATCCTGCCGATGCTGGCCCCGGTGCGCGACAGCGGCGGCAAGTTCGTCGGCGTACTGGGCGGCGTCACCGCGCTGGCCGCGGCCGGCTTCCTTGATCATCTGCAGCAGGCGCGGCTGGGTGACTCCGGCAGCTTCCTGCTGGTGTCGCCGGCCAAGCGTCTGATCCTTGCCTCCAGTCAGAAAAACCTGATTTTCAAACCGCTGCCCGAGGTCGGCGTCGATCCCATGCTGGACAAGGCAGTCGGCGGCTATCGCGGCAGCGGCGTCGGCGCCAACGGCGATATCGATGAGATCAAGGCCATTGCCGACGTGCCCAGCACCGGCTGGTTCGTGGTGGCGCGCCTGCCGGTGAAAGCGGCGTTGCCGACGGTGGACCGCGTACAGGCGTTCATCGTGCGCGGCGGCGCCATGCAGGCTGCGGTGATTTTCCTGTTAATCATTCTGGCCATCGTCTGGTTCTTCCGCCCGCTGCGGCGTGCTGCCGACCAGGCCGAACGGATGACCAGCGGCGAGTTGCCGCTGACGCCTTTGCCGGTCTATCGCAACGATGAGGTCGGCCATCTCACGATGGCGTTCAACCGGCTGCTGTCGCGCCTCAAGACGCACCAGTCGGAATTGCAGCACCAGGCGCATCACGACACCCTGACCGGCTTGCCGAACCGGGTCATGCTGGCCGAACGCATGCAGCAGGCGATTGCGCAAACGCAGCGCGGCGTGGCGCTGTTGTTCCTCGACCTCGACAGCTTCAAGCCGATCAACGACACGCTGGGCCACAAGGCCGGCGACCAGGTGCTGCAGGAAATCACCCAGCGGCTGCAAAAGGTCGCGCGCCATAGCGATACGCTGGCACGCGTCGGCGGCGACGAATTCGTGCTGCTGGCGACCGACCTCGGCGCACCGCTGGAACACGGCGCCCGGGCGCTGGCGGAAAAATGCATCCGCGTCGTCTCCGAGCCGCTGCGGATTGGAGACGACTACTACGAGATCGGCGTCTCGATCGGCATTGCCGTATGCGAGACGTATTGCGATCCCGACACCCTGCTCCAGGCCGCCGACAAAGCCATGTACGACGCCAAGAACAGGGGACGCGGTTGCTACGTCATCGCGCCGGTCATGGAAGCGGCGGTGCAGACGCCGGCATGAACTTGCCGCGCTGTTGACGCCATTGCGCCAGCCGCTCCGTGAACCCCAGTACGACGACAAAAAACACCGGTACGAAAAACACCGCCAGTACGGTGGCGCTGACCATGCCGCCGAACACGCCGGTGCCGATGGCGCGCTGCGTTTCCGCGCTCGCGCCGCCGGCCAGCATCAAAGGCAGCACACCCAGCGCGAATGCCAGCGAGGTCATCAGGATCGGCCGCAGACGCAGGCGCGACGCCTCCACCGCCGACTCAACCAGGCCCTTGCCCTGCTCGCGCAACTGCCGGGCGAACTCGACGATCAGGATCGCATTCTTGGCCGACAAACCCATGACCGTGATCATGCCAACCTTGAAGAACACGTCATTCGGCATGCCGCGCAAAACCACCGCCAGCACCGCGCCGAGCAGGCCCAACGGCACCACCAGCATCACCGACAGCGGGATCGCCCAGCTCTCGTACAGCGCTGCCAGCACCAGAAACACCACCAGCGCCGACAAAGCCATCAGCATCGGTGCCTGCGCGGCGGACTGGCGCTCCTGCAGCGACTGGCCAGTCCACTCGAGGGCGAACCCCGGCGGCAATTGCGCCACCAGGCGCTCCATCTCCTCCATCGCCTCGCCGCTCGAGGCGCCCGCCTTGGGCGCACCCGAAATGCGCACCGCAGGGTAACCCTGGTAGCGCACCAGCTGTTGCGGCGACACGCCCCACACCGGCTTGACCAGTTCCGACAGCGACACCATGCCGTCGCCGGCATTGCGCACGTGCAGCTTCAATACGTCCTCGACCTGCATGCGCGCCGAGGCGTCGGCCTGCACAATCACTTGCTGCATGCGTCCGGCGTTGGGGAAGTCGTTGACGTACAGCGAGCCCATCGCGCTCGACAAGGTCTCGTTGATGGCATTGAACGAAACGCCCATCGCCTGCGCCTTCTGGCGATCGATTTCCAGGCGCACGCTGGCGCCGCTCGGTAGCTCTTCGGCATAGACGTCGCTGACGACGCGGCTTTTCCCTGCTGCTTCCAGCAGGCTTGCCTGCGCCGCCTTGAGCGCAGCATAACCCTGGCTGGCGCGGTCTTCCAGGCGCATCGTGAAACCCGACGAGTTGCCCAGTTCGTCAATCGCGGGCGGCAGCAGACTCATGCTGACGGCGTCGGCGACCGGCTCCATCGCCTTGTGCGCACGCTCTGCTTCGTCGGCAGCAGTGGCGCCGTTGCGCTGGTCCCAGTCCTTGAGCATGGTGTAGGCCAATGCTGCATTCGGTCCTGAACCGGCGAAGCTGTAACCGAGGATGGACTGGTTATTGTCGATCGCCGGGCGCGACGCCAGGTGGCGCTCGAACACCTTGACCGCATCGAGTGTGCGTTCGGCGGTGGCGTCCGACGGCAACTGGATTGAGGTCATGAAATAGCCCTGGTCTTCTTCCGGCAAGAAGGCCGACGGCAGCATCGTGAAGGCCGCCGCCAGCGCGGCCACCAGCGCCGCAAACAACAGCATCACCCTGCCGCTGCGCCTGAGCAGGCGCACCACGCCGTTTTCGTAGCGCTGCGTCATGCGTTCGAAGCGCGCGTTGAACCAGCCGAAGAAACCGCGCTTTGCATGTGACTCGGGACCGATCGGCTGGAGGATGGTGGCGCATAACGCCGGCGTCAGCGTCAGCGCGAGGAAGGCCGAGAACAGGATCGCCACCGCCATCGACAGCGTGAACTGGCGATAGATTTCGCCGACCGAACCGCTGGCCAGCGCCATCGGGATGAACACCGCCGTCAGCACCAGCGTGATGCCGACCACGGCCCCGGTGATTTCGCGCATGGCGCGCGAGGTCGCCTCCTTGGGCGACAAGCCTTCGCTTGCCATCAGGCGTTCGACGTTTTCCACCACTACGATCGCATCGTCGACGATGATGCCGATCGCCAGCACCATGCCGAACATGGTCAGCACGTTGACCGAGAAGCCGGCCACCAGCATCACAGCGAATGTACCGAGCAAGGCGATCGGCGCAACGATGGCCGGAATCAGCGTGTAACGCACCTTTTGCAGGAACAGGAACATCACGAGGAACACCAGCACCATCGCTTCGATCAGCGTGACGATGACTTTCTGTATCGATATCTTGACGAATGGTGCGGTGTCAAACGGCACCGAATACGCCATCCCCGCCGGCATCGTCTGCGCCAGCACCGCCATGCGCTCGCGCACTGCCTGCGCGGTGCGCACCGCATTGGCGCCGGGCGAGAGCTGGATCGCGGCAGCGGTCGATGGTCGTCCATTTTCGCGGTTGGCGTAGGCAAAACTTTGCGCACCCAGTTCCACCCGCGCGACGTCGCGCAGCAACACTTGGGCGCCGCCGCGGGTGGCGCGCAAGACGATGCGTTCGAACTGTTCCGGCGTTTTCAATTGGCCTTCGATGGTCAGCGGAATCGTCACGCGCTGACCCGGTTGCGCCGGTGCATCCCCTACGCGGCCCGGCGCGATCTGCGCGTTCTGCTGAGTGATGGCGCTGCTGACGTCGCCCATGGTCAGCTTGTAGCCGATCAGTTTGGCAGGATCAACCCAGATGCGCATGGCGCGCTCGGCGCCGAACAATTGCACCCGGCCGACGCCGTCGATGCGCCGCAATTCCTCGACCACGTTGCGCGCCATGTAGTCGCCCAAGGCCATCTCGTCGAACTTGCCGGTCGGCGAAGTCAATCCGACCAGCATGAGGAAGCCGGAGCCGGACGCCTCCACCGACAAGCCGTTCTGGCGCACTGCCTGCGGCAGGCGCGGCTCGACCGTCTTGAGGCGGTTCTGCACGTCCACCTGCGCCAGGTCGGGGTCAGTGCCCGGCTTGAAGGTCGCAGTGATCTGCGCCGAACCGGAGGTGTCCGACGACGACTCGAAATACAGCAGGTTCTTGACGCTGGACAGCTCGCGCTCGATCAGGCTGACCACCGAGTCGTTCATCGACTGCGGCGTGGCGCCGGGATAGGTGGCATAGATACTGACGCTGGGCGGGGCCACCGTGGGATAGCGTGCAATCGGCAACTGCGGTAAGGCGATCAGTCCCAGCAAGATGATGAAAATCGCGACCACCCAGGCAAACACCGGGCGGTTGATGAAGAACTGCGGCATGCGTCTTTTCCTGTCGGGCGCGGCGGCCCGGATTATGTCGTTGTACTTGCGCGCGTTTGCGCTTGATGGCGTCGGTAGGCAGGAGCAGCCGCCGGATGGGTCGGCAGTCCCGGGGAGCAGAAAGAATGTTGCGGCGGCGGCATGCGCATTTCCTGCGTCCGAGCGGGATCATAGCCGCGACGCAGGGGAAAAGATGTAGGGAAATTGTGCATTCCCGGCAGTTTGTCGGGAATGCAGGTGAGACCAGGTGAAACCGGGTGGGGTCAGGCGGCTTGTGCGGCGTTGGCGGCAAGCTGTTCCCGATGCGCCGAGGGAGGATGCGTTTCAAACTTCTTCCAGACGCGGCGCAGTTGCCGGCTCGAGTGGAAGCCGGCTTTCTCGGCCACGTGCTCCATGTCGAACGGCGATTGCGCCAGCAGGTCGCGCGCCAGCGCAATGCGGATGCGATGGATGTAATCGACCAGGCTGTCGCCGGTATGTTCGCGGAACAGCCGCGTGAGATGACGCTCGCTGGTGCAGGCGATCTCGGCCAGCCGCGCCACGCTCCAGTCGTTGGCGGGATCCTTGATCACCGCGTTCTGCACGCGATGCACGGCCGGATGCAAGTGGTTGCGTGCCACCAGCCATGGCGACAATTGCGGATCGCCGCCGGTGCGGCGCATGTACACCACCAGCGAACGGGCCACTGAAGCACTGCAGGCATGGCCGGCGACTTGCGCCACCAGGTGCAGCGCCAGGTCGATGCCGGTGGTGACGCCGGCGCTGGTGTAGAGGTCGCCGTCTTCAACGAAGATGCGGTTTTCCAGCACCTCAGCGGCGGGCGCAATGCCGCGCAACTCCTTGATATGGCTGTGATGGGTGGTGCACTTGCGTTGTCCCAGCAAGCCGGCGTAACCGGCCAGCAGCGTGCCGGTGCAAATGCAAACCAGCTTCTGGCGCGGCGCAAAATGCCGGCGCAGCCATGCCACGACCTGCTGGTCGGCGACGCTGCTGAAGTCGTCGTCGCGGCCGACGCAACCGCTCAGCACCAGCATGGCGTCGTCCGGCAAATGCTCGGGCAAATCTTCGAAACCGGTGATGGTGAGGCCGACCGAGGTCGCCACCTCGCGGTGCACGCTGATGAAATGCAGGTCGAAATACGGCGCGCGCCCCGATTGTTCGGCGAAACGATTGGCGTAGCGCAAGACTTCCGCCGGACCGATCACGTCAAGCGTCAGCAGAGACTCCCGCAACAGGAAATAGACCGGGATGCCGGCGTCAATGCTGGTGGATATGGCCATGATTCCCTCTGATCTGCGACTGGAGAGCTATCATGTTACTCCATCGGCATCGACCTCACGATGGCGGGCCCGGACATTAACCGGACATATTCCGCCATCATTTTTCGGACTGACGGAATCAGGAATACAGCGTCGGCTCGGGCAACAGGTGTTCCAGCGCATAACGACCGACGTCACGCAGCTTGTAGTCGATCGGATCATGCAAGGTGTGGGTACGGGCATTGCGCCAGAAACGGTCCAGTCCCAGATCTGCCTTGGTGGCGCGTGCGCCGCAGACGTCGAACACATCCTCGCCCACCGATAGCGCGGCGCGATGCGACAGTATCTTGGCTTCGGCCACGGCCAGCGCCGCCCTGCCGCGCTGTTCGGCGCTCAAGTCGCGACCGATCCGCCAGGCCTGATCCACTTCGACGCCGGCTTCCTCGGTCAATGCGCGCGCGGCGCGCAATTTCAGATGCATCTCGGCGTAGCGATGGACGACGTAAGGATCGTCTGCCGCGCGCTGCACGCCCGAGGCGAACCAGGGCCGGCCCTGGTTGAGCGTGTAGTCACGCGCCTGTTCAAAGGCGCCTTCGGCCATGCCCAGGTAAAGATTGACCAGGATCAGTTGCGCCACCACGCCGCGCATGGTGAGGAACGGCGTCGACACGCCGTCGGGACGATGCAGCACTTCGCTCCACTCGAGCCGCACCTGCTCGTAGCTGACCGAGGTACTGTCGGTCTGGCGCTGGCCGATCGGATCCCAGTCGTCATGGATGGAAATCCCCTCGCGCGCAGTTGGCAGCACCGCAATCAACAGCTTGCCGCTGGGCTGGTGGATCGCCGTGGTCAGCAGGCGATGCGAACCGAGCGTGCCGGAACAGAAACCCTTGATTCCCTGCAGCACCAACCCGCCGTCCTGTTCGGTGGCGATCAGGCGCGGATCGGCCGGATTGGCGGAATTTCCCCACCAGTGATTGAGTGCGACGGTTTCGCCGAGGTAAAGCGTGCGCTGCTGGTCAGAACCATAGGAAATCACGCCCGACAGCTGCAGCGTCTGGAATGCCAGCAGATGCGCCATCGCGCTGTCGACGCGCGCAATGCGGCGCACGATGGCGAAGGTCTCGCTCCACGAGGCGCCGATGCCGCCGTATTCCTTGGGCACCACCAGCAGCAGCAAGCCGTGTTGGCGCAACAATTCCTTCTGCTCGGCGGCGTGGCCGCCGGCCTTGTCGCGCTCGGCGGCAGTACGCGCCAGCTCTTGCTCGATGGCGGGCAAGGCAGCGTGGATGGTCTCAAGTGTCCAGTTGCTCAGGGGAATACTCATGATGACGCTTTCAGGCTGATTTCAGTGTGCGGAAGTGTCGGCGCTGGTCGTGGAATGCAAAACAAATTTTTTCGCATATGGATATGCGGATATCGTTGCGCAGTCTCGTTCCGTTCAGCGTACCGGCAAGAACTGAAGAAAGGAACCGCCCAGCAAGTTCTGTACATAGCTGATGCCGGCGCGGCGATACTTCTCGGTAATGAACTCAGCCAGCAGGTCGAGGCGGCCGACGATCTTGCCGAACTCGCGCTCGAAACTGAGGTTGCGTTCAGTGGCGGTGATCTCGTCGGACAGCAGCAAGGGCTGGCCGGTGGCGTTGCGGCGGTTGCTCAGCATCCACACCGCGATTTCGATGTTGCGTGCGGCGTTGTAGAGATACTGGGCGTCGAGGCCATCGATCAGGAAGAACTCGATCTTGCCGCCGTGGGCGGTGACGATCATGTCGGCGGTGGCGTAGATGAAGGCGGCGACGCGGTCGGCCTTGAAATCCGGCGACAGCGCCAGCGACATGGCGGCGATGTCGTGCTTGCCTTGCAGGTCGTCCCAGGTCTGGCGCTTTTCGACGGCTTCACGGACGCGTTTGACGACCTCTTCGCGGCTGGCGCCGGTCTTTTTCCACTCGCCCGGGTTGCGGCGGTAGAGCTTGTCCATCAACAGATAGAGACTCTCAAGGTTGGCGCGCATGGCCAGCGTGGCGACGCGGTTGGTGTCGGACTGGCCCATTTCGCGCGAACTGGCGGAAGCGCCTTTGACCTCGCCGCGCGTGGTGGGGGCCGAAGAACAAGCGGACAAGCAAGCCGCCCCCAGCATGACGGCGAACTGAATCGAACAGGCGGCGGCGGTTGGTCTCATTTTTTGCATCCCGCTATGACTGCCGGAGAGTGGAATGAGTTCGGCGCTCATTTCGTCCGGCGAAGAAATCGGTCCCGATTGTGCAGGCTGCGCTCATCGGGAAACTGCTTCAGCATCCAGAGAATCGAGGCAAGCATATAACGACATGCTGAGGAGGCGCTGACATTTTTCATGCTGCGGGCGCAAAAAAAAGAGAGGCCGCAGCCTCTCTTTCATAACCACTCATTAAACAATCAGATTTGCGGCGGCAGCTGCATCCCGGTCAGGTAACCGACCGTGGCGCCGAAGCGGTCCTTGTAATTGGCCCGCACCAGCGGATCCAGCGCATCCTTCACCTTGTCGTGCAGCGGCTTTTCCCAGTCGCCGGCGTGCTGGAAATTGCTCATCACGTAGGTCCAGCCGTTGATCTCGTCGACCGCGTGCAAGCCGGTCGATTCGGCGCCCGCCGGGCAGGACAGGATGCGCGACAGCTGCTTGGTGTCGACGTTGTACGCCCACAGGAAATTGTTGACGTGCATGCCGCTGTCTTCGCCGATGAACAGCGTGCGCAGCTTTTCGGAGAACTTGATGTTGTCCGGATTGGCGATCTTGTCGGCGTGGGCCAGGTTGCCGAGGATATCGGCCTGCTTCAGGTCCTCGCCCACCAGCGCGGCCGGCGGCGCCATGTCGACCGGCACCCAGGTGCTGTCGATGGCCTGGCCGGATATATCCTTCAGCCCGCCTTTGAGGTTCAGCGCATACACCGCGCCGGCCTTCGGGCCCTGCACCTTGATGCCGCCGGAGCCGTCCAGCATCGATGTCTGCACATAGGACATGGCCGAATAGGCGATCTTGTCTTTGGCATTGACGGTGGTGCCCTCCATCTTGGTGAAACCGAGGCTGCCGCCTTTGAGCGCGGCATAGCGATGGGTTTCCAGGAAAGCGGCGGCCTGCTCCATGCCCGGCTTCAGTTTGACCCAGTTGGTTTTGCCGTTGAACGGGATCTTCGTGTAGGAAGCGTCCTGCGGATCGCTGGTCTTGACGTCCATGATGTCGGCGGCCTTGAGCTTGTCGGCCAGCACCTTGATCTCGGCGCTGGTCGCGTGACCCAGGCGCACCCAGCCGAGCGTACCGGCGCCGGGGCCGACGCCGGAAGTTTGCGTCCACGTGGCGACATACAGCGTGCCGGCCGACAGATCGGCTTCGCGGTCGGCGATGAACATGAACAGGCCGCCGTTGGTGGCGTCATCCCCCATCAGCACCGTGCGGCGATCCGGCATGACCTGCACCAGTTCGTGCGAGATGCGGCCGAGACAGTAGTGCTTGACCACGCTGCCGCTGCCGTCGGCGTGCACGGTGATTTCAGGCAGATGGCCGTAGTGGTAAGGATTGGCGCGGGCGACGTCGCCGAACAGGTTCTTGCTGAACGCCTGGAATTGCACGTTGCTCGCGATGGCGGCGGCGTCCGGTTCGTACTCTTCGCTCGACAGATGGGTGTTCCACGGCGACAGGCTGGCGCCGCAGGTGATCCACAGGCCGTTGACGGAGGACGTATCGACATTGTGATACTTGACCAGCGAGAGCTTGCCGGTGGCCGGGTCCTGGTCCAGCGTCAGCACCGCGATCGGCGACGGCAACTGGCCGTACATCGCGGCCTGCTTCTGGTCGCGCGTGGTGTATTCGAACTGGACCACGGCGAACACCGCATTGCCCCTGACGCCGGCCACTTGCGCGCCCTTGATCGTCAGCAAGGACGAGCCGTCCGGGCAATCCGAGAAAAAGTGGCGCTCCTTGTCCGGCACCGAGCGATCGATGATGGGCTGGTTGTTGATGTCATAGTAGCCGCCGGCCAGCAGCTTGCCGCCCTTGCCGTCCGGCACCATGTCGCCGGTCACGAAGAACGGCTGGTAGGTCAGCTGATAACTTTGCTTAGCACCGTCGCGGAACACCACGTCCAGGCTGGACGCCACCGTGGTGGTCGCCATCGCAGCCGGATTCGCCAGCGACGGCGCCGCCATGCCGCTGAACGAGGCCGAGGCAAAGCCGCTGCGATTGGGCACTGTGGCGCAACCGGCCAGCAGGCCCGACGCGGACAGCGTCAACGGCAACAGCGGCGCGGCGGCGAAGACTTTGAGCAACTCACGGCGCTTGGGCTGGATTTCAGCGCCATTCGGGGAGGATGTGCTGGTCTGCTGGGTGGCTGATTTCATGGGCGTTTTTCCTTTTTGACAATGCCTGACAGTTACCTGACGGAATCGCGTGATGCTAATCGCCCAACATGACGCCTTTGTGACAGGAGATATCCCCTCCCACTCTTGTATAATGCGAGGTTTGGTTTGCAAAAGACATAATCATGGAAGCAGAACGCCTCAATTCCCTCCAATCCCTGCTGGACGACCTCGCGGTGCGTGCAGCTGAATTACGGAGGTATCTTTGACTTCGATGTGAAGTCAGAGAAACTCGACCAGGTCAACGGCGAATTGGAAGATCCGGAAGTCTGGAACGATCCCAAGCGCGCGCAAGACCTCGGCAAGGAAAAGAAATCCCTGGAAAACATCGTCCATACATTGATCAAGATCGACGGCGACCTCACCGACACGCGCGACCTGTTCGCGATGGCGCGCGAGGAAAAGGACGATGAAACGCTGGAAGCCATCGAGGCCGACGCAGAAACCATCAAGGGTCTGGTCGAAGGCATGGAATTCCGACGCATGTTCAGTAATCCGATGGACCCGAACAACTGCTTCATCGACATCCAGGCCGGCGCCGGCGGCACCGAAGCGCAAGACTGGGCATCCATGCTGCTGCGCCAGTACCTGCGCTATTGCGAACGCAAGGGCTTCAAGGCAGAAATCATGGAGCAGTCCGACGGCGAAGTGGCCGGGATCAAGACTGCCACGATCAAGGTCGAGGGCGAATACGCCTACGGCTTCCTGCGCACCGAAACCGGTGTGCACCGCCTCGTGCGCAAGTCGCCGTTCGACTCCGCCAACGGTCGCCATACTTCGTTCTCAAGCCTGTTTGTCTATCCTGAAGTGGATGAATCCTTCGAGATCGACATTAATCCGGCCGACGTGCGCGTCGATACCTATCGCGCCTCCGGCGCCGGCGGTCAGCACATCAATAAAACCGACTCCGCAGTGCGCCTGACGCACGGCCCCAGCGGCATCGTCGTGCAATGCCAGAACGATCGCAGCCAGCACCGCAACCGCGCCGAGGCGTGGGACATGCTGCGCGCCAAGCTGTTCGAACTGGAACTGCGCAAGCGCATGAGCGAGCAGCAAAAACTGGAAGACTCCAAGACCGACGTCGGCTGGGGCCACCAGATTCGCTCGTACGTGCTGGACCAGTCGCGCATCAAGGATCTGCGCACCAACTTTGAAATGGGCAACACCAAGGCCGTGCTGGATGGCGAGCTGGACGGTTTCATTGCCGCATCGCTGAAACAGGGCGTTTGATCATCGTCTGATAATCGTCTGATTCCGGCCGCAGCGGCATGCTGCTGCGGCCCGACATCTTTTCTGCCCATTCTTACTAACGAATTCCCGACATCATGACCACACAAAACGACAACGCCGGACAGCAAGCGCAGCAACAGCCGCCGGTGGACGAAAATACCATCATCGCCGAACGCCGCGCCAAGCTCGGCGCGATCCGCGAACAAGGCGTCGCCTTCCCGAACGACTTCCGTCCTGAACACAAGGCGGCCAACCTGCACGCGCAATACGGCGAACTGGACAACGAGGCGCTGGAAGCCAATCCGGTCAAGGTGTCGATCGCCGGCCGCATGATGTTGAAGCGCGTGATGGGCAAGGCTTCGTTCGCCACGCTGCAGGATTCTTCCGGCGCGCGCGCCGACGGCCGCATGCAGCTCTATGTCACCAACGACGTCACCGGCGAAGCCGCGCATGCCGCCTTCAAGCATTACGACCTGGGCGACATCCTCGGCGCCGAAGGCACGCTGTTCAAGACCAAGACCGGCGAGCTGTCGGTCAAGGTGACCGGCCTGCGCCTGATCACCAAGTCGCTGCGCCCGCTGCCGGACAAATTCCACGGTCTGTCGGACCAGGAAACCAAGTATCGCCAGCGCTACGTCGACCTGATCATGAGCGAAGAAACACGCCGCACCTTCAAGGCGCGTACCGCCGCGATGTCGTCGATCCGCCGCTTCATGGAAAAGAACGACTTCATGGAAGTCGAAACGCCGATGCTGCACACCATCCCCGGCGGCGCGGCGGCCAAGCCTTTCATCACGCATCACAATGCGCTGGACATGCAGATGTTCCTGCGCATCGCGCCTGAGCTGTATCTGAAGCGCCTGGTGGTCGGCGGCTTCAACCGCGTGTTCGAAGTGAACCGCAACTTCCGCAACGAAGGCGTTTCGCCGCGCCACAATCCTGAATTCACGATGATGGAATTCTATGCGGCCTACGTCGATTACCAATGGCTGATGACGTTCACTGAACAAGTGATCCGCCAGGCCGCCATCGATGCACACGGCACCGCGACGCTGACCTACCAGGGCCGTGAACTGGATCTGGCCAAGCCGTTCCAGCGCCTGACCATCACCGGCGCCATCAAGAAGTACGCGCCGGAATACACCGACGAGCAACTGGGCGACATCGACTTCCTGCGCACCGCGCTCAAGAAGTTCGGCGTCAAGACCGACCAGGCGCCGTTGGCCAAGGCCGGCATCGGCGCGCTGCAACTGGCGCTGTTCGAAGAGACCGCCGAATCGCAATTGTGGGAGCCGACCTACATCATCGACTACCCGGTTGAAGTGTCGCCGCTGGCGCGCGCCTCCGATACCGTGGCCGGCATCACCGAGCGTTTCGAGCTGTTCATCACCGGTCGCGAAATCGCCAACGGCTTCTCCGAGCTCAATGATGCCGAAGACCAGGCCGCGCGCTTCCAGGCGCAAGTTGCCGCGAAGGACGCAGGCGACGAAGAAGCCATGTATTACGACGCCGACTACATTCGCGCGCTCGAATACGGCATGCCGCCGGCCGGCGGCTGCGGCATCGGCATCGACCGCTTGATGATGCTGATCACCGATTCGCCGAACATCCGCGACGTCATCCTGTTCCCGCATCTGCGCCGCGAAGATTGATCGAATCACTGCAACAAGCCTGAAAAAACCGACAACCCGGCAAGCGCCTACAAGGCCTTTCCGGGTTGTCCTACATTGGCCTTACAAATTTTCACAACTGACACACTATCTTCCTTTTTTCACTGAACTTAGTCCTCCATAATCTCCTCATACCTGCACTACAACACCAATACGAAGAGGCTCATCATGGAAGTCGTCAAATCCCCAAGTCGCATTCATCCCCTGGTAGCCACCGCCGCTGTCGCAGTGACTCTGGTCAGCCTGGTTGGCGTCGCCGCCATCACCGGTCTGCTGCCGACATCCAACAGCAGCGTCGCGCCGCAACAAGCCATCTCGGATGCAGCCAACGCGCCGCAATCGCAACAACCATTGCCGCAAGCGCAAAACAACTCGCAACCTGCACCAAAATCCAACTACGCGCAGCAAGCACAATCAAACAGCAACAGCTATGGCAACCCTGCTCCGGCGGCGGTGGCACGTTGCTCCACCTGCGGTGAAGTCCAAGCGGTGCGCGCAGTTCAGCACACGCCTAAAGCCAGCGGTGTCGGTATCGTCGCCGGCGCCGTGCTCGGCGGCGTGCTGGGCAACCAGATCGGTAACGGCAATGGCCGCACACTCGCAACCGTAGCCGGCGCAGGCGCCGGCGGCTATGCCGGTAACGAAGTCGAAAAACGCAGCCGCACCACCACTACTTATATGGTCGACGTGCGCATGGAAAATGGCAGCGTGCGCTCCTTCCCGCAGTCTGGCGAAGGCTGGCGCGTTGGCGATCAGGTGCGTGTCGTCAACGGTCATCTGACCGGCCGCGGTTGATCGTCCCGGAACAGCATCGGGAGATACTGCTACCTGCTTGATAGTACGTTTTCAGTTGAATGAAAGCCGTGTCCGCCCTGTGGCGACACGGCTTTTTTCATGGGCGCACTCATTACAAAACCGAATAAGCATCCAACTATTTATGCGTTCACGCTCTATTGCCGCACTGCTAGACTGATCTCTACTTCATTCATCTTTACGCCCGTGATTCGCATCGAGCATCTCCACAAAACCTATCAAGTTGCCAACCGGGACCTCATAGCACTGACCGATATCAACCTGCAAATCGACGCAGGTGAAATTTTCGGCGTCATCGGCCGTTCTGGCGCCGGCAAAAGCACGCTGATCAGGACGCTCAACTTGCTCGAACGCCCCAGCTCGGGCAGCATTTTCATCGAAGACGAAGACATCACGTGTTTCGACAGCACGCAGCTGCATGCATTGCGCCAGCGCGTCGGCATGATCTTCCAGCACTTCAACCTGCTCAACGCCAAAACCGTCGCCGCCAACATTGACTGGCCGCTCAAGATCACCGGCAAATACACGCGTGAACAACGCGCCGCGCGCGTCACTGAATTGCTGGAACTGGTCGGCCTGTCCGAGCAGCGCGACAAGTATCCGGCGCAATTGTCCGGCGGACAAAAGCAGCGCGTCGGCATCGCCCGCGCGCTGGCGAATTATCCGCATCTGCTGTTGTGCGACGAAGCTACCTCCGCACTGGACCCGGAAACCACGCAATCCATCCTGCGCCTGCTGCTCGACATCAACCGCAAGCTCGGTCTGACGATCGTGCTGATCACGCACGAGATGCAGGTGATCCGCAGCATCTGCGACCGCGTCGCGGTGATCGATGATTCCCGCATCGTCGAAAGCGGCAAGGTCGCCGACGTGTTCCTCCATCCCAAACACGCCGTGACGCAAAAGCTGGTGGCCGAAAGCCATGCCTTCGAACCGCAGGATGGCATCGGTCTCGAACATATCAAAGGAAAATTGGTGCGCCTGACCTTTGTCGGCGACATCACCTACCAGCCTATCCTGACCAACATCACCGCCGCCACGCAGGCGCTGATCACCATCCTGCAAGGCACGATTTCGCGCATCAAGGACACGCCTTACGGCCAGTTGCTGGTGGAGCTCAACGGCAGCGACGATGACCTCGCCAAGGTGTTCGCCCACTTCGATCACTACCAGATCCATCACGAGGTGCTGGCATGATCGATTTTTCCGTCATCGACTGGGGCGACATCGGCCAGGCCACGCTGGAGACGCTGGCCATGACCGGCTTGTCGCTGTTCTTTACCGTGCTGATCGGACTGCCGCTGGGCATCCTGCTGTTCCTCACTGCGCGCAAGCAGTTGCTGGCGCAACGCGGCGTGTATGTGGCGCTGTCGCTGGTGGTCAACGTGTTGCGCTCGGTGCCGTTCCTGATCCTGCTGATCGTGATGATTCCTGTGACCTTGCTGCTGGTCGGCACCTCGCTCGGCGTCGAGGGCTCGATCCCGCCACTGGTGATCGGCACCGCGCCCTTCTTTGCGCGCCTGGTGGAAAACGTGCTGCGCGAAATCGACCGTGGCGTGCTCGAAGCCTGCCAGGCCATGGGCGCCAAAACACATCAGATCATCTTCGGCGCGCTGCTGCCGGAAGCATTGCCCGGCTTGCTGGCCGCCGTCACGATTACCGCCATCACGCTGATGTCCTACGCCGCGATGTCCGGCGTCATCGGCGGCGGCGGCCTGGGCGACCTGGCCATCCGCTATGGCTATCAACGATTCCAGACCGAGGTGATGATCGTCACCGTTGCGGTCCTGGTAGTACTGGTGCAGTTACTGCAGTTCTTCGGCGATCGCCTGGTCCTGCATTTCACACGTAAATAAAAAAGGAGTTATCCATGTCCCGTAAATTGTCCCTTCTGCTCGCCACATCCCTGACCTTGTTCGCCGCCGTCGCGCAAGCCGCCGACAAGCTGGTCATCGCCGCCACGCCGGTGCCGCACGCTGAAATTCTCGAATTCCTCAAGCCGACGCTGGCCAAGGAAGGCGTCGACCTGCAGGTGAAGGTATTCACCGACTACGTGCAGCCTGCCGCGCAGACCAACGAGAAACAAGTCGACGGCAACTTCTTCCTTCACCAGCCTTATCTTGATGAATTCAAGAAGAGCCACAAGAACGACATCGAAGTGCCGGTGACCAAGGTCCACGTCGAACCGTTCGCCGCCTATTCACAAAAGTACAAGAAGACCGCCGACATCCCGAACGGCGCCACCATCGCGATCCCCAACGATCCATCCAATTCGGGTCGCGCCCTGCTGCTGCTGGCACGCAACGGCCTGATCAAGCTGAAGGACACCAGCAACATCTCGGCCACGCAAAAGGACATCACCGACAATCCGAAGAAACTGAAATTCCGCGAACTCGAAGCGGCAACCCTGCCGCGCGTACTGAACCAGGTTGACGTCGCGCTGATCAACACCAATTATGCAATCGAAGCCAAGCTCAATCCGGTCAAGGATTCGCTGTTCATCGAAGACGCTAACTCGCCTTACGCAAACCTGCTGGTCGCACGCCAGGATAACAAGGACAGCTCCGCCATCAAGAAATTGGCTGCCGCGCTGAACTCGCCTGCCGTGAAGAAATTCATCGAAGAGAAATACAAGGGCGCGGTGGTGCCGGCATTCTGATCGCGCATTCTCCCAATCCTCGTGAAAAAGCCCGGCATGCCGGGCTTTTTTCTTTTCTCACAGAATTAATGCACACGCAGGATAGAAAAATTTCGACTCATCCCTTTCTTTTCAATACAGGAGGAATATCGCAGGCTTTCCATACTTGAATAATACCGGTACGCATCATAAGATCAGGCGGTGCTGTAGCAGGAAAGACGGTCCCCACATGAGTCATTTGCCCTTGTTCCCTTCCCCGGCGTCAGCCTTCCGATTTCGCATCAGCCGATTCGTTGTTCTCGCCGCCTTCCTGCTGCTCGGCGCCGTAGCCGCGACAGCATCCGCACGCGACACCATCAAGAAGATCAGGGAAACCAAAACCATCGTACTGGCCTTCATGGGCAGCGTCGACAACTTGTCGCCATTCGTGGTGATCGAGCCCGATGGCGAAGTCAGCGGCTACACCATTGAGTTGTGCCGCAAGATCGTCCAGGGCATCCGCCAGGAACTGCGGATGCCTGACATCAAGATCCAGTATTTACCGGTTAATGCATCCTCCCGCTTCAGCGCCTTGTCTGACAACCGCGCCGACCTTGAGTGCAGCGTCAGTACCAACAACGCCGAACGCCGCAAGAAATTCGCCTTCACCATCCCGCATTTCTTCACCAGCGTACGCATGCTGGTCAAAGCGGGCTCCCCCATCAAGAACTGGAACGACCTACGCAACAAGCGCGTGGTGACGACACGCGCCACCGCAATGATCGACGTCATCAACAAACGCAGCAACATCCGCTACCTCGACCTGACAGTGGTGGAGCTGGATGGCGACCGGGAATGTTTTTCGATGCTGGAGCACGGCATGGCCGATGCTTTCATCATGGACGAAATATTGCTGTACGGCGCGCGCGAGAACGCGGTCGATCCGGAGAAGTTCATCATTGTCGGCACGTCGCTGTCCGTGGAGCCCTACGCGATCATGCTGCGCAACGACGATCCCGAATTCAAGAAAATGGTCGACCGGCAAATGGGCAGACTGGCCAACAGCGGGGAAATTTATCGTCTCTACGATCGCTGGTTCATGCAACCCATCGGCCCCGACAAGCGCTCGCTGGGAATGCCGATGAGCTATATCCTGCGCGACTCGCTGCGTTATCCCACCGACAAGATCACCAATTGATATACCGGAACGGCTTGGCGGATCGCATGCCCATAACGGCACGAGATGCGTCACGATGAAAAAAGCAAAGAAGGAGTGGATCTTACGAAGCGGCGCAGAGAGGTGGCCTGCCCTAAGGGAATCGAACCCCTAACCTATGGCTTAGAAGGCCATTGCTCTATCCGGTTGAGCTAAGGGCAGATCGGTGAATCAAGCAGGAATTGCTGTGCTTGAAATCGTCTTCGGAAATGAAAACGGGCTGTCTTTCGACAGCCCGTTCATGTGTGGTCGGAGTACAAGGATTCGAACCTTGGACCCCCTGGTCCCAAACCAGGTGCGCTACCGGGCTGCGCTACACTCCGAGAAGCGAGATAATATCCCGACATGGGGGTTCGGTCAACACCTTCTTCACATTTTCTTCAATATTTTTAAATTTTCTCCTATGAGCGGGGGCGAAGTTTCATGTTTTTCGGGTTCACGCAATCGTGCCGCGCGCTCCCCTGCTGGATTCGGAAGCTGAAACATTCCTTGCAGTTTGGTTACACCTTGTTGCGATTCCCTGACCGAAGATAAGGACATCTGCGCGCGAACCGCATTGCCCGAATTTCCACCTGCAGTTTTTGGGTACGGTGCAAGACTGGCAATGACGTAAATCGTTTATCACTGATTGTCGATACCTCGCGCGCTCCCCGTCCAAAGGAGAATCGCCGTGAACAAGAAAACCCTCGCCTGGATCGCCTCGGCACTTTTTTCGCTGGCATCCGGCATGTCCAATGTTTCTGCACAGGACATGAACCGTCCGCCGGCCGTTTTTACGCAGGAAGAATTAGACCAGATGCTGGCGCCGGTGGCGCTGTATCCCGATTCATTGCTGGCGCAAGTATTGATGGCAGCCACCTATCCGCTGGAAGTGGTGCAGGCGGCGCGCTTCGTCGACAGCCGCCCGGGCCTGCAAGGTGATGCGCTGGCGCGCGCGATCGCTCCCATGCCATGGGATCCGAGCGTGAAATCGCTGGCGCAATTCCCATCCGTCCTCGCGATGATGAACGACAAGCTGGATTGGACGCAGCGCCTCGGCGACGCCTTCCTGTCGCAGCAAGCCAATGTGATGGACACCGTACAGAACCTGCGCGTAAAGGCGCAGATCGCCGGCAACCTGCAATCGAGCAATCAGCAGCGCATCGTGCAGCAGGACCAGATCATCGTGATCGAACCAGTCAACCCGCAAGTCATCTATGTGCCTTATTACAATCCGACCGTGGTGTACGGCGGCTGGTGGTGGCCGCAGCGTCCGCCGGTCTATTGGGCACCGCCGCCGCGTTATCGCCCGCCCAGCTATAACGTCTCGATCGGAATTTCCTTCGGCGCCGGCACCGGCATCGTGCGCTCTGTCTACAGCGAAGCACGGCCTGACTGGCGCCAGCATCACGTATTGGTCAACAACGTACGCATCAATAACGTCAATGTCACCAATAACGTAAACCGGAACGTCGTCGTCAACAACAAACCCGTGGTCTGGCAGCACAGCCCGCGCAACGGTCGCGACGATCGTCGCCCGGATGTCGGCAACGCCTCGCGCCCCAATCCGGTGCCGAATGCCGCCCTCGCGCCCCCTCCGCCAAATCAGGGCCCACGCCCGGACCAGCGTCCCGGCCAGGCTGAACGCGACAATGACCGCGACCATCGCGGCGACCATGATCGTAACGATCGCAACGACAGGGACAACCGTCGCGACCAGAACCGGCCGGCGCAGGCGAACCTGATGGCGCCGAACAATGCACCGACTGCACAACGACCGGCTCAGGCACCGGTGCCTCAATTGCAGGCGCCGCAGGCCCGCCCTGCTCCTGCGGCACCTGTTGCATCTCCAGCGCCCGCTGCACATCAAAATCGTCCGGAACGCCCGGAGCGTGCCGAGCGGCCCGACAACGTGCCACGTCAGGAGCATCGGCCGGAGCCGCAAGCAGCACATCGGGCCCCGCCACCCCAGATCCAGGCAGCTCCACGCCCCGAGCCGCAAGCGCAAGTTCAGCGTCCGGCCCCCGCCGTCCGTACCGCGCCACCGCCACAGGAACGCCACGAACAAGCCCAGCGGCCCGAACCACGGCCTCAGCAACGCGAGGAGCGCCCCGACCGTACGGATCGTCCCGACAGGAAATAGTGCCTGCCTGAAACCGGCGACCTGTCGCCGGAACCGGGAAAATGGCCGCGAATACGCTATAATCGCGGCTTCCGAGACGTGACCAGGCGCCGAGTGCGCCGGGAAACAAAAGGGTTGGATCTTCCAGCCCTTTTTCTATTTCTGTCACATACCCATGAACGACAGCAGCGCCGCACGCCGGCTGCTTGTCGTGCTGGGCGCTCACCGCTTTCAACGCCTTCGACCTACCGACTCACGATGCAAGACATGACTCCCGATTCCGCGACCGAAGACTCCGGCTCGAACAGCAAGGCCCCGCTTGAACTGATCGCGCGCGAAGTTGCGCGCCGCCGCACCTTCGGCATCATTTCCCACCCCGATGCGGGTAAAACCACGCTGACCGAAAAGCTGCTGCTGTTCTCGGGCGCGATCCAGCTGGCCGGCACCGTGAAGGCGCGCAAGAGCGGTCGCCACGCCACCTCCGACTGGATGGAAATCGAAAAGCAGCGCGGTATCTCGGTGGCCAGCTCGGTCATGCAGTTCGAATACCGTGACCACGTGGTCAACCTGCTCGACACCCCGGGCCACCAGGACTTCTCGGAAGACACCTACCGCGTGCTGACCGCGGTCGACTCGGCGCTGATGGTGATCGACGCCGCCAAGGGTGTGGAAGAACAGACCATCAAGCTGCTCAATGTCTGCCGCATGCGCAACACGCCGATCATCACGTTCATGAACAAGATGGACCGTGAAACGCGCGACCCGCTGGAACTGCTTGACGAGCTCGAATCGGTGCTCAAGATCCAGTGCGCGCCAGTAACCTGGCCGATCGGCATGGGCAAGAGTTTCCGCGGCGTGTATCACCTGCTGCGCGACGAAATCATGCTGTTCAAGGCCGGTGAAGAACGCGCCGACGGCAATGTCGAAATCATCAAGGGCATCGACAATCCCAAGCTGGTCGAGATGTTCCCGCTGGAGATCGAACAGCTCAAGATGGAAGTCGAACTGGTGCACGGTGCGTCGCATCCGTTCGATCTGGACGATTTCCTGGCCGGCATCCAGACGCCGGTGTTTTTCGGCTCGGCCATCAACAACTTCGGCGTGCGTGAAATCCTCAATGCCCTGCTCGACTGGGCACCGGCACCAGGCAGCCGCGACGCCACCGTGCGCAGCGTCGAACCGAAGGAAGCCCCGTTCTCCGGCTTCGTCTTCAAGATCCAGGCCAACATGGACCCGGCCCACCGCGACCGTATCGCTTTCCTGCGCGTGTGCTCGGGACGCTTCGAGCGCGGCATGAAGCTCAAGCACCTGCGCCTGAATCGCGAGATCAAGGTGTCGTCGGTCGTCACTTTCATGGCGTCCAGCCGCGAGCAGGTGGAAGAAGCCTACGCCGGCGACATCATCGGGCTGCCCAACCACGGCAACATGCAGATCGGCGACAGTTTCTCTGAAGGCGAGCTGCTGCAGTTCACGGGCATTCCTTACTTCGCGCCGGACTTCTTCCGCGTTGCGCGCATCCGCAATCCGCTCAAAATCAAACAGCTGCACAAGGGCTTGCAGCAGCTCGGCGAAGAAGGCGCGGTGCAGGTCTTCAAGCCGACCAACAACGGCGACCTGATCCTCGGCGCGGTCGGCGTGCTGCAGTTTGAAGTGGTGGCGAGCCGCTTGTTGAACGAATATGGTGTCGACGCCGTGTTCGAGGGCACCAGCATCAGCAGCGCGCGCTGGGTCACTTGCGACGACAAGAAGAAGATGGCCGATTTCGAGAAATCGTCTGCGGGTTTCAATCTCGCGTACGATGCGGCCGGCAACCTGGCCTACCTGGCGAGCTCGGGCGTGAACCTGCGACTGACCCAGGAACGCTGGCCGGAAGTCACCTTCCACGCCACGCGTGAGCATGCCGCCAAGCTTGACTGAATTGACCGAAGCTCTGCTGCAGCAATAAAAATCCCCGCCAGGTGCGGGGATTTTTTATTGCGATGCGAGCGAGCCTGCTTCAGGCATTCACGCGGATGGAAAAATCAACGCCGATGCCGCTCCACCACTCCTGCTCTTTCTGCATCCAGTACGACACGGTTGGGTGATCGCGCAGCCAGTCGCGCTTGATGTCGATGTCAATGCGGCTCTTCATCTTGAGGCGGACGTCGTCGAGATCGAGCGTGATGTGGGCGTGCATGAACATCACCGCCAGTCGCAGCGCCAGTACCGCCTTGGCGAAGTCCGGATCGGACACCACTTCGCCGATCTTGCGCAGATTGCCCTTCTGACCGAGGATCAGCGTGCTCATCACACGCTGCTCGCGTGTCGTGAAACCGGGCAGATCGGCGTTGGCGATCAGATAGGAGGAATGCTTGTGGTAGCTGCTCTGCGACACGATCAGGCCGGCTTCGTGCAGCAAGGCGCTCCAGTTCAGGTACTTGGCGTAGGCTTCGTTGCCCGGCTTGAGCATCTGGAAGAAACCGAGTGCAGTCTCGGCTACCTGACGCGCGCGCAGTTCGTCGATATGGAAGCGTCGGCTGAAATCGTCCACCGATTGCTCCCGACGATCACGCTGGGTGGCGCGTAATTGCAAGTCCCACATCACGCCCATGCGCAGGCCGGCTTCAACCGGCGAGATGACCGAGATATTGAGCTCCTGCATCAGGCCGATCAGCACCGCCAGGCCGCCCATGATGACCGCGGCGCGGTCGGGCTTCATGCCGGCCAGTTCGATATGGTCGACATGGCCGAAAGCGATCAGGCGCTGCTTCAGTTCTTCCACGCTCTCAGGCGTGACGCGACCGTCGCCCATGCCGTTCTTGGCGATCGTGTCGGCGATCGCGCGCATGGTGCCGGACGAGCCGTAGACCTTGCTGCGATGCTGGGCGCCGAATGGCACCACGGCGTCTTCCACGTGCGAGCGCGCCGACAGGATGGCGCGCTCGAACGCGGCTTCATTGATATAGCCGTCGCCGAAAAAAGCCTGGCTCTGGTTGACGGTGCCGATGCCGAAGGACTCGACCCGGCGCACGTCGCTGCCATGGCCGAGGATGACTTCGGTCGAACCGCCGCCGATGTCGATCACCAGGCGATCTTCGTCAGGCAAGGCCAGTGCGCCGGCGACGCCCATGTAGATCAGACGGCCTTCTTCTTCGCCGGAAATAATTTCCACCGGGTAGCCGATCGCGCGTTCGGCGTCGGGCAGGAATTCATGCGCATTCTTGGCCACGCGCAAAGTATTGGTCGCGACCACGCGCACGGCGTCGAGCTGGTAATCGCGCAGGATGGTGCGAAAGCGGGCCAGCGATTCGACCGCGCCGGCAATTGCCTGCGGCGTCAGCTTGCCGTTCTTGTCCAGACCGGCCGCCAGGCGAATCGGATCGCGCGCGCTTTTGACGACACGTATGGTGTCGCCTTCATGCTTGCCGATATGCAGGCGAAAGCTGTTGGAACCAAGATCTACTGCTACAAACATTCATTCCCTTTCGGAGGGTGTTAGGGCCTGGTGGAAATTATTTAGCTAATTTCCGTCTCTGCCGAACCGACACAATAGTTGGCTAGCATGACAGTTTCATGACAACCGTATAAGACTTGTCCTGCAATTGCCCGGCAAACCCCGCGAAAGCTCGCGGGCGACGGTGAAATCAGGTCTAATAGCGCCAGCCCTTATTTTAACGACTTAGACATGCCCGGTATTCTTTATCTTGTGCCCAATACGCTGGGCCCCGCCGATACGGCGGACAGCAATGTGCTTGCGTCCATCCTGCCGGCCGAGGTGCAGGCGCTGGCCGCGCGTCTCGAGTATTTCATCGCAGAAAACGCCAAGACCACGCGCGCCTTCCTGAAATTGGTCAACGTGCATCATCCTCTGGCCAGACCCTTGCAGGAAATCCGCATCGCCGAGCTCAACGTCAACACCGAAGCCGCTGCGCTGCCGGCTTTGCTGGCGCCGCTGCTGGCAGGCCAGGACGCTGGTCTGATCTCGGAAGCCGGCGTGCCTGCCGTGGCCGATCCCGGCGCCAATCTGGTGCGTCTGGCGCATCAGCACGGTATCCAGGTGCGCCCGCTGGTGGGGCCGTCGTCGCTGTTGCTGGCGGTCATGAGCAGCGGCCTCAACGGCCAGAGCTTCGCCTTCAACGGCTACCTGCCCACCGACGCCGCGCCACGCGCCAAACGCATCAAACAGCTGGAAGATCGTTCGCGCCAGGAAAAGCAGACGCAATTGCTGATCGAAACGCCCTACCGCAACGGCGCCATGCTGGAAGCGCTGGCCACCACCTGCAATGGCAGTACGCTCATCAGCGTGGCCACCGACCTGACCCTGCCGACAGAAGCGATCCGGACGCAGACTGCGGCCAAATGGAAGAGCGAACTTGGGGCCGGCAATACGCCTGATTTCCACAAGAAACCGACGGTGTTCCTGCTGCTGGCGGATTAACAACCAACGCCGGAAAACAAACAGCCGGCGGAGATGCCATCATCTCCGCCGGCTGTTTTACGTGAACTGCAGAATCAGCGTAGTTGCAAACCGTTGCTGCCCACCATCGATTTGGCGACACCGCTGCCGACCGCCACGCCGAACTTCTTGAGCACGCGCTCAGGCAAGCCTTCGGTCTGCGTGTAGTCAACCAGGTCTTCCGCCTTGATGACGTCGCGCGCCACGCTGTCGACGGTGCCGAAGCCGTCGGCCAGGCCCATCTCAACCGCCTTGGACCCGGTCCAGAACAGGCCGGAAAAAGTTTCCGGCGTTTCCTTCAGGCGCTGGCCGCGGCCCTTGCGGACCACGTCGATGAATTGCTGATGGATTTCGTTGAGCATCTGCTGCGCGTATTCCTTCTGCTTCGGATTCTGTGCGCTGAACGGATCGAGGAAGCCTTTGTTCTCGCCCGCCGTCAGCAGACGGCGCTCGACGCCGACCTTGTCCATCAGGCCGGTGAAGCCGAAACCGTCCATCAGCACGCCGATGGAGCCGACGATACTGGCCTTGTTGACGTAGATCTTGTCGGCCGCCGCAGCGATGTAATAACCGCCGGATGCGCACATTTCCTCAACCACGACATACAGCGGCTTCTTCGGATACTCCTTGCGCAGGCGCACGATTTCATCGTTGATCATGCCGGCCTGGACCGGGCTGCCGCCGGGGCTGTTGATCTTGAGGATCACGCCCATCGAATCGTCGGCGGCGAATGCCTTGTCCAGCGCCGGGATCACCGCTGCGGCCGAACCACGGCCTTCGGCTTCGATGGTGCCGGAGATTTCGACCAGCGCGGTATGGGTGCCAACCGGCTCCGCTTCCGACTTGGTGTAGTTGAAAGCGCTCCAGACCACGAACACGAACACAGCCAGGCCGGCGATCTTGAAGAAGATGCTCCAGCGACGACGCGCGCGCTGTTCCTTGACGGCGAACAGCGCAAGCTTTTCCAGCACGTCGCGCTCCCAGCCGCCCTTCTTTTCTTCCGCAGCTGCGGTCGCGGTTGCACCGGAGGTAGGCGGCACCGGCTCAGCCGGCTTGGGTGGCTGCGCTTCAGGATTCTCAAATTCGTTATTGCTCATATCGTCACTCGGAACGGCAGCCTGCAGATGCCAGCTTATGCACTACTGGCGAGGGCTGCCGGGGTTCCCGCATGGCTTATGCCAGCGCGGGCCTTACATAATCATCGGGCGCCCAGAAGATGGCGCCGTCTTTTTCAAACACCATGATCTTACGCAAACGCGCGCCGGTACAGGGGCCGCCTTCGCATTTGCCGGTATCGGGCGCATATACCGCGCCGTGTGTTGCGCACATGAGATACAGGCCGCTGGATTCGAAGAACTCACCTTCGGACCAGTCCAGTTCGATCGGCACGTGGGCGCAGCGGTTCAGGTAGCCGTAAACGGCGCCGCCGTAGCGCACCACGAAGCCGGTGGCGTCGTCGCCGTGCACCGATACCGCGAAACGGCGGCCTTTGCCGCCCTCCTCGATGTCAGCCGAGGCGCATACCGGGATCAACACTTCTTCCATAGCCAAGTTTCCTAAGCGTTGTCATTGAGCCATTGATGCAGCACTTTGATGGACCCGGCGGAATACAGCGGATTGAGCGCCTGCAATTGTTCCACCGGATGCGCGCCGAATTCTACCGCAACCCCGGCTGCACCTGCATTAAGCGCCATCTGTAAATCGTGGGTGGTGTCGCCGATCATCAGCGTGCGGCCCATTTCCTGGCCAAGTTCACGTGTGAGTTCCTGCAACATGGCCGGATGCGGTTTGGAAAACGTCTCGTCGGCGCAGCGCGTGGCGTCGAAGACCGACAGCAGATTGGTGCTGTTGAGCGCGCGGTTGAGGCCGACGCGGCTCTTGCCGGTGGCAACGGCGAGGAAATAGCCTTGCTGTCCGAGGTCGTCGAGCATTTCGCGCACGCCGTCGAACAGGCTCAGGTCTTTGTCCTGGCCCAGGTAATGGTGGCGATAGCGCTCAACGATGCGCGGATAGTATTTCGGATCAACGTCCGGAATCGCCGCCTGCATCGCGTCCTGCAGGCCCAGTCCGATCACGTAGGAAGCGGCGCTCTTGTCGGGAATCGGCAGACCCAGATCGCGCGCGGCGGCCTGGATGCAACGTACGATCGTCGAGGTGCTGTCCATCAACGTGCCATCCCAATCGAAGACGATCAGGTCAAATTGCTTTCTTGCCATGTTTCACTTTTCAACATATTCAAAAATCGTGTGCCGGCCCGCGGTCCGATCAAACTGCGAACGCCGCATCAAGGCCTTCCAGGCTCTTGAGGAAGCGCTGGCATTCGGGCGGCAAACCGGCCTTCAGGGTCACCGTCTTGCCGCTGTCGGGATGCGTAAAGCTGATCTGGTGCGCGTGCAGGAACATGCGCTTGAACGCGATGCGTTCGCCGTCGGCCTTCTGCAAGGCCTTGTTCAGCGGAAAGTCGCCGTACTTGTCGTCGCCCACGATAGGAAAACCGCTGGCCGACAAATGCACGCGTATCTGATGAGTGCGACCGGTTTTCAGTTCTGCTTCCAGCAAAGCGAACTCGCCATAGCGCCGGATCAGGGAAAACACGGTGTGCGACGCCTGACCATCTTCCTGCACCCGCACGCGACGCTCGCCCTCAGCAGTGCTGTACTTGTGCAGCGGCAACTTGATGTGCTGGCGGGCGTTTTTCCAGTCGCCGTGAATCAGCGTCAGGTAGCGCTTGTCCGTCACGCCGTCGCGCATCTGCTCATGCAGGTTGGTCAGCGCCGAACGCTTCTTGGCGAGCAGCAACACGCCCGACGTGTCGCGATCGAGCCGGTGCACCAGTTCCAGGAATTTGGCGTCAGGACGCGAGGCGCGCAATTGTTCAATGACGCCGTAGCTGACCCCGGAACCACCATGCACGGCCACGCCGGCCGGCTTGTCGATGATCAGCAGGTGATTGTCTTCGAGCAATATCTTGAATTCGGCGCCGGGGGCGACCGCCGCTGATGCCTTTTCGGCAATGCGGATCGGCGGCACGCGCAGGATGTCCCCGTCTTGCAGACGATAAGTCTGGTCGATACGGCCTTTGTTGACACGTACTTCGCCCGAACGCAGGACACGGTAGATATGGCTTTTGGGCACGCCTTTGCAGACGCGCAAGAGGAAATTGTCGATGCGCTGACCGGCTTCCTCTTCCGAAATCGTGAGCAGCTGGACTTGCGGCGAAGCAGGTGCAGATTGGGTCGACGCGGGTGATTCAGGCTTTTCAGGCGTCTTCCCAGAAAATCTCGCTAAGTCCTTCATTTTGAATATATAATCGCTCGACGCTGGTCAGAAAACCGGTGTCAGTGTAAGAATAAAAAAGACCATTCTACACAGAGGCGTCTTCATCAGCCTCGCTAATTTGCAAATTTGATGGGGGGAACCACGAAAAATCGCAGCATGCGGCGACAGGGTCCTGTCGGCAAGCCTCGTACATCCTACGAAGACATGTGGACGCGACATTTCTCCGCGCGATTGGACGGTTCCTTAAAAACGTGTACGCATCATCCCTGCGCGAGTCCAGTTTGCACCGCAGTTGCAATCGGATAACGCACTTGGATGTTGAACAGATGTGCTTGGATTATCAGGATAAAGTCTGGCAAGACCTTCAGTTGAAAAACGGAGTGCTTGCCGGTTGATGCAAGTGAACCCGATTCGCCGATTTGCCGATTTGCCAACTTTTAGAATAATGCTTCGTTTGGCTCAAACATATAGCTTACCGTCCACAGTTGCCGTGACCGCTCCATGCGGAACGGCGCGCGTGGATACGGAGCTGCTCGGCTTCCCGGTTCACCGCATCCGCGCCCCGTTGTGCATGAGTGCCGCCACCCCGGCGCGCTCCACACACTAAGGCAATTCCCTCCCCCAATCACTTCGTTCTCGCGTACATCCTTGTACTTTTGATGCATTCATCGTGCGTCAATAAAGCGGCCTCAGTGCCACGGAGTGAAACATGAAACGTATGTTGTTCAATGCTACGCAGCAGGAAGAATTGCGCGTAGCCATCGTTGACGGTCAAAAGCTGATCGACATCGATATCGAAGCCACCGGACGCGAACAGCGTAAATCCAACATTTACAAAGGCGTCATCACCCGCATCGAGCCATCGCTGGAAGCCTGCTTCGTCAATTACGGCGAAGAGCGCCACGGCTTCCTGCCATTCAAGGAAGTTGCCCGCACCTATTTCAAGGAAGGCATCGACGTCCGCAACGCTTCCATCAAGGAAGCCCTGCGCGAAGGCCAGGAAATCATCGTCCAGGTTGAGAAGGAAGAACGCGGCAACAAGGGCGCAGCCCTGACCTCGTTCATCTCCCTGGCCGGCCGTTACCTGGTCCTGATGCCGAACAACCCGCGCGGCGGCGGCGTGTCGCGCCGTGTCGAAGGCGAAGATCGCCAGGAACTGCGCGAAACCATGGACAAGCTGGACCTGCCCAACGGCATGTCCGTCATCGCCCGCACCGCAGGCATCGGCCGCAACGTCGACGAACTGCAATGGGATCTGAACTACCTGATGCAACTCTGGCGCGCCATCGAAGGCGCCGGCCAGTCCGGCTCCGGCGCTTTCCTGATTTATCAGGAATCCTCGCTGGTGATCCGTGCGATCCGCGACTATTTCCAGCCTGACATCGGTGAAATCCTGATCGACACCGACGACATCCACGAGCAAGCCCAGCAGTTCATGGCGCACGTGATGCCGGACATGGTCCATCGCGTCAAGCGCTACCACGACGACGTGCCGCTGTTCTCGCGCTTCCAGATCGAGCACCAGATCGAAACCGCGTACTCACGCACCGTGCCGTTGCCTTCCGGCGGCGCCATCGTGATCGACCACACCGAGGCCCTGGTCTCCGTCGACGTCAACTCGGCGCGCGCCACCCGCGGCAGCGACATCGAAACCACCGCGTTCTACACCAACCTTGAAGCCGCCGACGAAGTGGCCCGCCAATTGCGCTTGCGCGATCTGGGCGGTCTGATCGTCATCGACTTCATCGACATGGAAAACGCCAAGAACCAGCGTGAAGTCGAATCGCGCCTGAAAGACGCCCTGCACCACGACCGTGCCCGCGTCCAGATGGGCAAGATCTCGCGTTTCGGCCTGATGGAGTTGTCGCGCCAGCGCCTGCGTCCGTCGCTGTCCGAAGGCAGCCATGTGACCTGCCCACGCTGCAACGGCACCGGCCACATCCGCGACACCGAATCGTCCGCATTGCAAGTCCTGCGCATCATCCAGGAAGAAGCGATGAAGGAAAACTCGGCCGCCATCCACGTGCAGGCGCCGGTCGACGTCGCCGCTTTCCTGTTGAACGAAAAACGCGGCGAAATCCTGAAGATCGAAACACGCCACCGTGTGACGGTCATCATGATCCCGAACAAGCATCTGGAAACACCGCATTACAAGCTCGAGCGCATCAAGCACGACGATCCGCGCCTGGACGACGCCCAAGCCAGCTACGCCATGGCCGAACAAGCCGAAACCGACATCGGTTACAGCAAGCGCCAGAAGGAAGACGTCAAGCCGCGCCAGGAAGCAGTCGTCAAGGGCATCACCCCTGACCAGCCTGCCCCTATCGTCGAACGCAAGGTGGCGGCACCGGTGGAACAGCCGCCGACGCTGGCGCCTGAGTCGGGCTTCTTCAGCAAGATCTGGAGCTTCTTCCGCACCAAGCCGGTCGAAGCGACGCCCGTCGCCGCAACAGTGGAAACCAAGACCCCGCAGCAAAAACGGGATCACGCCGACCGCAACAGCCGCAACCGTAATGGTCGCAATCGCAACGGCCGCAATCGCAACGAGCGCGAAGAGCGCGACGGCGCAGCACCTGAGAAAGCCGCCCGCGACGAATCCGGCAAGCAGGAATACGAAGGTAAGCCGGCCCGTCCGCCACGCCCACCGCGTGAACCGAAGGAAGCCCGCGAACCACGTGAGCCGCGTGAAGGCGCAGAAGGCCGCAGTGATCGTGAGCCGCGCGAACCGCGTGAACCACGCCAGCCGCGCGAAGGCCGTGAACCGCGTGAGCCGAAGGAAGCCCGCGAACCACGCGAGCCTCGTGAAAACCGCGAGCCTCGCGAAGGCAGCGAAGCACGTGAACCACGTCCACCGCGCACGCCACGTCCACCACGCGAAGAGCGCAAGGACCTGCCGAAAGCGGAAGATGGATTGCCATTGGAAGCCGCTCTGGCGAACGGTGTTGCTGTCGCACTGACCGACGTTGACGGCGCTGAAACTGCACAAGTCGCAGGCAATCAGGTTGAAGGTACAACCGAAGAAGGCGAACCACGTCGTCGTCGTCGTCGTGGCGGCCGCAACCGCAATCGTCGCGATCGTGACGGTGAAAACGGCGGTGAAAACGCCGATGGCGAATCCGCTGATGGTGCGGATGGTGAAGAGTCGGTGCAAGTTGCCGCAGCAGTTGCTCCCGCAGCTGCCGATGACAATGAGCGTCCATGGTACGAAAAGGCCCCTGCTGCAACACCAGCAGCGGCCCCTGCTCCAGCTCCTGCTGAAGCTCCGGTTGCCGTGCAAGCTGCTCCGGCAATTGAAGCGCCGGCCGAAGCTGCGCCTGCACCGGTTGCTGTGACGCCTGCTCAGGAAACGGTAGCCGCTGTCGAAGCGCCGGCCCCGGTCGTCGCGGAACCAGTAGCTGAAGTTGCTCCGTCCGCGGCGGTTGCCCCCGTCGAAGCGCCTGCCCCGGCAGCCGTGGAACCGGCTCCTGTCGCACCGGTAGTTGCATCAGCGCCGCAAGTGGTTGAAGCGGCTCCGGCAGTTGTAGCTCCGACGCCGGCTCCGGCACCAGTTGCTGCAGCTCCTGCTCCTGCAGCCAACGGCAAGCAATGGAATGACCTCAACGACATGCTGTCGTCAGCCGGTCTGACCTTGGCCAGCACCGATCCGGAAAAACTGCGCGCTGCCCAGGCCGCCGCAGCCCAGATCGTGCCTGCGCCGCGCGTGCCGCGTGAACGCAAGCCATTGCCGCCGCAATCGACTGAACCGCTGGTCCAGGTCGAAACCCGTCGTTGATGCCTTAGCAAGCACAAGCATCGCGCAGCAAGGAAAAAAGGGAGTGAAAACTCCCTTTTTTCTCGTCTGCCGCCGGCTGAATGTGCATTTGCATCATTGCAAAACAGCAAGTAAACACTATCTTGTTTTGGCACTGTACCGGGATCGCCCCGACCGCTCTGTACACTGCCGAATTTTCCAGCCCATGCTATCGTAGCGAGTATGAACAACCGCATCATTCCGATCATCGACGAACGCTTGAACGGCAGCTCCGCAGCCGTCCCGGCGCTGCTGGAGGCGCCGTCCGGCTTCCTCGCCGATGCCTTGATGCGTCCATTGCACGACCTGCGCATTTCGGTCACCGACCGCTGCAACTTCCGCTGCGTGTATTGCATGCCCAAGGAAGTGTTCGACAAGGACTACAGCTTCCTGCCGCACTCGTCGCTGCTGTCGTTTGAAGAAATCACACGCCTGGCAACATTGTTTGTCGCTCACGGCGTCGAGAAAATCCGCCTGACCGGCGGCGAGCCGCTATTGCGCAAGCACCTGGAACGCCTGATCGGCATGCTGCACGCATTGCGCACGCCCGACGGCCGCGAGCTCGACCTGACCCTGACCACCAACGGCACCCTGCTGGCGCAAAAGGCGCAGGCGTTGAAAGACGCCGGCCTCAAGCGCGTGACCGTCTCGCTGGATGCACTGGACGACGCCAATTTCAAGCGCATGAACGATGTCGACGTCTCGGTTTCGCAGATCCTGCACGGCCTCGATGTCGCGCACAAGGTCGGCCTCGGCCCCATCAAGATCAACATGGTGGTCAAGAAAGGCGTCAACGATCATGAAATCCTGGCGATGGCGCGTCACTTCAAGGACACGCCGTTCACCCTGCGCTTCATCGAATACATGGACGTCGGCAGTTCGAACGGCTGGCGCATGGATGAAGTGGTGCCGTCGAGCGAAGTGATCCGCCGTATTCACGCTGAACTTCCGCTCGAAGCGATCGACGCCAACTACACCGGCGAGACCGCACAGCGCTGGCGCTATAAAGACGGCGGTGGCGAAATCGGCGTCATCTCCAGCGTCACCCAGGCGTTTTGCCAGGATTGCAGCCGCGCGCGCTTGTCGACCGAAGGAAAGATCTACACCTGCCTGTTCGCCGGCGAAGGCCACGACCTGCGCGGCTTGTTGCGCGGTGAACGCAGCGATGCAGAAATATCCTCCGCCATCGCCGCCATCTGGGGCCGCCGCGGCGACCGTTATTCCGAACTGCGCAGCGAACAAAAAGACACGGCCACGACATCGATGCCGCAAGTGCGCAAAGTCGAAATGTCCTACATCGGCGGCTGATGGCCATGGCCGTCGTCGCTGCAATTTCCCCCGAACAGATTACCGGCCTCGTCCTGGCAGGCGGACGCGGCGCCCGCATGGGCCATCTCGACAAGGGCTTGCAGCTGTTTCGCGGCAAGCCGCTGGCGGCGCACGTGATCGAACGCCTGGCCGGCCAGACCGGCGCGCTGGCGATCAACGCCAACCGCCATCAGAGCGACTATGCGGCGTTCAATCTGCCGGTATGGCCCGACCTCCTGCCCGACTTCCCCGGCCCGCTGGCGGGCTTGCACAGCGGCCTGACGCATTGCGTCACCGACTACCTGGCCGCGGCACCTTGCGACTCCCCATTACTGCCGCCGGATCTGGTCGTATGGCTGGCGGCGGCATTGATCGAACAACAGGCCGATGCCGCCATCGCCGTCACCGGCTGTGCCGAGCAGGCGAACCTGCAACGTCACCCGGTGTTCTGCCTGCTCAGCAAAACGCTGCTGCCGTCATTGACCGACTACCTGCAACAGGACGGCCGCAAAATGGAACGCTGGTTTGCCGGCATCCGCACCGCCGAAGTTCATTTCGACGACGAAGCCGCCTTCAGCAACATCAACACGCTGCAAGAGCTGCGCCAACTGGAATCAGAATAAATGACACAACTCTCCCTCTCCGACATCGTCAGCTGCGTGTCCGGCTATGACCCGGATGCCATGACCGTGCCGCAGGCGCAAAAAATCATCCACGATTTCGTGCAGCCGATCGCCTCGGTCGAACGCGTCGCCATCCGCAGCGCGCTGGACCGCACGCTGGCCGCGGACATCACCTCGACCATCGACGTGCCCGCCAACGACAACTCCGCCATGGACGGCTATGCGCTGCGCGGGGACGACCTCGCAGCGAACAAGGCGCTGACGCTGCGCATCGTCGGCAGCGTGCATGCCGGCCAGCAGTTCGACGGCATCGTGGCCGCCGGCGAATGCGTGCGCATCATGACCGGCGCCGCCATGCCGGCCGATTGCGACACCGTCATCCCGCAGGAATTTACCGAGAATCAAACTGCTGCGGCCGTAACCATTCCGGCCGGTCGCGTACGACGCGGCGACAATCGCCGCCTGCGTGGCGAAGACCTGCGCAACGGCCAGATTGCACTGCGCGCCGGCAAGATCCTGCGCCCGGCCGATATCGGCATGCTGGCTTCCCTGGGCGTGGCCGAGATTCCGGTACAACGCCGCCTGCGCGTGGCGTTCTTCTCGACCGGCGACGAATTGCGCTCGGTCGGCGAACCGCTCGATCCGGGTTGCGTCTACGACTCCAATCGCTATACGCTGTACGGCATGCTCACGCGCCTCGGCTGCGACATCATCGACATGGGCGTGGTCAGGGATGACCCGGTCGCCATGGAAGCAGCTTTCCGCAGCGCCTGCGAACACGCCGACGCCGTCATTACTTCCGGCGGCGTCTCGGTCGGCGCGGCAGACTACACCAAGCAGACCATGACCAAGCTGGGCGACATGCTGTTCTGGAAAATCGGCATGCGCCCGGGCCGGCCGATGGCCTTCGGCCGCATCGCGTCGCATGATCGCGGCGCCTACTTGTTTGGCCTGCCCGGCAATCCAGTGGCGGTGATGGTGAGTTTCTATTTCTTCGTGCGTGATGCCTTGTTGCGCATGTCGGGTGCCGACGCCAGTCCGCTGCCGCGCCTGCAAGCGACGTCACTGTCGGCGATCCGCAAGAAGCCCGGACGTACTGAATATCAACGCGGCATCCTCGCGCCCGATAGCGACGGCATATGGAAAGTGAAGCTGACCGGTGCGCAAGGCTCCGGTATCCTGCGCTCGATGTCCGACGCCAATTGCATCATCGTGCTCGACGACGCACAGGGCGACGTCGCCGCCGGCGACCTGGTGCAGGTGGTGCTGTTCGATGGGCTGACCTGAAGCCATGACACTCAACGCGCGCTTCGACCGGCTGCACTTGCGCTCGCGCGCCCAACCGGCGACGCCTTGGGAAGAACGCCAGGACCGATTGCAGCGCCTGCGTCAGCTGCTGCTGCGCCACCGCGACGACATCGCTGCGGCGATCAGTTCCGACTTCGGCAACCGCTCGCAGCACGAAACACAATTCCTTGAAGTCTTCACCAGCCTGCAAGCCATCGATCATGCGCTGGCCCATGGCAAGCACTGGATGCAGCCGCAGATCCGGCCGACGGCGATCTGGTTCAAACCTGCCGGCAATCGCCTGTTGCCGCAGCCGCTCGGCGTGGTCGGCATCGTCACGCCGTGGAATTATCCGCTGCTGCTGACCATCGGTCCGCTGGCGTGCGCGCTGGCGGCCGGCAACCTGGCGATGATCAAGCTGTCGGAAAACACACCGGCCTTCAGCGAGCTGTTCGATCGGCTGATCCGGCAATCATTTTCGGACGACGAAATCACCGTCGTCAATGGCGATGTGGACGTCGCCCGGGAATTCTGCTCCCTCGCCTTCGACCATCTGATTTTTACCGGCTCCACCGCCGTCGGTCGCGAGGTCATGCGCATCGCCAGCGAGCGATTGACGCCGGTGACGCTGGAGCTGGGCGGCAAGTCGCCGGCCATCATTACCGCCGATGCCGATTTCGGGCATGCCGTCGCGCGCATCATCAGCGGCAAGCTGCTCAACGCCGGCCAGACCTGCATCGCCCCCGACTACTTGCTGCTGCCGCAGGGTCGTGAACGCGACTTCATCGAGGCCGCGCGCGCTGTCGTAGCACGCATGCATCCCGCGCTCAACGACGAACGCCTGGCCATCGACGACTACACCAGCATCGTCAATGAGCGCCATTTCACTCGCTTGCAAGCGCTGCTCGACGACGCCCGCGAACGCGGTGCGATAGTCGAGCAACTCACCACGCATACGCCACATCCATCGACGCGACTATTGCCGCCGATGGCGCTGACGCAAGTCGCGCCGGATGCGCGCATCCTGCAGGAAGAAATTTTCGGGCCGTTGCTGCCACTGGTGACATATGAGAATCTCGACGAGGCGATCGCCTTCGTCAACGCCAGGCCGCGTCCGCTCGCGCTATATGTATTTGCAAGAAGCGAGGCGGCCATCGATCAGGTCTTGCTGCAGACGGTCGCCGGCGGCGTGACGGTCAACGACACGCTGCTGCACATTGCACAAGAGAATTTGCCTTTCGGCGGAGTCGGCGCATCCGGCATGGGCGCCTATCACGGAGAGGAAGGCTTCAGGCGCTTTTCGCATATGAAGCCGGTGTTCACGCAGAGCCGCCTCAATGTCATGCGGCTATTCAACCCGCCTTACGGCAGGCTGTTTTCCTTATTGATGAAATTCCTGATCCGCTGAATTCCGTTTGTCTTCGAGTGGCTTAGAGCAGCTCGCTCTGGCCGTCGCCGTCGATTTCCGGCTCGGCAGTGCCCAGCAGTTTCCGCGCCGTGTCGCTCGGCAAGGCTTCCACCGATTTCAGTTTGCGCGTCATCTGGCGCGTGCGCGTCTCGGCCTGCTCGATGTTCTTGGCGGCGCGTTCCAGCGCGTTCCTGGTCGCCGACAACACGTCACCGAACTTGCCGAATTCGGTCTTCACCGCACCCAGTACTTGCCACACTTCCGACGACCGCTTTTCCAGCGCCAGCGTGCGGAATCCCATCTGCAAACTGTTCAGCAGCGCCGACAAGGTCGACGGTCCGGCAATGCTCACGCGATGCGTGCGCTGCAGGTCGTCCGACAAACCCGGACGACGCATGACTTCCGCGTACAGACCTTCGGTCGGCAGGAACAGGATGGCGAAATCGGTCGTCAAGGGCGGCGACAAATATTTTTCGGCGATGGTCTTGGCTTCACCGCGCACCGCACGTTCCAGCTCACGACCGGCCTGCGCCACGCCTTCGGCATCGGCACGGTCGGCGGCTTCAGCCAGGCGTTCGTATTGTTCCTTCGGAAATTTGGCGTCAATCGGCATCCATACCGGCGTGCCGCCATCGTCATTGCCCGGCAGCTTGATCGCAAACTCGACACGCTCGCCGGTGTTGGGCACGGTCTCGACGTTCTTGGCGTACTGGTCCGGCGTGAGCATTTGTTCCAGCAGCATTTCCAGCTGGACTTCGCCCCAGGTACCGCGCGTCTTGACGTTGGTCAGCACGCGTTTCAGGTCGCCCACGCCGATCGCCAGCTGCTGCATTTCGCCCAGGCCCTGATGAACCTTGTCGAGGCGATCCGAGACCAGCTTGAACGATTCGCCGAGACGCTGCTCCAGCGTCGCGTGCAGCTTCTCGTCGACGGTCTTGCGCATCTCTTCGAGGCGGTTGCCGTTGTCCAGCTGCAAATCTTTAATTTTGGCTTCCAGAGTGGCGCGCACTTCGGCCATGCGTTGGGCATTAGATTCAGTGAGCGTGGTCAGCGTCTGGTTGAGCGTGTCGCCGAAACGCTTGAGTGAAGCGGCCTGCTCTTCGCGGCTGGCCTGCGCCTGCAGGTTCATGGTCTGGCGCATGCCGTCGAGTTGCTGAGCGTTGGTCTCGTTGAGCTTGACCAGTTGCTGGGCGAAGCTGTCGATCTGATTGTTCTGCAGGGTCGCAACGCTGGTCATCTGCGCCGCCAAAGTCTGCTGCAACTGGCCGAAGTTGCCGCCCAGTTCCTGGCGGGTGCTTTGCGCGTTGGATTGCAGCTGGTCGCGCAATTCGCGTTCGCTGCGTTCGGCCAGATCCTGCTGGTGGCGTTGCAATTCGCTCTTGAGTTGCTGCAACGGTGTGCCGATATCGATGCCGCCGCGGCCGCGCAGGAGGATCACGATCTGCAGCACAATGCCGATGGCGATCAGGGCGAGGAGAATTATTTCAGTCAGGGTCATGTCGGTGTTTTTTTGGTTATTCAGGCTTGTTGCGCATCCAGTCGGCCGTCTGGAAGAACGACTGCATCAGGCGCGTGCGCAGCGCTTCGTCGAGGCCGGTGTCTTCCATTGCCCACGCCATGCAGCGCAGCCATTGGTCGCGCTCGGAGATGCCGATGGCAAACGGCAGATGGCGCGCGCGCAGGAACGGATGGCCGAAGCGTTCGATGTACAGATTGGGGCCGCCGCTCCAGCCGGACAGGAACCAGTAGGTCTTGTCGCGCGAACCATCGAGCGACGGCGGATGCAGCGCGCGGATGCCGGCGAACTCCGGCTCAAGGTCCATCAGATCGTAGAAACGATCCACCATGGCGCGCAGCTTTTCCGCGCCGCCGATCATGTCATAGACGGTCGGCTGATTGAGGTCTTCGATTTGCATAGACGGAGATGATACCCGCTTCGGCGCCGGTATGTCTCCCGGTTATGCCCCTTTATGCCTCGCGCAAAGTCTGCAGCGGCGGCCTCGACAGTACGTTGCGCAAGCCCGCCCAGCCGCCGAATACGGCGCACGCCATGCCGATGCCGGCACCCGCCAGCCACAGCCACGGACTGAAGCGCCATTCGAAGTCGAATACGTAATGCGCCAGCGCCCAGCCGATGGCCGCGGCACCGCTGGCGGCCAGCAATCCGGCCACGCTGCCGATGAGCATGACCTCGATGCGTTGCGCCCTTGCCAACTCCTGTCGCGTGGCGCCGAGCGCACGCAGCAGGCCGGCTTCGCGCACCCGTTCATCCTGGGTGCCGACCAATGCCGCATACAACACCAGCACGCCGGCCGTCAGCGTGAACAGGAACAGGAATTCCACTGCGGAAATCACCTGATCGACAATGTCCTGGATCTGCTTCAGCACGCTGCCGATATCCACCACCGTCAGGTTCGGGAAATCGCGCGTAAGTGCATTGCCGAGCCCGGCCTTGGCGACGGGCAAGTGGAAAGCGGTGATCCAGGTTTGAGGCATCTCGCGCATCGCTGCCGGATTGATGATGACGAAGAAGTTGACCCGCAGCGAACCCCATTCGAGCTTGCGGATGCTGGTGACCGGCACGCTGACCAACTGGCCGGCGATGTCGAATTGCAGCTGGTCGCCGAGGCTGAGCTTGAGCGTTTTGGCCAGGCCTTCTTCCACCGACGCTTCGGGACGGCTGTCGTCATACCATTTGCCGCCGACGATGGTGTTCTGCGCGGGCAGGTCGCGCATGGTCGAGAGATTGAATTCGCGATCCACCAGGCGCTTGGCGCGGTCTTCCTGATAGGTGTCGTTGGTGACGGGCTTGCCGTTGATCTGCACCAGGCGGCCGCGAATCATCGGGAACAGACGCGCCTGCTGCAAGCCTGCCTGTTTCAGCTTTTGCTCGACCACATCTTTCTGGTCCGGCTGGATGTTGATGACAAAGCGGTTCGGCGCATCGGCCGGCGTGGCCTGGCGCCAGGCGCCGATCAGGTCACCGCGAATCACGGTCAGCAACAGCAAGGCCATCAGGCCGAGGCCGAGCGCCACGATCTGCATCGTGGTGGCGCCGGGGCGGCGCTGCAAACCGTCGATGGCGAAACGCCAGCTCTGGTTGTTGAACAGGCCGCGCAGCGATTGCACGCTGCGCAGGCATGCCCAGGCGATCAACGCAAACAACGCGAACCCGCCGAGGAATCCAGCGGCCGTCATGGCGCCGAGCTTGATATCGCCGGCCTGCCACAGCAGCAATCCGGCGAACACCAGCATGCCCAGCGCATAGGTGGCGATGCCCATCGCCCTGGGCGCCGAGGCTTCGCGCCGGATCACGCGGTTGTGCGGAACGTTGCGCAGCTGGAGCAGCGGCGGTAAGGCGAATCCGACCAGCAACAGCAAGCCGATCGCGACGCCTTGCAGCGCGGGCCACCAACTCGCCGCCGGCAGCGTAGTCGGCATGAATCGACCGAGCCATTCGAGCAGCGCGAAGTGCGCAGCAAAACCGAGCAGCACGCCGAGCACGCTGCCGGCCAGTCCGACCACGATGAACTCCTGCAGGTACATCAGCGTGACCTGATTCTGCGTCATGCCGAAACAGCGCAGCATGGCGCAGGCATCCAGATGCCGCAGCATGAAACGACGTGCCGCCATCGCCACCGCGACCGCCGCCAGCAAGGCCGACAGCAAGCCGACCAGCGAGAGGAATTGTTCGGCACGATCGAGCGTGGCGCGCATTTCCGGACGGCCCGATTCGAGCGACTCGATACGCACGCCCTTGACGTTGCCGTCGTCGATGGTCTTTTGCAGCCATTGCTGGTAAGCCCTGATCTGCTCCGGCGTACCCGCCAACAGCAGGCGGTAGGTCACCCGCGAACCGAATTGCACCAGGCCGGTGGCGGCTAGATCATCCATGCCGAGCATGACGCGTGGAGCGAAATTGACGAAGGCGCTGCCGCGATCAGGTTCGACCGAGATCACGCCGGCGATGCGGAAGCTCTTGTCGCCCAGCTTGAGCGGATCGCCCTGTCTGACTTGCAGGGCCGAGAGGATGTTGGGATCAACCCATACCGTGCCTGCTTGCGGAACGCCTTCGACGGCAAGGTCGGCACCATCGGTTCCGGTTAACTTCAGTTGTCCACGCAGCGGATAAGCGCTGGTGACCGCTTTGATCGAGGACAGAATGGAGCGCGCCGCATTGACGCCGGCCTCACCTTCGCCGGCAAGCGCCATGCTCGGGAACACCACCGTCTGCGCCATCGTCAACTTGCTTTTCCCGGCCTGCTCGAGCCACGCCGGATTGAGAGGCTGGTCCGCGCCGACCAGCAGATCGGCGCCGAGCAACTGGTGCGCGTCGCGCGTGAGGCCGGCGCGCATGCGGTCGACGAAGAAGCCAACCGAGGACAACGCCGCCACGGCGACGATCAGGGCAATCAGCAGGAAGCGCAATTCACCGGCGCGCCAGTCACGGCGCGTCATGCGCAACGATAGAAGGAACATGCAACTCCAGGCGGGAAATCAGAAGAAAACGACGCACCTGTCTCAGGTTATATCAGCAAACAAGCGCGTCCATTGTCGACAGCATAGCGCATGCCGGCGGAGCTTACTTTTTATGCAGAAAACGACACTGTCCCGTCACGGCTAACGCAACCACAAGGCCGCGCTACTCAACGCCAGCAGCACGCACGCCGCGACCAGCAGCTTGACCTTGTTGCGCACGTTGTCGAGCGCCGCCACCAGTTGCGCGTTCTGCTCCGCCAGCGTGTTGATCAGCGCCGAGGCATCGAGCTGCTCCCCTTCCAGCTGCGTGATGCGCTGTGCCAACTGCTCGGGGCTGCCGGGCGCCGGCGCTGCGCCATCCTCCACGGCCGCCGATTTGGCCTTGCCCGCCCGCGTGCGCGCCCACAAGTCCTTGGCGCCGCGCACCACCGTCGGCGTGGCTTGGACGACGTCGGCCCACGGTATCAGTTTGAAAGCTGCGATCCAGTTGAGCGCCATGAATGTGTCCCGCCTTCGTTTGAATGTTGATCGATTTTCGATTGAACTAGGTGCCGGGCGATACTTCTAAAAAAATGCAGCGCCTTGCCAACACCTCGTAACACTTCGCAACAATCTTGCCGTGCAAAGCGCTTGCTTTTGCCTACCGCAGAGTAGACACTCGCCACCAGATAAAGTTGAGGAAAACATGAAATCATCCCTATGGCGCATCGCCGCGCTGCTCTCTTTCTCCCTCGCCGGCAGCAGCGCCTGGGCCGTGGACTGCAGCAATGCCCAAAGTGCCCAGACTCAGGCCGACATCGACGAATGCGCCAGCCAGGCGCTCAACAAGGCCGACGCCGAGCTGAACCAGACTTACGTTGATTACCGCAAGCGCCTCGACAAGGCCCAGCAGAATCAGATCCGCGACGTCCAGCTGGCCTGGATCAAATACCGCGACCTGTCCTGCAAGTATGCCACCTCGCGCAGTGCCGGCGGCTCGGTGCACAACATGGCGCTGCAATCCTGCCTGACGGAAAAGACGCTGGAACGCACCAAGGAGCTCAAGGCGCTGTCCGCGTGTCCCGAGGGCGACGTTACCTGTCCACGCTGACAAAAATGGCGTAGCGGCGCTGTCAACGCGGCCGGTTTGGCAAACGTTCAAGGGCAAGCAGACGGCCATATCGTCGTGCCAAGCGCAGAACTAGGCAAGAACGCGGCATCCAAGCCGCACAACCCACGTTATCCCTGAATGGAGAAACCCATGAAAAAACTGCTCGCAACCCTGGCCTTCGCCCTCATCGCTCCCGTCATGCTCGCCCCGGCCGCCATGGCGCAAACCCAGACCGCCCAGCAAAGCAAGATGACTACCTGTAACAAGGACGCCACCGGCAAAAAAGGTGACGAACGCAAGGCTTTCATGAAGGATTGTCTCTCCAACAAGCCGGCCGCCCCTGCCGCACCAGTCACCCAGCAAGACAAGATGAAAAGCTGCAACAAGGACGCCACCGGCAAGAAAGGCGACGACCGCAAGGCCTTCATGAAAGAGTGCCTGAAGAAGGACAAGTAATCACGTCACTGATGCATCAACGCAGCAGCGCATCAGCGCCGCAGCAAAAAGCCCGCAGGCGACCTATGGCCGATGCGGGCTTTTTTTACGTTTGCCGATTTATTGTCGGCGTAACATCATTGCTGGCTGCGCTTGAAGAAAAACAATCCGGCGCCGACCAGCATCAGCACACCGCCGAAGAAGCGGTTCTGCATGCGCACCGCTTTCGCATCCCGGAAGAAGCGCTGCATGCGGCTCGCCGCGAATGCATAACCGTGCATCACCACCAGGTCGACCACCACCATGGTGATCGCCATCAGCAACAACTGCAGCCACAACGGGCGATCATGGTTGATGAACTGCGGCAAGACCGCCACCATGAAGACGATGCCCTTCGGATTGGTGGCGTTGGTCAGGAAACCGGTGACCGTGCGCTGCCACCAGGCCGTCGGCGCCGCCGGACGCGCCGCCTGCGCTTCGTCGACATGCACCGGCGCGCGCCATTGCGACCAGCCGAGGTAAATCAGGTAGGCCGCACCGAGGATCTTGATCGTATTGAAGGCGGCTTCCGAGGCCACCAGCAGCGAACCCACACCGGCGCCGGCAATCACCAGGATCAGCACCAATGCGACTTCCAGGCCGAGGATGGTGGCGCTGGTGCGGCGCACGCCGTAGCTGAGGCCGTGACTCATCGACAAGACCGCGCCGGAACCGGGAGAGATGGCGATCAGACAAGCCGCCAGGAAAAATGCAAACCAGGATTGAAAAGCCATGCCGTACTTTCTGCAGATGAACCGGGATCGCCATTATAAGGATTAGCGAATCCATGTGCTGAACTCTGTCACCCGAATGCCATCTGACGGTGATAGCTGTTCCGATCAAGATCAACCAACAAGGAGCATCACATGAACCTTCATCTTTCCTTCGGCCCTCTGGTCGCCCTGATTGCCGGCATTCTGATCCTGGTGATGCCGCGCCTTCTCAACTTCATCATCGCGATCTATCTGATCGTCATCGGCCTTGTGGGCTTGTTCGGCTCGCATGGCTGGCCGTTCGCATAGCGATCTGACAGGTGCAAAGGAACTGCAACAGATGCTTACAAATATGACATCTTTTGAAACACTCTGATGTCGTCGCTTTGGTTCACGGCTCGTTAATGGAAGTAAGGCGCAACAATCAGCGCCGAGACTGAAAAAACTTCTCTTTAAGGAAATTGCCATGAACTCGAAATCCATCGTCGTTGCAGCTCTGTTCTCCGCCCTGACCCTGCCAGTGTTCGCTCAAACCGGCGCACCTGCAGCACCAGCAACTGCAAAACCTGCAGCTGCAACTCCTGCGGCCGCGACAGCAGCGCCGAAGGCAGAGCACGCCGCCAAGCACAAGGCCGTGAAGCACACCAAGAAGGAAGCCAAGGCTGAAAAGACAACCGCAGCACCTGCTGCAACACCGGCAACACCAGCTACTCCCGCCACACCAGCAGCACCTGCCAAGGCAAAGTAATTCAGGCAGCCTGAAGTGAAGTAAAGGCAGTATGTAAAAACACGCTCAGGGAGCGCAAAAAAGAACGGCTTGCCATTGAACATGGCAAGCCGTTTTTCATTGCGATCCGAAAAAAAATCGGCTTTAGCAGTCAGCCCAGATCAGCCTGCCAGCGCAAGGCAATCCGGGGCCCGTCGCCCTCCTCTCCCTCCTCTCCCTCCTCGCCAGGCTTCGGTTGCGCGTGGCAGTCCATGCCGATGCCCGCCGCGTACAGGATCTGCTCCTGTGCAAAAACCAGCGGCAGATACGGACGTTCCCACGCCGGGATATCCATGTTCTGGAAATGATATTTGAGACTCTTGGCGGGACGATTCCACGCCAGGCGGACGCGTTCGCCGCCGCTGCGCAAACACACGGACAAGGATTGCCCGCGCAACCACGCCGCGTTGAAACCGGTGTCGGCGACATCGAAAAACAGGCTGCCGGAAAACTGCGGGAAATGCAGCTTGTCTTCACCACGCCAGGTGAACGGTTGCGGCCCGGTGTTTTCGTCGAATGGCGGCCGGCGCGGCGTCAGGAAAACGCGATCGCGATAACGCCGCACGTGGCAATCGGGATGCGTCACGCACAACTGGGCGTCGTATTTCGCATCGAGCAACTGCGTGCGCAGTTCAAACAGCCACGCCGACGACGGCATGCGTAATCCGCGCAGTCCGAGCCAGTGACGCAACAGGTTGTCGACGCGTTCAGGATCGAGCCGGCGCAATGCCGGCACGCTGAGATATTCTCCCTCCAGGCAGGCGGCCAGATCCTGAGTTGCCAACACCGTCAGTAGTCGCTGCGCCGCTTGCGCATGTCCCGCCGCGCGTGCAAAACGCTCCTGGAAACCAGGGAAAAATTCCGCCAGCACCGGCATCACCTTATGGCGCAAGGCGTTGCGCGCATAGCGCGTATCGCTGTTGGATTCATCCTCGACGAACGAGACCTGTTCCTGCTGCGCATATTGTTCCAGCTCGCCGCGTGATGCGCCGAGCAAGGGACGCGCCATCAGCAGGCCGGCGTCGCCGAGCAATTCCGCCGCCTTGTTGGCGCCGTCCATGCCTGAAATCCCGGCTACGCCCGAGCCGCGCAGCATTTGCAGCAGTACGGTTTCGGCCTGGTCGTCGAGGTGATGCGCGGTCAGCAACAAGCTCGCGCCGTGCTCACGGCACAGTTGTCCCAGCGCCTGGTAACGCGCCAGGCGCGCCGCTTCCTCGACACCGCTCTTGTCCTTCGCCGCGAGCGTGACGTTGCGCGTATCGAACTGCACATCGACACGTTCGGATTGCGCACGGCAATGCGCCTGCCATTGATCGGCGTTGGCGCTGATGCCGTGATGGATGTGGAAAGCCAACAGCCGCACACCCTGCTCGCGCGCAAAGGCGGAGGCGAGATGCAGCAGCACCGACGAATCAAGTCCGCCGCTGTAAGCCACTGCAATGACGGGAAACGCTTCGACCAGCGTGCGATCGTTGTCGACGCGATACGGGATGCTCAGCGCCTCAATGGCTTGGGAGAATTGTTCTTGCAAAGTGAAAACGGCGCCTGAAGCGGACATGTGATTTTCCTGCGCGCGAGTGATAGGTCATGAGGTGAAATTCAGCGCCGATGACCGCACTCGCCGTCGACATATGACACCAAAGAAAAATGGCCTCGAAGGAGGCCATCTGCGGAAAGCGGGAACTGCAAGCCGGGATCGCTAAATTCAGGAAACGATCCCGGCGTCAGGTTTATTCCTGCGTATTCAATTCCTTGAACTTGCCGTAGCTCATCAGCTTTTCATGACGCGCGGCCAGCAGTTCCTTGGTCTTGACGCCCTGGAATTGACGCAGCGTATCGGCAAGTGCACGCTTGAGCAGCGAGGCCATTTGCTTCGGATCGCGATGGGCGCCGCCCAACGGTTCATTGACGATCTTGTCGATCAGCCCCATGGCCTTGAGGCGATGCGCAGTCAGGCCCAGCGCTTCGGCGGCATCGGACGCGCGGTCGGCGGTCTTCCACAGGATCGAGGCGCAGCCTTCCGGCGAGATCACCGAATAGGTCGCGTATTGCAGCATCAGCACCGAGTCGCCCACGGCGATCGCCAGCGCGCCGCCGGAACCGCCTTCACCGATGATGGTGGCGATCAGCGGCACCTTGAGTTCGGCCATGACGTACAGGTTATGGCCGATCGCTTCGGATTGGCCGCGCTCTTCCGCGTCGATGCCGGGGAATGCGCCCGGCGTGTCGACGAAGGTAAAGATGGGTAAATTGAATTTCTCGGCGACTTTCATCAGGCGCATGGCCTTGCGATAGCCTTCCGGTTTCGGCATGCCGAAATTGCGCAGCGCGCGTTCCTTCGTGTCGCGGCCCTTCTGATGGCCGATCACCATGCAGGCCTGGCCGTTGAAGCGCGCCAGACCGCCGACGATGGACAGATCGTCCGCATAGGTGCGGTCGCCGTGCAGTTCGTGGAAGTCGGTGAAGATTTCATTCACATAGTCCATGGTGTACGGACGTTGCGGATGACGGGCGATTTGCGACACTTGCCACGGCGTGAGCTTGGCGTAGATATCCTTGGTCAGTTGCTGGCTCTTCTTGACCAGGCGCTCGATCTCTTCCGAGATATCGACTGCCGAGTCGTCTTGCACAAAGCGCAACTCTTCAATTTTGGCATCCAGCTCGGCGATTGCCTGCTCGAAACCCAGAAATGTCGTTGTCGACTTGCTCATCGTATTCCTTTACGCATTTTCATGAACAGGCGCGAGTATAACAGCCCGCATACCTTCTATTCGTATTGCCGCCTTGCCAACATGGGTCACAGACGGCAAGCTTTTCAATCTTCAGGAAGTGGCGCCGTCCAGGCTGCGCCACAGATACCAGGTGGCGACGGTGCGCCACGGCTCCCAGTTCGCGGCGACCTCGCGCGCATCGCTGCGCGATACCGGTTCACCCGAAAAATAACTGTCACTAATACCCTTGAGCAGGCCCGGATCGTCCAGGGGCAGCACGTTCGGGCGCAGCAGATTAAATATCAAAAACATCTCGGCTGTCCAGCGACCAATCCCGCGTATCTGCAACATCTCGGCAATAACATCTTCGTCTTCCATCTCCGCCCATTTGTCGGGATGTACCGTCTTTGCCTTGAAGTGATTGGCGAGATCGAGAATATACTCGGCCTTGCGTTTGGACAGCCCGCAGGCAACAAGATTCTCCGGACCGGTCTTGATGACCTGTGCCGGCATGCATTTCGGACATGCTTCGAGGAAACGTTGCCAGACGACTTGTGCGCTCTTGGTGGAAATCTGCTGGCCGATGATGGATCGCGCCAGCGTGGTGAAGGCATCGCCACGGCCGGTCAGTTGCAGGTCGCCGAATTGCGGGATGAGCTTGCGCATGATGCGGTCGCGCTTCATCAACTCCGCTTTGGCTTGCTCCCAATATGCCGGTACGCTGATCGACGGATCAGCGGGATTGTTTTTTATCATTCTCGTCAGCCTCGTCGCCACTCGGTCAAACCGCCCGGTTTGTCTTCCAGAATCACGCCGGCCGCAGCGAGTTCCGCGCGGATGCCGTCTGCTTCGGCGAAATTCCTTGCTTGCTTGGCGGCGACGCGCGCCGCGATTCTTGCTTCGATCTCTGCTGCAGACAGTCCTTCGGCTTCTCTGCCTTGACCGCCTTGAAGGAAAACTCCGGCAGGCCGCTCCAGCAATCCGATCACACCTGCCAGCGCCTTCAACTGCCGCGCCTGCGCCGGCGACTTGCTCTTGTTGACTTCATTGGCCAGATCGAACAGCACCGCAATTGCTACCGGCGTATTGAAGTCGTCGTTCATCGCTTCGAAAAAACGCTGCGCATGGACATCGTTCTGATCCACCACCGCTGCCACACCCTCTTCGGCCGGCACATCTTTCAACGCCGTATAAAGACGGGTCAAGGCAACGCGAGCGTCGTCCAGATGCGCATCCGAATAATTCAGCGGACTGCGATAGTGCGCACGCAGGATGAAGAAGCGTACCACTTCGGGATCATATTTTTTCAGGACGTCGCGGATGGTGAAAAAATTTCCCAGCGACTTCGACATCTTTTCGTTGTCGACACGGATGAAACCGTTGTGCATCCAATAATTGACGAAGGTGTGCTGGTGCGCGCCTTCCGATTGGGCGATTTCGTTTTCGTGATGCGGGAATTGCAAGTCCTGACCGCCACCGTGGATATCGAAATGGTCGCCCAGCAAATCACTCGCCATGGCCGAGCACTCGATGTGCCAACCCGGACGCCCCTTGCCCCACGGCGAATCCCATTTGACTTCGCCCGGTTCGCTTTCCTTGGCGGCTTTCCACAGCACGAAGTCGAGCGGGTCGCGCTTGCCGGTGTTGACGTCGACGCGCTCGCCGGCCCGCAAGTCGTCGAGCGACTTGCCTGACAATTTGCCGTAGCCGGGGAAATCACGCACCGAATAATTGACGTCGCCGTCGCTGCCCTGGTACGCCAGGCCGTTGGCCTGGAGCTTGCCGATCAGGTCCAGCATCTGCGGCACATAGGCGGTGGCGCGCGGCTCATGGTCGGGCTTCTGCACGCCGAGAGCGGCGGAATCCTCGTCCATGGCGTCGATGAACCGCTGCGTCAGCTGGCCGATCGACTCGCGGTTTTCAATCGCGCGTTGAATGATCTTGTCATCGATATCGGTGATGTTGCGCACATATGTCACCTCGAAACCGGTCGCGCGCAACCAGCGCTGCACCATGTCGAACACCACCATCACGCGGGCGTGGCCAAGATGGCAATAATCGTACACGGTCATGCCGCATACGTAGAGGCGGACCTTGCCCGGTTCGATTGGGGAAAAAGCCTGCTTATCACGCGCCAGCGTGTTATAGATTTTCAGAGTGCTCATGAATGGGAAATATCGGTTCCGGCAATGGTTCGTGTGGTGTTTCAATGCTGAGCAAGAGGCGCGGGTTGCCATCTGCCAGCACGTTTTTCAGTGCGTCCGCGCTTGTTGTTTTATAGCGGTCTACAACATGAATACAACACGATTGCCAAAACCCTTTTTATAGTGCTTCTTTGATAAAATGCGTCTTTTCGTTTGAGTATAGCATTGATGAAAACCATGCCTCTTGCATCTCCGCACACTTATCGCAATGCATTGCGTGGCATTTTGAGCAAGACCGTTATTCTATCCGGCTTGATCGCCGCAATCTACTCGGTGCAGGCCAGCGAAGTTTCAGACATCAGCAAACTCATGCGCAACGGTCAGTACGCTGACGCCTTGGTCAAGACCGACGCGGTCCTCGCCAAGCATCCGCGCGACGCCCAGATGCGCTTCGTCAAGGGCCTGATCCTGGCGGAACAGAACAAGTCCGCCGAAGCCATCGCCATCTTCAGCAAACTGACCGAAGACTTCCCCGACCTGCCCGAGCCGTACAACAACCTGGCCGTGCTGTACGCCGCCAATGGTCAATATGACAAGGCGCGCACCACGCTCGACATGGCCATCCGCACCAATCCGACCTATGCCACCGCGCTGGAGAACCTCGGCGACATTTACGCCAAGCTGGCCAGCCAGGCCTACGACAAGGCGCTGCAGATCGACCCCGGCAGCAACGTACCGCAACCCAAGCTGACGCTGGTGCGCACGCTGTCGGGCAACATCACCGGCGGCACCATCCCGAAACTGGCAAGCGCGAACACCGCCAACAGCAAGCCGTCGACGCCGGCCACCCCGGCTGTGGTCCCTACGCCAACGCCTGCCCCGGAAACCAAGCCGAAGCCAGAACCCAAGCCGGAACCTGCTGCTCCGGTCGAAAAACCGAAGCCGGCCGAAAAGCCGGTTGAAAAGCCGACGCCGAAGCCGGCTGAAAAACCGGTTGAGAAACCAGTTGAAAAACCAGTCGACAAGCCTGCTGAAAAGCCGGCCGAGAAGCCAAGCAAGGCCGACAAGGCTGCAGAAAAGGCTGACAAAGCCGCCGCAAAGGCCGCTGAATCCGCACGTGAAGAAAAAGACAAGACCGCCGTTCTGGCCGCCGTCAACAACTGGGCCAAGGCCTGGAGCGACCTGGACGTGAAGTCCTATCTGGCCGCCTACGGCAACGATTTCCAGACGCCGAAGGGCGAATCGCGCAAGGAATGGGCTGACGAGCGCCGTGCCCGCATTGAGGAAAAAGGCCATATCACCGTCAAGGTCGAGGCGCCGCAAATCGCCATCAAGAACGACACCGCAACGGTCCGCTTCCGTCAGATATATAATTCGAACCGTCTGACAGTTAACAGCCGCAAGACACTGATCCTGACCAAACAGGGCAACAAGTGGCTGATCAAACAGGAGCGCTCGGGAGGCTGATGGTTCGTTTTGCTGCTAATACACGCAAGGGATTGCCCTTGCGATCGGTCCTCGGACGACTGATGCTGAGTTGTCTGGCCTGCGTGCCGGTCGCAACCAGCGTCGCCTCCTCTTCCGCCATTCCGCCGCAGACCCTGCAATCGGAAATCCGCAAGCCGGATCCCGAGGCGTTGCTGATCGAGATCTACAAGGACCTCGGCAACAACCGCCTGCAGGAAGCGCAAGCCAAGGCCGATGCCCTGGTGGCGGCATATCCGCATTTCCGCCTCGGCCACCTGGTGCGCGGCGACCTGCTGATGATGCACGCGCGTCCGGTCAGGGGATTCGGCGCCATGGCCGACGCGCCGGCCGACAAACTCAAGGATTTGCGCGCCGAAGCCATGGTGCGCATCAAGTCATTGCAGGAACGTCCCAACCCCAACCTGATTCCCAAGCCGGTGCTGCAAGTCGGCGACGACCAGAAGAACGTGCTGGTGGTCGACACCAGCCGTTCGCGCATGTACGTCTACGAGAACCAGGGCGGCCAGTTACGCTTCATCACCGACTATTACATTTCGCAAGGCCGCTACGGCGTCAACAAATCGCGTGAAGGCGACCAGCGCACGCCGATCGGCGTGTACTACGTCAATGCCCGCATTCCGGGCCCCAAGCTACCCGACTTCTACGGCACCGGCGCGCTGCCGCTCAACTATCCCAATGAATGGGACAAGCGCAACGGCCGCAGCGGTTCCGGCATCTGGCTGCACGGTACGCCTTCAGACAATTTCAGCCGTCCGCCGCTGTCCTCCGACGGCTGCGTGGTGCTGGCCAATCCCGACCTGCAAAGCCTGTATTCCACCGCCGAAGTCGGCAAGACCGTGGTCGTGATCAGCGACGGCATCCAATTCGTCAACAAAATCGAATGGGACAAGGATCGCGGCTCGGCCGGCAAATTCATGGATCAGTGGCAGCAGGACATGGAAGCCACCGACGCCGACAAGGTGCTGGCGAATTACTCACCGGCCTTCCGCTCCAATCTCGGTGAAAGCCTCAGCACCTGGTTCAGCCGCCAGCAAAAAAGCCTGAACGGCGCCCGTCCTTCCAGTGTCAAAGTGCGAGACCTCAGCTTGTACCGCTACCCCGGCAAGGATGAACTGATCGTCAGTACTTTCGTTCAGGAAACAGCCGTCGGAAAAAACAAGAATGCGGTCCGCAAGCGCCAGTACTGGCAAAAAGAAGGATCGCAATGGAAGATCGTCTACGAAGGCGCAGCCTGAGCGAAACCGGCCTTCCCGTCCGCGTTTTATCCGTCTATTCAAGCCATCTGTTTCAGCCGTCCATTTTCAGTCGTTTTCAAGCAAGGAAACTTTTCATGATTCAAGCCCTGTCCCGCCGCAAGCTGCTGCAATGCATCGCCGCGATTTCCTTGTCCTGCGCCGCCGTGCTGGCGCATGCCGCCGACGCGCCGCGCGTGCTGCTCAAAACCAGCATGGGCGACATCACGCTGGAACTCGACGCCGACAAGGCGCCGGTCACCGTGGCCAACTTCCTGCAATACGTCAAGAAGGGCCAGTACAACGGCACCATCTTTCATCGCGTGATCAAGGGTTTCATGATCCAGGGCGGTGGCTTCGACAAGGACATGCGCGAAAAGCCGACGGACGCTCCGATCAAGAACGAAGCCAAGAACGGCCTGAAAAACGATGCGTATACCATCGCCATGGCGCGTACCTCGAATCCGCACTCCGCCGCAGCCCAGTTCTTCATCAACGTCAACAACAACCAGCCGCTGGATTACCCTAGCCGCGACGGCTGGGGTTACGCCGTGTTCGGCAAGGTCGTGCAAGGCGCGGACGTAGTCGACAAGATCAAGCAGGTCCGCACCGGCAGTAGCGGCATGTACGACGACGTTCCGGTCACCCCTGTGGTGATCCAGTCGGCGACGCTGGTCAAGTAAGCCACGGCCGGACTGCAGCACGCATTACCGTATAATTTTTCGCATCATTTCATTTTTCACGCAAAGGAATTCTCATGGCAGTTCTCTTCACTACCAACCACGGCACCTTCACAGTCGAACTGGAGGCTGAAAAAGCGCCGAAGACGGTTGAAAACTTTTTGGCCTATGTCAATTCCGGTCACTATAGCGGCACCATTTTCCATCGCGTAATCGATGGCTTCATGATCCAGGGTGGGGGTTTCGAGCCGGGCATGAAGCAAAAACCAACCAACGATCCGGTCGAAAACGAAGCCAAGAACGGCCTCAAGAACGAGCCGTATACACTGGCCATGGCCCGTACATCGGCGCCGCACTCGGCGTCCGCCCAGTTCTTCGTCAACGTCAAGAACAACAGTTTCCTCGACTTCCCGGGCCAGGACGGCTGGGGCTATTGCGTATTCGGCAAGGTCACCGAAGGCACTGACGTGATCGACAAGATCAAGAACGTCAAGACCACCCGTTCGGGCATGTTCGCCGACGTGCCGGTCGAAGACGTGGTGATCGAAAAGGCTGAAGTGATCTGATCGTCCTGCCTCGATCTTCAGCGATGACCGACACTTCATCCGTACAAGAAGCGCAACCCCAGGCGGTTGCGCTTTTTATTTCCGACCTGCACCTGCAGGCCGCGCTGCCGCGCACGACGCAGGCGTTCTTCGATTTCCTGAGCAGACACGCTGCGTTCGCGCAACAGCTTTACCTGCTCGGCGATATCTTCGAATACTGGGCCGGCGACGACGATCTGGAAACGCCCTACAACCGCGCCATCGTCGACGCCTTGCGTCAATTGAGCGAGCGTGGCGTGCAACTGTTCTGGATTGCCGGCAACCGCGATTTCCTGGTCGCATCGGCTTTCGCCGAAGCTGCCGGACTGACCATCCTCGGCGATCCGCACGTGATCCATCTGGCCGGACGCGAGATCGCGCTGGCGCATGGCGACGCCCAATGCACCGACGACGCAGCCTACATGGCGTTTCGCGCACAAGTGCGGCAACCGGCGTGGCAACAGCAATTCCTGGCCATGCCACTGACTCAGCGCAAGGCCATCATCGAAGGCGTGCGCCAGAACAGCAAGGATGCCAACAAGGAAAAATCCACGGAGATCATGGACGTTAACGCCGGCGCCATTGCTGCGCTTTACGACAGCACAGGCACGCAAGTGCTGATCCACGGCCACACGCATCGCCCTGCCCTGCATACGCTGGAAGCAAGCGGGCAGACCCACCTGCGCTATGTGCTGCCCGATTGGGAATACGACGTCGAAGCAGTTCGCGGCGGCTGGATCAGCCTGACTGCGGATGGTGTGTTGCATCGCTTCGATGCAGCCGGCGTTGAATTGCATTGAACAGCATTCGGGACAAAGACCGCGCGTAATAAAAAGAGGAGCGACAAGCTCCTCTTTTTTTATTCCACCAGCTTGTTGAGCCGGGCGGGATCGAATTTTTCCAACTCCTCCAGCTTCTGACATCCGATGCCAGCACTCTTGAGGGCTGCAAGCATCACTTCGATCTGATGTTCCTGCGCTGCGGCCTGATCGATCAAGCCGTGCAAAGCCTTCGACAAAGGATCATCGCCATTCGGCGTAACGCCATAGGCGGCGAACATCCGTGCGGCGGCATGTTCGCGCGGATCCAGCGCTTCCTTGCGCACCACGCGCGCCGGATTGCCCACCGCGGTGGCGCCCGGCGGCACTTCCTTGACCACCACGGCATTGGAACCGACCTTGGCGCCGTCGCCGACGGTGAAGCCGCCCAGCACCTGCGCGCCGGCGCCGATGATGACGCCGCGTCCCAACGTCGGATGGCGTTTGGCGCCCTTGTTGAGTGAAGTCCCGCCAAGCGTAACGCCCTGGTAAATCGTACAGTCGTCGCCAATTTCCGCCGTTTCGCCGATCACCACGCCGAAGCCGTGATCGATGAAGACCCGGCGACCGATAGTGGCGCCCGGATGGATTTCAATGCCGGTGAACCAGCGCGCCAGCTGCGAGATGAAACGTCCCAGCCACTTCAGGCCGATCACCCAGCACCTGTTCGCGATGCGATGCAACACCACCGCGTGCAGGCCCGGGTAACAGGTCAAGACTTCCCAAGCATTGCGCGCTGCAGGATCGCGTTCGATGATGCTGGAGATGTCTTCTCGGAGTCGGCTGAACATAATGTCGGTGTCAATGCGGAATGTGCAATCTTAATCGTTTACCGCCAGTCTTGCCGAGCAGGCATCGGCTTTCCTGGCGTCAATAACGGGATCACACGGAGGCAGTACAGAGAAAGAATCGCCTGCCGGGATCCCGGCAGGCGGCCCAAAAACTACTTGGGCAGGCGCTGCCGGCGGGCTTCGTACAGACAGACGCCGGAGGCGACGGAGACATTCAGGCTCTCGACCGAGCCGAACATCGGAATACTGACCAGGATATCGCAGGTTTCACGCGTCAGGCGACGCATGCCTTCGCCTTCCGAGCCCATCACCAGCGCGGTCGGGCCGGAGAAATCGCCCGCGTACAAATCCTTGTCCGCATCATCAGCCATGCCGATCAGCCAGACGCCGCGATCCTTGAGGTCACGCATGGTGCGCGCCAGATTGGTCACGGTGATGTAGGGAACGGTTTCGGCGGCGCCGCTGGCGACCTTGGCGGCCGTGGCGTTGAGGCCGACTGCACGATCCTTCGGTGCGATCACGGCATGTGCGCCGGCACCGTCGGCCACCCGCAGGCAGGCGCCGAGATTGTGCGGATCGGTGATGCCGTCGAGGATCAGCAGTAATGGCGGGCCTTCGACAACGTCGAGCAGCTCGTCCAGATTGCGCGCCAGCGACAGTTCACCGGCCTTGGCCACCACGCCTTGGTGACGGCGCGTACCGACGATGTTCGACAGGCGCTGGTCATCCGCCTGGATGATGCGCACGCCAGCCGCTTTCGCCGCATGCAGCAGATCGCGCATGCGGGCGTCGTTGCGGTCCGCGTCGACATACAGTTCTTCCACCGACGACGCCTCGTGGCGGATCCGCGAGGTGACGGCGTGGAAACCAAAAATCATTTTACTTTTCATGTGCTCTACTTCTTGCCTTATCTTGCCAAATTACTGATTACTTCAGTTACTTGAATTGCCTGATGCCGGTTCAGCCGGATTAGCGCTTTTTCTTGCTGGGGCGGGAAAAACCTTTCGCCGGACGCTTGCGCTCCGACTCTGGCGCGCCCTTCGCAGTACCGCTGCGTGCTGCCGTCTTGCCTTTGGCAGCCGTCTTGCCCCCCTTCGCCGGAGCTGCCGCGGCTTCAGGAGTTGCTTTCCGGGCGCCACCGGCTTTTGCACCAGCGCCACCCTTGCTGCGTGCTTGCTGGGCGTTGTCAGCGCGACGCGCCTCGTTCTTGAGAATCGTGCGGATGCCCGGCTCAGTCACCAGACGCAGGTCGATCTTGCGCGCGTCGAGATCGACGCGGCTGACCTGCACCGTGACGCGATCGGTCAGCTGATAACGGATACCGGTGCGCTCGCCGCGCAATTCATGGCGCGCTTCGTCGTACTGGAAGTAATCGGCACCCAGCTCGGTGACGTGCACCATGCCTTCAATATAGAGCGCATCCAGTTGCACGAAGATGCCGAAGGTGGCGACGCCGGAAATCGTGCCGGTGAACTCTTCACCCAGCTTGTCGCGGATGAAGTAGCACTTGAGCCATGCTTCAACGTCGCGCGACGCCTCGTCGGCGCGGCGCTCATTGGCGGAACAGTGGATGCCAAGGGCTTCCCAGATGGCGATACTGCTTTCCGATTTCTTCTTGCCATTGGCGCGATCAACCGCTTGCGCCTTGCGTGCGGCCGGCGACAGCATGGTGTTGAGCACGCTGGTGTCCATGCCCTTGGGCTCGTAGCGCTTGCCCTGCAAAATTGCCTTGATGGCGCGATGCGTCAGCAAATCGGGATAGCGGCGGATCGGGCTGGTGAAGTGGGCGTAGGACTCATACGACAGACCGAAGTGACCGATGTTTTCGGGGCTGTAGACGGCTTGCTGCATGGAGCGCAACAGCATGGTCTGAACCAGCAAGGCATCGGGGCGCGCCTTGATCTTCGGCATCAGCTCGGCGTAATCGGACGCGCTCGGCTTATCGCCGCCGTTGAGATTGAGGCCGATCTGCTTAAGGAAAGTACGCAGTTGCGTGAGCTTTTCCTTGGTCGGTCCCGCGTGGACGCGGTACAGGCCGGGATGCTCATGACGGTGCAACAGGTCGGCGGCGCAGACATTGGCGGCCAGCATGCACTCTTCGATCAGGCGATGGGCATCATTGCGCGTGCGCGGCAGGATCTTTTCGATCTTGCCGGCGGCGTTGCAGACGATGTAGGTTTCAGTGGTCTCGAAATCGATCGCACCGCGCGCATGACGCGCCTGCAGCAAGGCCTGGAATACTTCATACAGATGCAGCAGATGCGGCACCACGCCGGCGCGCTTGGCGGCTTCCGGTCCCTTGGTGTTGGCCAGCACGGCGGCGACTTCGGTGTAAGTCAGGCGTGCCGCCGAATGGATCACCGCGGGGTAGAACTGGTACGCCTTGATTTCACCCTTGGCCGTGATGACCGCATCGCACACGAGCGTGAGACGATCAACATCAGGGTTCAGCGAGCAAAGGCCATTCGACAGCTTTTCCGGCAGCATCGGGATCACGCGACGCGGGAAATACACCGAGGTGCTGCGTTCCAGCGCATCAACGTCCAGCGCATCGTTAGGCTTCACGTAGTGGCTGACGTCGGCGATCGCGACGATCAGGCGGTAACCGTTGGAGCGTCCGATCTTGACCGGTTCGCAATACACCGCATCGTCGAAGTCGCGCGCGTCTTCGCCGTCGATGGTGACCAGTGGTACGTCGCGCAAATCGACGCGCTCGTCGAGATCGGCGCCGCGGACTTCGCTCGGCAGTTTCGATGCCAATTTCTTGGCGGCTTCGGAGAATTCATGCGGGACGCCGTACTTGCGCACGGCGATTTCGATTTCCATGCCCGGATCGTCTATGTCGCCGAGGATTTCAGCAATCTTGCCGACCGGTTGCGTGTAGCGCGAAGGCTGCTCGGTCAGTTCAACACTGACCACCTGGCCTGCCTTGGCCTTGCCGGGCGAGCCGGCGAGGATGACGTCCTGGCCGATGCGCTTGTCTTCAGGCGCCACCACCCAGACGCCGTTCTCGTTGAGCAGGCGGCCGATGACGTGGGTATTGGCGCGCGACACGACCTCGACGATGGTGCCTTCCGGGCGGCCGCGGCGATCGGTGCCGATGATGCGGGCCTGGACGCGGTCGCCGTGCAAGACCTTCTGCATTTCTTTCTCGGGCAGGAAGATGTCGGCGCTGCCGTCTTCCGGCAGCAGGAAACCGAAGCCGTCGCGATGGCTGCTGACGCGGCCTTCAATGAAACTGTCAGAATGCGTGAGCTGGTAATTGCCGGAGCGGTCGGGCTTGATCTGGCCATCGCGCTCCATTGCATTCAGCCGGCGCGTGAGGCCATCCATTTCTTCGGGCTTGACGCTGAGCGCAGCGGCCAGTGTCATCGTGTTTTGCGCGCCGGAAGAGGTGCGCAGGATGCCGAGAATTTCCTCACGGCTGGGGATGGAATAGGGAAATTGGCTCAAAAGTATATTCGCGTAAATTGTTATTCGTCAGCAGCGCCTGGCGAATTACCGGACGCGCTGTTGGAATACCGTTGTCCGGGCTATGGCACGGCGCAACATGCCCTAGTGTAACGGAGGTTGCCGCGATTTACCTAACGCGATGCCTAACGTGAGGCGACGAAAGGCTACCGGGCGGAATGTCGCAGGAAATAATTCAGGCATATGCTCCCAAGTGATTGACATCCGCAAAAATTGCGCTATAATCTCGTTCTTTCGCTTTTACAGCGTGAAGCCCACGTGGCGGAATTGGTAGACGCGCATGGTTCAGGTCCATGTGCCGCAAGGTGTGGGGGTTCGAGTCCCTCCGTGGGCACCAAAACATGAAAGGTCGATTGATGAAAATCAATCGGCCTTTTGCGTTTTAGGGCACGCGAGCAAGGCGCCTGCGCGCCTTGCGGGTGGGACTCGAAGGTTTGGCCTTGCAAGGCCAAACGGGGTCGCGGTACGTGACCGAGCTCCCTCCGTGGGCACCAAAACATGAAAGGTCGATTGATGAAAATCAATCGGCCTTTTGCGTTTTAGAAGTCACTGAATTTCCTGCTTTGCCCTCTCTGATTTCCCCTCTCAATCCCCTCCGTCACGTGCGGCATTTACCTGGCCACCATCGTCTTCAAATCGTCTGAATTTTCCGGCATTATTTTGTTGACCATCAGACACAATGCCAGTATTATTCAGCCCTTCTAAGCGCTGCACAGATGATGTGACAACGTTTTAGGCCCACGTGGCGGAATTGGTAGACGCGCATGGTTCAGGTCCATGTGCCGCAAGGTGTGGGGGTTCGAGTCCCTCCGTGGGCACCAAAACATAAAAGGTCGATTGATGAAAATCAATCGGCCTTTTGCGTTTTGGGGCACGCGAGCAAGGCGCCTGCGCGCCTACCTTATCGCACTACCTGCCCCCTTTCGCCTTCACCGCCTTGCCCTCAGGCGGCCGCACCAGCGCCCCCCGCACTTCAAACTGCAACTGATCGAGCAATACGCCGTTCACGTCCTGCAATACCAGCTTGTGTTTGCCCGGCCACGGCATCCAGTCGTAACCCAGGTCGCCCGTCTTCTTTCCCCCGGTCCGCACCAACAGCTTGCCGTCGAGCACCCAGGTCCCCTGCTTCACACCCTGCGCGCTGAAACGCAAACGCTGGTGCGCCGGCGGGATATCGGGATCAATCGCCACCAGCATGCCGGGCGTCGGATACGAGATAGTCGGTGCAATGTCATTCGACTTCGCCACGCGCAGCAGGGATTGCTGCGTGCCGGGCAGGAAGTACTCGGTGCGCGCTGCCTCAAGCTGATTCTCGAACTGCACCGGCTGCGCGATCACCGATGCCGGCCGGGATGGTTCCTGCGAACCAGATTGCCGGTGCAGGTACTGCATCACTTCCTGCCACACCGGCGCAGCCCCCGTGACGCCAGAAACATCCCACATAGGTGCTCCGGACGCGTTGCCGACCCACACGCCGACCGTATAGCGAGAAGAATAGCCGACGCACCAGTTGTCGCGCATGTCCTTCGACGTGCCGGTCTTGACCGCGGTCCAGATACGCGTCGACAAGGCACTCTCCAATCCGAAGGTGCGCGCCCGCGCGCTGCGGTCCGACAGGATGTCACTGATGATGAACGACGCGCTGCCGTCCATCGCCTGTTGATAGGCCGCGCGCGGATCGCTCGTCGTTGTGCGCACGCTGCTGTAGCGTCCCTGGTTCGCCAGCGCGCGGTACGCATTGGTCAGCGAAAGCAAACTGACGTCGGCGCTGCCGAGCGCCAGGCTGTAGCCGTAGTAATCACCGGACTCACGCAGGTTGAAACCGAGCGACTGCAAGCGCCGGAAGAAGCGCTCCGGCGTCACCGTCACCAATGTGCGCACGGCAGGAATGTTCAGCGACGAGCCGAGCGCGGTGCGCATGCTGACCAGGCCCTTGAACTGCTTGTCGTAATTCTGCGGGATGTACAAACCGGCAGACGTGGCCAGATTGACTGGCGAATCATCAAGCAGCGACGCCGCCGTCAGCCATTTTTTCTCGATCGCCAGCTCGTACAAGAAAGGCTTCAGCGTCGAACCGGCCTGGCGCAGCGCCTGTACGCCATCGACTTGCGCCGCCCCCGACAGCGAACCGCTGGAGCCGACCCAGGCTAGCACGTCGCCGCTGGCGTTGTCGATCACGACTACCGCGCCGTCCTCGATGTTGCGCTCGACCAGCGCCGACAATTGCCGCCGCAAGGCATCGCTGGCGAAGCGTTGAGTCGCCGCGTCAATCGTCGAATACACCGGCTTGCCGGCATCCTTGAGCAGTTTGCGCCCCAGATGCGGCGCCAGCTGCGGTGCAGTCGCGGCACCGCTGACCTCGCCCTTCGCCGTCGCGCGCGCCAGCACCAGTTCGGTACGTCCCTGCAGGCCGTTGCATTCCTGCGGCGCCTGCTGCTCCTTCAGGATCGCACAAGCGCGTTCCGATACTTTCGCCGGTTTGGCGTTGGGCGCACGAATCAGCGCCACGGCAATCGCCGCCTCGCTCTGGTTCAGGCCGCTTGGATGTTTGCCGAACAGCACACGAGACAAGGCATGCACGCCGACCAGCTCGCCGCGAAAGCTGACAAGGTTGAGGTAAGCCTCAAGGATCTGGTCCTTGCGCCAGTTGCGTTCCAGCGATTGCGCAATGAATACTTGCGAGACTTTCTGCGTCATCGAACGCGCCGACGACTTGCGCCGCAAGTCGTCATAAATCAAACCCGCCAACTGCATCGTGATGGTCGATGCGCCGCGCGTTTTGGTGTTCCACAGGTTTCCCCAGGCCGAGGCCGCGACGGCGTTCCAGTCAACGCCGCTGTGCTGATAGAAGCGCCGGTCTTCCGAGGCGATCAGCGCATTGCGCAGCGCCGGGGAAATGTCTTCCAGCGCAATCCACGACAAGCGGCGCTCGTTGGGGTTGAGCCGCAACTGCTGGATCAGTTCACCGTGGCGATCAAACATGGAGGCGTCCGACGAGCGGAACGACTGCTGCACTTCAGCGAAGCCGGGAACGGCAAGCGCGACGCCCGGCGCTCCCAGCAGGAGCGCCACCGACACGATCACAATATGTCGTCGCAAACTGAAGTGCATCACTGCGCCTTGATGCTCATCCTGGCGTTCGGGACTTCACCGAACATTTCCGGCGCATACATCGCCTCGACGCGCGTCGGCGGCAGGCTGAACTCGCCGGCGTTGTTCAGGCGTACCGTGTAGGAAATGCTCGAACGCCCCTTGGGCATGCGCTCGTAGTACGCACGATAGCCCTCGAAGCTGCGCTCTTCATACGCCAGCCATGCGCTGCCGCGCGAACGGCCGTCGTCCTCGCCGCTGCGTGTGATCGCCGAGTCGCGCGCCAGTCCTGAACCCAGCAAGCTCGCGCCGCCAGGGATCGGATCGCTCAGCACCACCCAGGTCATGTCGGTCTGCGCATCGATGTCCAACGTCACGCGCAAGACATCCCCGCGGCTGTAGACGCCCTGCTGCTTCTGCTCCACCGCGACGACCGTCTTGGTGATGCGATAGCCGCTCGAGAATGGCGTCTTCAACGGCACCGCCGCCAGGCTTTGCATGGTGATCCAAGGCTTGCCGCTGCCCTCTTGCGAGAACTTCAGCGTGCCGGGCGCCGGCGTGCCCCACGGCAGTTGCACCTTGCCGCCGCCGGTGCCTGCACCGCTCCATGCGTGGGCATTGCTGCCGGCCTCGGACACCACGCGGGTGGTGCCGGTGACTTTCTCCGCCTCGAAGGCGCGGCTGAATTTCTCCAGCGCCAGGCTGCCCCAGACGTTGGCGGTAGTGGTGTTCCAATGACCGCGCTGCTGGCGCTGGATGGCGCCGCTGATCAGTTTGGGCATGTCTTCGCGCCAGGCCGGATTGTTCAGCATGGTCAGCACCAGCCGGTTGGCGTTGCTGTCGCCGCTAGCCATCAGCCACCACCAGTAGTCACCGGCCTCATCCGAGAATCCCATGCGCGTGCCCTGGTAGTTCAGGCGCGAACGAATGATCTGATCGGCTTCGGCCAGGCGCTTGTCGCGCTCGGGAATCGTCGTCACCCGCTGGAGGATCGCAATCCAGTCCAGCACTGCCGAGGTCGGCCACAGGTTCGGATTGATCTGTACCGAACCGAGCATGGACGGCTGCACGCGGTGATAGCGAGACAGCGCTTCCAGGGCCGCCAGCTTGCGTACATCGAGGTCTTTTTTCGGTGACCAGAAATCGCGTGTGAGCTTGCCTTCGACGAAGGCGGCAAGACCGTCCAGCATCTTGTCGCGGCTCTGCACCGGCAACGCATACGCCGCCTCGTTGGATGCCGCCAGCAGATACGCAGTCAGGGTATCGCTGCCGCGCCGCGCGTTGGACTCGCTCGGAGGGAAGTAATACGCCAGGCCGTCGGCATCGAGATAGGTCGGCAAGTCCGTGACGATCTTTTGCCACAGGGCGTCATCGCGCAGGCCGATCGCCTTTGACGTTCTTTGTTCGAGGCAGGCAAACGGATAGTCGGCGAAGTACTTGCGGATGCCTTCGCTGCCGCCGGCCAGGGACGGCTTGAGCGAAATGTTCAGACCGCCCCGTCCCGGCAGGCTGTCGGCCGGCTGCGCCACGCTCATCGAGGTTGCCTTGTCGAGCTGGAACAGCGTGGCCTGCTGCACCGTCACCGGTATCGCCGGCAAGACGCGCTGGACGAACCTGATGCTGTCCTTGGCCGGTGATGCCGATTGCTCCTGCGCACCGATCTCCCAGCTCAGTTGCGAAACATCCGCAGGCACTGCGACCGGCCACGTGACTTCACGCGCTTCGCCGGCGGGAATCGCGACATCCTTGTCCTGCAAGGCAATCGTGGATGTCGGCGCACCACCACTGGCCTTCGCATTCAGGCGAATCTGCATGGCGCGTGTCGTGGTATTGCGCACCGTGACCATGGCGCTGAACTGATCGCCTTCGCGCACCAGCGGGGGCAGGCCGGAGATCACTTGCACGTCCTGCGACGAGCGGATGCTCGCCGTGCCGGTGCCGAACAAGCCGGCGCCGCTTTCAGCAACCGCGACGATGCGGAACGAGGTCAGCGAATCATTGAGCGGCACGTCGATCTGCGCCCTGCCGTTGGCGTCGAGCACCACATAGGGTTTCCACAGCAACAGCGTGTCGAACAGCTCACGCGTCGGCGATTTGCCCCCGCCGCCGCCGGCCGGTGTGGCCTTCTTGCCGTAGTGGCGTTTGCCGATCACCTGCATTTGTGCAGTTGCGGTCTCGATACCGTAACTACGCCGTTGAAGCATGGCGGAAAGCAGATTCCAGCTGTTGTTCGGCTGCAGTTCCAGCAAGGCCTCGTCCACTGCGGCCAGCGCGATTTCGGCGCCGGCGGCGGGCTTGCCGTCGGGTTGCGTCACCTGCACATTGACCTTGGCGACCGAGCGGATCGGATAGCTCGTCTTGTCTGCGGTCACAGCGACTTTCAGCACATGGGCGCCGCTGCCGACGGCGATTTCGGCTACGCCGAATTTGTAGGCCGGCTTGGCCAGATCGACCATGGTGCCGGGCGCCTGGTATTCCTTGAATTCATGCCACCAGTTGATCGGCTCTTTCCAGCCCCAGGTAAAGAAGGAATACCACGGCACTTCGCGCATGCGGCCGCGCACGGCCAGCACCGACACATACACGTTCGGCGCAAAACCGCCCTTGACCGGCAGGCTGATGGTCGGGTCCTGTCCACTCAGTTGCACCACCTGGGTCTCGATGATGCCTTCGCGTTCCACCGCAACCAATGCAGTCGCGTAGCGGAACGGCATGCGCACCTGGAACTTGGCGGTCTCGCCGGGCTGGTAGGTTTTCTTCTCAGGAAGGATGTCGATGCGGTCCTGGTTTTCGCCGTCGAACCACAGCTCACCCTGGCGCGTGACCCATACCGAGGTTTTGGCGAAGGCCGCATTGCCGTTGGCGTCCTTGCCGCTGGCGGTCAGTTCGACATTACCGGCTTCCGTCAATGACACTTCGCAGATCAGCACGCCGTGCTTGTCGGTCTTGCCCGAGCACAGCGTGCCGAGGTTTTGCGACGAGCGCGTATTTTCGTAGGCATAGAAACCGCCGACCATGCGCTTGCGATGCGAATTGGTCTGCTTGCTTTCACCGCTGATTTCCACCGGCACGTCCGCTTGCGGCTGGCCGGCAGCGTTGAGCGCGACCATGGTCAGCGCCAGCTTCTTTTTCACCGAAACCCAATCGCCGCCCTTGATGCCAATGACGACCGCCGACGGCCATATCGCCGTGACATTGGAGATGGTCTGGATCTCGCCATTCGGATCGCTGTAGGTCATTTCGGTCAGCAACTCGCGCGGCGTCCTGAAGGCCGGTAGCGACTTGACCGTGGTGCGGCCAGCGCCGTTCTTGTCGAGCGTTACCGGCAACTTGTCGGCAACGATTTTCTGGTCGTCGTTGCCGGCGCCGTCTTCTCCGCCGGAATTACCGGCATCGAAGGAGTAGCCCTCATACGCGGGAAAGCTGACCGGCTTCGCGCGCATCAGGCTGGTGACGCGCACGGTTTGTCCGGAGGCGCCGCCGCCATTGATGTAGTTGAGCTGCACGTCGAGCGGCACTTCCTTCGGCGCCACCAGGGCGTCGCCCTTGCCTTTGCCGGTCACCGGCGTGATGCGTCCCTGCATCAGCGGCAGGCGGAATTCTTCCACGCGGAAACTGCCGCTGCTGTAGGTGCCGGGTGCGTAGCCGCCCTCTTCGCTGTCGCCGTCGCCACTGGCGTCACTGCCGGCTTTCGCGGCGCCGCGATCGAGCAGCACTTCATAGCTGCCAAGCTTGGCTTCTTTCGGAATCGTGAAGACGGTCTCCGCGTTCTTCTGATTGCGCCAGTTCAGCGCGAACTGAAATTCCTGCCCGCTGCCCTGATGGATGATGCGCACCCGCGTCGGCAGCTTGTCTTTGCCGGCCAGCGCAAAACCGTTCATGCTCTCAAGCCGGAACTCATGCTTCATCGACACCGTTTCGCCGGCGCGGAACAAGGTGCGGTCGAAGATCGTATGGGCGCGGGCGCTGGAGCTTGCGGAGCGATCCGTCGGCAAGTTGAAGCGCCATGATTCGATGCCGTCGTTCCACGAGGTCAGCGCGAACGCCATGTCGGCGCGCCCCTTCTCGTCGGTCTTGCGCGCGCTGACGAACAGGCCGTTGATGGCGCCGTCTTCATTCTGCCCCATGGCGCAGACATCTTCGAGCGGCTTGGCGATGGTCGCCACGCCGATGGCGTTGGTCTTGCCACGCCAGATTTCCTCGCCCCTGCAATTGGAGACGCGCACGTCGGCGTCAGCCACCGGTTTGGCGGTATCGAGGGTGGTCACCCAGACCGCATTGTTTTCGCGGCCAAGCTTGACGTGCACCGACAGATTGGTCACCAGCGTGCTGGTGCGCACGTACATCGGCGCCGGCTTGCCGAGCAACGAGGCGCCCAGTTTTTGCGACTCCAGTTCGACCACGTAAAAGCCGGGATCCTTCAGCGGGATGCCGACCACTTCAAACGGCCGCTCGCCGTCCTTGGCGTCGGACAGGGCCGGCAGATTCAGCGTCTTCACGCCAGGCTCTTTGGCCAGCAAACCGATGGCGCGCGTGTCGGGCGTCTTGCCGGAGGTATCGCCCCAGCGCTCGTGGTAGCGATTGAGGCGTGTCAGCCATGCGATCACGCCCTTGTCACCGTCGACCTTGAGATTGGCAACCTTGCCCGGCAAGGCTTTTCCGTCGACGCCGCGCGCCAGCAGATTGGCTTCGACGCGACGCAAGGTCACCGGCAAGGTGGCGTCGGCGTTCAGTTCGATAATACCGAACGGCGCCGCCGGGAATTTTGCCAGCGGCGGATAGCCTGCGGTGCGCGACTTCAGCGGGAAGGCGGAGGCATTGCCGAGCGCGCGGCCGCTTTCGTCCTTGAAGCCGGAAGGCAGATTGATGGTGAATTCACCGTTCTCGGCGAACGGAGGCTTGAAAGTCAGGCCGTAGACGGTCTCATCGACATTGCCTTTTTCAAAGAAAGGCTTGAGCTTGCCGTTGCTGCTTTTGAGCTCCACCGCCTCGGCCAGCTTGCGCGGCACCGGCGAGGAAAACGACACGGTCACGGGACGGATAGGCGAACACGCGGCATTGGCGTTTTCACGTTCGCAGCTGAGGCTGGCGGTGAACTCCTTGCGCACCTTGAACTTGAAGGTCTGTGGAATCGTGGTGGCGATGCCGTTCGGCGTGGCGATGCCCTTGTCCCAGGTCAGTCGGACCGTGGCGTCATTGGGCAGGCGTTGCTGGCATTGCACGATGGTGACGGTGGCCGGATCGATCTTCTTGGCGAACTCTTGCAATAACTGCTTGCGCGTGGCGTCGGCGACGAACTTGACCGGGATGCGCTCATGCACGCCTTCGGCTTCGCAATACAGATGGTCGCGCACGGTGTCTTGGTTGGCCGCGCCGTTCTGGAACAGGATGAAGGCCTGTTCTTCTTCGATTTCTTCACCGCCCGGCATGTGGCGCACTACCGCCGGACCGCCGGTGCTGAACTGGAACACGCTCTTGCCGCTCAGCGCGGCGCCGGAGACGGCTTTGACGCCGGGCTTCAAGGTAAAGGAGCAACGCGTGCCGGGCGGCAGGTCGCGCTCGAAATCATAGACCCAGTTCTTGCCGTCTGCCCAGCGCGAGGTTCCGGCCACGGCGCAATTGACGTCGAACGGTGCCGCCGCCTTGGGATCGCCGAACTTGATGATCGGCTCGGAGAATGTAGCCCGCGCCTGGCGGATCTGGGCCACCTCGCCTTGCGGTGAAAAACCGGCAACACCGGCAGCCCCGGCGTCGATCGCCGGCGACAAGAGTAATGCCAATGCCAGTTGCAGTGGCGAGATCCAACGCGCGTTCCGGGAAATCAGGGGCATGCTTGCTCCGTTATATTTTTAATCAGTATTCAGCAATGTTGCAGCGACGCTTCATGATGACGAATCGTCGTGACACGATCAAGACAAATGACGCGTCGAATGGTTCTCTTCCAAGGCAGGCATTACAGCTTGCATTGCAAAAAATCGAGGAAGCAGCTGATGCGTCTCGAAATCTGGGTATTCCGGTAGTACACGGCATGGATCTGCTGGCGGAATGCTGTGTGTGACTTTTCCAGCAAGCGCACCAGACGTCCCGCCGCCACATCGGCATCCGACATGAAATTGGACAGGCAGGCGATGCCTTGCCCGTGCAGCGCCAATTGCCGGATGGTCTCCCCGCTGGAAGCACGCAGCGCCGGCCGGATCTGATAGCGGTCGCCGTCTTCGTGCTGCAGCGGCCAGTTGTTGAGTCCTTCCGGCTGCGTGAAGCCGATCAGCTGGTGCTTGTCGAGATCCTTGACGGTCTTCGGCGTACCATGCCGGCGCAGGTATTCCGGGCTGGCCAGCAGTTGCAGCCGGGCCGAGGTCAGCGCCTTGGCGTGCAACGTCGAATCCTGCAGCTCGCCGATGCGGATGGCGATGTCGGTGCGCTGCTCGACCAGGTCGATGAAGCGGTCATTGGTGGTCAGGTCCAGTTCAATGTCGGGATAGGCCTCGCGGAAGGCGCCCACATGCGGCACGATACAGTGCAGCATGAACGGCGCCGAGGCATCCACGCGCAGCTTGCCGACCGGCTTCTGGCTGCGGATGCGGATCGATTCTTCCGCGCGCTCCATGGCGGCGACGATCTCGCGCGCCTGCGCCAGGAACACCTGCCCTTCTTCGGTCAGGTCCATGCGCCGCGTGGTGCGCGTCAGCAGGCTGGTGCCGAGCTTTTCCTCCAACCGCGTCAAGGCACGGCTGACACCCGAGGTGGTCTGTTCCAGCACCTCGGCGGCGGCGCTCAGGCTGCCGGCCTCGACCACCGCGATAAATATCCGCATTTCATCCGATTGCATGGCCATTGTTGACTCCAATTCAAATATTTTTTGATTTTAACGGTATTTTTCTCAACAAAGATAGTCGGCACAATGTCACACGTCAAACAAACCTCTGGGAGTTGCATCATGCCGATTGCTTTATGGGCGCTGGCCATCAGCGCATTTGCGATAGGAACCACCGAATTCGTCATCATGGGCCTGTTGCCCGAAGTCGCCGCCAATCTGGGCACAACCCTGTCCTCGGCAGGTTTGCTGGTCACCGGCTACGCGCTGGGCGTGTTCGTCGGCGCCCCGCTGGTCACCGCCACCACCGGCAAGCTGCCGCGCAAGACTTTGCTGGTCAGCTTGATGGTGCTGTTCGTCATCGGCAACGTCGGCTGTGCAATCGCGCCGGATTACACCACGCTGATGATCTCGCGCATCGTCGCTTCGTTCTCGCATGGCGCTTTCTTCGGTGTCGGCTCGGTGGTCGCCACCGGCCTGGTGCCGAAGGAAAAGCAGGCTTCCGCGATCGCCCTGATGTTCACCGGCCTGACCGTGGCCAACGTGCTGGGCGTGCCGTTCGGGACCTGGCTCGGCCAGATGTACGGCTGGCGTTCGACGTTCTGGGCAGTCAGCGCCATCGGCGTCGTGGCCTTGCTGGCGACCGCTTATCTGGTGCCGCGCTCGGATGACCAGCAGGACGCCGACTTCCGCAGTGAACTGCGCGTGCTGGGCCGTCCGCAAGTGCTGCTGGGCCTGCTGATGACGGTGCTGGGTTTCGGCGGCGTGTTTGCTGCATTCACCTACATCGCACCGATCCTGACCGACATCACCGGCTTCCAGCCTGGCGCGGTGTCGCCGATCCTGTTGCTGTTCGGCGTCGGTCTGGTGGGCGGTAATCTGTTGGGCGGCAAGTTCGCCGACAAGTACCTGATGCCGACATTGATCGTCAGTCTGGTGTTGCTCGGTGGCGTACTGGTGCTGTTCTCGTTCACCAGCCATTACAAGCTGGCCGCCGTAATCACGGTCGGCTTGCTGGGCGCCGCTGCGTTCGCCACCGTGCCGCCACTGCAAATGCGCGTGCTGGAAAAAGCCACCGGCGCGCCTAACCTGGCCTCGTCGGTCAATATCGCCGCCTTCAATCTGGGCAATGCCTTGGGCGCATGGCTGGGCGGAGTCACCATCGATCACGGGCCCGGTTTGCACGCGGTGTCGCTGGTCGCCGCATTGATCACGACGGGTGGCCTGGTGGTTGCGCTGATTAGCTGGAAGCTGGACCGCAAAGCAGCGCCTGCGGGTTCACTGAAGGCGGCCAGCGAAGCTTGCTGATTCCCTGATCCGTTTTCCACCTTAACTCTTGTCCGGAAATCCACCACCATGAACACTCAAAAAGTAGCACTGGTAGTCGGCGCCCAAGGCGTCATTGGCCGCAACCTGATCGATCATCTGCGCGGCCTCAAAGACTGGAACATTATCGGACTGTCGCGCCGCGGCGGCGAGTCGGACGAGCGTGTACGACACATCGCGGTTGACCTTCTCGACCAGGAAGACTCCCGCGCCAAATTGGACGGTCTGAAGCAGGTTACGCACATCTTCTACGCCGCCTACCAGCATCGTCCGAGCTGGGCGGAGTTAGTCGCGCCAAATCTGGCGATGCTGGTCAACACGCTGGAAAGTGTCGAGCCCGTTGCCGATCATCTGCAACACGTCAGCCTGATGCAGGGCTACAAGGTCTACGGCGGCCATCTCGGTCCGTTCAAGACGCCGGCGCGCGAAACCGATGCACATTTCATGCCGCCGGAGTTCATGTTCGATCAACAGACTTATCTCGAGCAGCGCCAGCAGGGCAAGGCATGGACCTGGTCGGGCATCCGCCCGGCGGTGGTCGGCGGCTTTGCCCTGGGCAATCCGATGAACCTGGCGCTGGCGATCGCGGTGTATGCGTCGGTGTCGAAAGAGCTGGGCTTGCCGCTGCGCTTTCCGGGTAAGCCAGGCGCCTATGACAAGCTGGTGGAAATGACCGACGCGGGCCTGCTGGCCAAGGCCACGGTGTGGGCGGCGACCGATCCGCGCTGCGGCAACCAGGCCTTCAACATCGGCAACGGCGACCTGTTCCGCTGGAACGAAATGTGGCCGAAGATTGCGCGCTATTTCGATCTCGAGGTGGCGCCGCCCTTGCCCCTGTCGCTGACCACCGTGATGGCGGACAAGGCCGAGGTGTGGCAGCGCATTGTCGACAAGCATGATCTGGCCCGCCATGGCCTGGCCGAATTGTCGTCGTGGGAGTTCAGCGACTTCGTGTTCTCTTGGGACTACGACATGTTCGGCGACGGATCGAAGGCGCGGCGCTTCGGCTTTCATGAGTATGTCGAGACGGAGGCCATGTTCATGGCAATCTTCGACGACTTCCGTCGCCGCAAAGTGATTCCTTAAGAGCTGCGGGAAGCTTCAGGCCGGACATAAAAAAAGAGCTTACGTTGATGCGTAAGCTCTTTTTCATTGTGGATCGCTGAACTCGCAATCCTGCAGAACGACGAATTACTTCGTCTCGCCCTTCTTGATCCATGCCGCCAACTGATGCGGACCGAGGCCGTCGTAGTCTTCGAACGGCTGATGAATCCACGGATTGGTCGGCAGGTAGTCGAGGTGATAGTCCGGCTCGACGATCGAGCAGGCCTTCCACCACAGCACTGCGGACTTGATCTCGGTCACGGCTGGATAGTGCTCCTTGAGGTGCATCTGCACCTTTTGCAGCGTCACGCCGGAATCGACCAGATCGTCCACCAGCAAGACGCGGCCAGACAGGCTGCCCTTGGTGATGGTGATGTATTTGGCGATGTCCAGGCTGCTGCGGATGGTGCCAGCAGCTTCACGGTAGGAGCTGGTCGACAGGATCGCCAGCGGCACATCGAAGATGCGCGAGAACACATCGCCCGGGCGCAGGCCCCCGCGCGCGAGGCACAGGACCTGATCGAATTGCCAGCCCGATTCGTGCACTTTCAGGGCCAGCTTTTCGATGCTGCGGTTGTAGTCATCCCAGGAGACCCACAGGTCTTTGTCGTCGGATATTTTCATTATTGATACTCGTCGTACGGAGTTGCTTGACTGGATTACTTGAACGGATGGCGCAGGACGATGGTCTCTTCGCGATCCGGACCGGTCGAAATCATGTCGATAGGCACACCGACCAGTTCCTGGATGCGTTCGATGTATGCGCGAGCGTTCTTCGGCAGGCCGTCCAGCGATTGTACGCCGACGGTCGATTCTTTCCAGCCCGGCATTTCTTCGTAGATCGGCACGCAGGCAGCGGCTTCTTCAGCCCCGACCGGGAAGATATCGACGGTCTTGCCGTTTAGTGTGTAGCCGGTGCACAGCTTGAGCGACTCGAGGCCGTCCAGCACGTCCAGCTTGGTCAGGCACATGCCGGAGACGCCGTTGATCTGTACCGAACGCTTCAGCAACGCGGCGTCGAACCAGCCGCAGCGGCGTGCACGACCGGTGACGGTGCCGAATTCGTGACCGACGGAAGCCAGATGCTTGCCGACGCCTTCATCGGTCGGCAGTTCAGCCGGGAACGGACCCGAACCGACGCGTGTGGTGTAAGCCTTGGTGATACCCATGACGTAGTGCAACATGTCGGGACCGACGCCTGCGCCGGCGGCGGCGTTGCCGGCCACACAGTTGCTCGAGGTGACGAACGGATAGGTGCCGTGGTCAACGTCCAGCAGGCTGCCTTGCGCGCCTTCGAACAGCAGGTTGGAACCGTTCTGGTTGGCGATATGCAGATCGTTGGAGACGTCGGCGACCATCGGCTTCAGGCGCGGCACATTGGCCAGCGCATCGTCCAGAGTCTTCTGGAAGTCGACCGGCTGGGTCTTCAGGTACTGGGTCAGGACGAAGTTGTGGTAGTCCAGGTTTTCCAGCAGCTTTTCAGCGAAGCGCTTTTCGTTGAGCAGATCGGCCACGCGGATGGCGCGACGGGCGACCTTGTCTTCGTAGGCCGGGCCGATGCCCTTTCCGGTAGTGCCGATCTTGGCGGCGCCGCGTGCAGCTTCACGCGCCACGTCGAGTGCCACGTGATAAGGCAGGATCAACGGACAGGCTTCGGACACCTTCAGACGCGACGCGACTTCGACGCCGGCAGCTTCCAGCTTGTCGATTTCACGCAGCAGATCAGGCACGGACAACACCACGCCATTGCCGATGTAGCAAGCCACGCCGGCACGCATGATGCCGGACGGAATCAATTGCAGCGCAGTCTTCTTGCCGCCGATGACTAGCGTATGGCCCGCATTGTGGCCGCCTTGGAAACGCACCACGCCCTGGGCGTGATCGGTCAGCCAATCGACGATCTTACCTTTACCTTCATCGCCCCACTGCGTACCGATGACGACGACATTCTTTGCATTGCTTTTCTGTAACATGGCTTAACCCAAATTTTTGATAATCCAATTTCCATTGCTGAGTTCCACTGCACGGTCGCAGTCGAATTCGTCCTGGTCGTTCTCGTGTCCCGGGAGACTTTGAATCACGATTTCCCCGGCGCGGCGCAATTCCGCTATTTTCTCACGCAAACCTGCCTCGGTACCCCATGGCGCACGAATTGCAGCTTTTCGTTCCGCACCCGGCATCAGGCGAGCCAGTTCACGCAAATCCATGGAAAAACCGGTCGCCGGGCGGGCGCGTCCGAATGCTTCACCGACATGGTCGTAACGGCCGCCGCGCACCACTGCATTGGGCAGGCCCGGCACATAGGCCGCGAACATCACGCCGCTGTGATAGTGGTAACCGCGCAGGTCGGCCAGGTCGATGGTGACGTTGGCTTCGCCGGCCAGTTGCGCCAGCGCCTGCAGTTCGTCGAGCGCCTGGGCGATGCCCGGCAGCGCCGGCAAGGCCTTGCGTGCACGTGCGATCACCTCGATGTCGCCGTACAGGCCCGGCAGTGCCAGCAAGGCGTCACGCGTGGCCGGCAGATAGTCTTTTGTCAATATCTGCAGACCGGGAATGTCCTTGGCTTCCAGCAGGCCGAACAATTGCGCCGCCTGCTTGGCCGCCTTCTCGTCGTTGGCAATGATGGCGCGCAGCACGCCGACGTGGCACAGATCCAGGCGCACCTTGCCGATGCCGGCGAGTGCCAGCGACGCCAGCGCCAGTGCCTGGATTTCAGCATCGGCTTCGAGGCCGGCGTGGCCGTAGATTTCGGCGCCGATCTGCAGCGGTTCGCGCGTGGCGTGCAAGCCCGAAGGACGGGTATGCAACACGCTGCCGGCATAACACAGGCGCGTGACGGAATCGCGGTTGAGCAAATGCGCGTCGATGCGCGCGACTTGCGTGGTCATGTCGGCACGAATCCCGAGCGTGCGGCCCGACAGCTGATCAACCAGCTTGAAGGTGCGCAAGTCGGTGTCCTGACCGGCGCCGGTCAGCAGCGACTCAAGGTATTCGAGCAGCGGCGGCATGACCATCTCGTAGCCGTACAGGCGGAAATTGTCGAGCATGCGACGACGCAGCTCTTCAATCTTGCGCGCTTCGGACGGCAGGACGTCGGCAATGTTTTCAGGAAGAAGCCAGTTAGGCATAAAACAATTCAATCAAAAAATATATCTGAAACAAACCCCGGCATGCTCAGGGTGAACTCAGGCAAAACCAGGCAAACCCCGTCACACGCGGCAAGGCACACGCGTCCGAAGAAGCGTATGCCTGGAGCACATCACATCAATGCTGGGGAAACAAATACTCGAAAGAAACGAAAAGAAACGACAGAAACAGCAGACAACAATTCAGGTCAACAAAAACAGAAGGACACCCCATGCCGGCGGCATCCGTTTTTCTGTTCGCGCAACCCGATATTGTATACCACGAACGGGTCGTGGCTTATTTCTTGGCGCTCACGCCTCCCACGCCCTTGAAATATTTGAAGAACTCGGAGTTGGGGTCCACTACCATCAGGTCGTGACGGTTCTTGAAACTGGCGCGATAAGCCTCGAGGCTGCGATAGAACTTGAAGAACTCGGGATTCTGTCCGAATGCCTGGGCGTAGACCTGCGAAGCCTTGGCATCGCCTGCGCCGCGGATCTTTTCCGCATCACGATAAGCTTCAGCCAGGATAACCACGCGCTGGCGGTCGGCGTCGGCGCGAATCTTTTCCGACTCGGCGGCGCCGGTGGAACGCAATTCGTTGGCAACGCGGGCACGCTCGGATTTCATGCGGTCGTACACCGAATTATTGATCTGGTCGACATAGTCGACGCGGCGCAGGCGCACGTCGATGATCTCGGCGCCGATCTGCTTGGCCTCAAGAGCGACCTTGCGCTGGATCGCGTCCATCACCTTGCCGCGCTCACCAGAGATCACTTCGCGCACGGTGCGCTTGGTGATTTCTTCGTTCAATGCAGCCTTGACGATTTGCGACAGGCGATCTTGGGCGCGACGCTCATCGCCACCGAAGCTGATGAAGTACAGGCGTGGATCAACGATGCGCCATTTGACGAAGGAGTCCACCAGGACGTTTTTCTTTTCGGCCGTGATAAAACGGTCGGCGTCAGGCGTATCCAGGGTCTGGATGCGCTTGTCGATGTAGATCACGTTCTGGAACGGCGGCGGCAGCTTGAAGTGCAGACCCGGCTCGGTCACCACCTGCTTGACTTCACCAAGGGCGAAGACGATGGCCGACTGGCGCTGCTCAACGATGAAAACGGTGGTCGACACCAGCCAGACGGCGATGACGGCGACGATGATGCTGGTAATCAGGCGGCTCATTAGCGTACCTCCCGATCGCGGGAATCACGCGCATCCCGGTTGCGGGAATCACGTTGGGCATCTGTGGAATACACTGGATCTGTTCCTGGAAGTGTTGGCGAAGCAGCGGATGATGATCCTGCAGGCGCAGTCGCAGGCTTTGCTGCCGCGGCGGCGTTATCGGATTGCTGGATCAGCTTGTCCAGCGGCAGATACAGCAAGTTGTTGCCGCTCTTGGCATCCACCATGACCTTAGTCGTGTTGGAGAAGATCTGCTGCATGGTTTCCAGATACATACGGTCACGCGTCACAGCCGGCGCTTTCTGGTATTCCTCGAGCACTTGCTTGAAGCGCGCGGCATCGCCTTCGGCGTTGGCGACGATGCGCGAACGGTAGGCTTCGGCTTCTTCCAACAGGCGTGAAGAAGCGCCGCTAGCCTTCGGAATCACATCGTTGGCATAGGCCTGGCCTTCATTCTTCTGACGCTCGCGGTCCTGCCCTGCCTTGACGGCGTCATCGAATGCCGCCTGCACCTGTTCAGGCGGTTGCACACCCTGCATAGTGACGTTGGTGATCTGCACACCAGATTTATAGCGATCAAGGATTTGCTGCATCAGTTGACCAACGTCGAGCGCCACCTTTTCACGGCCTTCGTACAACACGAAGTCCATCTTGCTGCGGCCGACGATCTCGCGAATCGCGGTCTCGGCGACCTGACGTACGGTCTCGTCCTGGTCGCGGTTGTTGAACAGCCATTCTGCGGCGTTCTTGAGCTTGTATTGAACGGCGAACTGGATGTCGATGATGTTCTCATCGTCAGTCAGCATCAACGCTTCCTTCAACTGCTTGTTCTTGGCGTTGCTGCGATAGCCGATTTCCGCCGTGCGCACCTGCGAGACGTTGACGATCTCGTGGCTTTGCACCGGATAAGGCCAGCGCCAGTTAAAACCCGGCAAGGTGGTGTGGCTGTATTTGCCGAAGGTCATGACGACTGCGGTCTGCCCCTCCTGCACGATGAAGAAGCCGCTGGCCAGCCACAGGAATGCGACGATGACGGCGATCACGCCGGCGCCGATACCGGCGCCCTTGATATCGCCGCGATTGAAGCCGCCGCCGTCGCCATTATCCGAACCGCCGCCACCGCGTTTGCCAAACAGCCGGCTCAGGCGTTGATTGAAATCACGCCATAGCTGATCGAGGTCGGGAGGACCTTCTTCCGGCTTTTTGCCGTTGTTGCCGTTGTTCTGATTTTGACGGTTGTTGTCGTCTTGTGAACCGCGCCCCCATTGAGGGTCGTTCAACGAAAACTTTATACCGAGTTTTTTGAATAGAGAAACGAGCATGCGTTGCGATCCGGCTTAGTAATTGAAAAAATCAAAAGAGGGAATGCCCGCCAACTTCGAGAACCGCCTGGACGACCAGCTGTGGCGGTTCAAGCCAACAGATTAATGCGCGTGCGTATCGTTTGTGTCGTGTGTATCGCGCACATCGTACACGTCACGCACATCTTGAGAATCGGGAATCTGAGACCGGGCGCCCCTGCGTGCCTCGATCGACGACCTGAGTGAGTCGGCAATTGCCTGCCGCAACAAATCCAGGCCGGCACCGGTTTTTGCACTGACAAAAACCCGGTGGATTCTACCATACTCATCATGCTCAATTGCCGGTTCCAGCTCAGCGGCATCGATCTTGTTCCAGACCAGAATCTGAGGAATATGATCAGCGCCGATCTCCTTAAGAACCAGATTCACCTGCTCGATTTGCTCCATGCGCACCGGGCTTGCCGCATCGACAACATGCAGCAGCAGATCAGCGTGAATGGTCTCTTCGAGCGTGGCGCGAAACGCCGCCACCAGTTGGTGAGGCAACTCACGAATGAAACCGACCGTATCGGAAATGACAACATGGCCTACCTCACCAAGATACACCCGGCGCGACGTCGTATCGAGCGTCGCGAACAGCTGATTGGCGGCATAGACACCGGCTTTGGCCATGGCATTGAACACCGTGGATTTGCCGGCGTTGGTGTAACCGACCAGCGACACCGAGAAGGTGTCATTGCGGCCACGGGCCCGTCGCTGTGTGGCATGCTGGCGATGCAACTTGGCCAGTTGCGCGCGCAAGGCCTTGACGCGATCGCCGAGCAGGCGACGGTCGGTTTCGAGCTGGGTTTCGCCCGGGCCGCGCAAGCCGATACCGCCCTTTTGTCGCTCCAAGTGAGTCCAGCCGCGAATCAGGCGCGTCGCCAGATGCTGTAACTGGGCAAGTTCAACCTGCACCTTGCCTTCATGGCTCTTGGCGCGTTGGGCGAAAATATCGAGGATCAGGCTGGTGCGATCAAGCACCCGTGTTTTCAGCACCCGTTCGAGATTGCGCTGTTGCGCAGGCGATAAGGCGTGATTGAAGATGACGATGTCCAATTGCAGATCAGCGACTGCATCCGCAATCTCTTGCGCCTTGCCGGACCCGACAAACAGGGCGGCATCCGGACTGGCGCGTTTGCCTGTTACGGTGGTAACAGGCTCCGCGCCAGCGGACTTGGCCAGCAGGAATAACTCATCCAGACTCGCGGCAAAATCACTTTTGCCGAAATCCAGGCCGACTAGCGCGGCACGCATATCAGTATGCACACGGCGTGGCGCCGGCTGGATAAACCATTATTCCGCTTCTGCCGAATCGAGGCTCAGATTCACAGCGCGGGCTGGTACGACGGTAGAAATGGCGTGCTTGTACACCATTTGAGTGACTGTATTGCGCAGGAGAACGACATATTGGTCGAACGACTCAACATGACCTTGCAGCTTGATCCCGTTGACCAGATAGATCGAGACGGGGACGTGTTCTTTTCTTAAGGCATTAAGAAATGGGTCTTGTAACAATTGCCCTTTGTTGCTCATGGCAGCTCCACTGTGTTGTTGTGATTAGGATTTGGAGGCACCTGACAAAATTTCAAGTGCTTTACCAATCTATGCGTTATGAATGTAAACGATTTCCAACCGACCGCCAAGATTCGAGATTATTTATCTGGGCGCGCGAAAGGATTCTTGCTCGAGCGGAACTCGATACGGAGTGGAGTGCCAACCAACGAGAAAGTTTCACGAAAATGCTTTTCGAGATAACGTTTGTAGCTGTCATCCACGCCTTCAAGGGCGTTGCCGTGGATCACCACGATCGGAGGATTCATGCCGCCCTGGTGGGCGTAGCGCAATTTGGGTCGGATCGAGCCTTTGCGGCGCGGCTGTTGATGTTCGACCGCTTCGATCAGCGCCCGCGTGAGCTTCGGCGTAGTCAGATTGGACATCGCTGCGGCATAGGCCGAGTCGATGGATTTCATGACCGGGCCGATGCCGGTCGACTTCAGCGCGGAGATGAAGTGGAACTTGGCGAACGACAGGAAACTGAGCTTGCGCTCCAGGTCCATCTTGATCTCGTCGCGGCGATCGCTTTGCAGGCCGTCCCACTTGTTGACGCCCACCACCAGTGCGCGGCCGGACTCCAGCACGAAGCCGGCAATATGCGCGTCCTGCTCCGAAATGTCCTGTTGCGCATCGAGCAGCAGCAAGACCACGTTGGTTTCCGAAATCGATTGCAGGGTCTTCACCACCGAGAATTTCTCGATTGCTTCGAACACCTTGCCGCGCCGGCGGATACCGGCGGTGTCGATCAGCGTATATTGCTTGCCATCGCGCTCGAAGGGAATTTCGATCGAGTCGCGAGTCGTCCCCGGCATGTCGAAAGCGATGACGCGTTCTTCGCCAAGCAAGGTATTGACCAGCGTCGATTTTCCCACGTTCGGACGACCGACAATGGCGATCTTGATGCCGCGCGCGGTATCGACTTCTTCGCCGAGATCCGGACGTTGGGCCAGCGCGATATCCAGTGCTTCATCCACCAAGTCGGCGACGCCATCGCCGTGCGCAGCGGAAATCACATACGGATCGCCCAGGCCCAGCTCGTAGAAGTCGGCGGTGACGGACGTGTACTTCATGCCCTCGGCCTTATTGACCACCAGCATGACCGAACGGCCCGACTTGCGCAGGAAATCAGTAATGGTTTTATCGTGCGGCGTCAGGCCTTGACGACCATCGACAATGAATATCACGACATCGGCCTCGACCACCGCCTGCTTGGTCTGTTTGGCCATTTCAAACATGATGCCCTCTTTGGCCACCGGCTCGAAACCGCCGGTGTCAATCACCAAAAAGGGGCGTTCGCCGACCCGGCCTTCGCCGTAGTGACGATCCCGGGTCAGCCCGGGCATGTCTGCGACCAGCGCATCACGTGAACGGGTGAGCCGATTAAACAATGTCGACTTACCGACATTGGGACGACCAACAAGTGCAATAACCGGCTTCATTAAATATTATTCTGCCGCCAAGGCGACGACTGTTCCTGCTTGAGTTTGAAAAACGACGGCTTGCCCAGCGGCAATCGGCGTCACCTGAATCGGGCTGCCGTCGGTGCTTGTACGGGCGACGAACGAACCGTCATCGCGCGACAGGAAATGGATATAACCCTGATAATCGCCTACTGCGACTGCTTTGCCAACTGCAATCGGCGGCGACAGGCGTCGATAGGCCAGTTTGGCGTTGCGCCACAGCGCGGCGCCGGTGTCGCGGGCAAACTCCGTTACGCCACCCTTGTCATCGGCCGAAAACACGAAACGGTCATCCAGCGTCAGACCCGATTCGCTGGAGAAATCCTTGACCCAGCGTACATTGCCGTTGGCGACATCGAAGCAGCCGATGCGACCTTGATAAGCCACCGCGCAGACATCGCGCACGCCCAATCCCGGCACGCCCGACACGTCAGCGATACGCTCAAGTTCGGTAGTGCCCTTCGGATCACCGACGGCGACTTCCCAGCGTGGGCCGCCGTTGTTCAGTGCCAGTGCCGACAAGCGGCCGCCCGGCAATGCGACGTAGGCGGTTTGCGAATCGAGCACGATGCCCGGCGCAGTGCGCAGGGTCAGCGCCGGCAAAGGACGCAGCACGGTCCAGCGACGGGTGCCGTTTTCGGCGTCAAATGCGGTAACACGATTGTCGATGCTGCGCACCAGCACCAGTCCCGAACCTACGACTGGCGCCGACAGGACTTCGCTGGGCGCCTGGGCTTTCCAAAGCGACTTGCCGTTGCCGTCAAAGGCCTGTACAACGCCCTTTTCACCCACCACCGCAATCACGTTGCCATCGCTGCCGACACCGGCCGTCAGGGACGAACCGGCATTGACGCGCCACACAGTCTGACCGGTGGATGCATTCAGACGTACCACGGCGCCATCGGCGCCTGCAGCGAACACGCTGCCGCCGGCGAAGACCGGGCTGAACTGGAACACGCCGGCTTTTCCGACGGATGCAGTCCAGACGGTTTGCGTACGTAAGGTTTGCTTGAACTCGACCAGCGCTGCAGGCGGATTGACTTCCTTCTTGCTCGAAAACAGCGAGCAGCCCGACAACAAGGCTACAGCCGCCAGCGCGCTCAGCTTGATCGCCAGGGACGCTGTGCGCTTGGATACGACTTGTGACTCACGACGCATATGGTTTTTCCTCTTACCGGATTTCACGATGTTGGAGTGTTTTTATGGCGATGCTCAGGCTGCAGCCTTGGCCGGCGTACCACCGATGGCGTCGAGCTTCAGTTGAATCAACTGGCGGCCCGGATTGCGCTCATCGGTCTTGTCCAGCGCCAGTTGGTAAGCGACGCGTGCTTCGTCGCGCTTGTCCTGTGCCACCAGAATGTCGCCCTTGCGATCGGCAACGGCACCGGCAAACTGCACCGGAAAATCACCCGCCAGCAGCTTGAGCGCATCATCATAAGCCTTTGCATCCAGCAGCAAACCGGCCAGGCGGATCGATGCGATCGCCTTGTACTCGGCGTCACGACCATGGTCGATGACCCATTGCAATTGTTTCTTGGCGGTTTCGGTGTCGTTGGCGTTGAAAGCTGACTTGGCGGCGACCAGCGCGCTCATCTGTGCGTAAGCCGTACCACTGAACTTGTCCTGCATGTCGGTCGCTGCGCGCAGCACTTTGGCACCGTCTTTGGCCTCGGCCGCCTTTTGCTGCTCTTCATAGAGCTGCGAAGCTTGCTGGGATTGCTTGCGTTGATACAAATTCCAGCCGCTCCAGGCGCCATAGGCGGCCAGCGCGACGATCAACACCCAGGTCAGAAGATTGCCGTACTTGCTCCACCATGCCTTGATGGAAGCAAGCTGTTCTTGTTCTTCGAGATCGTATGCCATGAAATAAGTCTAAAAGTGGTTCAGAAATTAAGGGTGGTAATGCACGTGATCATGATCGTGGTCGTGGTCGCCGACGATTTGTTCAACGACATAGTCGGTCACGCCGTCAAACGGAATCGTGACCTGATTGCTTTCGCCTTCGACTGCACGCAGGGTCTTGACGGTGGCCGTCGCGTTATTGACCTCGTCTTCACCGAGAATGACCGCAAATGCCGCGCCGCTGGCGTCGGCTTTCTTCATCTGCGACTTGAAGCTGCCGCCCGCGCTCGCCGATGCGCAATGTAGCACAACATCCAGCCCGGCACCGCGTAATCTTTCCGCCAGCACGAAGGATTGCAGCTGTGCTTCGTCGCCCTGGTGGACCATGTAGACGTCGCATTGGTTCGGTGCGTATTGCTCGCCGCTTGCTTTCATCAGTTCCAGCAAACGCTCCACGCCCATGGCGAAACCGCAGGCCGGCGTCGGCTTGCCGCCGAACATTTCGATCAGCGGATCGTAGCGTCCGCCGCCGCATACCGTGCCTTGCGAACCGAGCTGGTCGGTGACCCACTCGAACACCGTACGGTTGTAATAATCCATGCCGCGCACCAGGCGCGGATTGATCGTGAACGGAATGTTGTTGTGATTCAGGATCTTTTGCACGCCTTCAAAGTGCGCGCGCGATTCCTCACCGAGATAGTCGAGCAGCTTGGGCGCTCCGTTGACCATGTCTTGCATGGTCGGATTCTTGGTGTCGAGAATGCGCAGCGGGTTCGAATGCAGGCGACGCTGGGCATCGGTATCAAGCAGCTCCTTGTGCTGCTCGAAATAAGCAATCAGGTCGGCACGATGCTTGCTGCGCTCTTCGGCGTCACCGATGGAGTTCAGCTCCAGACGAATGTCTTCCAGACCAAGGTCATCCCACAGGCGCTGGCACATCATGATCAGTTCGGCGTCGATGTCCGGACCGGTGAAACCGAGCGCTTCCGCGCCGACCTGATGGAACTGACGATAGCGTCCGCGCTGCGGGCGTTCATGGCGGAACATCGGACCCGCGTACCAGAGACGCTTCGGACCATCGTAAGTGAGATTGTGCTCGAGCGCCGCGCGCACCACGCTGGCGGTGCTTTCCGGACGCAGGGTCAGGTTGTCGCCGTTCATCGAATCGGTGAAGGAATACATTTCTTTCTCGACGATGTCGGTGACTTCTCCGAGGCCCCGCGAGAACAAGGCGGTCGGTTCGACGATCGGCGTGCGGATCTGCTGAAATCCGTAACTCTTGAGCACCGAATGCACGGTGTTCTCGAACAGTTCCCACAGCGGCGCGTCAGCCGGGAGGATGTCGTTCATTCCTTTGACGCCGACAATTTTTTCGATTTTCTTGTTTTCAGACATGCTAATGATTTTCAGGTTTATTCAGTCACAGGCCAGCCGGCGGCAGCCTGTCCAGGCGGCGCCTCCAATAACAGCTCAGGCCGCGGTTTGCTTGCCGTAATGCGTTTGTACGTAATCCAGCACAATGGTTTGGAATTCTTCGGCGATGCGTTCGCCGCGCAAGGTCATGCGCTTCTCACCATCGATGAATACCGGCGCGGCAGGCGATTCGCCGGTGCCGGGCAAGCTGATGCCGATGTTCGCATGCTTGGATTCACCGGGGCCGTTGACGATGCAGCCCATGACGGCGACGTTCATGCTTTCGACGCCGGGATACACGCCCTTCCACTGCGGCATTTGCTCACGCAGGTAGGTCTGGATCTTGTCCGCCAGATCTTGGAACACGGTCGATGTCGTACGACCGCAACCGGGGCAAGCGATTACCATCGGCGTGAACTTGCGCAAGCCCATCGTCTGCAGGATTTCCTGGCCGACAATGACTTCACGGGTGCGGTCGCCGCCCGGTTCCGGCGTCAGCGAAATGCGGATGGTGTCGCCGATGCCTTCTTGCAGCAACACCGACAGGGCCGCCGTCGAGGCGACGATACCCTTGCTGCCCATACCTGCTTCGGTCAGACCGAGATGCAGCGGATAGTCGCAACGACGCGCCAGTTCGCGGTACACCGCGATCAGATCTTGAACGCCTGATACCTTGCACGACAAGATGATCTTGTCGCCAGCCAAGCCCAGTTCTTCCGCACGCTGGGCGTTTTCGATAGCCGAAGTCACCAACGCTTCGTACATCACGGCCTGCGCCGGCCATGGTTCCGCGCGTCCGGCATTTTCATCCATGATGCGCGCCAGCAGCGCCTGATCCAGGCTGCCCCAGTTGACACCGATGCGCACCGGCTTGTCGTAGCGGCAAGCCGCTTCGATCATCTGCGCGAATTGACTGTCGCGCTTGGCGCCCTTACCGACATTGCCGGGGTTGATGCGGTACTTCGACAGCGCCTTGGCGCAATCGGGATAGTCGTTGAGCAGCGTGTGGCCGTTGTAATGGAAATCGCCCACCAGCGGCACGTCCACGCCCATGCGATCAAGTTGCTCGCGAATCGCCGGCACCGCCGCTGCCGCTTCCGGCGAATTGACGGTGATGCGCACCACTTCCGAGCCGGCGCGGGCCAGGTCCTTGATCTGGATCGCCGTGCCGATGGCGTCGGCGGTGTCCGTATTGGTCATGGATTGCACCATGACCGGCGCACCGCCGCCGACCGCCACTTCGCGCTCACCGTACCGGATGACGGCGCGGCGACTTTGACGGCGACCCAACGGGCCGGATGCGATCGGGAAAGGCGAAGATGACATACGTGCGTTATTTCAAATTCTTCAAATTCATTTCAGGCTCAGACGAGCCACGTTGCTGCTGCTGCCGGTTTCCAGATCCAGTCTGGAACCACGCAGACTGGCGTCGACGCCGGCCGCATTACCGACCACCAGCGTCACCGGCTCGTTGATATCAAACGACTCGGTGGTGCCGGCCTTGAGCAGGCGAGAAATCATGGTCGACTTGTCGCCACGGCGGATTTCCACCCACGAATCCTCGCGGAAGGTAAGGCTAAGCAAATCCTTGCTGTTGCTGATGTTCAGGCTTCCGGTCACCGGCGATCCGGAGCTTACCGGCGCTACCGCGACTTTCGCTTGTGCCGACTCGGCGACCGGCTTGACAGCGGCCGGCCCCGGCTGCGGCGCACTTGGCGCCACCGCGCTGGCCACGCGCTCGGAAACATTGGTAATCGCCGAACTGGCCGAGCTGGCAGCACTCGTCACGGCCGATTCAACCTTTTCGAGCTTGCTCTTGTCGGAACCATCCTGTACTTCAGGCGGCAAGTCCTGCTGGGCATCGGCTTGCACCGGCGCTGCCGCCGGCTCTTCCGAAGTTGTCTTGGGGACCTGCTTCAACCATGCCAATTGCGGCACATCGTTGAACGCATCGGTTCGATGGATTACTGCGGCAGCGCCGACCAGCAATACCACCAGCACACCCCCAATCACCAGACCTGGCGACACCCTGCTGCGATTACCCAGCGGAAGCGGCGACTCCGAAAACGGCGTCGACAGTGTGCGCTGTGGTGTTATATGTCCTGTGTGTGCAGGACCGTCCTGCGGCAACAAAGCCACCAGCGCGTTGGCGTCCAGCCCCAGCAGCTTGGCATAGGCGCGCACAAAGCCGCGCACGATGACCGGCCCCGGCAACGCCGCATAATTGTCGTCCTCCAGCGCGATCACCTGACGCGTGGCGAATTTCAACTGACTCGCGGCGTGTTCCACAGACCACCCCTTGGCCTGACGTTGCGCAGCCAATAGCGCTCCGGGTAATGCCACTTGCCTTACCTCTTCTGCCTCCGATCCGAAACCGGAGATTGGCGCTTCATTTCCCTGCTGATCACTCATCAAATGCTCCACGTTGATAAGCCGCGTATTCTGACGAAGACGGATAGCGACGGCGCAACTGCACCGCCAGTTCATTTTCGGCTGATTGATTGCCTAGTTTACGTTCAATCTTGATGGCTAGCCATAGTGCATCGACATTCAAGACATCATTTTTTGCCGCCAGACCGATGTGGAAGCGCGCACGCTCGAATTCATTCCGGTCAAAGTAAATCCTGGTCAAATTCACATTGGTCGCCAGACTGGCCGGATCATACTGGAACGCCCGCGCAAAATAGCGCTCAGCCGCTGCGGCATTCTGCAGCTTCAGGCTGCATGCACCGGCATTGGCAAGCGCCTTGCCCGGCGAGCGATAAGCCGGTTGCGCGACTGCCGCCTCGAAGTACGGTATCGCATCGGCTGTGCGGCCATTATTGCAAAGGAACCAGCCGTAATTATTGGCGAAATCCGGATTGCCGGGCGAGAGATTCAACGCCTGGCGGAAATCGGCTTCGGCCTGCCTGCTGCGGCCCATTTCCATGAACGCCAGCGCGCGCATGCCATAGGCCTCGGCAAAATCGGGGACCGCCTGCAGTGCCAGGCCGGCCTCTTCAACCGTCACGGCAAACTGGCGCTGCTCGTAATAACCGATCGCCAGTTGCAAACGAATATCGGCACGCTTCTGAGCGTCAGCCTGAACGTTTGCACGGTACGGCGACACTGGCATATCGTCGCCGGCAGCAGTCTTGTCCGTTTTGGCAGAAGCACATCCGGTCAGCAGCAAAGCAGGCGCCAGCAGCAAGACAATCACGCTGGTCTGCCAGTGTTTCCTCACCCGGATATCTCCACGATGCGGCCAAAATCCTTGCCGAATTTTTGCTGATATTCGGTCATCTTCTGCATACGCTCCTGCACGCGGGTGCGATCTTTGACCTCGCCGGCCAACTGGCCGCATGCGGCATCGATATCATCGCCGCGGGTTTTGCGAATCGTCGTGACGATACCGGCATCCATGAGGATCTGGGCAAACGCCTTGATACGCGGATTGTGTGAGCGCTTCAATCCCGATTCAGGGAATGGATTGAACGGAATCAGATTGAACTTGCATGGCACTGCAGCCTTGGCGTCGCCGCCGCCCTGCACCAGCGCCACCAGTTCGCGCGCATGCGCGTCGCTGTCGTTGACGCCGTCCAGCATGCAATATTCGAACGTCACGAAATCACGCGGCGCGAATTCGAGATAGCGCTTGCACGCCGCCATCAATTCATGCAGCGGGTACTTCTTGTTCAAGGGGATCAGGCCGTCGCGCAATGTATCGTTGGACGCATGCAGCGACACCGCCAGCGCCACCGCACATTCCTGCGACAGCTTGTCGATCATCGGCACCACGCCGCTGGTGGACAAGGTCACGCGGCGGCGCGAAAGACCGTACGCGTTGTCGTCGAGCATCAGCTTCAAGGCGGTAACGGTAGGTTCAAAATTCAATAAAGGCTCACCCATGCCCATCATCACCACGTTGGTGATCTGGCGCTCGCCTTTGGGGCCCGCTTCGACACCCTTGGTCTTGCGCAGCTCAAACTCGGCCATCCACAACTGGCCGATGATTTCGCCGACGCTCAGATTGCGGTTGAAGCCTTGCTTGCCGGTCGAACAGAAACGGCAATTGACCGCACAGCCGGCCTGGGTCGAAATGCACAGGGTGCCGCGGTTTTCTTCGGGAATGAATACGGTTTCAACGGCATTGCCGTTGCCGACATCCACCAGCCATTTGCGAGTGCCGTCGGTAGAAGTATGGTCGCTGATGATGGCCGGAGCGGTCACATGGGCCCGCGTCGACAGCTTTTCACGCAGCGACTTGGCGAGATCGGTCATCTCGGCAAAATCGGCAACGCCGTATTGGTGTATCCAACGTTGCAATTGTTTGGCGCGAAACGGCTTCTCACCCAACTCGCCACAGTAAGCGACGAGTTGCGCGGGATCCAGATCCAGCAGATTGGTGAGAGCTGTTGTCATGACATGTACCACTTTTCGTTAACCTTGATGCATAGATCACTAAACATCAAGGACAACTTGCTGCAAATTAACGCGAGTAGATGTTCAGCGCTGGGAAGAAATACGAAATTTCAACCTTGGCTGTTTCTGCTGCGTCGGAACCGTGCACTGCGTTGGCGTCGATCGAATCAGCGAAATCGGCGCGGATTGTGCCTTTTTCTGCCTTCTTCGGATCGGTTGCGCCCATCAGGTCGCGGTGCTTCAGGATGGCGTTTTCGCCTTCGAGGGCTTGCACGATCACAGGACCGGAGACCATGAAGTCGACCAGATCCTTGAAGAATGGACGCTCGCGGTGAACCGCGTAGAAACCTTCAGCTTCGGCACGCGACAAGTGAATCATGCGCGCAGCGATGATTTTCAGGCCGGCGTTTTCGAAACGGGTATAAATCTGACCGATCACGTTTTTCGCAACTGCGTCCGGTTTGATAATCGACAGGGTGCGTTCAATTGCCATGTGTAAAAACTCCAATAAAAAGAAAGGGTTAAAGCCGTTAATTAACAATTCAATCAACCTTTAATTCTACCACGAAACGACCATTTATCAGCCTAATTCGCGTTAAAGCATGACAAACTGACAAAAATTACCCGCTTCCACTGCCGAACTTCACTCTTGCGGCGATGTCTCATGCGGTGAGCGTCGTGCTATGCTCTGTTCGCATTTAACGCTACCGGAGGACGAATGAACAATTACTCGCAAAACACACTTGAAAACCTGAACACAGGTGCCCTGGCCCGCAATCGCGTGCTGCGCAACACATACTGGCTGCTCGCATTGTCGATGATCCCGACCGTTCTGGGCGCATGGCTGGGAGTACAGTTCCACCTGAGCCTGTTCGCCGGCAGCCCGATGATCGGTTTCGTGGTGTTCATGGCGGTGGCCTTCGGCTTCTTCTACGCAATCGAAAAGACCAAGAATTCCGGCTTGGGCGTCGCCGTCTTGCTCGGCTTCACCTTCTTCATGGGCCTGATGCTGTCGCGCCTGATCGAATACACGCTGGGCTACTCCAACGGAGCCCAGCTGATCATGACCGCATTCGGCGGCACCGCGCTGATTTTCGGCGTCATGGCGACCGTCGCGACCGTGTCCAAGCGCGACTTCTCGGGCATGAGCAAATGGCTGTTCGCCGGCGTGCTGGTGATTATCGTTGCATCCCTGGCCAATATCTTCCTGCAACTGCCGGCGCTGCAACTGACCATTTCGGTGGTGGCCATCGCGATTTTTTCGGCGTATATCCTGTTTGATGTGCAACAAGTCATCAACGGCGGCGAAACCAATTACATTTCGGCCACTTTGGCGATCTACCTGGACGTCTATAACGTGTTCGTCAACCTGCTCTCGATCCTTGGCATCGTGGGCGGCAATCGCGACTGATTCAACAGAAAAAAGCTTCAAATAAAAAGCCGACCTTCAGGTCGGCTTTTTTCATGGCGTCTCCGGGAAAACTCATTCGGGCAAATCAAACACCGCCATGGATTCCACGTGCGCCGTGTGCGGGAACATGTTTACCACGCCCGCCAGTGTCAGACGATAACCGCCCAGACTGACCAACTCACCGGCATCACGCGCCAGCGTGGCGGGATTGCAGGAAACATAGACGATGCGCTTCGGCTTCAGATGGGCATGCTCCCCGGCTAGTCCCGCAATCGCCTTACAGACTTCCAGCGCACCTTCGCGTGGAGGATCGATCAACATGCGATCAAATTTACCCAGTGCGACGAAGTCTTCCGTGCTTGCCTCGAACAGGTTGCGGCAGTAGAAGGCCGTCTTGCCGGCAACGGCGTTGACCTTGGCATTCTCGGCGGCGCGCTCGGTCAAGGCGGTGCTGCCCTCGATGCCGACGACTTCCCTGGCCAGTGTCGCGATCGGCAAGGTGAAATTACCCAGGCCGCAAAACAGATCGGCAACGCGATCTTCCGGCTGCACATCGAGCAAACGCACGGCCCGGGCGACCAGCACGCGGTTGATCTGGTGATTGACCTGAGTGAAATCGGTAGGCTTGAACGGCATGCGGATGCCGAATTCCGGCAGCGTGTAGTGCAAGTTCGATTGTGGTGGATAGAACGGATGCGCCGTGTCCGGACCTTTCGGCTGCAACCACCACTCAACCTTGTACTCGTCGGCAAAAGCCTTGAGCTTGAGCTCGTCGTCGGCGCTGGGCGGCTCCATCACGCGCAACACCATGACCGTGGTTTTCACGCCGTTGTCGCCCTCGCCGATGGCCAGTTCAATCTGCGGCAGACGGTCGATGATGCTCAGCGAACCGATCAGCGCGCGCAGCGGCATCAGCATTGCCGAGACGTGCGGCGGCAGAATTTCGCACGTCTTCATGTCGCTGACGAACGGCGATTTCTTTTCATGGAAACCGACCAGAACGGTGCCCTTCTTGACCACGTTCTTGACTGAAATCCGCGCGCGATAACGGTAGCCCCAGGTCGGCCCGTAAATCGGCCGCAACATGGTTTCCGCCTTGAGTTTGCTGAGATGCCAGAGATTGTCTTCGAGCACGCGCTGTTTCATCGCGACTTGGGCCGACGGCTCCAGATGCTGCATGGCGCAGCCGCCGCAGAGACCGAAGTAGTCGCATTGCGGCTTGACGCGCAAGGACGATTCACGGTGCAGAGCGGTCATGGTGGCGGCTTCCCATTTTGGTTTCCGCCGATAAGACTGGAAGCTGACCTGCTCGCCGGGCAATGCGCCTTCGACGAAAATCACCTTGCCCTGGGTGCCGTCTTCGTTCGCCAGATGACCGACGCCGCGCCCATCCATGTCGAGGGCTTTGATATTGATGATATTTTGCTGCATAGAAAAATAGATGCGACCGCCGTCGCGGCCAAAAGACCAAAAACGCTATTGTCGGCGATACCGTCGGCGGAGGGAAGCTAAAACAGCGCGTCCTTGCCAACGCCACGGGCCAGCAGGCTGCGTTTGAGCTTGATAAGGGCTTCTTGCTGAACCTGGCGCACGCGTTCACGGGTGATGCCCATCTCCGAAGCGAGTTGTTCCAGCGTGGAGGGATCGTCGTTGTCGAGGCCGAAGCGCCGGGTAATGACGATTCGTTGCTTGTCAGGCAAATTTTTAAGCCAGTCGCGGATCAGTATTGATACTTCGTGGTATTCGGCCTTGGTGTCGGGACTCTCGTCGAGCGAGCCCGGCAACAGGTCGATCAGGCTGGCCTGCGGATCGTTGTCGAGTGGCGTGTCCAGCGAAGCCGCATGTTCGGACAGTGCCAGCACGTCCTGTACGTCTTCGACCGGGCGATCGACCAGATGGGCAATGTCTTCGGCAGTAGCGTCGCGGCCATCGTGATGCTGTGCTTCCAGATGGTATTTCGCCCGCAGGATCTGATTCAGCTCGCGCACCATGTGCACCGGCAGCCGCACCGTGCGTGCCTGGTTCATGATGGCGCGTTCGATACTCTGGCGAATCCACCAGGTGGCGTAGGTCGAGAAACGGAATCCGCGTTCAGGCTCGAACTTGTCGATAGCGCGCATGAGGCCGAGATTGCCCTCTTCGATCAGGTCGAGCAAGGCAACGCCGCGGTTGATGTAGTGTTTGGCGATCGACACGACCAGGCGCAGGTTATGCTCGATCATCTTCTGGCGCGAAGCGAAATCGCCCTGCTTTGCCAGCGTGGCGAAATACAGCTCTTCCGGCGCGGTCAGCAGCGGCCGGGTGCCGATCTGGTTGAGGTAGTGCTGGGTGGTGTCGGTGGACAGCTCGGCTGCCAGCACCTTCTTGAGCTCTTCTACGCCCTCGGCAACGACGACGACTTCTGCTTCGCCCTCGGCATCAGCCTCTTCACCCTCGTCAATGACTTCCAGATCGTCGACTGCTTCCAACGGCTCGACCGGATCGTCCGATCGGGACTCATCATCTGGCAGGTGATCGCGAGGGCTTGGGCTCATACGCTAACGTGGCGGCAGGTATTTCGACGGATCGACAGGCTTGCCCTGCTGGCGAATCTCGAAGTGCAACTTGACGCTGTCGCTATCCGAATTTCCCATCTCGGCAATCTTCTGTCCCTTGGTTACAGCTTGCCCTTCCTTCACCAGTATCGTCTTGTTGTGCGCATAAGCCGACAAGAGATTATTGGAATGCTTGACGATCACGAGGTTACCGTAACCACGGATGCCGGCGCCGGCATACATGACCTTCCCGGCACCCGCCGCCATGACCGGCTGGCCGCTCTTGCCGGCGATGTCGACACCCTTCTTGCCACCGTCGAAAGTCCCGACAACCTTGCCTTCGGCGGGCCACATCCATGATACGGCTTCGTCGTCACCAGCCGCTGCGGCAGCAGCCGGCTTCTCGGCCGGATGCGCAACATCGGCCTTGGCCGGAGTTTGGGCAGCAGAAGCGATAGCAGGCGCTGCTGCCGGAGCCGTCGACGCAGTCGACGGCGCGGCGTCCGGTTTCTCGAGCTCGGCCAGCGTGCTGTCCGAATAGGCGCGCTTGTCGCCGCGCGGACCCGTCTTGTTGGTACTGGCGCCTGTACCAGCCGCTGCAGGCGCAGCACCGGCAGAAGGCGACGCACCCAATGGACGGACCTCAATACCCGATGCGCCTGCCGCCGGAGCAACCACGGCGCCGGTTTGAACGCCGTCAGGCGGCAAGACGCGCAGCACCTGATCAACCTTGATGTCGTTCGCGTTGGTCAGATTGTTCCAGGCCACGATGTCGCGATAGCTCTGCCCCGATTCCAGCGCGATGCGATACAGCGTATCGCCCTTCTTCACCGTGTAATAGCCTTTTCCCTCAGGGCGCGCCGGTGCCGCTGCTGCGATCTTGGTGGGGTCTACCGCCGGCTTGGCCGAGCTGGTCGTACGTTCCACCACAGGAGCTGCAGTGCGCGGAGTGGTAGTACACCCTGCCAACAGACTCACGACAATCCCCAACCAGACCAGACGATTATTTTTCATGCTCATTACATTAAATTTTGTACAACGATAACGTTGACCCGCGTCCTGCGCGAGAAGTTCATCGGGATCGGCGAGGCAAAAAACCGCTCGCCGCCGTATTCTGAATAGCTTGTTTTATTTCTTGTTACACCGTGCCCGGACGCAGCGGCACAAAATGGCATTCTTCCAGGGTTTCGCTGGTCCACTCGAATTTACTAATACGTTCGATGAGCTGCAACATCTGCTGACGCCCCCCGACCGGCGCCACCAGGCGCCCGCCGATCGCCAGCTGTTCCAGCAGCGCCTGCGGCACTTCCAGTCCGGCCGCCGCCAGAATGATGCCGTCGAACGGCGCCACCTGCGGCAGGCCTAGCATACCATCTCCGTAATGCAAGCGGATGTTGGCGATACGCAGCGGCCGCAAATTGGTTTTGGCCAGTTCGTGAAGAGGCTTGATGCGCTCGATCGAGAATACCTCTTTCGCGACCAGCGAAAGAACGGCCGCCTGGTAGCCGCAACCGGTGCCGATTTCCAGCACGCGATCGAGCACCTTGCCCTTATTATTGTCGCGCATGATCTCGATCATGCGCGCCACGATATACGGCTGTGAAATGGTCTGGTGATGTCCAATCGGCAACGAGGCATCGATATAGGCCTGACTCGACAGCCCCGGCTCCATGAACATGTGGCGCGGCACTGCCTCCATCGCCGCTAATACCTTTTGATCGCTGACGCCTTGCTTTGCCACGCGCGCCACCATGGCCTTGCGGACCGCTTCGGACACCAGCGGCGCCGAGCGATTGGACGTGGCAATCGGCGTCGGCAATGCCGTGCGTGAGACTGGCGTTGCAGCAGGCTTGCCGGCTTGCGAAGCTGGCGTCGGCTGCTGCGCAGCACGCGCTGCCTGCGCCTTCGCGGCCAGGCGACCAGAGTCCAGTGCGGCATTGCGCGTTGCCGTTTGCGGCGTCACCACGGTGCGCGCAGGTGCGCCAGAGGCGGTCTTGCCCTTCTTCTCCACCACGGAAGACAAGGACAGCGGGAAGCGGCTAGGTTTGCCGGTCATACGAGCGCTTTCTTCAGGTCGGCCAACTGACTGGTGTGCGTCAGGTCGATCTGCAACGGTGTGATCGACACGTGGCCGTTCGCGGTCGCATGGAAGTCGGTGCCCTCACCGGCATCCTTGACGCCACCGGGCGGGCCGATCCAGTAAATGTCCTTGCCGTGCGGATCACGCATTTTGTAGACCGGCTCCGACATATGGCGCTTGCCCAGTCGCGTCGCTACGCAGGACTTGAGTTCGGCATACGGCAGGTTGGGAATGTTGACGTTCAGCAGATACGGTTTAGCGATGGCGTCGAACTGGCGCTCAATCACTTCGCGGGCGATGCGTGCGGCGCTATCCAGATGTTCCCAGCCTTTGTGCAATTGCGAAAACGCGATGGCCGGGATGCCAAACAGGAAACCTTCGGTCGCTGCGGCAACCGTGCCGGAATACAAGGTGTCGTCGCCCATGTTCTGGCCCTGATTGATGCCGGAGACGATCAGGTCGGGACGATCCGGCAGCAAACCGGTCAGCGCGACGTGCACGCAGTCGGACGGCGTGCCGTTAAGGTAATAAAAACCATTGCCGGCGCGCTCAACCCATAACGGCCGGTCCAGCGTCAGCGAATTGGAGCTGCCGGAGCGGTTGCTGTCGGGCGCGACCACGGTGATTTCGGCGATGGCGGACAAGGCGTCAGCCAGCGCAATGAGGCCTGGAGCAAGGTAACCGTCGTCGTTGCTGATGAGAATTTTCATCCCGCCATTTTACCCGAAGCGCCCGGCTCAATTCAGGGAGAAATGCGACCGTTCGACGCAAAAAAGCAGCATCTCCAGCCTTGCAGAGAAACCTGCTTTGCAGGCACGAAGTCAGTCCGTTTCGCTGGCGGTCTGATAGACGAACGCCGACAGGATGACACGGTCGCGCGCCGACACGTCGACGAATTCCAGACCGTATTTGGCGTAGTGAGGATCAGCGTCGGCCTCCACCATTCGCAACACCACATCAAGATCCAGCCCGCGCTCTTCGCCGGCGACATTGACGATGAAGCGCAAACGACCGCTGGCATCCTTGCCGCTGCCAAGAAAGGTGCCGATGCCGGATACGCCGCCGACGCTGATATCCAGCAGGCTGATCTTTGCCGGCGGCGCCGTGCCAATGGTCAGGAAGGCATCCAGGTCGACTTCCACGCGCGCATCCTGACGGATCACCGTACAACGTATTTCACGCGGGCAGGCCAGATGCAGGTAGGGATAAGGCAGATTCTGATACTTGAGCACGCTGGTCGCAAAGGCATATGCGCGACGTCCGGACAAAGCCCGCACCACCACCACCTGACCATCGCGCAAGTGAATGTACTTGCCGTCTTTCACGGGAGGCGAGACCAACATGCTCTTGCCGACCAGGCTGCCGATCAGACTGATGTTGTAACGCAGCTCGGGCGCTTCCTTGAGCTGTAGCGTGACGGCATCGCCGATCTGCCAGCGCACCTCATCCATGCCGACAATGCTCTCCTGCCCGCGGCTCGGCGCCGGTGGACGCAGTCCTTTGGAGCGGCGGCGCTTCTGCAGGACATCAAGCGACTTCGGCAACGGCACCGAATCGGTGTCCGGCTCGTCGCCCCATTTTTCATTGCGGAATAACCCGTGTTCCAGCAGCCCATCCAGCTGGCCTTGAGTATCAATCATGCTGCCGCGCGCCAGCAGCAGATCACCCATGTCGTTATAGATGGGCCAAGGTGACGGTTGCCCGACGACCAGTTCGCTGGCGCGCACTGGCACCAGCGCAGTCGAGGCGGATGACGAGCGCAGCCCTGCCATTCTCAGTTTTCCTCGGCTGCCGCAGCCATGGCAGCACGACGCGCAAAGAAATCTTCCACCATGCCGATTTCACGGGTGCGCTTGAACGGCGGCAGGCTTTGCCAGATACGGCGGCCGTAACCCTTGGAGATCAGCCGCGGATCGCAGATCATCAGCACGCCGCGATCAGTCTCGTCGCGGATCAGGCGACCGGCGCCCTGCTTCAGGTTGATGATCGCCGCCGGCAATTGATGATGCACGAAGCCGTTGAGGCCCTTCTTTTCCAGCTCGGCGATACGTGCCGCCAGTACCGGATCGTCAGGCGGGGAAAATGGCAACTTGTCGATGATCACCAGAGACAAGGCATCGCCGCGCACGTCGACGCCTTCCCAGAAACTTTGGCTGCCGATCAGCACGCCGTTGCCGGAAGCGCGGAAACGATCCAGCAATTCGGTACGGCCGGCTTCGCCCTGCACCATCAGTGGAAACGGCAGGCCGCGCTGTTCGAACTCTTCACGCAGGCGCTCTGCGGCGCGATTGACCGCACGGATCGTAGTGCACAGCAGGAAAGTGCGGCCGCCGGCGGCGATGATGGCCGGCAGCGCGGCGTCAATCACGGCGTCGGTGTATTCGTAGGAATTCGGCTGCGGCAGGTTGTTCGGCACATAGAGCAAGCCCTGCTGTTCATAATCGAACGGGCTCGGCCAGGATTTTGCCGGCTCGTCCCATAGCCCCATCTGCGAGGTGTAGTGATGGAAATCGTTTTTTACCGCCAGCGTCGCCGAGGTGAAGATCCACGTGCGCGGCACGCCTTCGCGCTGCTTGTTGAAAATTGGTGCGATCGACAGCGGCGTACGATGCAATTGCAGTGAAGAGGTGAATGCCTCTACCCACAACACGTAGGTCTGTCCATCTTCGCCGGCGGCCTTGTCTTGCGCACCGTTCCATTTTTCAAGCTGGTACGACAATTCAATTGCACGGGTCCGGCATTGCTCGATCGTTTCAGCGCGCTCGGCTTGTTTTTCCAGCACGGCGGTCATGTCGTCCATGTTGTCGCGCAAGGTTTCCAGCGCCGGGAAGAACACGCTGGACGGAGCGATCTGGTTGACCGCCAGGCGCACGATGTCTTCCGGGAAAGCCAGCCGCAGGTCGCGCGCCGCCTTCTCGACCGGCGCCACCACCTTGGCCCAGTCGGCGCCGTCACGCGCATGCGACAGGCCTTCGGCCAGCACGTCGCGGCACAATTCCAGTATCTGCGAGGTCGACACGGTGTCGCCGAAGAACATGGTCGCGGTTTCCGGCAACTGATGCGCCTCGTCGAAAATCACGGTATTCGCGGTCGGCAGCAACTCGGCCACGCCGGTGTCCTTGAGTGCAACGTCGGCGAAGAACAAATGATGATTGACCACCACCACATCGGCCTGCTGCGCTTCCTTGCGCGCCTTCATGACGAAGCAGTCCTGGTAGTACTGGCATTCGGCGCCGAAACAGGTGTCGCGCGTGGACGTCACGAGGTTCCAGATCAGCGCGTTTTCCGGCACCTTGGACAACTCGGCCTTGTCGCCCGAGGAAGTGGTTTTCATGAAGCGCGAAATTTCGCGCAGGTAGCCGACATCGTCGCGCGAGGTCATGCGGCCATTCTGCAGCGTGCGCTCGAGATGGAAATGGCAAACGTAGTTGGAACGCCCCTTCAGCAGCGCCACCGAGACGGGCGCGCTCAAGGCCTTGCGCACGGTCGGGATATCGCGCAAGTAAAGCTGGTCCTGCAAGTTCTTGGTGCCGGTGGAGACGATCACCTTGCCGCCCCACAGCAGCGCCGGAACCAGGTACGCGAAGGTCTTGCCGGTGCCGGTGCCGGCCTCGGCGATCAGGGTGCTCTGGCCGGCAATCGCTTCAGCGATGGCCTTCGCCATTTCGGTCTGGGCGTGGCGCGGACGATAGCTGCCGACCTGCCCGCCCAGCGGACCGTCGGCGCCGAACAGGCGCTCAACCTCGGCATCATGGATACCTTGCGGGACGGATGCGGCGGTATCTTCGATGGAACTCACTGACTCATGCCTGTAAAGAGGTTAAACCTGAACCGAAAAGTGTCGGACGCCATGCTGTCGCCAACGACGTTGCCGTCGCGGCAAGGTCATGACAACGGAAATGGGGGCTGCGAATGAAATCGGCCAAAAATTGCGAAATGCGCGTCGGATTCAGGCCGGAATATCGGGGATCAATTGCATTTTAAGCAACATGATATGGTCCTTCAATTGCAGCTTGCGCTTCTTCAAACGACGCAATTGTAATTCCTCATGACGCACTTCGCGTGAAAGCAGGTCGATCACGGCGTCGAGATCGCGGTGCTCTACTTCCAGTTCGATAATACGGCGCTGTATATCTTCGCGGTGCGTCATTGTCATGTCGGCTTCTGTAGCAAAAACGGCTGGAGGTTGCAGGGGTCGCAGATTGAGGATTGCGCGCCACCGCTACCAAAAAAGAACTGCATACAGTGTAATCCACCTGCCGCAGGTCAACAATCGTTGTTGACCGCGACACTCACTGCAAAGCAAGCGGCCGCAGCCGGACTACTTGGGTTGATTCGGATCCGCGACGCTTGGTCCGGAGGCAGGCGCCTGCTGTTGCTTGGCAGCACGCTCGCGGTCCTTCTGAGCCTTGTTGGCCTCAACTTCCTTGCGGTGCACTTCGGCCGCCTTGACCTTTTCCTGGTAGGCCTTTTCATTGGCCTCGCGTTGCGGCGCCTTGGCGGCGTCAGCAGCTTGTTTCTGCTGAAGCTGCGCCTCATGCGCCTTCACGCGCGCATCTTCCTTGCCTGCGCTCTGCTGCTCGCGTTCCTTGACTTGCTGCTGCTTGGCGGCGCTCTCCTGCACCTTGCGCGCGGCAGCGGCGTCGCGGTCCTTCTGATCAGCGGCACGACGCGCCGAGTCCTGTTCGTCCTTGACGCGCTGCTCGGCCAGCGACTTGTCGCGATCATCGGCCTTGGCCTGGCGCTTGTATGCGTTGGCTTCGACTTCGACATCACGCACCTGCTTGCCGGCGACGCGATTGCGCTCCTTGGCGCCGTCCAGGCAAATCGCCACGAAAAACTTCTTGTAGCAATCGCGCTGTTCGGCGATGTACTGGTCTTCGATGATGAGGCGTTCCTTGTCGGCGTCCGCCAGGATCTCGTCGGCTTCATCGGTCGAACGGATCGAACCCGACGGATAGCGTTCGTTGAACGCCGGCTTGCCGGGCGCCCCGTAAGGCGCAGGCTCAGCGGTCACAACCGACGGCAGCGTCAGTCCGGCGACGGCCAGCATCAGCATGGCGGCAGGAACGCGGCAGGTTTTTTGAAGAAATGATTGCATGTAACCCTTATCCATAATCAGGCGAGCTTGTCCGCAGCGAGACGGCGTTCGGAATCCATGTACTCGCGCGATTGCATCTCAATGATACGTGAAACCGTACGGTGAAATTCATTTGCCAGCATGCCTTCCGTATAGAGTTCTTCCGGCTCGACTTCGGCCGACATGATGAGCTTGACCTTGTGGTCATAGAACACGTCGATGAGCCAAGTGAAGCGGCGCGCTTCCGACGACATCGCTGCCGACATGCGCGGAATGCCCGACAGGATCACGGTCTGGAAGCGGCTGGCGATTTCAAGATAGTCGTTCTGCGAACGCGGGCCGCCGCACAAGGTGGCGAAATCAAACCAGATGGCGCTGCCGGCGCGGCGCAAGGCGCGGATTTCTCGCGCCTCGATATGCACGCGCGTGTCTTCGTCGGCGGTTTCGGCGACGGCGGCAAACGCCTCGCGCAATTCGCTGTCGGTGCCGGCATTGAGCGGCGTGTGATAAATCCTGACCTGCTCCAGCGCACGCTTGCGGTAATCGACGCCGGCGTCGATGTTCATGACATCCAGCTTGCTGTTGAGCAGCTGGATGGTCGGCAGCATGCGGTCGCGATGCAGGCCGTCCGGATACAGCGTGTCCGGCTTGTAATTCGAGGTCATGACGAAGGACACGCCGTTATCGAACAGGCCGCCGAGCAGGTTGTACAGAATCATCGCATCGGCGATGTCGGAAACGTGGAATTCATCGAAGCAGATCAGGCGGTATTTCTTGGCGATGCGCTTGGCGACCTCGTCAAGCGGATTGGCGATGCCCTTCAGCTCGTCCAGCTGGCGATGCACGTCGCGCATGAATTCGTGGAAGTGGACGCGCGTCTTGCGCACCACCGGCACCACCGAATAGAAGCTGTCCATCAAGAAGGATTTACCACGTCCCACCCCCCCCCACATGTACACGCCACGCGGTACGTCAGGACGATTGATCAGGCGCTTGAAGGTGCTGGAGCGTTGCGATTTGAACGCCACCCATTCTTCATAGGCACGCTGCAGGCGATCGATAGCACGCTGCTGCGCCTCGTCGGATTTGAAGCCACGCTCGCTTAGCGCATGATCGTAGAATTCGCGGACATCCATGGTTGATCTTTATTTTATTGCGCTGCCTCCGGATGCCGGAGACGGACGATTCATTGCAGCCTAAATACTGCAGCCTAAAACAAAATGGGCGAGCCAGGCTCGCCCATCGGAGATGATCGGAGTTTACCGGTAATGGCAAACTCGTTTCATCAGAAGTTCAGCGCGCGCTTGTCGACTGCCAGTGCGGCTTCCTTCGTTGCTTCGGACAACGATGGGTGAGCGTGGCAGATGCGTGCGATGTCTTCGGCGGAAGCACGGAATTCCATCGCCACCACGGCTTCGGAAATCAGTTCCGAAGCCATCGGACCGACGATGTGCACGCCGAGGATTTCGTCAGTCTTGGCATCCGCCAGGAACTTGACCATACCTGAGGTATCGCCCAGCGCACGTGCGCGGCCATTGGCCAGGAACGGGAAGGTGCCGGCCTTGTACGCAATGCCGTCGGCCTTCAGTTGCTGTTCGGTCTTGCCGACCCATGCGATTTCCGGCGAGGTGTAGATGACCCAAGGGATGGTATTGAAGTTGACGTGACCGTGTTGACCGGCGATACGCTCGGCAACGGCAACGCCCTCTTCTTCGGCCTTGTGCGCCAGCATCGGGCCGCGTACCACGTCGCCCACTGCCCACACGTTCGGCAGGTTGGTCTTGCAGTCGCCGTCGACGGCGATGAAGCCGCGTTCGTCGAGCTTCAGGCCGATGGCTTCAGCATTCAGGCCGGTGGTGTTCGGGGTGCGGCCGATCGAGATGATCAGCTTGTCGAACACGGCCTTTTGCGCATTGCCCTTGTCGTCTGTGTAGTCGACGCTGACGTCCTTCTTGCCCGCTTTGATGTCGCCGATCTTGACGCCCAGGCTCACTGTCAGGCCTTGCTTGGCCAGCAGCTTTTGCGCTTCCTTGGCGATCTGTTCATCGACTGCGCCGAGGAAAGTCGGCAGCGCTTCCAGCACGGTGACTTCCGCACCCAGACGACGCCAGACCGAGCCCATTTCCAGACCGATGACGCCGGCGCCGATGACGCCCAGCTTCTTCGGCACTTCGGTGATGGCCAGTGCGCCGGTGTTCGACAGGATCAGTTCTTCGTCAAATGGAGCGCCCGGCAATGCACGTGCATTGGAACCGGTGGCGACGATGACTTGCTTGGCGGTGATGGATTCTTCAGTGGCGCCGGCCACCTTGATTTCGTAGCCATTGGCGTCGCCCTTGACGAAGCTGCCGCGACCGTGGAAGAAGGTAACCTTGTTCTTCTTGAACAGGTACAGGATGCCGTCGTTGTTCTGCTTGACGACGGTGTTCTTGCGACCCAGCATTTGCGGCAGGTTCAGGCTCAGGCCCTTGACGTCGATACCGTGATCCTTGAACGCATGACCGGCATGCTCATAGTGCTCGGACGATTGCAGCAGCGCCTTCGATGGGATGCAACCAACGTTGGTGCAGGTGCCGCCTGGTGCAGGACCGCCCTTTTCGTTTTTCCATTCGTCGATGCAGGCGGTGTTGAAGCCCAGTTGTGCTGCGCGGATTGCAGCGATGTAGCCGCCAGGGCCGCCGCCGATGACGACCACGTCAAAATTCTTGCTCATAGTTTTATCCTAGTGCGTTTTTGAATGTGCGCAGACTGCTCACAGTCCGGCACGAATGCAAAAGAGAAAAAAGGCGCCGAGACAACAGAGGGACGATGATCCGGTTTCTCTGTCTTCCCTGCGCCTTTTTCAGGTCCTGATGATTAGAGATCCAACAACAGGCGTGCTGGGTCTTCCAGTGCTTCCTTGATGGCGACCAGGCTCAGGACGGCTTCGCGGCCGTCGATGATGCGGTGGTCGTAGGACAGTGCAAAGTAGTTCATCGGACGAATCACGATCTGACCGTTTTCAACCACGGCGCGATCCTTGGTGGCGTGAATGCCCAGAATCGCCGATTGTGGCGGGTTGATGATCGGTGTCGACAGCATCGAACCGAAGGTGCCGCCGTTGGACACGGTGAAGGTGCCGCCGGTCATTTCTTCGATCGACAGCTTGCCGTCCTTGGCCTTCTGACCGAATTCGCCGATCTTCTTTTCGATGTCGGCGATCGACAGTTGATCCGCGTCGCGCAGGACCGGAACCACCAGACCGCGTGGCGAACCGACTGCAACGCCGATGTCGAAGTAACCGTGGTAGACGATGTCGTTGCCGTCAACCGATGCATTGACGATCGGGTACTTCTTCAGTGCGTGGACCACTGCCTTGACGAAGAAGGACATGAAGCCCAGCTTGACGCCGTGTTCTTTTTCGAACTTGTCCTTGTACTTGGCGCGCAGGTCCAAGACAGGTTGCATGTTGATTTCGTTGAACGTGGTCAGGATGGCGTTGGTTGCTTGCGATTGCAGCAGACGCTCGGCCACGCGTGCGCGCAGACGGCTCATCGGCACGCGCTCTTCCGGACGGTTTTCCAGGCTTGGCTTGCCTGGGGCAGAAACTTGTTGCAGCGCCGGCTTGGCGGCAGCTGCTGCAGGAGCAGCGGCCTTCGGTGTTGCCAGGGAAGCCAGCACGTCGCCCTTGGTGACGCGACCATCCTTGCCTGTGCCCGACACTTGCGATGTCGACAGGTTGTTGTCGGCCAGGATCTTGGCGGCGGCAGGCATGGCGACGTCAGACTTGTTCAGCAGTTCAGGCGCTGCGACCGGTGTCGGTTCATTGGTGTTTTGCGGTGCAGGAGCAGCCTTGACTTCCAGCGGGCTCACTTGCGCGGACGCGTCGGTGTCCAGGATCGCGATGACTTCACCGGCGACCACGGTCGAACCGTCGGCCTTGATGATCTGAGTAATGACGCCGGCTTCCGGCGCCGGCAATTCCAGCACGACCTTGTCGGTTTCGACGTCGATCAGGTTTTCGTCGCGTGCGACGGCTTCGCCCACTTTTTTATGCCATTGCAGCAGCGTGGCTTCTGCAACGGATTCTGATAATTGCGGGACTTTTACTTCGATTTGTGCCATGTAACTTCTCCGATTCGGGTTATTCAATAAAACATCAGCGCGCATCGCCCTCGCAATGCGCGCCGTGCAAGATCTGATTACTTAGTCAGGACAAAGCCCTTGAGCTTCGAAAACGCGGTGTCGATCAGCGCCTTTTGTTGCGCATAGTGCTTGTCGTAGTAACCGACCGCTGGAGATGCGCTGGCTGGACGACCTGCGTAAGCAAGCTTTTGACCGTCAGTCAGATTTTCAAAGATGTTGTGCTGGATTTGCAGCCATGCGCCCTGGTTCTGCGGCTCGTCTTGCGTCCAGACCAATTCCTGGAAGTTCGGGAATTGCTTGAGCGCAGCGGCGAAGGCCTTGTGCGGGAACGGGTACAGTTGTTCGACGCGGATGATTGCCGTGTCGGTCTGACCGCGTTCCTTGCGTGCGTTGACCAGATCGTAGTAGACCTTGCCCGAGCAAGCGATGATGCGCTTGACCTTCTTGGCGTCGAGCTTGTCGTCCAGTTCCGGAATGACTGTCTGGAACGAACCCTTGGCCAGGTCGGACAGCGGCGAACCGGCATCCTTGTTACGCAACAGCGACTTCGGCGTGAGGATGATCAGCGGCTTGCGGAACAAGCGGATCATCTGACGACGCAGCAAGTGGAAAATCTGCGCGGCGGTGGTCGGCTGAACAACTTGCATGTTGTTGTCGGCGCACAGTTGCAGGTAACGCTCGAGACGCGCGGACGAGTGCTCAGGACCCTGGCCTTCGTAGCCGTGCGGCAGCATTTGCACCAGGCCCGAAGCGCGGCCCCACTTCACTTCACCGGAGCTGATGAATTGGTCCATCACGACTTGCGCGCCATTGGCGAAGTCGCCGAACTGGGCTTCCCAGATGGTCAGTGTATTCGGCTCGGCTGTCGAGTAACCGTATTCAAAGCCCAGCACCGCTTCTTCGGACAGAACCGAGTCGATCACGGTGTATGGCGCCTGGTTTTCTGCGACGTTTTGCAGAGGAATGTAGGTGCCTGCATCCCAACGTTCACGGTTTTGATCATGCAGAACGGCGTGACGGTGGACGAAGGTGCCACGGCCGGCATCCTGACCGGTCAGGCGAATGGCGTAGCCGGATGCGACCAGCGAAGCGTAGGCCAGATGTTCGCCCATGCCCCAGTCCAGGTTCAGATCGCCACGACCCATTGCAGCACGGTCGTTGATGACCTTCTCGACCAGCGCGTGCGCCTTGAAGCCTTCTGGGATGGTGGTGATGCGTGTCGCTAGGCGCTTCAGTTCCGCCAGCGGGACTGCGGTGTCGGCAGCGTCGGTCCACTTACGGTTCAGGAACGGCAGCCAGTCGACGGCGTACTTGCTCTTGAAGTTGGTGATGACCGGATCGACAGTGTGCTTGCCGCTGTCCATCGCATCGCGGAAAGCCTTGACCATGACGTCGCCGCCATCGGCAGGGATGGTGCCTTGCGCAGCCAGCTTTTCAGCATACAGCTTGCGTGTGCCCGGATGTTGCGCGATCTTTTTGTACATCAGCGGCTGTGTCAGCGCCGGTGTATCTTGCTCGTTGTGACCCAGCTTGCGGAAGCAGATGATGTCGACAACGATGTCCTTCTTGAACTGCATGCGGTAGTCGACCGCGATTTGCGTCGCGAACACGACGGCTTCAGGATCGTCGCCGTTGACGTGCAGCACAGGCGCTTCGATCATCTTGACCACGTCCGAGCAGTACAGCGTCGAACGGGAGTCACGTGGATCCGACGTGGTGAAACCGATCTGGTTGTTGATCACGATATGCACGGTACCGCCGGTGCCGTAGCCGCGCGTCTGCGCCAGATTCAGCGTTTCCATCACGACGCCCTGGCCGGCGAAAGCTGCATCGCCGTGGACCAGAATCGGCAGCACTTGCGAGCCGTCCTTGTCGCCGCGGCGATCCATACGCGCCTTGACCGAACCTTCAACCACAGGGTTGACGATTTCCAGGTGGGACGGGTTGAACGCCAGCGACAGGTGGACCGGGCCGCCCGGGGTACTGATGTCGGAAGAGAAGCCTTGGTGGTACTTGACGTCGCCGGCCGGCAGGTCGTCGGCGTGATGGCCTTCGAACTCCGAGAACAGTTCCTGAGGCGTCTTGCCCAGGATGTTGACCAGCACGTTCAGACGGCCGCGGTGGGCCATGCCGATAACGATTTCCTGCACGCCCTTTTCACCGGCGCGCTGGATGGTTTCATCCAGGGACGCGATGAAGCTTTCGCCGCCTTCCAGCGAGAAACGCTTCTGGCCGACGTACTTCGTGTGGAGGTAGCGCTCCAGGCCTTCGGCCGCGGTCAGGCGGTCGAGGATGTGCTTTTTCTTTTCAGCCGAGAACTGCGGCAGCGCGCGAGTCGGTTCCAGGCGTTCCTGGATCCAGCGCACTTCAGCCGGATCGCTGATATAGGTGAATTCGGCGCCGATCGAACGGCAGTAGGTATCGCGCAGCGATTGCAGCAGGTCGCGCAGCGATGCGGTTTCACCGCCGAAATAGGTGTTGCTGATGTTGAACACGATGTCCATGTCGGAATCGCTGAAGCCGTAGAAAGTCGGCTCGAGTTCAGGGATGCTTGGGCGTTCCTGGCGTTGCAGCGGATCCAGGTTGGCGAAGCGGGAACCCAGGTCGCGGTAACCGGCGATCAGTTGGGTTGCAGCGACGCGCTTGCGGCCCATTTCGGTATCAGCCGAAGCGACCACGGTGCGGATCGGACCTTGCTTGGCGCGCTCGGCGAACGAAGCGATCACCGGTGCATGGGCGACGTCAGGACGATTGGAGCCATCAACTGCAGGCACATGTTGCACCGCGTCGAAATAGGCACGCCAATTGTCTGGCACGGATCCGGGGTTATTGAGGTACGCCTCGTACAGTTCTTCCAAGTACGGCGCATTCCCACCAAAGAGGTAGGAGTTGAGATTATATTGCTCGTAGAGCTGAGTCATATCTGGCTCACCTTTCTTCGCGTTTCGCGAGATTAGCGGGTTAATCTAACCTTCCGCGACACGGCCTGACCGGTTAGCGGATTGCACATCAAGTTGTGGGGAAGGACCATGTCTACCTGAACTTTTTGAGTTATCCAGCCAGCATAGGCAGAATTATATATCCTTATTTCCAATAAAAAAGCGAATCCTTGAGATTCGCTTTTTTATTTGTGCCATTTGTTGCGCTGGCGGAAGGCAAGCCTTCCGCTTTACGCAAGAAGCCGCAACGAGATCATGACAGCTTGATGACCGGCCTTGCCGGACGGCCACCAAAGCGCTATCAGCCGCGCTTGTCGATGGGCGAAACGTCGCGTTTCGCGGAGCCGACGAACAACTGGCGCGGACGACCGATCTTTTGTTCCGGATCGGAGATCATTTCGTTCCATTGAGCAATCCAGCCCACGGTACGCGCCATTGCAAAGATGCAGGTGAACATCGATGTCGGAATGCCCAGCGCGCGCTGAACGATACCGGAGTAGAAGTCGACGTTCGGGTACAGCTTGCGCGACACGAAGTAGTCGTCTTCCAGCGCGATCTTTTCCAGCTCCATGGCCAGCTTGAACAATGGGTCATCGTGCAGGCCCAGTTCATTCAGGACTTCGTAGCAGGTTTCACGCATCAGCTTGGCGCGTGGGTCGTAGTTCTTGTAGACGCGGTGACCGAAGCCCATCAGCTTGACGCCGGAATTCTTGTCCTTCACTTGCTTGATGAACTCAGGGATGTTGTCGACCGAACCGATGCCTTCCAGCATGGTCAATGCAGCTTCGTTGGCGCCGCCGTGAGCAGGACCCCACAGGCAGGCGATGCCGGCTGCGATACATGCGAACGGATTCGCGCCCGACGAACCGGCCAGACGAACGGTCGATGTCGATGCGTTTTGCTCGTGGTCTGCGTGCAGGATCAGGATGCGGTCCAGCGCGCGCACCAGCACTTCGTTGACCTTGTACTCTTCGCACGGATTCGCGAACATCATGCGCATGAAGTTGGCGCTGTACGACAGGTCGTTGCGTGGATACACGAACGGTTGACCGATGTTGTACTTGTACGCCATGGCGACCAGCGTCGGCAGCTTGGCGATCATGCGGATCGCGGAAACGTCGCGGTGCACCGGATTGCTGATATCCAGCGAGTCATGGTAGAACGCCGACAAGGCGCCGACCGAACCGGTCAGCACGGCCATCGGGTGAGCATCGCGACGGAAACCGCGGAAGAAGAAATTCATTTGCTCGTGAACCATGGTGTGCTGGGTCACTGTTTCGACGAACTCTTCCTTTTGCGTTGCAGTCGGCAGTTCGCCGTGCAGCAGCAGGTAGCAAGTTTCCAGGAAGTCGCAGTTGACCGCCAGTTGCTCGATCGGATAACCGCGGTATAGCAGCTCGCCCTTGTCTCCATCGATGTAAGTGATCGACGAATTACATGCCGCTGTCGACATGAAGCCCGGGTCATAAGTGAACTTGCCGGTGGCGCCGTACAGTTTGCGGATGTCGATGACATCCGGACCAATGGTGCCCTTGTAGACGGGAAAATCCAGGGATGGCGTGCCATCCGAGAACGACAGGGTCGCTTTGATATCTGAGGTGGGCATAGTTCTTCCTTCAGCTGTGATGATGAATCGTTAATCAAAAATCGCAAATCAACCGCTTTAGAGCCTGTTGCAAAAGGAACTCAGCATTTGCGCCCGTCGTTAATGCACGACGCAGGATGCCGCCAACTTCACTTTGCAACAGCCTCTAATACAACGCCGGCCGCTTTTGAACCAATCTTGCCAGAACGCCGTGGAACGTTCAGGCGTTACGCAATTTTTTGAGCAAGGCGTGGACCTGGGGCAAGTCCACGGCCGCTTCAGGCTCCTTGCGCACAAGGAGCAAGTCCATCAGGTCGTTGTCGCCAAGATCCATCAGCCGGGAAAACGCATCGACTTCGTCGTCGGTCATGCTCTCTTCATGCGCGTCGAGAAAACGCGTCAGGATGAGATCGTTTTCCAGCAATCCGCGACGGGCGCGCCAACGCAAGCGTGCACGTTTGGCGGGATCGTCTTGATGGCTTTGGGACATGGATTCAAATCACTTCTTAATCGGTGCTGATGTCATTCTTCCGGCCACACTGGCAAACCGGCGCGGAAGGCAATCATTGGTGAAACATTCATGAAACATGGATAAAACCACGGGCGGGAGTCGCCTCCCGCCCGCTTGCTGCAAACTGCTTATACGGCGCGACGAACCATCAGTTCCTTGATCTTGCCGATGGCCGCGTTCGGGTTCAGACCCTTCGGGCAGACATCGACGCAGTTCATGATGGAACGGCAACGGAACAGGCGATACGGATCTTCCAGATCGTCCAGGCGCTGGCCGGTCGCTTCGTCGCGGCTGTCCGCGATGAAACGGTAAGCCTGCAGCAGGCCGGCAGGACCAACGAACTTGTCCGGATTCCACCAGAACGACGGGCACGATGTCGAGCAGCATGCGCACAGGATGCACTCATACACGCCGTCCAGTTCTTCACGCTGTTCAGGCGATTGCAGACGCTCTTTTTCAGGAGGAATGCTGTCGTTGATCAGGTAAGGCTTGATCGAGTCGTATTGCTTGAAGAAGTTGGTCATGTCGACGATCAGGTCGCGAATCACCGGCAAACCTGGCAGCGGCTTCAGAACGATAGGCTCGCTCAGTTCGTTCAGGTTGGTGGTGCAGGCCAGACCATTCTTGCCGTTGATGTTCATCGCGTCGGAACCGCACACGCCTTCACGGCACGAACGGCGCAGCGCCAGCGAATCGTCAACGTCGGACTTGATGCGTTGCAGAGCGTCCAGCAGCATCTTGTCGGTTGGCTTCAGCTCGACGGTCAGGTCTTGCATGTACGGCTTTTCGTCCTTGTCCGGATCGTAGCGGTAGATCTTGAATTTCAGAGTACGTGTCATGTTCTGACCTTTTAGAAAGTACGTGCTTTAGGTTTAAATGTCTCGACCGTCAACGGTTGCATGTTGACTGGCTTGTAGTCGAGACGATTCCCCTCGGAAAACCACAGCGTATGCTTCAGCCATTCGACGTCATCGCGCTTTTCATAGTCGCGGTGAGCGTGCGCACCACGCGATTCTTTGCGGGCTGCTGCGGAAGTAATGGTTGCCTTGGCTGTTTCAATCAGATTGTCCAGCTCAAGCGCTTCGACGCGTGCAGTGTTGAAGACCTTGGACTTGTCCTTGAACGAGACGTGCTTGCGACGCTCATCCAGCTCCATGATCTTGGCACGGCCTTCGTTCAGCAATTCGTCGGTACGGAACACGCCACAGTAGTGCTGCATCGTGGCGCGGATTGCGTTGGCAACGTCCTGCACGCGCTCGGAACCGGTGCTGGTTTCCAGACGTGCGACACGTTCCATGACGCGATCGGTTGCATCCGATGGAATAGGCTTGTGGCTGCGATCCTGCAGGCGGCTTTCAACGATGTGATTGCCGGCGGCACGACCGAACACCACCAGATCCAGCAGCGAGTTGGTACCCAGACGGTTGGCGCCGTGCACCGATACGCAGGCGCATTCGCCGATGGCGTACATGCCCTGCACCACTTCCTTGTACGAACCATTCTTCGGCGCAACGACCTGGCCATACACGTTGGTCGGAATACCGCCCATCTGATAGTGAATGGTCGGCACGACAGGAATCGGTTCCTTGGTCGCATCAACGTTGGCAAACTTGTGCGCGATTTCCAGAATCGACGGCAGACGCTTTTGAATCGTGTCGGCGCCGATGTGACGCAGATCCAGCAGGACGTGATCCTTGTGCTGACCGACACCACGGCCTTCCTTGATTTCCTGGTCCATCGAACGCGAAACGAAGTCGCGCGGCGCCAGATCCTTCAGCGTCGGCGCATAGCGCTCCATGAAACGTTCGCCATTGCTGTTGATCAGGATGCCGCCTTCGCCGCGCACGCCTTCTGTAATCAGCACGCCCGCACCGGCCACGCCAGTCGGGTGGAACTGCCAGAATTCCATGTCTTGCAAAGGCAGGCCTGCGCGCGCCGCCATACCCATGCCGTCGCCGGTATTGATGAAGGCGTTGGTGGATGCAGCCCAGATACGGCCTGCGCCGCCGGTTGCAAACAGCGTGGTCTTGGCGTGCAGCATCATGATTTCGCCGGTTTCCATTTCCAGTGCAACCACGCCGATCACGTCGCCTTCGTTGTCGCGAATCAGATCGATCGCCATCCATTCAACGAAGAAGTGCGTCTTGGCGCGGACGTTGCGCTGATACAGCGTGTGCAACAGCGCGTGACCGGTACGGTCGGCTGCAGCACAGGCACGCGCCACCGGCTTTTCACCGAAGTTGGCCGAGTGACCGCCGAACGGACGCTGATAAATGGTGCCATCGGCATTGCGGTCGAACGGCATGCCGAAGTGCTCCAGCTCGTAGACGGCCTTCGGTGCTTCGCGGCACATGAATTCGATGGCGTCCTGGTCACCCAGGTAGTCCGAACCCTTGACGGTGTCGAACATGTGCCAGTACCAGTTGTCTTCCGACATATTGCCCAGCGATGCACCGATGCCGCCTTGGGCAGCGACCGTGTGCGAGCGGGTCGGGAAAACTTTGGACAGAACCGCGACGTTCAGACCGGCTTCAGCCAGTTGCAACGAAGCGCGCATGCCGGATCCGCCGGCGCCGACAATAACCGCATCAAAGCGGCGTGTAGGAATTGTGGATTTGATAGCTGCCACGATTACACTCTCCACAAAATCTGTGCCGCCCATCCGGCGCACACAACCAGCCACAGGATCGTGGCAACTTGCAAGACCAGGCGCACAGCGACCGGCTTGACGTAATCCATCCAGATATCACGCACGCCAATCCAGGCGTGGTAGAACAAGGCCATGAAGGCTGCGAACGTCGCCATCTTGAACCACTGATGCGAGAACATCGCCGCCCAGCCGTCGTAAGAAAAACCGCTGGAAGTCAGGAAGCACACCAGCAGAACGACGGTGTACAACGCCATGACGACGGCGGTGGCGCGTTGCGCCAGCCAGTCGCGCATGCCGTAATGAGCGCCCACGACGAGGCGCTTTGATCCAATATTATTGTTTGCCATTTTTAGAATGCTCCGAACAGTTTCAACGCCACCACGATCATCAGTGCGATGCTGACGACCAACACCCCGGCCGACGATTTGCGCGCGCTATCCTTGTCCAGACCGATGTGGTTGTCCATGATCAGGTGACGGATGCCGGCACAGAAGTGATGAAGGTATGCCCAGGACAGGGCGAGGACGACAAGCTTGACGAACCAGTTGGAGGCAAAGCCCTTCAGGTACTCGAAGGTGCCTTCGGAGAGCAGACTGTTATCCAGCAAATACAGGATGAACGGCAGCATCAGGAACAGGAACAGACCACTGACACGGTGCATGATCGACACCAGCGCAGCCAGCGGCATACGGTAGCCAGCAATTTGGGTAATATTAATGTTACGAAATTGTGGCCGTGGTGGTTTAGCGGCTTCAGACATAACAAGGTTCTCCTCAGATTTAAAACAATCCCGCAATTTTCGCCGATTTCATGAACCTTCACCAACACTTATTCTGCTTCGCAGCAAATTAGGCATTTCAAAGTCGACGAACGGATGCGAGCAAAGGACATCCCCTGCAGGTTTAATTCAGCTCGCTCTGGTAGTGATGATTCAACGTCAAATACAAGCCGCGTCGCATCTCCACCGGCTTGTCGCCATAGGTAAAGGAAGCGCGGTCCACACTCAACAAAGGCGTTTGGGGCGGAACCCCCAGCAATTCCGCAGACTCCGGATCCGCCCCCACGGCACGAATCTGCTCTTCAGCGCGAATCATGCGTGTCCCGAATTCGGTTTCAAACAGGCCGTACAGCGGCCCTTTGTATTCCATCAGACGTTCCGCGGTCAGCCCTTTGAAAATAAGGCCGGGCAACCAGATTTCTTCAAGTATGGTCGGAACGCCGTTAAATGATTTTACCCGTTTGATGAAGATCACGGAGTCGCCCGACTTGATGTCGAGCTGACGCGCCACTTCGGCCGGCGCGCGCACGCGCTTGACTTCGATGATTTTGTTCTCGGCGCGTTGCGGACCGTCCGCATCGGCGGTCAGTCGCAGGAAACGGAATTGCGCATGCGTTTCATGATGAGTGGCAACAAACGTACCCTTCCCTTGCCGCCGCACCACCAGGTTTTCAGCAGCCAGTTCGTCGATCGCCTTGCGCACGGTCCCTTGGCTCACCTTGAAACGGTTGCCGAGTTCGACTTCGCTGGGGATCAGTTCGCCCGGCTTCCACTCGCCTGATTCCAGACGCTGTGTGATCAAAGCCTTGATTTGCTGATAGAGGGGACTGAAGGTAGGAGCTGCTCCGGCAACACTGGTGCCCACGCTTTGCGAGTCGCTGTTGTTCAGATTGGGCAGGCTGGAGCTCATAACCCCAAATTGGACCACAAAAACCCTGCTCGCGTCCAGCAAAAAGTATTTAATAAGATGTCTTATATAAGACATAAGATAGCGATTGACAGACCACAACGGCAGGCCTACACTCGCGGGCATATTCAGAGACGAACCGTTTTTTGGACCGCACTTGTGTCGCACTTTGCAGGTCCGCGCAATTTACCCCGCATCGGTTCGCCATCGAAACGGCAAAACAACTGACTGCCTGCGCTTTCGACGGTATGATTACAGTCTCTTGAAAGAATACGAAGTAATTGCCGGTGTCTTACCGAGACCGGCGAGGAGTTGGGAAGCACTTCCAGGACTTGTTTCAGCGCGTTTGCGGCATGTTTTGCGAGCGCCTCCCGACTCCGGCAGTATTGAACGCTTTCTATCACCACTTTGGAGATTCACATGGCTAAAGCCCCCAAGCGTGTTGCCGTCACTGGCGCCGCCGGTCAAATCGGTTACTCCCTCCTCTTCCGCATTGCTAACGGCGACCTGCTCGGCAAAGACCAGCCAGTGATCCTGCAATTGCTGGAAATCCCAGACGAAAAAGCACAAAAAGCCCTGAAGGGCGTCATCATGGAAATCGATGACTGTGCATTCCCGTTGCTGGCCGGCGTGACCGCGCACAGCGACCCGATGACCGCATTCAAGGATGCCGACATCGCCCTGCTGGTTGGCGCCCGCCCACGTGGCCCAGGCATGGAACGCAAGGACCTGCTGGAAGCCAACGCACAAATCTTCACCGTGCAAGGCAAGGCGCTGGACGCAGTTGCTTCGCGCGACGTCAAGGTTCTGGTCGTCGGCAACCCAGCCAACACCAACGCTTACATCGCCATGAAGTCGGCACCAAATCTGCCGGCCAAGAACTTCACCGCCATGCTGCGCCTGGACCACAACCGCGCGCTGTCGCAAGTTGCGGCCAAGATCGGCCAACCGGTTTCGGCCATCGAAAAACTGTGCGTCTGGGGCAACCACTCGCCAACCATGTACGCCGACTACCGTTTCGCGACGGCAGACGGCAAGGCCGTCAAGGATCTGATCAACGATCAGGTCTGGAACAAGGACACCTTCCTGCCGACAGTCGGCAAGCGCGGCGCAGCGATCATCGAAGCGCGCGGCCTGTCTTCGGCAGCATCGGCAGCCAACGCAGCGATCGATCACGTGCATGACTGGATCCTGGGCACCAACGGCAAGTGGACCACCATGGGTGTTCCATCGGACGGTTCCTACGGCATCCCCGAAGGCACCATGTTCGGCTTCCCGGTCACAACCGAGAACGGCGAATACAAGATCGTCCAAGGTCTCGAAATCGACGAATTCTCGCAAGAGCGCATCAACATCACGCTCAAGGAATTGTCGGAAGAGCGCGAAGGCGTCAAACACCTGGTCGGCTAATTGACCAGCGCGCGGCGGGCTCTCACAGCCGCCGCGTAAATTTTGCATACATTCGGAATTCAGCAGCAATGCATCCCACCCAGGTCTTGTTCCCAGGCACCCGACAACCGGTCTCTCTACCGGTCTGCGACCATTACGCCGGCTCCGAAAAGCTGATGCGCAAGTCGATCGCCCTGCAACAAGAACTCGGCCCGGTTTTTGATATCACCCTCGACTGCGAAGACGGCGCCAGCGCCGGCAACGAAGCCGAGCACGCACAACTGGTTGGCGCCTTGATCGCCGGCGATGACAATCGCTTTGGCCGCATCGGCGCCCGCGTGCATGACGTGACCAGCCCCTTTTTCGAACAAGACGTTGCGACGATCTGCGCTACCGCTGCGCCGCAACTGGCTTACCTGATGCTGCCCAAGGCAGACGGTCTGGCCGATGTGCAACGCGCCATCGCCACCATCTCCCGCCACACCAGCGAAGCCGGCCGCCGCACGCCGCCGCTGCACGTGCTGATCGAGACTCACGGCGCCCTGGAAGACGTGCACCAGATCGCAGCGTTGCCGCAGGTTGAATCGCTGTCCTTCGGCGTGATGGATTTTGTGTCGGCGCACTATGGCGCCATCCCGGCTGCGGCGATGCGCTCGCCCGGCCAGTTCACGCACCCGCTGGTGGCGCGCGCCAAACTGGAAATTTCCGCCGCCTGCCACGCGCACGGCAAAGTGCCGTCGCATAACGTCACCACCGAGATCCAGGATGCGGCGATAGTCACCGGCGACGCCGGCCGCGCGGCGCAAGAATTCGGCTATACCCGGATGTGGAGCATCCATCCGAACCACATCAAGGCGATCGTGCAAACACTCTCCCCCGCCGACGACGAAATCGGCGAAGCGGCACAAATCCTGCTTAAAGCCAGGGACGTGCAATGGGGCCCGATACAGCACGGCGGCACACTGCATGACCGTGCAAGCTACCGTTATTACTGGAGTATCCTGCAGCGCGGCCATGCCGGCGGCGCTGTTTTGCCTGTGGAAGTCGCAGCCTGGTTTGCAGAAACCGGCACGACCGCTGCACCGATTTCAACCACCCTGCAACATTGAACATTAACTGACGCACGATGAAAAAATATCTGACCGCCCTGACCCTCGCAAGCGCCCTCTTCGCCGTCGGCATGCCGTCTGCATTCGCCGAGACCGGTGCGCCTGCAGCAACCGCCACCAAGAAAAAGCCAACCAAGAAAAAAGAAGCGCATCCCAAAGCTGCTTCCGTAGCCGCCAAGCCTGCTGAAAAAATGGCGCTCTCTTCGGACGCGGAAGATGACGAAAACGAGCCGGAAATCGGCGGCACCAAGTCGGCCGACTTCAACTGCGAAATGGGCAACAAGCTGACCATCTACAAGAACGACGACGATGACAAGCACATCGCCATCCGCTGGAACAAGCGCATCAACCGCCTGACCCGCGTGACCACCACCACCGGCGCCAACCGCTTCGAAAACCGCAAGGTCGGCCTGGTTTGGATCGGCATCCCGGCCAAGGGCATCCTGCTGGACTCCAAGAAGGGTCAACAGCTGGCGAACGAATGCAAGAACGTAGAACCGGCAACTGCAGAAGCGCCGGCAGCCCCGAAAAGCTAAGCAGCAAACGAGTAACAGGATTCAACACGAATTCAGCACGAATTGAGCAGCAAAGCAGTCCCGTATTTGCAACGAAACCAAACTTCGTAGCGCTAACAAAGTATTTACACCATCCGTAATCTAAGGAGAAGAGGCCATGTCCCGCAACACATTGAACACCCTAAAGGAATTCAGCATTTCCGGTTCCAAGAAAGGCAAGTTCTACTCACTGCCCGCCCTGGAAAAGAAACTCGGGATCAACATCTCCCGTCTGCCAGTGTCGATCCGTATCGTGCTGGAATCCGTCCTGCGTAACTGCGACGGTCAGAAGGTGACTGAAGAGCACGTCAAGCAATTGGCAAGCTGGAGCGCCAAGGGCGCCCGCGTCGATGAAATCCCGTTCGTGGTTGCACGCGTGGTGCTGCAGGACTTCACCGGCGTTCCTCTGCTGGCCGACTTGGCCGCGATGCGTAACGTCGCCAAGAAGCTGGGCAAGAACCCGAAGAACATTGAACCGCTGGTTCCGGTGGATCTGGTTGTCGACCACTCGGTACAGATCGATCACTACCGCGAAAAGAAAGCGCTCGACCTGAACATGAAGCTGGAGTTCGAGCGCAACAACGAGCGCTACCAGTTCATGAAATGGGGCATGCAGGCATTCGACACCTTTGGCGTCGTGCCTCCGGGCTTCGGTATCGTCCACCAGGTCAATCTGGAATACCTCGCACGCGGCGTGCACAACAAGACCGGTGTCTACTACCCTGACACGCTGGTCGGTACTGACTCGCACACCACCATGATCAACGGCATCGGCGTAGTCGGCTGGGGCGTCGGCGGCATCGAGGCGGAAGCCGGCATGCTGGGCCAACCGGTGTACTTCCTGACACCAGACGTGGTCGGCGTGAACCTGACCGGCGCGCTGCGCGAAGGCTGCACCGCAACCGATCTGGTTCTGACCATCACCGAACTGCTGCGCAAGACCAAGGTTGTGGGCAAGTTCGTCGAATTCTTCGGCGAAGGCACCAAGTCGCTGTCGCTGACCGACCGCGCCACCATCGCCAACATGGCGCCTGAATACGGCGCCACCATGGGCTTCTTCCCGGTCGACGAAGCAACCATCGACTACTTCAAGGGCACCGGCCGCACCAAGGCGGAAATCGACGCGTTCGAATCCTACTTCAAGGCACAGAACCTGTTCGGCGTTCCAAAGGCAGGCGACATCGATTACACCAACGAAGTGTCGCTGGATCTGGGCACCGTGGCACCGTCGCTGGCTGGTCCTAAGCGTCCGCAAGACCGTATCGAAATCGGCAACGTCAAGTCGACTTTCGCTGACCTGTTTGCCAAGCCTGTCGCGGAAAACGGCTTCAACAAGAAGATCGAAGATCTGACGAAGACCTACACCAACGCCGACGGCGTCGATGTCAAGAACGGCGACGTGCTGATCGCTGCGATCACATCGTGCACCAACACATCGAACCCAAGCGTGCTGCTGGCAGCAGGCCTGCTGGCCAAGAAGGCTGTTGAAGCCGGCCTGAAGGTTGCTCCGCACATCAAGACGTCGCTGGCCCCTGGATCGCGTGTCGTGACCAAGTACCTGGAAGCGGCCGGCCTGTTGGGCTACCTGGAAAAACTGGGCTTTGGCGTGACTGCTTACGGTTGCACCACTTGCATCGGCAACGCCGGCGACCTGACACCGGCAATGAACGAAGCGATCGTCAAGAACGACATCGTGGCTTCCGCCGTGCTGTCCGGCAACCGTAACTTCGAAGCGCGTATCCACGCGAACATCCGCTCGAACTTCCTGGCCTCGCCTCCGCTGGTCGTGGCTTACGCCATCGCCGGCAACATGAACGTCGACCTGATGACACAGCCGGTCGGCAAGGGCAAGGGCGGCAAGGAAATCTTCCTGGGCGACATCTGGCCGACTTCGCAAGAAATCGAAAAGCTGTTGAAGTTCGCCATGAACGCCAAGGTGTTCAAAGAGAACTACGCCGACGTCAAGGGTGCTCCAGGCAAGCTGTGGGAAGCCATCAAGGGCGTGGCCGCCGGTCAGGTCTACAACTGGCCGACGTCGACTTACATCGCAGAACCACCGTTCTTCGAAAACTTCACCGAAGTGCCGACAGCAGCAGCAACCGGCATCACCGGCGCACGCGCGCTGGGCGTATTCGGCGACTCGATCACGACCGACCACATCTCCCCGGCCGGTTCGATCAAGGACTCCAGCCCGGCAGGCAAGTGGCTGCAAGCCAACGGTGTGTTGAAGGCAGACTTCAACTCGTACGGCTCGCGCCGCGGCAACCATGAAATCATGATGCGCGGCACGTTCGCCAATGTACGTATCAAGAACCTGATGGTACCAGGCGTTGAAGGCGGCGTGACTGTTCACCAACCGACCGGCGAACAAATGGCGATCTATGATGCAGCCATGAAGTACGTCAACGACGGCGTGCCAACCATGGTGTTCGGTGGTGAAGAGTACGGTACAGGCTCCTCGCGCGACTGGGCTGCCAAGGGCACCCAACTGCTGGGCGTGAAGGCGGTGATCACTCGCTCCTTCGAACGTATCCACCGCTCGAACCTGGTCGGCATGGGCGTGCTGCCGCTGCAATTCATCGGCAGCGACAGCGTTCAGACTCTGGGCATCACAGGCGAAGAAACGTTCGACCTGAAGGGCCTGGAAGGCGAAATCAAGCCACAGCAAGAAGCTACCCTGGTGATCCATCGCAAGAACGGTGAAACCAAGGAAGTCAAACTGCTGCTGCGCATCGATACGCCGATCGAAGTGGACTACTACAAGCACGGCGGCATCCTGCCGTTCGTTCTGCGCCAACTGCTGGCAGCTTGATCAGCCTCCCGCAATAAAAAACGCCGGTTTCGACCGGCGTTTTTTTATGCGCGCAGCAAGGCAAGCTGTGTGGCACATATGACGATGTTGACGAGTCGACATGCCGGTCAGCAATACCCGGGCCGATGTCGAATCAACTACAATAGACATTCTCATCATTTGATTGTCAATATTTCATCATGCGCCGCCCCGCCAAACGTTCGTCCTCCAGGTTGTCCGCTGAAAGCCAGCGACTGGTCAATTCATCACAAGCGGTCGCCGGCTCCACCAGTCGTCTCGAAGAACGAGCCTGGGAACGCACCCTCGATCTGCAATTGCACAAGCAGCTGAAAAGCAATCACCAGGGCATGATCGACGCCGCCCTCGATCACCTGTTCAAATCCGACTTGGACGGCTACGACGTCTTGGTCGAAGCGGTCGAAGCCAACAGCGAAGCCTGCGCACTCGATTACGACGGCAAGGTCTACAGCGTGCAGTTGCTGGCGCTGCCGGTGCTGGCCTGGACGCGTTTCAGCATCGCTTCCGGCAACCTGCCCACCGACGTGCGCAACGGTTTGTTCGCCCACCTCCATGCCCACGTGCTGGCCGACAACGTGCATCTGGCGCTGGCGCCGGCCTTGTACGCGATTGAACAGCTGCCGCGCCACCATGCCGATGTCTTCGCACTGGCGCAGCGCATGGGTCAGTCCGCGCTCAAGCAGAGTACGCCGCAGCTGTCGCTGGAACAAACGCCGACCGCGCCCTTCCTGGCCGATACACGTTATCTGATCGCCGCAGTCGCCGTACCGACCGGCGCGCCGATTTTTCGCTGGCAGATGGATGAACATGGCTCGGTCGTGCACGAGAGGGAAACCGCATTCAAGGCCTGGACCACCCAGGCGACGCCGCTGCTGACCCGCTTCCTGCCGGGCTGCAACGTTGAGCTGCTGCTACCGCAGCCGTATTACTTCGCTTGCCGCGAAGCGGATAAACGCATCCGCCCCGCCGCCATTCGCGCCGCCGATCATTACCTGACCCAGACGCTGGGCCTGGCTTCGTCTGAGCTGCACGCCAACATCGGCAGTTTTTGCGAGAACATCAACGGCCAGATAGACGAGTACCGCGTCGGCTTCAGCCTCGGCAACGATGACGGCGTTGTATACGGCATCGTGTGGCCGCTGTACGAACAGGAAGATGGCGATGAAGTGCGTGACCTGTCTGCGCCGGACAGTGCGCTCACGCCGATGGAACAGATCCTCGCTGTATTGCGCGAGTGCGGCATCGTGCAGATCAAGCTGCACGAGGAACGCTATACGATGGAGTTCTGCGACGATTGCGGTACGCCGTTGTTCCCGGCGCCCGATGGTGATTTGGTGCATGCCGAAATGCCGGAAGACGTACCGGCATCGACTGAACACTTCCACTAGGCCGCGTTTTCAGCCTGCCGGCAAGTGTCCAGAATGCTTGCCAGCTTGCCGGCACTCGCGTCCGCCGCTACTATCACAATCCAAAAAAGAAAACGGGCGCCTGCCGCAGAGCCATGCGGCAGGCGCCCGTTCCCGGACTTGGTGCGTGAAGCGGCTTAAGCGGCCAGCTTCTCGATCAGCCCCATGTCGGCGCTGGACATCAGCTTATCGATGTCGACCAGAATCAGCATGCGCTCATCCAGGGTACCCAGGCCAATGAGGTAATCGGAGTCGAAAGTCGTGCCCATTTCCGGCGCCGGCTTGATTTGCTCAGGCGACAAGGTGATCACATCGGACACGCTGTCCACAACCATGCCGACCACGCGACCGGAAATGTTCAGGATGATCACGACGGTGAATTGATCGTAAGTCGGTTCGCCGAGCTGGAACTTGATGCGCATGTCGACGATCGGGACAATGATGCCGCGCAGATTGACGACGCCCTTGATGAATTCCGGCGAATTGGCGATACGGGTCACGGCTTCGTAGCCGCGGATTTCCTGAACTTTCAGGATGTCGATGCCGTATTCTTCCTTGCCGAGCGTGAAGGCCAGGAACTCATTCCCGGCGCTGTCGGATTTCTCGCCGAAGCCGGAAATATTTTTCGAAATGGTGTCAGACATGATAATGGCCCTTATAAAAAATCAGGAAAATACAGATTCGTCGCTCAATTGCCGGCTTGATCGTAACAAAGCGGCAACGTCGATAATCAAGGCTACGCCTCCGTCACCCAGAATAGTAGCACCAGAAATCCCTGCAACCTTACGATAATTGGATTCCAGGTTCTTGACAACAATTTGCTGCTGGCCGATCAGATCATCGACGAACAATGCAGCTTTCTTGCCATCCGATTCCAGGATTACCACCAGCCCCTGCGACGGATCGGTGAATGTCGGCTCGATATTGAAAATTTGATACAGCGGAATCAGCGGCAGATATTCACCACGAACTTTGATGACCTTGCCTTGCCCGCTGATTTCCTTGACGTCCTGCGTCGCCGGTTGCAGCGACTCGACCACATAGCCGAGCGGCAGGATATAAATCTCGTGACCGATCCGGATCGACATCCCGTCGAGGATCGCCAGCGTCAGCGGCAGCGAAATCGAAATCGTCGTGCCGAAACCCTTGCTGGAACGAATATCGACCGCACCGCCCATGGCCAGGATGTTGCGCTTGACGACGTCCATGCCGACGCCGCGGCCGGACACATCTGTGACCTGCTCCGCAGTCGAGAAGCCCGGCTCGAAAATCAATTGCCAGACATCTCCGTCGCTAAGGCTGTCGGACACCGCCATGCCTTGCTGCTTGGCCTTGGCCAGAATCTTGTCGCGATTGAGACCGCCGCCGTCGTCGGTGACTTCAATAATGATGTTGCCGCCCTGGTGTTCGGCCGACAGCGATAGCGTGCCGTAATCGGCCTTGCCTGCCGCCAGACGCGTCTCGGGAATTTCGATGCCGTGATCGACACTGTTGCGCACCAGATGGGTAAGCGGATCAACAATGCGCTCGATCAGGCCCTTGTCCAGTTCCGTCGCGGCGCCATGGGTAACGAATTCGACACGCTTGCCGAGTTTGGCGGCCAGATCGCGCACCATGCGCGGGAAACGCGAGAACACGTAATCCATCGGCATCATGCGGATCGACATGACCGATTCCTGCAAGTCGCGCGTATTGCGGGTCAGCTGGCTGACGCTGTTGAGCAGATGTTCATACAGCATCGGATCCAGTGAGCCGGTGCGCTGCTCAATCATGGCCTGCGTGATCACCAACTCACCCACCAGGTTGATCAACTGATCGACTTTTTCGATGCCGACACGGATCGACTGCGATTCATGCACGGCCGCAGGCTTCTCGCCCTTGGCTTTCTTTTCGCCGCCTTCGGTCACCGTCAGGGCTGGCGGCTCGTCGTCGGCGTGCGCTGCGGCTTCTGCCGCCTGCTTGGCTTGTTCGATCTCGCCTTGCGGCACGAACGGTTCAAAGAAACCATAGCCGCGTTCTTTATCCGTTGCATTCACCGGCACGAATGGCGCGAAGAAGCCATAGCCGCGCTCTTCATCGGTGGCATCCTGCGGTACGAACGGTGCGAAGAAACCGTAGCCCTGCTCCTCTTCCTTGGAACGTCCGGCGACCGCCTGCGAAATCTTCAGATCATCCGTGTTCACCAGGAAGGAACAGATTTCGACGATGCTGTCGGCGCCCTTGGCAGTATCCAGAATGAACACGCTGTGACCGTCTTCAGCATCGGCTTTTTCAATCTTTCCGAGCAGGCCGAGTTCCTGTTGCAAGGCCTCGATGTCGCGCTCGGCCAACTTGGGCAACTCAATGCGATAGCGGCTCACGCCTCCGGGGCCGACCAGCGGCTGCGAGCTCTTGACTTTCTTGCCGGCGCCTTCAGACAGCGACTGCAACAGCTTGCGCACATCGGCGGCCGCATTCAGATCAACGGTCGCGCCATGGCGATGGCCGTCCAGCATGGATTTGATAACGTCTTTGGCGGCCAGGAAAGCGTCGACGTGCTGACTCGTCAACGCCATTTCATGCTGGCGGATGCGGTCTAGCAGCGACTCCAGCACGTGGGTCACTTCGGTAATGTCGTTCAGGCCGAATGTGGCCGAACCGCCTTTGATGGAATGCGCGGCGCGGAAGATCGCGTTCAGATCTTCGTCGTCGGGATCCGACACATTAACGGCCAGCAGGAGCTTTTCCATTTCGGCGAGGCCTTCCTCCGCCTCGTCGAAAAACACCTGGAAAAACTGGCTCATATCAATGGTCATGATTGGGCTCCGTCATGGATGCTGTAGGTCTGTCTTTTATCGTTGATTATTGACACTAGCCAATGACTTTTTTAACTACTTCGGTCAGACGCTGCGGATCGAACGGCTTCACCAGCCAGCCATTGGCGCCGGCAGCCTTGCCCTTTGCCTTCATTTCGTCGCTGAACTCGGTGGTCAGCATCAAAATAGGCACGCGCTGATAGCTCGTCAGCCCACGCAGGGAACGGATCAGGGTCAGACCATCCATGCGCGGCATGTTCTGATCGGTCAGCACCAGGTCGAAAGTCTGCAACTTCGCCTTGTCCAGCGCATCTTGCCCGTCCACCGCTTCGGTGACTTGATAGCCGGCTGCTTTCAGGCTGAACACCACCATCTGGCGCAATGACCCCGAGTCGTCTACCGCAAGAATTGTTTTAGACATCATTACTCCCTGTTCTTCATTTACGGCTGTGAGTTGTTCAAACTCATTATGCCGCATCCATTATCAAAAAATTACTATCGTGCGACTGATTCAGTCCATCTTCAGATCACCGAAGAGCCTCGCCGAATCTGCATATTGAGGCGGCTTCGCTTAAAACAATTCGATGTCGCCGCTTTCCATCCGCGTTTGCCGGACGGTTTTCCACAAACCGTTTTCAAGCGCGGTCAGGCGCTCTTCCATCGACTCCACCGTGTTCTTGAGCAGGACCTCGAGCATCTCCACCGATTGCGCGGAATCGGGAGTAATTTCAAAACTGTTCGCACTGAGCACACCCAGCGCATCGCGCAAGCCGATGACGCGGCGGACAATACGCTCCAGCAACTGGCTGGTCATGTCCTGGAACTGCAAGCCCGTCACGGCAGCATTGACGTGCACCGTAATGTCATCCTGCATGACCTTGAGGCGAGCAATATCCTCGGCGGACAATGTGCCGTTGCCGGCCATGACCACTTCAAGTTCCTTTTGCTGCGCGAGGACAGCGGTGTGCAACTCCATGAAGCTGGATCCCAGCTTCTCGATCGCTTCGCCGAGCAGGATGTTGGTCTGGACCAGATCCGTCTCGACTTCAGTCAGTTGCCTGCTTCCACCGCTAGCCGTATCGAGCAGCAAGCGCTTAAGCTCCTGCAGCATTTTGGGTGTCGACATTCGAAGCCCTCCTTTTCAATTGGGCCGGGTGTTTAAAATCCAGTTAATTCTTGGCCGGTTCGCTCAGACCGTCTTTTACTTCAGCTTCCGACGACACATCCAGTGAAGATGATCCACCATTCTGCACCAGCTCTTCCGCCTTCTTGTTCATCACGATGATACTGATGCGGCGATTGATCGGGTTGAAAGGATCTTCCTTGTCCAGCAGCACGGCGGACGACAGGCCCACCACGCGCAATACCTTCGATTCATCCATGCCGCCGGAAATCAATTCGCGACGCGACGCATTGGCGCGATCGGCGGACAACTCCCAATTGCTGTAACCCTTTTCTCCGCTCGAATACGGAGTGGCGTCCGTGTGTCCGGACAGGCTGATCTTGTTCGGCACGTCGTTGAGCGTCTTGCCGATCTCGCGCAGGATTTCACGCGTATAGGGCTGCAACTGGGCGCTGGCCAGCGCAAACATCGGGCGGTTCTTTTCGTCCACGATCTGAATGCGCAAGCCTTCGGATGTGATATCGATCAGCAGTTGATTCTTGAATTGCTTCAAGGTCGGGCTGCTGTCGATGGCGGTCTCGATGCGTTTTTTCAACTCATCCAGACGGGCGCGTTCGGCCTTCTCCAACTCGGCCTGGGCGGCGCGCACGCTGCGCTTGTTGGTGACATCGTTTTCACCCTTGCGCAACTGCCCTTCCTGACGGGTCAAATCCTTGCCGCCGCCGGGCAGCACGGTATTTGCGTCGCCGCTGCCGGAGCCGCCGGCCATCGCCACTTTGAGGGGAGTCTTGAAATATTCCGCGATACCATTGAGATCGCCCTTGGCGGTCGATCCCAACAGCCACATCAGCAGGAAGAACGCCATCATCGCCGTCACGAAGTCGGCGTAGGCGATCTTCCAGGCGCCGCCGTGATGTCCGCCGCCGCCCTTCTTGATGCGTTTTACAATAATGGGACGTAGCCCTTCGTCGGCCATGCCTTACTCCTGCTGATGACTGGTCATATCGGGTTACTTGCTTTTTGCCTGTTTGACGTGTTCTTCCAGTTCCAGGAAGGACGGACGTTCCGTCGAGAACAGGACCTTGCGACCGAATTCGATCGACAGGGCAGGTGCGTAACCGTTCAGGCTGGCGAGCAGAGTGACTTTGACGCATTGATAGATCTTGGTCGACTCGTGCAGCTTTTGCTCCAGCAAGCTCGACAGCGGCCCCACAAAACCGTACGCCAGCAGAATACCGAGGAAGGTACCGACCAGCGCATGCGCGATCAGCATACCCAGTTCGGACGGCGGGATACCCACCGATTCCATCGTATGCACCACGCCCATCACCGCCGCAACAATACCGAACGCCGGCATGCCGTCGCCGAGCTTGGCGATGCAATGCACCGGAATTTCGCCTTCGTGGTGATGGGTTTCAATTTCGTTGTCCATCAGGTTTTCGATCTGGAACGCATCCATATTCCCCGACACCATGAGGCGCAGGTAATCGGTCATGAACTCGATCAAGTGATGGTCGGCCAGAACACCGGGATATTTGCTGAAAATCGGGCTAGACTCAGGTTCCTCGATGTCGCCTTCGATCGACATCAAGCCTTCCTTGCGCGACTTGGTCAGGATTTCAAACAGCAGCGACATCAGCTCCATATACAGAGCCTTGGTATAGGTCGAGCCTTTGAAAACAGTCGGCAATGCCTTTATCGTGGCCTTGATGGCCTTGTTGTTGTTACCGACAAGGAAAGCGCCCCCCGCTGCTCCGCCGATCATCAGCAACTCGATTGGCTGAAACAACGCCCCGAGATGCCCCCCTGCCATTGCAAATCCGCCGAAGACGGACGCCATGACGATTACATATCCAATTATGACTAACAAGTGCCTACTCCCGTCCCAGTGGCGTTCAGTGTTTTTTACCTGCAGTCAGGTTACATGCAATCCCATTAACCAAACGATGGAATACATGACCGAAAGCGGGCTTTCATTTTCAATTACGACACCAAAGATAAAAACTTGATAACGTGCGGAGAATGTAACACAGCTCTTTTTTGTTTCACATACGCCAACCATACAAAGCCGGCCCATTTTCTTTCGGATGCACGACGATATCCGGTTGCACGCCCTCAATCATGAATTCATAGCTCAGCAACAGCGTTCCCGGACGCATTTCAGCCCGCGCCTTTTGCCACAAGGCCGTCATCGCCGCCGGCGACAGATAAGCGAAAATCGCATCGTAGTCGCGAAAATCCAGGCGCGTATAGTCGCCGCGCACGAACGCGCCGCGGCTACGAGTAAGCAAGGCGCGTACCTGACTCACCAACCATGGTAACGGCGCCAGCTCGATACCGATGAAACGACTATCGCTACGCAATCTTGACAGATAGAGTACGGCGCCGCCCAGTCCGCTGCCGATATCGATCACGCGCAGAGGCTTGTCGGCCGGCAGCAAAGCCGCCACCGCATCCCAGGTCGACTGCCCGGACGGATAGAACGGCACCTGGCTGCGAAAGGTCGACCAGAACAGCAGCAATAGAAAGAGGAATACCGCGAGGAACAGCGCCGGCGGCAAATGGAAGGAATTCACCAGCACGGCGGCCGGCGGAAAGAAAAACAGGATCGGAGCCCACCAGGACGCCATGCGGCGCAGATAAGCAATACCGGCGGCCAGAGCGCCATGCAGAAAAGCAAAAGGAACGGGAGAGATGGCAACGTCGAACAGCAGTTCGACGGCCTGTCCGGCCAACAATGCCAGAACCAATGCAGCACAAAGAATGAACAACGCTTGTATTGCAGGTGCCTGCAGAACGGGTCTGCGCTGCCCCAATGTCATCTCGGCCTCCAAGCCTGCATCAAAAGCCGATTATTGTAACGCGACAGTATTCAGATTTATTCGTATCAGGCGATGGCGGCTACCAACGACGCTTCAAGCGCTGCCGCTGCTGCTGCAGCGATGGCCGGGGCGGCAATCGCGTCCTTGGCCTTCTTGGTTTTACCGGCGCGGGATGGCATGTGGCACAAGCCGCACAGGTAATCCTGATGCAGATCCAGGCGATGCACAACAAAATGACCGCGGCATTTGCTGCACGGCGTGGTCATCAGCATCTTGCTTTCGAAAAAGCGCACCAGCGTCCAGGCACGTGTCAGCGACAGGACGGACTCGTCGCCGTCGGCCACTTGGCCGGCCTGCTCGAGATACAGCTTGTAGGCCTTCATCACGGCTTCAATGCCGGAAATCTTGGCGTACTCGACCAGGTATTTATGAATATTGATGAACAGCGAGGAATGGATGTTCGGCTGCCAGGTGATAAACCAGTCTGTGGAGAACGGCAGCATGCCCTTCGGCGGCGAGACACCCTTCAGTTCCTTGTAGAGCTTGAGCAGACGCTCGCGCGACAACGAGGTTTCGGACTCCAGCAATTGAAGACGCGCCCCCAGATTGATCAACTCTATGGCCAATTGAATCTCTTGCGATTCAGTAATCACGCTTTTCTTAGCCATGAACACACCCCCGATATTTTTTAATTACAACTAAACTTCTTTGCCAACCTGACCGACGCTTAACGTCGAATCGTTCTCCCGGGTTGACCGAGTCAACCCAAACATACCACGGAGGATGATTACAGCGTCAGGAAATTTGTTCGACCGGCTGACAAGCCATCAGAATCGCTGCGTGCGATTGGGCCAGACCCTTGTCTTTGTTGTAATTGGTCAGCATGCCGAGGATTGCACCATCGTCGAAGCGGAATCGCGTCAACATCATGTTGGTGCCGGCAAGTTTCAAAATTTGTGCGTTGCTCAGACCTTGAATCATGTCTGCTATTTCGTCGCTGATACCAAGACGAAATATGGCGGTAGCCTTGTCGGATCGGATCATTTGCTGAGCCAACATCAAATAACTCAGATTTGCGTCACGAATTTCAGCCATCATGTCATTGGTATTCATTTAACCCCCAGCTCAAAATCAATTTACACCCGGTTACTTTTTCTTACCGGTAAGGCTGATTCTGAGGGGGTGTTGAAAGGCAGGAAATTAGTGGATGTCGGTATTTTTCGTCGGTTCCGACCTAAGAGACACATAGGATTTTGTCTTACAAAAACACCGCAAAGTTTCTACAAAATTCAAGATTTTTTTCCAAAACCCGCAGCCACATTGGGTTTAAAGCACAATAAAAATTTCATTTTTTAAAAAATTTCCACGAGGAAATCAAGAGGGAAATTGAATTTTTATCAATATTTTCTACTATTCAAAATCATCCTGTTTTCCTACTTTGTTGTCGCCAAACGACTACGAAAAACCGAAATAACTTCAATTTTCAGACTTTGCAACAAGAACCGTCGAGAAAACTCCTTAACTTTTACAAATACTTACCTTCAAAGAGAAATTCGGCGGCGTTGATATCAGGGCGACAAAAACCTACTTGGCAGCATGTATTGCGTCCAAGCTTTGCGCGATGTCGGCGATCAAATCTTCCGCCGACTCCAGTCCGATATTGAAGCGGACCAGCCCGCCCTTCTCCGTCCAGGTCTGGCGCATGGTCTGCATGCGATAGGGTACGCACAGACTGTGAGCGCCGCCCCAACTGAAGCCGATCTTGAACAGTCTCAGCCCGTCAACGAAACGGTCGATTTGTGCCTCGGTAAATTGCTCATCAAAAATCACCGAGAACAAGCCGCCTGCACCGGTGAAATCACGCTGCCAGAGTTCATGCCCTGGGCAGTCCGGCAATGCCGGGTGCAAGACTTTGATAATCTCGGGCCGCTGCTGGAGCCATGCGGCCACATTGCGCGCGGCGCCGTCGTGCGCATTGAAACGCAATCGCATCGAGGGCAAGCTGCGCAGCACCATATAGACATCGTCCATGCCCACGCCGAAACCCAGCCGCATATGCGCCAGTTCCATCTTGTGGTTGATCTCGTCGTCGCGCGTAATCACCGCGCCCATGAGGACGTCCGAACCTCCGGATTGATATTTGGTCAACGCCTGCATGACGACGTCAACACCATGATCGAAAGCACGAAACGCCAGGCCGGCCGACCAGGTATTGTCCATCGCCACCGGCACACCGCGAGCATGCGCTGCCCGGCAAATGGCCGGCACGTCGGACACTTCCATGGATACCGATCCCGGCGCTTCGGTCCAGATCAGGCGGGTGTTGTCCTGGATCAACCCGGCGATGCCGGCGCCGATCAGGGGATCGTAAAACCGTGCCGTAATGCCGAAGTCACGCTCCAGCCAGACCACCTGATCGCGGTTCGGGCCATAGACGTTATCAGGCAACAGCACGTCGTCGCCGCTCTTGAGCAAGGCGAAGTTAACCAGGGCAATTGCGGCAAGACCGCTGGGAACGACGCGACAATGATGACCGCCTTCGATCTCGGCGAGACGCGCTTCCAGCGTGAACGTGGTGGGTGTGCCGTGCAGCCCGTAGGTGTAGCCGCTTTTCTCTTTCCAGTTGCGCGCCCGCATCGCTGCGACATTGGGAAACAGCACGGTGGACGCGTGGTTGATGGCCACCGGCAATGCGCCAAAATTGTCCGGCGCGGTGTACTCGCTGTGAATCAGGCTGGTCTGAGGGGTGTATTTTTCTGCCACGAATAACCTCGAATGAATTCTTGTTGGGGAGACGCCGCGCCGCCAGCAATTATCCTGCTTGCGCCACAGGCGTTCAGGGTGCGCCGACCTTCAGGGAAAACGGTTTGGTGACGGAGCCGTCGAGCGTGGACCATGTCCCGCTGAGCAGACCGTTCTTGAAGCTGCCCTCCCACTGGCCGGACACGTCCTTGCCGTTGTGCGACTCTTCCATCATCAGGTCGTTCTGATCGACTTCGCCGGCCAGCAATATCTGCGTTCCCTGGCCAAAAACAAAATAATTGCCTTCCAAGCCGTCTTCATCCGCCTTCGGTTTCATGCTGAGCTGGATCCGGTCACCACCGAGTGTGCCGCGCAACACTACCGGCTTGCTCAACATGTCCTGCAGGCTACCTGGCGCCGCAGCAGTCGACGCTACTGGCGCCGTTGCCGTGGTTGCAGTTGCACCGGCTATAACTTGCTGGGCCTGGATGCAAACGGTGACACCGGACAACGCAAACACCAGCAGCAACCTTGAAACGCCTGCCATCATTGCGCCGCTGCCCACAAATCGTGTGCATCGGCAGCGGTGACAACGACATCGACAAACTCACCCACCACAAGCTTTTTATGCGGCTCGAACGGCGGTTTGACATAGACCACACCGTCGATTTCAGGCGCGTCGGCAGAGGAGCGTCCGATGCCGCCGCTGCGATCCACCTCGTCAATCAGTACGCGCAAGGTCTTTCCGACTTTCGCTTGAAGACGCTTTTTGGAAATCTCTTCCTGCAGTTGCATGACACGCCCCCGGCGCTCTTCACGGACCTCTTCCGGCACCGGGTTGTCGAGCAGATTCGCGGTGGCGCCTTCCACAGGGGAATAGGCGAAACAACCCAAGCGGTCGATTTCGGCTTCCTTGAGGAAGTCGAGCAGGTATTCGAACTCGGCTTCGGTTTCACCCGGGAAACCGGCGATGAAGGTCGAGCGGATGGTGAGGTCCGGGCACATCTTGCGCCAGGCCTGGATGCGTTCGATATTCTTCTCTCCGCTGGCCGGACGCTTCATGCGCTTGAGGACGTCGGGATGGGCGTGCTGCAGAGGCACGTCCAGGTATGGCAACACATGGCCCTGCGCCATGAACGGGATGATCTGGTCCACGTGCGGATACGGATAGACGTAATGCAGGCGTACCCAGGCGCCGTAGCGGCTGGCCAGTTCGCCGAGCGCTTCGACCAGTTGCGTCATGTGGGTCTTGACCGGCTTGCCGTTCCAGAATCCCGTGCGGAATTTGACATCGACGCCGTATGCGCTGGTGTCCTGCGAAATGACCAGCAACTCCTTGACGCCGGCGTTGAACAGGTTCTCGGCTTCCAGCATGATGTCCGCAATCGGGCGGGACACCAGGTCGCCGCGCATGGAAGGGATAATGCAGAAGCTGCAGCGATGATTGCAACCTTCGGAAATCTTCAGGTAGGCAAAATGCTTGGGCGTGAGCTTCACGCCTTGGGCCGGCACCAGGTCCAGGAAGGGGGCATGCGGCTTGGGCAAATGCTTGTGTACTGCCTGCATGACTTCGCCGACGGCGTGCGGGCCGGTGACTTCGAGCACCTTGGGATGGATTTTCTGGATCAGGTCGTCGCCGTCGCCGTCCTTTTTGGCGCCGAGACAGCCGGTGACGATGACCCTGCCGTTTTCACTCAGCGCCTCGCCGATCGCATCCAGCGACTCTTGCACGGCGGCGTCGATGAAGCCGCAGGTATTGACGATGACCAGATCGGCGCCGTCATAGGACTTGGCGGTATCGTAGCCTTCTGCGCGCAACTGCGTGAGGATTTGTTCGGAGTCCACCAGTGCCTTGGGGCAGCCGAGTGAAACGAAGCCGACCTTGGGGGCTACCTGGGGTACGACGGGAGAAGCATTGGACATGACGGATGGACTAAAAAGGTAAAAAAACGGAGTTCAGGACGAAGCCGCTATTGTACCCTTTGGCAGGCGGGGCGGCCGTAAAACGGCACACCCGCCTTGACAGAATGACTACTTCTTGGTTGGATCAGTCGGAACGAACGGGAAAGTCCCGAACATGTTCTTGGTCTGGCTCTGCATCTGCTCCTGCATCTGGACGAACAGGCTCTTGCTCTGTTCGATGTAGTTGCTCATCATGCCTTGCATCATCGGCCCCTGCACATTCATGAACTGCGCCCACATTTCCGGGCTGAACGGCTTGCCTTCATAGAAACCCTTGGAGTTTTCCGTCAGCTTGTTCTGAATGTCAATAAACGCCTGGATGTTTTTTTCCAGGTAGGAGCCCATCATGCCCTGCATGGCATGACCGTAGTAGCGAATGATCTGCGACAGCGCCGCACTGGAGAACATCGGCGCACCATGCGACTCTTCTTCCAGGATGATTTGCAGCAGAATGCTGCGCGTCAGATCGTCGCCGTTCTTGGCGTCGACGACAGCGAATTCCTCGTCGTCGAGGACCAGCTGCTTCACGTCGGTCAACGTAATGTAAGAACTTGTTTGTGTATCGTACAGGCGGCGATTTGGATATTTTTTAATTAAACGCTCGCCTGATTTTTTTGCACTTGTCATCTGAAATTCCAGTCTGTTTTCAGCTATATAAGCGGACCTGTATTTTTAGATTGAAGTCGGTCCGCTGGCGTAACGCATTATAGGCGGGAAACCACGCTTGCATACAAGTACGCAGTTTCCCGTAAATACGCGTCGAAAAACCGGAAATGCATCCCGATTCCCCGACCGATGTTTAACCCATGTGCAAGCCGCCGTTCAGCGAAAAGTCGGACCCGGTGGCGTAACCACCTTCATTCGAAGCAATCCAGGCGATGATGGAGGCGATTTCTTCCGGCTCCGCCAGACGCTTGACCGGGATGCCGGCAACGATTTTCTCCAGCACTTCGGGACGAATCGCACGCACCATGTCGGTGCCGACATAGCCGGGCGACACGGTGTTGACCGTCACGCCCTTGGTGGCGACTTCCTGCGCCAGCGCCATGGTAAAACCATGAATGCCGGCCTTCGCTGTCGAATAATTGGTCTGGCCGAACTGGCCCTTCTGACCGTTGACGGACGAAATATTGATGATGCGTCCCCAGCCGCGGTCCACCATGCCCTCGATGACCTGCTTGGTCACGTTGAACAGGGAATTCAGATTGGTGTCGATGACGGCGTCCCAGTCGGACTTGCTCATCTTGCGGAACTGACCATCGCGGGTGATGCCCGCATTGTTGACCAACACGTCGACCTCGCCGATTTCCGCCCTGACTTTGTCAAACGCTGCCTTGGTCGATTCCCAGTCGGCGACGTTGCCTTCGGACGCATGGACGTCGAATCCCTGCTCGCGCATGGAAGCCAGCCATTTGTCTTTACGGGCAGAATTGGGGCCGCAACCGGCGACTACCGTGTAGCCGTCTTTGGCCAGACGCGCGCAAATTGGGGTACCGATGCCCCCCATGCCGCCGGTCACATATGCGATACGTTTTACCATGGTCCTGCCTCCTATTTGTGTCGGGTGGATAAGTTCCGGGGATGACGATGACTGCTATTCCACGTTGCCGTGCATGCAGACATCTTTATGAAACCGCATCCCGTTCTTGCTTCTTGTTGCTTGCTGCCTCTTGTTGCTTGCTGCTTTGAATTGCTTGCTGCTTTTACTGCATGTTGATCTCCGCGGATCCTATTCGGCCCTGACTTTGACGTACCTGCCCGGCGCCGGTTCAATCGCTTTGTATGTCGTATTGCCCGCCTTCTTCGGCGCGGCAACCTGCTTGCCGGCATGCGTGGAAAGGAAGTCCGACCATTCCGTCCACCAGCTGCCGGGATGTTCCACTGCGCCGGCAAACCATGCTTCGGGATCAGTCCCGATCTTGTCGTTGGTCCAGTAGCTGCGTTTCTTTTTCGCCGGCGGGTTGATCACGCCTGCGATGTGTCCTGAAGCCCCCAGCACGAAACGATTGTTTGCCGGCTTTTTGGCGTTGAGGATGGCGGTCGACGCATAGGCCGACGCCCATGGCACGATGTGGTCCTCGCGCGAAGCGTAAATGAACGCAGGCATGCTGAGCTTGTATAGATCGATCTTTTCACCGGCGATGGTCAGCTTGCCCGGTTCCTTGAGCGCGTTTTCCAGATACATGTGGCGCAGGTAATAGCAGAACATCGGCCCCGGCAAATTGGTGCTGTCGGCATTCCAGTACAGCAAATCGAATGCCTGCGGCGTTTCGCCCTTGAGATAGTTTGATTCGACGTAGTTCCACAGCAGATCGTTCGGGCGCAGACTCGAAAACGCCGAGGCGAAATCGCGCCCCGCCATCAATCCGCTCTTGCCGATCATCTGCTCGCGCATGCCGATCTGGACGTCGTCGATATACACATCGATCGCGCCGGTGTCGAGGAAATTCAGGAACGCCGTCAGCAGCGTCAGACTGGCCACCGGTTCTTCGCCACGCGCGGCGAGCACCGCCAGCGCGCACGACAGGATGGTGCCGCCGACGCAAAAACCCAGCGCGTTGATCTTGTCTTGCCCGGAAATCTCCTGCGCAACATGAATCGCGCTCACCACTGCGTCGTCGACGTATTGATCCCAGGTCGCGGTCTCCATTGAGGCATCGGCATTGCGCCAGGAAACCAGGAAGACCGTATTACCCTGCTCCACCGCATAACGCACCAGCGAGTTCTGCGGCTGCAAATCGAGAATGTAAAACTTGTTGATGCAAGGAGGCACAATCAGCAGCGGACGCGCATGCACCGTTTTGGTCAGCGGCGCGTATTGGATGAGCTGAAACAATTCGTTCTCGAACACCACAGAACCTGCTGTGGTGGCGACATCCTTGCCGACTTCAAAGGCGGTTTCATCGGTTTGCGAGACCCGGCCTTTTTGCAGGTCCGTGAACAGTTGCGCAATCCCGCGCGTCAAGCTTTCACCATGCGTGTCGATGATTTTTTGCTGCGCTTCGGGATTGGTCGCAAGGAAGTTCGCTGGCGACAATGCATCGATCATTTGCTGCACTGCAAAACGAAGTTTCTGCTTGACCTTATCGGTCGATTGGACCGCGTCGACCATGGAAGTCAGAAAGCGCGCATTGAGCTGGTAGGCCGCAGCATGAAAGGCGAAAAAAGGATTTGACTGCCATGCCGGCGCAGACATGCGGCGGTCGGTGACGGCGGGAATCTGGGAATTTGCAGCGGTCTTCCACAGGTTCGCGAACTGGTCGGCATAGTCTTGCTGCAATCGGACGACGTCGGCAGGATCAAGCGAGGCGCCGAGGGCGCCGAGCTGCTTCTGGATCGACTGCACGTCAAACTGGCCGACAGCGGGCGATTGCCATGTCTGCCACGATTGCCACGTCTTGGGATCAGATAACTGGCTTAGCCATGCTGAAACAACGGGAGGGACGCTCTGCGGGTTCTGCGTATTCATGCTCGCTTCTACAATTTTCGCGTATTGTTACGGTTTGTCGCTCAGTCTGTAAAACCAGAAACCACAATGTACATCGTCGCAATCGCATGGTTATATGTCGTCTTCATGATGTCGATTACCGAACAGTCCGTTACGGCAGGAATCATGACGTTTTTCCTGTACGGCGTATTTCCCTTGACAATTGTTTTATACCTGATGGGTACACCGCAGCGCAAGCGGAATCGTCAAATCCGGGAAAAATCGAAAGCGCTGCATGAAGCAGAACAAAGGTCGCCAAACGAGGCAGCGCCACATCAGAAAAACGAGCCCTGACAGACGATGAAAGATGCGCCCTCATGTCGGCATGAGGGGCGAGAATTACACAGCGGCGTCAAACCGCCAATAGAAGAATTACGAAAGTTGAAAACCGTGCTCACGCATCCGGGAGCGGTGCGGAACTGCATGGCGCTTCCAAGAGGTGACGCGCGAGGTGCGCTCGCAGAGACTCCTCGATGCCATTACCGCGCCAGCGCGGCACAACGTAGATGACGATCGCATTGGTCCGGCCGTTCTTATACACCTCACCATCTTCCACATCGAGCGCGCCGATGATGTCATGTTCCAGCCTGGCGTAAATGCGCAGACCGCGCGCGCGTGTTTCGATGTCGAACCGCAGCCCCTTCATCGCCACAGATGTGAACTCAGGTGCAGTCCCAACAGCAGCAAACCGATAAAAAAGCAGCGGCGAAACAAGACTGCCGAAATCTTCCCGCGCAACCACTGCCCGATGAACATGCCGCCCAGCGCCGGCGCCAGCGCCATCAACGAAATCGCCGCGCCTTCCATCTGCAGCGCGCCGCCCTGCGCAAGTCCGGCGGCCATCGCAATCGTCGACACCGTGAACGACAAACCCAGCGCCTGGATGAGTTCGTCTTTTTCCACGTTGAGCGCCTGCAAATACGGCACCGCAGGAATCACGAATACCGCTGTCGCAGCGGTGACCAGTCCGGTGGTCAGACCGATCAACGGCGACAGATATTTCTCGCTGGCGGCACTGACCGAAAACTTCACGGCTGCCAGTCCCAACACGGCATAAACGACCAGCGCCACGCCGAGAAAAGCGGTCGCGCGCCCGCCTGTATCGATCGCCAAAAAATTCACGCCAAGCAGTGTACCGGCAAAGATCCCCAGCAACATCAACCACAGCCGGCGCAACAGCCACATGAAGCGTCCCCCTGCCAGCAATTGCCAGACATTGGTCACCAGCGAAGGCACGATCAGAAGTGCCGCCGCCTGCAACGGCGGCATGAACAAACCCAACAAGCCTACGGCTACGGTAGGCAGGCCGAGCCCGACCACGCCTTTGACGAAACCTGCCAGCAGAAAGATGGCGGTAACGGCCGACAGTAATGCGAAATGGGCGGCATCAAAAGACAAGCTGGTCGGCACGGCGGCTCCCTCTCAATTCAATCAACAATGCGCCAAGTCTGCCAGCTATCGTCATGCGAGAAAATCTGGAATACACTGAGTCAGCCTTCGGTGCCGCCGAAGGCTGACCCGCCAATTCCCCCTGTAGATCCGTCATCATGAGCACACGTCTTGACCTGAGCGACTTGCGGCTATTTCTGCATGTCGCGGAAACCGGTAGCATTACCGCCGGCGCCGACCGTTCGCATCTCGCGCTGGCGTCTGCCAGCGCGCGCATCCGCAGCATGGAAGACGCACTCGGCGTAGCCTTGCTGCTGCGTGAACGACGCGGCGTGCAACTGACCGAAGCCGGACGCGCCCTGCTGCATCACGCCCGCACCGTACACCAGCAAATCGACCGGATGCGCGACGAGCTCAGCGAGTATGCGCACGGCCTCAAAGGCCACATCCGCCTGCTCGGAAATACCGCCGCCATCAGCGAATTCCTGCCGGATGCGCTGGGGACATTCCTGTCGCACAACCCGTATATCGACATTGATCTTGAAGAACGGCTCAGCCACGAAATCGTGCAGGCCATCGTCGACGGCGTCGCCGACATCGGCATCGTCGCCGATTCAGTGCCGACCGGCCCGTTGCAGACCATCCCCTTTCGGCAGGACCGGCTGGTCGCAGTGCTGCCGCGCAAACACGCCTTGACGCGCCGCAAGGCGTTGCAGTTCGCGGAACTCATGGATAAGAATTTCATTGGATTGAGCAATGGCAGCGCGCTGCAGGAACATCTGGCCGGTCACGCCCTGCGGGCCGGCAAACGCCTGCAATATCGCGTCAGGCTGCGCAGCTTTGACGGCATCTGCCGGATGGTGGAACGCGAAGTGGGCATCGCCGTGATTCCCGAAACAGCGGCTCTGCGCTGCAAGAAAACCATGGAGATCAATTGCATACCGCTCAGCGATGCATGGGCGAAACGACAGTTGCTGATATGCGTGAGAAGCCACGAGGAGTTGCCGGGACACACCCGGCAGTTACTGGAACAATTGATTGAATTGCCCGAATTTCCCGAATTGAAATAGCCGACACCGGCCGGCGCGGGCTACCTGAGCCAGATCAGGGACGCCATACGACCGGTCTGTTTGTCACGCCGATAAGAATAGAATCGCTTGTCGCTGACGGTACAGAAGCCGCCGCCCGCAACCCGTTGCACGCCGACCTGCGCCAGTCGCTGACGCGCCAGCTGGTAGATATCCGCGAGATATTTGCCTTCGCGTCCGGCGATAGCCACGAAGGCCGAGCGGCTTGCGGCGTCGTGCGCGGCAAATGCATCCAGCACGTCCTGGCCGACTTCAAATTGCTGCGGACCGATCGCCGGTCCCAGCCAGGCGCTGATTTCACCGGCACCGCGGTCGCGCATGGCGGACACGGTGTTTTCCAGCACGCCGCCGGCCAATCCGCGCCAGCCCGCATGTGCTGCGCCGACCACGCTGCCGGCAGCATCGCACAACAATACCGGCAGGCAATCCGCGGTCATCATGACGCACACCGCTCCGGGCTCACTGGCAAGGCAAGCGTCGGCGTCAGGCGTACCCAGCACCTTGGCTGCATCAGCGACGTTGACGCCGTGCACCTGGGTCAGCCAGAATGGTTCGGCAGGCAGGATACTTCGCAGCAAGCTGCGATTACGCTGCACGTTCGCAGGCTCGTCCTGTACATGCGCGCCCAGATTCAGACCGCCGCCGCCGTGTCCGTCGTCATACGGCCCACGGCTGACGCCGCCGCCGCGCATTGTCGACAAGGCGCCGACGTTGGCGGGGATACCGATCCAGTCGGGAATCAGCAGTTCCATGCGGGCTAGTCCTCGAGCGCAGCAAGGACTTTCACGTCGATGCCGGCGCGTTCCAGCAATTCGGTGAAATCCGCCGGCAAGCCGACTTCCCATTCCACCTGCTTGCCGGTGGCCGGATGGATCAGACCCAGCTTCCAGGCCTGCAAGGCCTGGCGCGGGAAAAACGGCATCAGGTGCGACTTGCCGTACAAGGCGTCGCCAACCAAGGCGAAACCGAGGGATTGCATATGGACGCGAATCTGATGCGTGCGCCCGGTTTCCAGCTGGCAACGCATCAGACTGACGGCGCGGCCATCGAGCGCCCCCACGGCAGCGCGGCGATAGTGCGTGACCGCCGGCTTGGCCGTCATGCTTTCAGACACCGCCATCTTGATGCGGTCGCGCGGATGGCGCGCCATCGCCGCATCGATCGTTCCGGACAACTGCGGCATGCCCCACACCAGCGCCAGGTATTGGCGCTTGACGGTGCGTGCCTGCAACTGGCGCACCAGGTCGGTCTGCGCCGCCAGCGTCTTGGCCACCACCATGAGGCCGCTGGTGTCCTTGTCCAGGCGATGGACGATGCCCGCGCGCGGTACACCGGCCAGCGCCGGGCAGTGATGTAATAAACCGTTAAGAAGCGTGCCCGACCAGTTGCCGGCGGCCGGATGGACCACCAGTCCGGCCGGTTTGTCGATCACCATGATGGCCTTGTCTTCGTAGACAATACGCAAGTCCATCGGCTCAGGCTGGAAGGCGTTGTCTTCCGGCGCGGCCTGGGGCGTGATGATGACCAGTTCGTCGCCCAACACCGTCATTTTGGTGCGGGCGGGATTGCCGTCGACTGTTACGTGACCACCTTCTATCCATTGCTGGATGCGGCTGCGCGAATATTGCGGCACCAGTCCCGACAAGACTTTGTCGAGCCGGACGCCGCAAGCGTCGTCGGTCAGTTTCAGGGTTATGGGTTCTGCACCATCGGTAAATTCCTCGACGACTTCATCGAGCGAATCATCTCCCTCGGGTATTTCAACAGGTTCGGTTGCAAATGCTTTAACAACCTTAGGGGGAGTGGTACGTGACATCAGCTATAATCAGTGGATTGAAATTTCTTGTTTCTTTGCACCCGCTCAAACTGCTCATACGTCATGCAAAAAATCTTATTGAAGTTGCTTACCGTCGCATTCATCCTTTCATTGTCGGCTTGTGGCTTGCTACCGGAACAAAAAGACGAGACGATTGGCTGGTCTGCGTCCAAATTATACTCGGAAGCCAAGGACGAGCTGACCGCAGGCGGTTACGAGAAGTCGATCAAGTATTTTGAAAAGCTCGAATCGCGTTATCCGTTCGGGACCTATGCGCAACAGGCGCAGATGGATATCGCCTACGCGTACTACCGTCTGAACGACCAGCCGCAAGGCCTGGCGGCGGTTGACCGTTTCATCAAGCTGCACCCGAATCATCCCAATGTCGACTACATGTACTACCTGCGCGGGCTGATCAATTTCAATGATCGCACCAGCATCTTCGACACCTTCACCGACCAGGACAATACCGAGCGCGATCCCAAGGCCGTACGCGATGCCTTCGATTCGTTCAAGTTGCTGGCCGAGCGTTTCCCGGACAGCACTTACACCCCGGACGCCCTGCTGCGCATGAAATACCTGGTCAATTCGATGGCGCAATACGACGTCCACGTTGCCAACTACTACCTCCGCCGCGGCGCTTATGTATCCGCCGTCAACCGCGCCCAGGCTGCGGTGAAGGAATATCCGGATGCACCGGCCGTCGAAGAGGCCCTGTTCATCATGATGCGTGCGTACGAAGCGATGGGCCAGAAACAACTGCGCGACGACACCGAGCGCGTAATTCAGGCAACTTACCCGAACAGCCCTTACTACACGGGCGGCCCCAAGGCCAAAGACAAGCCTTGGTGGAAGATCTGGTAAGCCACCTGCGTCAATGAGAAAACCTCGCCATGCGAGGTTTTTTTACGTCAACGCCCCTGTTTCTTTGGCTCGTAACGTTATTTAAGTAGAAAAAAAACGGCGACCAACATATGCTTGATAACAGAACGTCATCATCAAACGTCGTCGCAACATTCTCCTCGCTTCTCCGAAGGCCACCCCGTTGTGCCCGCAGCACAGCGTTGCACTGCATCAATGCAGACCTTCTGGAGACGCATCATGGCATGGTTCTACAATTTGCGAATTTCGCGGAAATTACTCATTTCCTTTTGCATCATCCTCAGCCTGACCTGCTCGCTTGGTGCCTTTTCGGTTTTACAGCTGGCCAAGGTCAATCAAGCTTCCGTCGAAATTGCCACCAACTGGCTGCCCAGCATTTCGGTCGCCCTGGATCTCAAAGTCGCCCTGTCGCGCGTACGCGCCATCCAGCTCCAGCACATCCTGTCGTCCAAGGAGCAAGAATTCGTTCAGAACGAAAAAGAACTCGAGCAACAAAACCGTGTAATCAGGCAAAAGATCATTGATTTTGGGCCGCTGGCAAACACGGACGTCGAAAAAGCCATCATCGCCAAGCTCGCGCGTGAGTTCAACGAGATACTTTCAGTCCAGAAAAAAGTGCTGGCGATATCGCGCTTGAACAAAACGGCCGAGGCGCACGCGCTTCACATGGCAGAGTTCACCCCCCTCTATTTTCGTATCCTGGGCGATGCCGACACCCTCGCCTCCGTCAACCTGAGCGGAAGCAAAGAGGCGGATGAGGTGGCACATGATACGTTCCAGTCGTCGCGCATCATGATTCTCAGCTTGCTGCTGGCCTCGACATGCCTAGGGATCGCGATGGCGATATGGGTATCCCGGCTGGTAGTCAAACCCTTGCAACAAGCTGTCATGGTCGCCCAGCGTGTCGCCGACGGCGATCTGACGACATCAATCAATCCAGTCAGCAAGGACGAGACCGGACAATTGATGCTAGCGCTCAAGGCAATGACCGACAGTCTTTCCAAAATCGTCAACGAGGTGAGGCTGGGCACGGACTGCATTGCGACCGCCTCGACTCAGATTGCCACCGGCAACCTGGACCTGTCTTCCCGCACCGAGCAGCAGGCCTCCTCCTTGCAGGAAACGTCATCCTCAGTCAACGACTTGACCATCGCAGTCAAGCAGAATGCCGATAGTGCGAATCATGCCAATCAACTGGCCGTATCGGCAGCAAAAATCGCCACGGAGGGAGGCGAAGTGGTGACTCAGGTAGTCGAGACCATGCAGTCCATCAATACTTCGTCAAAGAAAATCTCCGACATTATCGGTGTCATCGACGGCATCGCATTCCAGACCAATATCCTGGCATTGAATGCTGCAGTCGAAGCAGCGCGCGCGGGGGAACAAGGTCGGGGTTTTGCCGTGGTGGCGTCGGAAGTCCGCAGCCTGGCTCAACGTTCGGCCAGTGCGGCCAAAGATATCAAATCGCTGATCGACGATTCGGTGACCAAGGTCGATACCGGCAGCAAGCTGGTGGAGCATGCCGGGGCGACCATGCGCAACATCGTCAGCAGCGTGAAACGCGTGACCGATATCGTCGGTGAAATCTCCAGTTCGAGTCAGACGCAAAGCACTCGTATCGAACAAGTGAATCAAAGCATCCTGCAAATGGATGAGGTGACACAGCAAAATGCAGCCTTGGTGGAACAAGCGGCAGCCGCCGCCCAATCACTGCAAGATCAGGCCGGCAAACTCGCGCAAGTGGTCGGCGTGTTCAGACTCAACATGGCCGACACCTCGGCAAGCACAACAACGCAAACGTCGCAAGCACCGCGACTGGCGATAATGCGTCGCGAGCGCTTGCCAATGGTTTAACGGCACCGTCACGCGCTGGAGAGGCGCCTCCCCCTTTGCAAATCGGAAATATTTTCGTCAGAACGAAAAGTTACGCTTCCACACGCCGGCGGAACACCCATGAAGTTTCGCTGGACACGGACTCATCGAACGCATAACCGTCGAGATCGAAGTTCTTGAGTTTCTCCGGCTGGTTCACGCCCTTCAGTGCCGCATAGCGCGCCATCAGTCCGCGCGCGCGCTTGGCGTAGAAGGAAATGATCTTGTACTTGCCGCCCTTCCAGTCTTCGAACACCGGCGAAATCACCTTGGCCTCAAGCACCTTGGGCTTGACCACCTTGAAATACTCTTCCGACGCCAGGTTCACCAGCACTTTGGACTTGTGCCCCGCCAGCTCGCCGTTGAGCGCCTTGGTGACGTCTTCGCCCCAGAACGCGTACAAATCCTTGCCACGCGGATTCGGCAGCCTGGTGCCCATTTCCAGGCGATACGGCTGCATCAGATCCAGCGGACGCAGCGCGCCGTACAGGCCGGACAGGATGCGCACATGCGACTGCACGTAATCCAGTTGCCTGGCGGAAAGTGAAGCCGCATCAAGGCCTTCATAGACGTCGCCGTTGAAGGCAAGCACGGCCTGCTTGCTGTTCTTGCTGGTGAACTTGCGCGACCACGAAGCGAAACGATCCGCATTGAGGGTCGCCAGCTGGTCCGAAATTCCCATCAGCGTGGCGATCTGCGCCGGCGACTTCTGTTTCAGGACTTCAATCAGTTCTGCGGAACGTGCAACAAAATCGGGCTTGGTGTGGATGTCGGTCGTTGCGGGTGTGTCGTAGTCGAGGGATTTGGCGGGCGATAAAACAATCAGCATAGAGGGTCCTGTTAATTTTTTCGACATCATACCGAAAGCGCCGGCACCCGTCTGGGGACGGGCCATTCCTTGGCATTCATTGACGCACAGACAAGTACGCGTTGCGCCCTCTCTGCCGGGTGTTGCTAATACGCCAAACCAAAAAGTAAATTTTCCCGCGCCCTGAACTTCTTCATAGAATGGACGTTCATGTCATACGCGGTATGGGGCATCCAACGAGAACAATCCAAGCCCCCATGGATACGGAATTTGCACCGAGAACAAGCAGTGAAGATTGCATTGCCGCGGCACGATCGACATCGGCCGTCACATCCACCGACAGGGAGGCTCTATGAAATGGTTCTATGATTTGCAAATTTCCAAAAAGCTGCTGATTTCCTTCATCCTTGTGCTGGCGCTGACCAGCGCGCTCGGCGCTTTTGCCATCGTCCAGCTCGGCAAGGTCAACCAGGCATCGACCGACATCGCCACCAACTGGCTGCCCAGCGTCAGGACCTCGCTTGAATTGAAAGTCCTTCTGGTGCGCATCCGCTCGGTCCAGCTTCAACATGTCCTTTCTTCCACCGAAGCTGATTTCGTCGCCAATGAAAAGCTGCTCGACGACATGGTGCCAGCCATGAAGAAGAAACTCGCCGACTACGAAAAGCTGATCGACACCGACATCGAAAAAGCCGTCTATCCCCAACTGATGAAAAACTTCGATGCCTTCCTGGCGTTGCAAAAGAAGATCCTCGATCTCTCGCGCCAGAACAAGAATGAGGAAGCGCGCGAAGTCATCATGAAGGAAGCCACGCCGATCTACCTGGCGATGTTCGCCAATGCCGACAAGCTCGTCGCCGCCAACCAGGAAGGCGCAGACCTCGCGGACACATCGGCCGAAACCACCTACAACTCTTCACGCATCATGATCGTCGCCATGCTGGCGGCCTGCATCGTGCTCGGCATGCTGATGGCGGTGTGGGTCGCGCGCATCGTCTCCAACCCGCTGCGCCTTGCGGTCAATGTGGCGCAGCGCGTCGCCGACGGCGACCTGACCGCCGACATCCGGCCGTCCAGCAAGGATGAAACCGGACAGTTGATGTCCTCGCTCAAGGCCATGAACGACAGCCTGCTCAAGATCGTCAGCCAGGTGCGCCAGGGCACCGACACCATCGCCACCGCGTCCAACGAAATCGCGGTCGGCAATCTCGACCTGTCCAGCCGTACCGAACAGCAGGCAAGCTCGCTGGAAGAAACCGCCTCGTCCATGGAAGAACTCACCTCGACCGTCAAGCAAAACGCCGACAACGCGCGCCAGGCAAATCAATTGGCGGTGTCGGCATCGGAAGTGGCGATCCAGGGCGGCAGCGTGGTGGAACAAGTGGTCGACACCATGGGTTCGATCAACGACTCATCAAAGAAAATCGTCGACATCATCAGCGTTATTGACGGGATTGCCTTCCAGACCAATATCCTGGCGCTCAACGCTGCCGTGGAAGCCGCGCGCGCCGGCGAGCAAGGTCGCGGCTTTGCAGTCGTGGCCAGCGAAGTGCGCAGCCTGGCGCAGCGCTCTGCCTCGGCGGCCAAGGAGATCAAGGCGCTCATCGACGACTCGGTTGAAAAAGTCGACACCGGCAGCAAGCTCGTCGCGCAAGCCGGCGCAACCATGACCGAAGTGGTCAGCAGCGTCAAACGCGTCACCGACATCGTCGGCGAAATCACCGCCGCCAGCCAGGAACAAAGCGCCGGCATCGAAGAAGTCAACCAGGCCATCACGCAGATGGACGAAGTCACCCAGCAAAACGCCGCGCTGGTCGAAGAAGCTGCTGCTGCCGCACAATCGCTGCAAGACCAGGCTGCGAAACTTGCCGAAGTAGTCAGTGTCTTCAAGCTCGATAGCGCGCAAGCCCGAGTCGTTCCCGCCGCAGCTCCCGCACGCCGGGCGCCCCCGGTGATTTCCAGGCCGGCGGCATCCGCCCGGCTGCCCCTGCAAAAAACCTCCGCTCCGGCGCCGCGCCAGATCAAGCAGAACACCGCCGATGACGGCAACTCATGGGAGCAGTTCTGAACCGCGCCGTCACGCGAACACGAGTAACCGCCGGCATCGCCGCGTCATGACGACGCGGCTTTTTTTGCCGTCGCGGCCAACTTGCAAGCTGTACAACACGAGGCAAAAAAGCTGCGCGACCAACATTGCCCGACGAGCAGATAAGGCCTACATGGATTAGTATCTGGGGTATGGAACAACGCAGGATGACGACATCGTCCATGCCCGGCCGCGACAACAGCAACTGCTGCCGGCGACGCCAAGGACGGGACCGCCCCTGCACGATTCGACACCTACCAGGAGGAGATATGAAACGCGACAAAGCTCTGATGACTGATATCCTCACCACACTGTCCACCTTTGGCACCAGCTACGGCGACATTGAGAAGATTCAAACCAATCTCACCACGCAGAACACCCCGCCCGAGCTGATCCAGCATCATCTGCGGCTGCTGCATGATCGCGGCCTTGTCGCGGTCGACATCCATCAATTCTGGCGCCTCACCGACCAGGGTTACGACGTCGTCGAAAGCGGTGGCAACCTCGGCGACGCACCTGCGGACGCCACCAGGAAAGCCCGCGGTTTTGACAATTAGCGCCATCACCTCCTCCAGCGGCGCACCGTTTGCAGTTGCCATTGCTGCTGCCGTCAGTCCGCGCCCTATCGTTCGAATTGTTCTCGACACCAACGTCTGCCTGGACCTGTTCGTCTTCCGCGATCCGCGCTGGGCATTGTTGTTGCAAGCCATGCGTGAACGCCGTGTCGAAGCCGTCACGCGCGAAGACTGCCGCATGGAATGGCTGGTGGTGCTCAACTACCCGCACCTGCCGCTCACGGAAGAAGACAAGCCGGCCGTCCGCGCCGCGTTCGATGACCTGATCACCTGCCTGCCCACTGCCGCCGTCAATACGTTCGGCCTGCCGGTCTGCACTGATCCGGACGACCAGAAATTCCTCGAGCTGGCACTGCAATCGCAAGCCGGCGTCCTAATCACTAAAGACAAGGCCTTGCTCAAACTAGCCAAAAAGACAGCGCGCAAAAACATGTTCGCCATCATGACGCCGCAAGGCTGGCATGCCGCCATGGCGGAAGAAATCGCGACATAGCGCCACGCCAACCGCCGGGCTGACGCATCGTCGCCGTCGATTTGCACCAAGCCAGTGCCGCCGCCGGAAATCCGGCTAAAATGCTTTCTTTCCGCTTTCTTCCAGATTCATTTCCATGAGCCAGCCAGCCAATCTCGTCTCCAAACTGCCCCGCGTCGGCACCACCATTTTCACCGTCATGTCTGCGCTCGCAAGCGAAAAAGGTGCGGTCAATCTGGGCCAGGGATTTCCCGATTTCGATTGCGATCCGGCCCTGGTCGACGCCGTCACGAACGCCATGAAAACCGGCCTGAATCAATACCCGCCGATGGCCGGCGTGCCGCTGTTGCGCGAGGCGATTGCGCAAAAGATCAAGACGCTGCACGGCCACACCTATGACGCGCTGAACGAAATCACCGTCACCGCCGGCGCCACGCAAGGCATCCTGACCTCGATCCTGTGCGCCGTGCATGCCGGCGACGAAGTGATCGTGATCGAACCGGCCTACGACTGCTATGTACCTGCGATCGAGCTGGCCGGCGGCATCCCGGTGTTCGTCCAGATGACGGTCAGCAGCGACGGCTACAGCGTGCCGTGGGACAAGGTCGCCGCCGCCGTCACCAGCAAGACGCGCCTGATCATGGTCAACACGCCGCACAACCCGACCGGTTCCATTCTCAAGAAGACCGACATCAATGCGCTGGCCGACATCGTGCGCGGCACCGACATCCTGATCCTGTCCGACGAAGTCTATGAACACATGGTCTACGACGGCCAGGCACATGAATCGCTGTGCCGCCATCCGGAGCTGGCGCCGCGCACCTTCATCAACTCCAGCTTCGGCAAGACTTACCACGTCACCGGCTGGAAGATCGGTTTCGTCGCCGCACCCGCCGCGCTGACCGCCGAGTTCCGCAAGGTGCACCAGTTCAACGTCTTCACCGTCAACACGCCGGTGCAATACGGCATCGCCGAGTACATGAAGAATCCGGCGCCTTACGTCGAACTGCCTGCCTTCTACCAGCGCAAGCGCGACCTGTTCCGCGACGGCCTGAAGAACACCCGCTTCAAGCTGCTGCCGTCGGACGGCACTTACTTCCAGTGCGTCGAGTACGGCGCGATCTCGGATTTGTCGGAGGCGGAATTCTCCAAATGGCTGACCACGGAAATCGGCGTCGCCGCGATTCCCGTCTCGGCGTTCTACAACACGCCCAAGGAATCCGGCATCGTGCGCTTCTGTTTCGCCAAGAAGGACGAGACGCTGCGCCTGGCGCTGGATCGCCTGGCCAAGCTGTAAACCGTCGCAACAATAACAACGCCCATCCATGACAGCCGAACTCAAAGCAAGCCGCAACGACGCCACCTTGATCCTCACCTTCGCCAATCCCGGCCAGCGCAACGCCGTGGACAGCAATGTCCTGGCGGCGGCGATCGAGACGCTGTCCAAGGCCGAGCGAGACGACTCCGTGCGCACGCTGGTGCTGACCGGCGCCGAGCAAGACTTCTGCGGCGGCGTTGAAGCGGGCAAGGATCTGGCGACGCAGATCGCGGCCCTGGAAGCCCTGCAGAACCTCATCGAGATGCTGCGCAGCTTTCCCAAGCCGGTGATTGCCGCAGTCGAAGGCGCTGCGCTCGACGCCGGCTTTTCGCTCGCGCTGGGCTGTGACCTGATCGTGGCGGGACAGAATGCCGCATTCGGCATTTCACCCTCGCAGGTCGGCACCTGGGCGGTCGGCGGCGCCGGCTGGTTCCTGCCCAAAACCCTGCCGCCGCAATGGGTGGCCGAGATCCTGCTGGACGCCGCTCCGTTACCGGCTGCGCGACTGCATGCCGCCGGCATCGTTAACCGCCTGACCTCCGACGGCGACGCGCTGGACAAGGCGCTGGCGTGGGGCGAACAGTTGGCCGCAACGACACCGGCTGCGTTTGAACAACTCAAAATATTGCTCGCCAGCGCTTCCGGCACTACACTGGCGGAATATTTCTCGCTGGAAAGACATGCATTGCTAACCAAGCGTCCCGGCGCAATCTGATCCGACCGCGATAGCAACAGCAATAGCACTACCTGCAACCAGGGTGGAAGTGCAGTGCGACTGCCCGCAATTCCTCCCATCCTTCTTTCGCTATGGCTGCATTGTCTTCATCGGGTCAGGAGAACATGCAAGGCAACCAAACGGACACACGTCGCAACGACATCGCCACGACGGCGCGCACGCTCACGACCATACACACCGACACCGAGCTGGCGGCGCTGACGCCCGAATGGAATGCCTTGTGCGCCACCCTGCCGCTGCAGCATCCGTTTGCAGAACCCGACTGGAACCTCCACTGGTGGCGTCATCTGCGCGCCCGCCGCCTGCTTATCCACGACCGCCTGCACGCCTTCGCACTGCGCGACGCTCACGGCAAGCTGGTGGCGGTGGCGCCGATGATGATCAGCGTGCGTCCCGGCCTCGGCGCATTTGGCGTCAAGGTGCTGCAATTCTTCGGCGCTGATCCCAACATTACCGAAGTCCGTGGCCTGATCTGCCACCCCGACGACAGCGACGCCGTGCTCGCCACGCTGCAAGCCTATCTGCTCGCGCACCGGCATTTGTGGGACTGGATCGAATGGCAAGGACTGTCGCCGCAGCAGGCGCAGCAACTATCCTCTGCCGGCATTGATCAGCCGAAAGCGCGCGTAATGTGCTACCGGACCTTGCCGCCCGACTGGGATACCCTCAAAGCCAGCCTGTCGCGCAACATGAAGGAAGCGATCCGTAAATGTTTCAACTCGCTGCGTCGCGACGGCTTGCAACACACCTTCGAAGTAGTCGAACGGCCTGTCGATGTGGCGCCGGCGCTGGCCGATTTCTATCGCCTGCACACCTTGCGTGCGCGCAGCGCTGAAGGTGTGCCGCATGCCGACGCCTTCCGCGATCGCAAGAGCCGCAGCTTTCTCTCGGATCACGCCATGATGCTGGCGCGCGAAAACCGGCTGCGCGTGTTCCGCTTGCGCATCGACGGCAAGGTTGCCGCCACGCGCATCGGCTTCGCGATGGGCGACCAGCTGTATCTTTATTATTCAGGCTACGATCCGCGCTGGCGCTCCTACAGCCTCATGACCACGCTGGTAATTGAAACCATGCGCTGGGCCATCGCGCAAGGTTTCAGCGGCGTCAATTTGTCGACCGGACGCGATCAGTCCAAGCTGCGCTGGCAACCGCAGGAAAAAATCCTCCACAACGCCATCCAGATCTCGCCGCGCGCCCGCTCCGTCGTGCTGTTCCGTGCTTACACCAGGCTGCGCAGCTACCCGCTTTTGCAGCGTTTTTCGCGCAAAAAGTAGTTCTCCGGAACGGCCGTAAAAATGCCTCTCCCCCTGCGCGTTTGCAACGCTTGGGCTACACTAGCCCGGCACTTCTCCTGACGACTTCAGAGGAGAACCGCTCTCCGTTTACGATTGTTTTTCATCACCATTTCGCCTCATAAGGAAGACCATGATTGACGTATACAGCTGGGCCACACCCAACGGCCACAAGGTCCACATCATGTTGGAAGAACTCGGCCTGGACTATCGCGCACACGCCATCGATATCGGCGCCGGCGATCAGTTCACCGATGAGTTTCTGAAGATTTCGCCGAACAACAAAATCCCCGCGATCCTCGATTCGGACGGTCCCGACGGCAAACCGATTTCGCTGTTCGAATCGGGCGCGATCCTGATTTACCTGGCCGGCAAAACCGGCAAGCTGCTCGGTTCCACCGACCGTGAAAAATACAATGTGCTGCAATGGGTGATGTTCCAGATGGGCGGCCTCGGCCCCATGCTCGGCCAGGCCCACCATTTCCGCATCTATGCGCCGGAAAAGATCGAGTACGCCGTCAATCGCTACTCCAATGAAGCCAAGCGCCTGTATGGCGTGCTCGACAAGCAATTGTCCAAGACCGCCTACCTGGCCGGCGACGAATACACCATCGCCGACATCGCCAGCTTCCCCTGGACCCGCTCGTGGAAGAACCAAGGCATCGAATTGAGCGACTACCCCAACGTGCAACGCTGGTTCGACGCCATCAGCGAACGTCCAGCCGTGCAACGCGGCGTCACCGTGCTGGCCGACAAACGCAAGGCGCTGACCGACGACAAGGCGCGCGACATCCTGTTCGGCAATTCGCAATACAAGAAGCGCTGATCGATCCGTTGCCCCGCCCGCCGGGCAGTCTCTCGCACTGCCCGGCATTCCCTGCTCCTCCGCCTCTCCCGCTTCATCGTTGTGCGCCCGATCTTGGCCCAGTTCTTTCAGACGTTTTTGGCCCTTTTTACCGGACGACCGCACTCATACACTTGTGACATCTATCACAAGGAAAGATGATGAGCGAAACGATATTCCTGGCCGGTGCGACCGGCGCCATCGGCACCGTGCTGATCCCTTTGTTGCGCGACGCGGGTTACACCGTCCACGGCGGCACGCGTCGCCAGGCCCGCGCCAATGCCTTGCGCGAACTGGGCGCGATTCCCGTGATGATCGACGTATTCGACGCCGACGCTCTCAAGTCGGAATTGATCCGTATCGCGCCATCCGTGGTGATTCATCAACTGACCGACCTGCCCCGCCTGCCCGATCCGCAGGCAATGGCGCAAGCTGCCGCAGGGAACGCCCGCATCCGCGCTGAAGGTACCCGCAACCTGGTCGCCGCCGCGCAGGCCGCCGGCGCCACGCGCCTGATCGCGCAAAGCATCGCCTGGGCCTACGCCCCCGGCGACAAACCCTATCTGGAAGAACATCCGCTGGACGTTGATGCGGAAGGACTGCGCCGTGTCAGCGTCGGCGGCGTAGTGGCGCTGGAAGCACAGGTTTTGCAAACGGCCGGATTGAAGGGAACCGTGCTGCGCTATGGCCAACTCTACGGTCCCGGCACCTGGTCGGCCGAACCGCGAGGCTCCAGCCCGGTCCATGTCGCCGCCGCCGCGCAGGCCGCTTTGCTGGCCCTGCAAAGCAATGCATCCGGCGTGTTCAACATCACTGAAGACAATACCGAGGCAAGCAATCAGAAAGCGCGCCGTGTGCTCGAATGGAATCCTGCCTTCCGCTCACCGTATGGTGTCCAATCGTGAACTTGCCGCTGTCTTCTCTGCCAACGCGCCGCCATGGCTATCGCCTCGTCTTGCTCGGCGCCGTCGGCGCATTGCTGCTGACGCAATCGCCGGTTCCCCAAGCTGCCGGCCGCTGGATCGCCGATATCTGCATCGGCGCCGGCGCGGATGTCCTGCCGTTTTCCAGTGCACAACTAGCAGCGACCGGTGGCGGCGGTGTGACAACTCCCGGGACGGCCGCCGCGACCAGCGTCAAAGTGATTTCCTGCGAACCGCTGCCCAACGCACCCGGCAAATCGATCACGACGATGATGGTGGATTTTCCGCCGCTAGCCTATTCCGCGCCGCATCGGCATCCGGGATCCGTGACAGCGATCGTGATAGAAGGAACCGTGCGTTCGCAGATGGAAGGCGGACCCGTCGTCAATTATCAGAAGGGCCAGACCTGGATGGAGGCGCCGTACGCGCTGCACGCGATGGCCGGCAATCCCGATCCGGCCAAACCGGCGCAACTGCTGGCGATCTTCGTGACCGACAGCAATTGCGGCCCGCTGGTGATTCCCGAACCAGCGTTGAAGAACTGACTCGCTGCGATCAGTAGCGGCGCACGATGAACTCGGCAACGCACACCGGCTTGTCGGCGTCTTCGCGTTCCATGGTGATTTCCCACACCACTTGCGCGCCGCCGGGAATCTCTTCCACCGACTGCAACACGATGCGTCCGCGCACCTTGCTGCCGACCGGCAGCGGCGACGGGAAGCGCACGCGGTTGAGGCCATAGTTGAGCAGCATCTTGACGTTGCCCATGGAAATGCTCTGGCCCATGATTTTCGGCAGCAGCCCCAACGTCAGGAAACCGTGCGCGACCGTGCCGCCGAACGGCAATTCGCGCTTGCTGCGCTCGACGTCGACGTGGATCCACTGATGATCGCCGGTGGCGTCGGCGAACAGATTGACCTGTTCTTGAGTGACTTCGATCCAGTCGCTGACCGCCACTTCCTGGCCGGCCAGTTCATGCAGTGCTTCAATGCTCGCAATCTCGCGCATACCTGTCCTTGATGATTCGTTGTCTGATTGATGATGGATCGTAAAAAAGCGCCGGATGATTGCTCAACCGGCGCCGTCTTTGCTTCCTCTTTCGTTATACCGCGCTGACGTCGAGTTCGGCTTCAGTGGCGGCGATCACGTCTTCCTTGGTCACGCCCGTGGCCAGCTCGATCAGCTTCAGGCCGCCCGGCGTCACGTCAATGACACCCAGATCGGTGATGATGCGATTGACCACGCCCACGCCGGTCAGCGGCAGATTGCATTGCTTCAGGATCTTTTGCGAGATGCTGCCGTCCTTGCCCTTGGCCACGTGCTCCATCAGCACCACCACACGACCGACACCGGCCACCAGATCCATCGCGCCGCCCATGCCCTTGACCATCTTGCCCGGGATCATCCAGTTGGCCAGGTCGCCCTGTTGCGAGACCTGCATCGCACCCAAAATGGC